>CAZUSA010000013.1:0-3465 GCA_964622835.1 Candidatus Woesearchaeota archaeon | reverse complement strand
ACATCATAACAACCGTTGTAACAGCGACAGCAAAACCAACAAGTAATGTTGTTGCGATTAATGGAGAAACACCTTTTTTTCTTTGCATCTTATGAACATGTAACTGTGACTTCTTTTGCCATACAGGGAACCTCTTCTTTTTCAACCATTGTAACAGGAATAATACTAATGGTATTCTCTGGTAGAACAGGTGTAATACTACTTAAAGATTCTGTTTGTTCTTTTTGTGGTACTAACGGTGACGCAAAGGTTACATCTTGGATACCGCTGGTATCACGTATCTTATATCCTACAATAGAAAAGAGACCTCGATTGCCGATAGTAATTGATGAACAAGCAGGACCAGTATCTTCATATGCATGAATAACAATATCATCACATCTGAGATCTTGCTCGACATTCCCAATAACACGATCAGTAGAATCCTCAGCAATACCTCTCGTCCAGACCGTTACGACACCAGCCATGGTTACTGCCATACCAATTAAAATAATCCAACTAATCGCCGGAGAAACACCTTTTTTCTTCAATATCACAATATTGTTTTTGATCATATCTTTATCAAGGTTGCTATTTTCTACGGGCCGTCTCGATACACGTCTTTCCTATGTTTAAACATGAGTAAAGATAATGTCTTTGTATCTTGGCGAAAAGAATAGACAATTCTAAACGGTTTCATTCGTAATGATCGTTCACCACGCCCATATTTTAGTGGTTTGCCAACAGTAGGCTCTTTTATTATTTTTTTAATGACCTTACGTAAAACATCACGTTGTTGTGTATTAAGATGTTTTACTGCTTTTTTAAACGAAGATGATGGTATGATGGTTACCATTGTTCCATTGCTTCAAAGAATTCCTTTTCTCTGTATGCACAGGCTGTACCACTGTCTATTTCTTTCCAAACACGTTTGAGTTCTTTTAGTTCCTTCTTTTCTTTATCCGTGAGGCCTGTAATAGGTTTGAGAATAATCATTTCATCCACTTTGGATACGAGAAATGCTGAACCAATTTTATAGTCTTTCCTTAGTTTTTCCGGAATAACAACTTGTCCTTTTGTGCTTAACGTCGTAACTTCCATGATAGTAAGAAAATCTTACTTTTATTTAAATGTATTGTTTGAAACACCCCCCACCCAAAGAGAAACACTTTTATATCATAATTATCACTACTTTCTAATGACAACATACGATGTTAAACAGTTTGAAAGAGATCCAGAGAAAGCTAAAGCGAGAGCCCGTTTAAAGGACAATATAGCTACTTTCTTCCCAGGAGAGAGATCCAATCTAACAGCAGCATTCCTCACAGGACCCTCACTCGTAGAGTTTCACGAGGTGTACGGACCCCTTGGCTTTCAACCATCCAAGGTCTACGGCATAGAACAAGACCCAGCAATCTTTGCAGCCGTTGAACGAGAAAATGATGCACTACCCCCTGAACGAAGAATCAACCTTATCAGAGGAACAGACATTACCGCATATGACCAAACACCCCCACTCAACGTAGTATCATTAGACTTTTTACAAAATTATGGACCCACTGTTGTTCGATCGTTGAATAGACTTTTTGATCCAAACTCCGCCACGTTAGATGAAAAAACACTGCTTGCCATTAACACACAAGCACGTCGTGAAAATGCAGCAACACAATGGCGATTAAATGCACTTTGTTCCCTTGGTGTACCGTATGAGAGTACAGAACTCAGAATGTTTGAAGAATTTTTCGAAACACAAACGGGAAAAACATGGGAAGCGGATCCGACACATACCAAGACCAACACCGAAACAGCATCAACATTCATAGGAGACATTATGGGTTTTGAAGCGAGATTAGAAGATGGAAAAGGGACAACACTAACATCGTTCCTCCCCGCTATCCGTTACGGTATGTTTACAGAAATAGCTGTACGAGCAGCGCAACCCCTTGTAAGAACCATGAACAGGGAAGACGTCCTTGCTGAATTTGAAAAAGCAGACGTTCGTGCATATACACAAAAAAATTTAGGAGTGACGCCAGAAAGAGTAAGAGCGTGTTATGAATGTCTCAGAGAAACGGGAAAAAGCCTCCGCATTGATGATGACGGAACATTACGAGATCCATTAGATGTTGTTATGTTATATCCTTATTTTGGTCCACAGTTAATGAAAAAAATAGGGCTTGAACCAATCCCCGCTTCACAAAGGAGTGCACATTTAAGAAGAGGTTCTAGAGCTCTACAAGAAAATGGATTTTATCTTAATAAATTAGTATCAAAAAGCATACGGCACTATGACTCCCATGATTATGTCAGTGCAAGTGGAACGCCCATGCTCACACACACGGTTGGTCTTGAACAAGTTGTCAGTGGAGAAACATTAGCCACCAGCCCCCTCCTTAATGCCACCCACCTTGACCAGTTAGAACGATTAGGAAACCTCACATTGAGAGTACGTACACAAGCAGCAGGGAGAAAAGATAGAAGTTTTCAAACATTTTTAAGACAACGATTTGGTGGAACATATAAACCCCTCGATGTCTTTACTCTTCCGCCCGCAACACTCCAAGGATTTCGCGTTGGACAAGAAGTACTCAACATCTTACAAGAGGCAGGACAACCCCTGAACACTTTAGTGGATGTTTTTACAACACACCATGGTATTTTAAGAGGGCTTCTTGATGCAAAGGATGTTGATGTAACCACCAAAGATAAATACACCCAAGAATTGCTAACAGCCATACAAGCTGCCAAACCACCAGAAGCAGTGCAAAAGAAACATGCACCACAAAGAGTAACCCTCTCTAACGAGGATAAAGATGCCATTAGAGATCTCCATAGACAAGGGAACACACCCAAAGAAATTTATGAAGCATTTTATGAAGATACAGAAGAAATAACACGACCAATGGTTGGTGCTGTTTGTGCATGGAACAGTCCAAGATTAGCAGCAAAAAGAAAAGCACAATAGCTATTCACTCATAAAGACCTTAATATCGTCACCGAGGCTTTCACGGCTAACGACAATAATATCCGAACGTCCACCATCTAAATTAAACGTATAGTGCACATCTTCAATTAACAAATTCATTTTATCATCCGTAGGATATGCAGTAAACGTGGTACAATCCTTATACATTGACGGCGTTAATCCCGGAATATCTAAGTTAACACCAGCTACAGAAACAGTGGTACTTACTTCATCAAAACACCCATCTAACGGTATCATATTACTATTGACCGTTATATTCATAGGCACTTGTGCATAATTCCCAATAAACAACCCTGCACCAAATGGAAACGCATAGATTAATCCAAAATTAGGATTCTTCGTCTTCGAATACGACGTAAACGCAATCGTAAAATTCAAAAAAGAAGTGTTAATAACCGAACGATCAACACCCTGTTGGTTTAACACTTCATTCAAAAACTTCGCGCTTTCTACTTGATAATTCTGTGATAAGGCTTCAAAATCATCATCAATCACTTGTT
>CAZUSA010000012.1:0-5132 GCA_964622835.1 Candidatus Woesearchaeota archaeon | reverse complement strand
CTTTCTACTTGATAATTCTGTGATAAGGCTTCAAAATCATCATCAATCACTTGTTGATGTACAAGATTCGAAGGCGTTACTAAGGTAAATAACAATAATCCAATGATAATTGCTGCCAGAAGATACACCTGCCCCTTTTTCATAGAAACCAGAACGTATCAGAATTTATAAGGTTTAGCCCATGTAATTATGGTCTTTCTTTTCTTCACTATCTTTTCTCCAGCCTTCATGTAACTTCTTTGTCAGTTCTAGGATTTGTGGTTTAAGGTGGTTCCACTTTTCCCATAATGCTTTAATAAACGCAACTTCTTCTTCATCTGTTGATGTAATGTTTAAATGAATAGATAATCGTTCAAAATACATTAATTCACGCAAGATAGCAATAATTTTTTCTTGTTTTTCTTCTTTTGTAAAAAATGAGGATTCTTCTAAACTAATCATTGAGGAAGGATTTGGTTGTACCATACCTTGCAACATACCAAGAATACCACCCATTTTATCACTCATTCTTCTTCTAATAAACGATAACGGGCGTGTTACTTCAATAATTTTTCCAACGTATAAAAATTCAAACTCTTTATCTAACGTTTCAAACGACGGTAAATTATGTTTTTTTACTATTGTTTTTAATTGTTCTTTAAAATCAATCATTGTACTGGCAAGACTTCATAGCGTGTTTAAAAATCTATGGTAAAAGAAAAAGAAAGAGAAAGAGAACTGTTATTGGTTCTCTTGAAAGAAGGGATTAATTATTGTGCACCGTAGTTTGGCGTACGCGGTAAACCACCATTATTGAGTGGCAGACCACTAATAGTCACCGTAACAGGCTTGTCCAAAAGATGTTCAGATGCTATTTGAACGTTACCATCATATGGTGTATCCAGTTTACCAGCTTTAACATAAACATCTGGTTGAGATGTTCTCTCTGTAACATGTTCTATTGGCGACGTTGCTCCAAGTGTTGCTTCAAGCCCAGTATCTGTAGCTAAACGAATATCGTCTCGTTGTATAACTACTATTGGTCTAAAATCTCCCAAATTATCTACTGGTGTTCTTCGACCAGTTCCCTGACCATGACGGAAAGGTCTGTGGCTCTTGTGTTTTGCGTTTCTTCCTGTTTTACCCATTGTGTTGTTACCTCATGTGTTGTTACTATTGATCGATGTGAGTCTATTGATCTTTATAAAGGTTCCTATTTGTTGTTACTTGGAAGTAACACTATTTAGGCCAACACACAACACCAAAATCTTCTAACACAGACCAATTATCATTCGTCTTTGCCATACACTGTTCCAACGCCGTCTTCATTTTAATAGATTTTTTCATACTATCACACTCCACTTGATAGAAGACACCATCCAAGAACCATTCTAATAGTCTACGGGACACACTAAGAAGTATGAGAAGTCACAAAAAACTATAAAAAGAACAAAATTACTTAAAAGAACAATGGGACGATACCAATATACCTTCAATGACAAAGATCAAGCATTTTTTATTTGGAACCACGTCAGAAGTTATCTCAATAGCCAAGGGAAAATTGGCCTTCTCAAAGGGATTCACAAAATAGACACCCACACATTTATTGTTGACGGAGAAACCTTACACAAGATGTTTTTAGCAATCATTACAAAATCACAAAAAGGCAAACGCAGCAAAGTAAAAATAAAAGAACTCGGAGAACGAGAAAAAGTAGCATAATTTTTTATTAATTTAACGGAATAACACACGCATTAATTGTTATAGACCACTTCTTCAAGAACGGACCACCTTCACGCGCAATACCACAAGTAATAAATGCAACATTTTCTGACTGAGAATACTCACCAACAAACACTACTTGACCATCAGCACCACCTTCCCACAATGTTTTAGTGTTAGGAATAACAACATCTTCTGCACTACCATACACTGATGCGCCATCAAACGGCATACGACGAACACAACCACATCCTTCATCATTCGTCCAATACAAATAATTATTCACTTCATCAACCCATGCTTGTGTGTTTTTCTTCCCTTCATTCGGTTCACCAGCAAGAACAACAGGTGTTGTCCATGAATCACCAACCTTTTCAGAACACCATAACTGCACTTTTTCTTCATTGTTACACTTGTCACCTAACGCTTCTTTTCTATTCGATTCAAAAATAAGTTTTGTTCCACCAGCATACAACTCAGGATTATCTTCCTTACACGGTGAATTATGTACAAACGATTCCTTATTACCCCATGCATTATCACCCGAACTCTGCACAGCAATAGATGTTAACGATCCCACCAATATCGGATACGGTGTTTGTGCCGTAGGTTATTCTTAATAAAGAAACTAAGCCACCGATGAGATTCGAACTCACGACCTCTTCATTACCAATGAAGTGCTCTACCACTGAGCCACGGTGGCGTGTTCAATCTTTGTTTTCCGTGCTCTTTTAAAGGTTCTTATCAAAAGTCCAACCACTCTTTCCACGTTCTTCGATAGCCCATAGGCAAGACCACACGCGTTGCAATAACATAATCCTGACTTTGCCAATAAAAACTAACCAACGTAGGATCTTGTCGTGCATCATCACGATATCGTGTCCGCCCTGCATTGAGTACAGCATGAGGTGGCAAGACAACATCTAATGAAGCATTCTCAAATTTATCAGTTAACGACGCACCTTGCTGTGCTAACACCAACACACCACTTTCTAACTCCGCCCATTGCGAATAGCCACAATGTGGACGTTCCGGACTCCATTGAAAGGTATCTTCAGGCAATTGTTCAACGGCAGCTTTCGCTTCTTTAGAACGACAATGAACAAACCCTAACGAACCGAAATTAATTAAGTGCACGTATGTTGTAGGATACAATCATATTTAATCATATAGACGCTTGAAAAAAACAGTTAGAAAACTACTTATATTATCACCTCTTTTTTTACGTATGAACAACAACATTCTCTTTACATACATATTAGGACTTGTACTACTTGTTGGAACAACAGTATCAATCATGTATGACTTCATGTTATTATACATGGGAATATTCTTTGTGTTCTTTTCCTTAATGAAATTAGGTGATGTGAACGGCTTTGCCAAAGCTTTTACCCTGTATGATCCCTTATCAAAAACAATACCAGGCTACGCACTATTGTATCCGTTTCTAGAATTTTTCTTAGGTGTTAGTTTTATTGTCAACCATTACTTCATGACGTCATATTTACCACTTACATCGTGGATAACATTAGTTGTTATGGTAACTGGTGGTATCGGTGTTGGGCAAAAATTATTATCCAAAGTGACCTTTCATTGTGCATGTTTGGGAACCTTCATTAAACTACCCCTAACAAAAATAACCTTATTAGAAAACGTCTTAATGGCCATTATGGTAGCGCGATTGTTATTTTTTTAAATAGTTTATAGAAGATAGCTTCTTCACCATATGCAATATTATAAGAGATGCTTCCTTGAGTTACTTGTGACAACAATAAAAAGAGGATCGCTTTATGTCCATGTAGGATGCATGAAATCAGGAAAATCCGAAGCGTTACTCTCTGCATTGAGATGCAATCAAATCGCAGACGACCGAGATGGTTTATCTGAACCAAGTTTTCTTGCTCTTCAACCAAGAACAAACACACGAGATGTATACAAAGAAGGCCCTCTAAAAGGACAACCCTACATTAATTCTCGTGCTTCTAATGGTGAAAAAGTACCAGCTATCTATGTTCCCAATAACCACCCCGATGAAATCTTTAATCTTGTTGGTGAAAAACGAGCTGTTTTCATAGAAGAAGGGCACATGTTTGGATTAGAAGCAAACTTTGACCCTACCAAACACTGGTCTCTTGATCATGTTGTTATGGCGCTTGTTGAAGGGGGTGTTGATGTTACTGTTTCAGCATTAGACACAGATTTTGCAGGAAGATATTTTGGTGTTGTTAGTAATCTTGTCGGTTTTGCACAATATGCGGGAGAAGCTATTGTCCATAAAGAAGGCGTTTGTGATATTAGAGGGTGCCGTACATCTTCAACACGAACACAACGACTACGCAATGGAAAACCTGTAACCATTGCAGATCCTGTTCTTAGTCCAGAAGGTGCAGAAGAAGGAGTGATCTATGAAGCGCGATGTTTTGATCACCACGAACTTGCTCCAATCGACGATGAAGACAGTGCTAGTATCTTAGGACCACAAGCACTTGCACAACGTGTTGTTAGTTAAATTAATACGTCGTTTTAATAAACTTTTTCCAATGAGACCATGATTTTCTAAACACTTTATTTCGTACTTTCAAAACACCCTTTAACTTTTTTATTTCAGATTTTTGCAACTTGGATGCTTTACCTGCAAGATACGCATCTCTTGCTATACGTGCTTCTTCAATATACTGCGATACTTTATTCCGTTCTTCCGCAACACGCACAAGAAATACCTGTTTCCGAACATCCAAAGACTTCTTTATGTTCTCAAGTAAAAACTTACTATCTTCCAACACAATCTTCTTCTTAATGGTCAGCTTATTAAACACAATAAGTTTTTTCGCCATCCCTGTCTTATACAACGTCCAAATAAACCACTTTGTTGGATCAAAATGGAACCATCGAACACCATTCCTGTAATCGGATGCAAAAGCATGATGGTAATTATGATAACCCTCACCAATCGTTAAAAACGCCAAAAGAAGATTATTTACTGCAGAAGATTCTCTCGAATAACTTTGTGATCCCCAACAATGAGCAACAGAATTAATAAAAAACGTCGAATGATGAATTAAAAATGTTCTCAATAAAAAACCAAACACAAATGCACCAAAGAAATCATTAAACAAATATCCCAAAATTACAATAATAAATACATTTTCTGCAAGATACAACCACTTGTAATATTTATGTTGAAACATAATTAACTTATTCTTCGCAAGATCAGGCACAGACGAAACACTTACAGGTAACGGTCGAAACATACACCACAAATGCGCATACCAAAAACCCTTTTTTATCGAATACGGATCTTTATCAGTATCAACATACAAATGATGTTTCCTATGACGCGCACTCCAATCCAACGCACTATTCTCTGCAGCGAGTGTACCCAAAAATAATAAGATAAACTCAACAAACGCATTCGTTTTATACGCCCGATG
>CAZUSA010000011.1:0-8928 GCA_964622835.1 Candidatus Woesearchaeota archaeon | reverse complement strand
GGAGGATTTGAACCTCCGATAACCGCCTTGTAAAGGCGGTGCCATAACCAGACTAGACCACTGGCCCACAATCTTGAGATGGCACGTACGAGCCTATTTAAAGATTATCTTCTTCCACAACTCCATGGAAACCATCAGATGCTGTCCTTCATGCGGTGATCCCAACATACACATCTACGCTGGATTAATTACGGGCATGTATCACTGCAAACAATGTGGTTACATCGGTCCTATCGTCCTCGAAAAAGACGTTGAACCAGACAAATTCATATAAACCACTTCTCTTCATCACAGCATATGTTGATGACAAAAGTAGACCGTGACCTTGCCGCAGTAGCTTCCCGATTACGCATAGCCCACTTAAATCCTATTAACGTCAATGACGAACGTAAAAAAATCTTCAACGACAATTGCTACAACCCCCATTTCAAATACAAAGTAAAACCAAGTGATTACACACAATACACAAAGAAACTTCATTCCTTAGAAACAGATAAGAGTGTGTATGGTACACTCTTACGTAAAAAAATAATAGAACTCGAACGTATGATTGCACTGTTGCAACATATTGGTAAACGAGACTTTACAAAATATTCCGTACAATTATATAATAAACCTTCACAAGACTTAGTCAAAGAAGCAAAACACATTCTTGAAGCCAATGAAGAAAGTTTATGGGAACGCTACGCAAAAAAACACAAACCGAGAAAACAAGGAACACCCTATTCAAGACTATCATTAAACAAAATCTTTTCAGACACCTTCAAAGTAAAACGCTACGACTGGGACGTCATAGAAAAAGAAATGGTCGCAGGAGCAGCCGTAAGTACAAAAAATAAAGTCTTATACTTGAACAAAAAACGACCCTTTACCGCTGCTGATGTGCAACGACTCATCATTCACGAAATAGGAACGCACGCAACAAGAGCAGAAAATGGGGCAAAACAACCATACAAACTCTTCCACTATGGTTTCCCTAACTACTTAGTCACCGAAGAAGGACTTGCTGCATACAATGAGTACAGACATGGACTGTTATCACCAACCATCTTGAGAAACTACGCCGGACGTGTCATAGCCAACCACCATAGTCTCAAACACAACTTCAGTAGTGTGTATAACCACTTATTAGACTACTTCCCAAAACACGACGCATGGACATTAACTCTGAGATCAAAACGTGGACTAACAAATACAAGCAAACCAGGAGCATTTACGAAAGACCATATTTACTTGAAAGGCTTTCTTGCGATTAAACACTACGCAGAACAAGGTGGTGACCTAACGCCCTTAATGATTGGAAAAATAGGACTAGAACATATACAATTATTATCCCTGTTGTGAAACCTTTAAAAGATACTCTGTACTCTGAAATGTATGCACTTCAAACCAGCGTTTATAAAGAAATACGAACTGTTAACCGACTTTCAAACATACAAAGCATCAGTCAGTAAACACTTCGCACGTAAAAGCATACGCATAAACACCTTGCACCATACAGCACATACAGTAAAACAATCACTCAAAAAAGACGGATGGAACTTAACGTCAGTACCATGGTGTCGTGACGGATTCTATATTGAACACGAAACAGGACGAAGAGACATTGGCAGAAGTAAACAACACAAAGAAGGCATGATCTTTTCACAAGGATCACCAAGCATGTTACCAGCATTACTGCTTAAACCAACACAACGATCAACAGTCTTAGACCTCTGTGCAGCACCAGGAGGAAAAACACACCACCTAGCGTGTTTAATGAGAAACAACGGCACCATCATATCTAACGAACCAAACAGTTTTCGTAAAAGAATCCTACAAATAAACCTTAAACGATGCGGTGTAAACAACGTTATGATAACACAACAACGAGCAGAACACTATGAAAGCGGACAACTCTTTGATAACATCTTACTTGACGTTCCCTGCACAGGCAGTGGATTAATCAAAGGAAACATTGCGAGAAGTAAAAAACTCTTAAAAGAATGGAATCCAAAAATAACCAAACGTTATGCTAAATTACAACAAAAAATGCTAGAAAACGCATGGACCTTGCTTAAACCAAAAGGAACATTAGCGTATGCTACGTGTAGTTTAGAACCAGAAGAAGATGAAATGGTCATTGATACATTCTTACATAACCATAAAGACGCAACAAATAGAACACCACGTTCAATCAACGATCATACAACAAAAAGCAGTCATAAAAAATATATAAAAATCTGGCCACAGTATTATGATACTAATGGTTTCTTTGTAGCATTATTACAAAAGAAATAGCTACTTCTTCCAAAAATACACTCTAAAAATCTTTGGCGTACTTGTACCAATCCATACACTTTCAGCATACAACGCACGATCAACAGGCAATGCATCGTCCAAACAAGAAACAGACGTATTACACAACTCTGCTAAAAACACAAACCCAGTAGGCACATACTTTTCAATATATTCTAACAACGGCAATAAACACGGATCACTTATAACAGTGCCATTATACAATCCACTCGCATTATTTAACGCACCAAAGAAACTAACGGTATTAACTAAACATGAACGCATCGTTGCATTCACTAACACTTCATCAAAAATAGCACGATGTGCTTCATCAACACGACCAGGCTTATCAGGAATAGCCTCTTGTTCAGGAGCTAACATATACACTAATGTTAATAACAAAATGATAGCAATCACCGATTCCAACGTCCGAATAAATCCTTTCTTGTTCATTTTACCACACACGAATATTCATAATCCCTGGAACACGCGTCCCATCCATCCGTAATAACGATACAGCAATTTCTTTGACAAACACACTTGCTTGTGCAGGAACTGGTTCCTTTGGTTGTAGTAACGGAAACTGTGCAGACCCATCTAACGGATCCAACCACACACTAAAACTACGAGATGAAGGAAAATCCCACGCCGTCTTCTTTGCCTCATATAACGCACCAGGATCAGGATCATTAATTAAACTTTGTAATGTTACCATATGCAAACCTGTAACAACTTCTTTTGCACCTAATGAAAAAATACAATCATCAGGAGGGCCAACACACGACGACTTAATTAACGACATATCAATAGGTGCACCTTGTGCTTTAGGCATAGATAAAATGTAAATACCTGTTGCAGGATCATCAACCAACGATGTTGTCGTTGAACACGTCACGCCAGATGCACATTTAATTTGGATAACTTTACCATTAGGATTCATATTAACCACCACATTTGCCATATTAACACCAACAGGAACTTCTATATCAACAAAACCCCACTCACTCGCAAGTTCATGCTGAATTTTAATTGTCGGCACATCACTGTTAATTAATCCAATAGACACAGGAATACGCATAACCGACCACGTTACTTCTTCCAACATGTTCAATTCAACAATCGTTAACAAATCTTCAGACTCAACATCCGGAACAACACCAGGACGTAAAAAAGCAAAGATCATCAATACAACAACTAAAAATAAACTCATACTAATAATCCAATCAACAAAACCAATCCCTTTCTTATTCACTTTAGATCCCACCCTTTGCTGTTGTAATAATCAATGCAGCAGACACCATCATAATTAATGAATGTAACAAACCTGTCTTTAACGTTCCTTCAGAGAACTTACCAATCATAATACCTGCAAAAAAACCTTGCACCATAATTAATGAAAAGAAGACAGGACCCATATCTAATGCATCAGCACCACCTAAGGAAACCCCACCAATACCCGTACCAGCCTGTAATGCAGCACCAGCACCAGAATTAATCAACTGCGGAAACAACCACAATTCTAACGCCAACATAATACCAATAAACACATAATAAATAATATACCCCTGCATAATCTGTGAATGAACCATTGCTTTCCGTTCTTCACGCATTTTCTTTACGTTCACAACAGAATCAACAACAGACGATAAAATATCAGTAATATCCCCACCAGACTGTTCCGCCTCAACAATAATAGACACTGACCGTTTAATCACTTTATTTTGTGTATCTAATGCAAACGTCTGTAACGCTTTACGTGTAGGAATACCCCAACTAATTTGATTCGATAACTTACGAACATACGGTGTTAATTCACCATAATCTTTCTTTGCAACATTTTGAATAGATTTAGGAATTGATACACCTGACTTTACGGACTCAACCAAATTACGAACAAACCCTAAAAAACGAACACCAATTTCTTTTTGTCGTTTAATTTCAGCAAAGAAATCAATCCAAAAATGCAAACTTGCAATAACTAACGAAATAATAATTAACGGATAAAATAATCGTTGACCATAAAACAAATAGACATCAGCACCAAGAACGAACAATCCAAGTAAGATACTTAACAAATACACTGGTTTAAATGAAACACCCATCTTACTCCTCCGGCTGCGTGATATTCAAAAACAAATAAAACAACACATTAACAACAGGCAATACAACAAACGTACCACCCCATGCCAACGTTGCAATGGAAATACCAGCAATCGTCCCTCCCATCATATTAATAATCGTTAACGCGACCATAAACAACAACGGTGCAGCAATTAATACACCTGTATAAATATCAGAATATGTTGCTAACGTTTCCACGTATTTTTTACGTTCTAACCGATACGTTGCCATGGTATCATCAGCAATACTCTTCAAATATGCTTTCAAACTACCACCCGATTCAATTGTTGCAGCAATACCATTCAACAATTCCTTCCACTCTTTAGAAGGCGTCCGTAATGACACGTTCTTTAATGCTGTAGACAAGTCATATCCAAACAAATTAACATAATTGACAATCTTCTTAATTTCACTTTCTAATCCCTTATACTCATCAGAACGCAATAATAACTTAAACATCGCTAATGGTTGTGCACCAGAACCAGCAACAGCAGCCATGTGAATGATTGCAAACGGTAAATCTTTCTTGATAGCTTTTGATTTTCTTGAAGATTCCGACGCAGGATACGCATACATCACACCAAACACAAGACCGCCACCAGCTATAATCGCAGCAACTGTACCAACAATCAACATTAATGGTGGAACACCTAACGCACCCATAACAACTAATGCTAACAATCCTGCACCAATAGCACCAAGGAGTGCACCAAATAACACCATGCTTACGTACGTCCGTGAAAGAATATTTAATCCAGAAACTTTCACATTATCAGCAAGCGCTTCAAACGTTGCTCCTTTCTTTGTTAAATGTTGAGCATACCCACCAAACGTTCTATTTGCAACAGCACCAAATGCCGAAGGAACATAAACAGTAAAGGCAACATCCAAATCATCACCTTTCTTTTTCTTCTTCTTATACAATCGTGCTAATGCTTCTTCATCAATATGTAACTCATCAATTAACTTCTTCTTAGATACTTTCTTTCTTTTTTTAATAGGAACAGGAACAGACTGTTGCGGTGGTTCATCCAAAATAACTTGTTCATACAATGCCGCTTGCGAACTTCCTGTTAATGCACCCGTAATACGGTTTGTTGCTTCGCTCATACTTGCAACAATAGCACGATGCTCCTTCTTTGCTGACGTTTTTTCAAACGCATTCGTTAAACGAATAATATCTTCAGCATCATCACTAACTGACATCGCCCCTCAACTCCCCCACTTGCTTCTCTAACGTTTTACTTAATCCAATAAGAAATACCCGTAACTTTTCAGCCTCTTTCGTATTCTTTTCTAAAGCCTTTTCGTACAATGCATGTGCTTGCACAATACTCTGCGCACTTTGCCGTATAGCAGCCAACGACATTATTTAATATTAAACCTCTTCAACACTTCTTCAGGCGTCTTATAATAAGCACTAATAATTTGATGCACTTCACGATAACCAAAAATCTTTTTTTGATACATACCCCACAACAACATTGTTCTTCGTTGGAATTCCTGTTGAATTTGTTCAGGACGTAATCCATACTCTTGTTCTAATTTCTTAAACAACACACTTTCCTTCTTAAAGAAAAAACGATCAGTCCTTGCATCCCACACAAACGGCATGTTCGTTTCAACACCACCAATCTTTTGTTCTACTTTAACAATCTCTGCAATATGCTTTAGTCTTCGTACTTCCTTACCATCAACACGAGACTGACTCATAACACACACAGCATCTAATGTTTCAACTAACGCAGGAGGCAAATTAATAGGAGGTGTTTCTAACCGTCGCGTCATTGTTTCAACATCTTCTGCGTGCATCGTCGATATGGTAGGATGACCAGAAGATGCACCCTGGAATAACACAAAAGCCTCTTCACCACGAATCTCACCCACAATCACATAATCAGGACGTTGCCTAAAACTTGCTTTTAATAACGTAAATAATGACACTTCACCCAACCGTTGTTCACCACCTACACCTGTCGTTTCACGTGAAACAGACGGTAACCAATTCGTATGTAAAAGATTAAGTTCATGCGTATCTTCAATAGATACAATGCGTGCCTGCGGTGGCATGAAAAAACACAAACTATTCAAAAACGAGGTCTTACCCGTACCCGTACCACCAATAATCATAATATTCGATTCATATTCAACTAACATCCACAAATATGCTAGTAATTCAGGACTTGCTGTTTTTACTTGAATTAACTTAATAGGACTCCATGGTTCACTCGTAAACTTACGAATGGTAAAGGTTGGACCACGCGAAGAAATATCTTGCGTGTACGTTGCATTCACACGACTCTTATCAGGTAAACGACCATCCAAAATAGGTTGTGCATAGGAAATATACTTCCCACACTTTTGTGCCAACTTTTCAACAAACGACATCATCTCCTCATTCGACGTAAACACAACATTTGTTTTAAGATTACGAAACTTACGATGCACAATATACAATGGTGTATTCATCCCATTACATTCAATATCTTCAATATGATAATCATGCATTAACGCTTCAATACGGTTTAAACCGACAAAGTCACGATACAAATAATACATTAACTTCATAAACACATCACGTGGTGGTTTCAACCCTAACTCGCCAAGCAATACTTTTGCATTCTTTTCTAAATAAGAAATAACCGTCTTTTCATCTTTAATATTAATAAAACTAATATTAATTAACTCTTCAATACCCTTTTCTAATGCAACTAAAACATTCTGTTCTTTCGGTGTTAACTCCGGTTCTAATACTTCATACATCACTTCCTTTTCTGCATCATCCCAATGAATATGTGCATACACATACGGTTCCATTAACGGATATTTCACATCAATCTCTTTCTTATTATTAAAATCAGGTAAGACAGGAATATCCGCTTGTTTTGCTACAGAAAACTCAACACCCGGTGAAGGAGGGGCTATCTTTTCTTTCTTTAATACACTCACACTACAAACCTCTTTTCTTCTAAATACACACGTTTCGGGATTTTTAACTGTTTGGTCTTAAGAAATAGTAACATCAATCAAAGGCCTGTCACTTGCATCAAAGATACCTGTATGTTTTACCGTAATAACATATGAACCTTTTAATGGTCCTTTTAGTGGCGACGGTATCGTAATATTCCACCCATCATCATCAACCCACATCGTCATACGAGACATTTCTTCCACAAACGTTGAATTAAGCACCATAGAGAGGTGACCCTCTTCAATTTGCACATCCTTTTCCATTAACACCGCATTCGTTTCTAGTTCCCAACGAAGTTCATATGCACCTTCTTGAATGGTTAATGACCCCTTATCAATAACAACAGGATTTAATTGACGTTGACTACCAGGACCTTCATTGACAACCGTACGAATAGCATCGTCCATTGTTAATACTATTCCTTTCGTTCGAACAACAGTATTCTTATCAGAAATCTTATTTACTAACGGCATAGCACCCGCAAGAATTAATGCAATAATAATAACACCTAAGGAAATGAAGAGTACTGCAGAAACCCACACTTGTCCTCTTTTTTGTTTTCGTACCATGCTAAGAACTAAGAAATTCCTTATACGTTATATGATTGAATATTTTGTGGACAAATAACATCAGTAGAACCAGCTTCACCAGGAACAGTAGCAATAGCTTCAACCTTTGTTGCACTATCAGCAAGCGCATCTGTTAACTCTTGACCAGTAAAGGTAACAACACCAAACATTGGTACACCAACATTATCTAACGTTGTTGTATCACTACCAGAATCAATTGTTACCACACCAGTAGCACCATACACTCTAACGACTAATGATTGAATATCAATTTGACCACGATTATCAATCGTAACCGATTCAGAACCAGGATCAGCATTCACATCAGAAATAGCAAACGATAATTCCGTTGAACAAATAAGGGTGTTTTGTGTTTGCTCTTTTGTTGTATCAGCAGTATCTTGAACAAAATCAAGACCCCATGTCATCACAACAGCAGCTAATGCCACAGCAAAACCAATCAATAAAACCGTTGCAATTAACGGCGAAATACCCTTCTTTTTTAATATTCTGTGTGTAACCACACCTAACGTTAACAATTAATCCTTCTTAAAGTTACCTATACTCCTACGCCATGGTTACAGTGGTCTCTGTCGATCCACACGTGCCCCAAATAACATTACCCTTAGGACCGGCAACACTTTTTGCAAACACTTTTGCTTTTTCTAAGGTACCTACACCACCACCAGGCGCTGCAATAATTTGACCTACACCACCAACAGGAACATCAATACGATAATGTGATTCAAAACTATCTGCTGTTGATCCTTGGTATCTGATAAAAAATGCATGAATATCTTCTTGACCGTTGTTAGTAATATGAATGGTATTACCAACAACATTATCTACTTTGAACGACATGGCATCACATTGTAATGTTTTTTCTAAGTTCTTTCCTTGTTTCATTTGTAAATCTTCTAACAAGTCACCACCAAACATCATAACAACCGTTGTAACAGCGACAGCAAAACCAACAAGTAATGTTGTTGC
>CAZUSA010000010.1:0-9100 GCA_964622835.1 Candidatus Woesearchaeota archaeon | reverse complement strand
CTTTGTAACAACGTACTTCGTTGTAATAAGACATCTACATCAAAGCCAAGTTCATCACCAATAATTGTTTTTCCCATAGCTAACATACTTTTTTGATCGGGAAAGGTCATAGCACGTAGAAACATTGTTTTTCTCATGGCTTCACGAACAACCCACACACCTAAACCAGCCCAATAGTCGGGCGTTTCAAATCGTAAGACTAATGCTGATGCTTGTCGTTTGTTTCGACGTAAGTATTCTAACAATGGTAACCGTGCTGCATAATAACCACCTGCACAATTATGTGCATAAGTTTTTCGTCCATGATAGCCTTCACTGTCAGTACTCACAGTAATCTGATTGCCTGGATTCCATGAACTTCCTGGTAAGTACATTTCAAACAATTCAAACGAAAACACGTCAGGAAATAACATGACTAAGTAATAGTTTCCTAGGAAGTTACCAAAGAATAATTGGTGATCGTTAACACAGGAACAATCTTTTACTTCTTTAATTAATTGTTTTGCAATCGCATCATCGACGGTTGTAATACTCCATCGCGTTGGAACTAATCGTCTATTCTTGCCAAGACCTAATGTGCCTAAAGAAAGTATTTGTGATAATTGTTGGTCAGCAATGTTTTTCTTATACAAATATTTTAACGCTTCACCAGCCTTCAAGTCAGTATCACTATGCACTTTATCAACGGAACGTCCGATGGGTGTGTTTTCTGTTAATTGCACATTACGCAAGGCTGCATTTGCACCGTGTGGTTTAGTTACTTTATCTGTTTTCAAGCTTAATTTTACGCGTTTATGTAAGTGAAATTCCATGTCAACAGCACGTTTTGCCATGCTTACTTCTTGTGAAACGTCTAAGAACTTCCCACTCATTTTTCCACGTGCAGCGTGCACCGTACTTTGAAAACGTGAATTAATTAAGTTACCACGATAGCGTAAAATATCTTGTATGACAGTTTTTTCTGCAACCCAGCGTTCATGTGAATCATAAATAGCAGCATCTTCAACATGGACGGGTGGTGCCATAATACCCACATTAACCGTAGGATATTTTAGTTTAGATCCAACAAAAACGGTTGGTGGAGAGTTAGAAAAGAAGTGGTCACTCACCATATCTTTTGTTTTTGGTTGTGGTAATGCACGATAGGCAGCGGTAAGATCTTTCTTTCCTGTCTTTAATCGAACGTGCTGTAGGGTAAACGTGCCAGCCATTTCCTTGCTAGTGAAGCGGCGCTTAAATAGGTTCGTAGTGCCGGTGAGAAGTGCAAGAGAAACCTTTTTAACACGTTCTTTTGTTGTTTGGTTATGGCGTTAATGTCGTTAGCTGAGGTGTTTCGTTTAGTCATTATGACCGCTGGTCTGGGCTATATTTTTATGGATTATATTAAGCGTCCTCAAACAGCAACATATGATCATTTATCAAAAAAAGGTTTTGATTGGGATAGTTTTAAGTTTGCTGCACTCGTTACAGCACCAGGTATTATTTTACATGAGTTAGGGCATAAGTTTGTTGGACTAGCAATGGGTATTCAAACAGAATTCTTTGCGTCCTATTTTGGTTTGTTTATTGGTATTTTCTTAAAAGTAATTAGTAGTCCGTTTATTATTTTTGCTCCTGGGTACGTGCGATTGTCTGGTCTTATGACTCCTGTAGAAGGATTCTTAACGGCGTTCGCTGGTCCTGCAATGAACTTAGTATTATTTGCTATTGCACATGTTATTTTAGACAGAAAGAAATCCTTAACACAAAAACAAGCAACATTATTGTACATGACAAAACGTATTAATTTATTCTTATTTTTGTTTAACTTAATTCCATTGCCACCATTTGATGGATATAGTGTCTTTAGAAATTTATTTGCAATGTTCTTTTAACGTTTCTTCTTAAAGACACGACCGAGAATACTTTTCTTTTTAGCAGGTGATTTTTTTGCTGGTGCTATTTTTTTCGTTACTTTTTTTACCTGTTTTTTCTTAGCTGGCTTCTTTACTGCTTTTTTAGTAGGCTTCTTCTTTGCAGTTTTCTTCTTTACTGCTTTCTTTGTTTTCTTCTTCGTTGCTTTCTTTGTAGTTTTCTTTACTGCTTTCTTCGGTGCAAGCTTTGCTTTCTCTGCAGCAAGCTTTGCACGTGCAATCTTACGGGCAGCATCTTTCTCTGCTTTCTCTTTTGCAAGGCGTCTATCTGTTGCTCGTGCGACAAGCATACGATGATAATCTAAGGCTTCTTTAGCAAGAGCATAGTCTTCTTCATTTTTCTTTAATTGTTTTTTTAGTTCTCGTTCTCTCTTTTGAGCATCTTGTTCTACAAGAAGTTCTCCACAGGCTTCACAAATAAATTGAATTTCAAGTGCTGCTTCTTCATTGTGTTTTGTTCTACATAATTTACAAAAATAATAGCGTGATGTATCAATGGTTGCAAGTTCTTTTTTAATGGAAGTAACACGTTCACCTTTTCTGTCAACTAATAAGACGGTTGCTTTTGGTAAGTCAAATGACCAGTAATAAATGTACCATCCTTTTACTTTATCTTTTTTTCTCGTAAACGTAACAAGGTTATATTCTTGCATGCGATAAATCATGTTTCGTACTTGGTTAACGGTTAATCCTAATTTTTCTGCAATCTTAAATTCAGAAACATTTTTTTTATTTCTTAGAATATCTAAAACTTTAATAGTATCAGAGCCAGCAACTTCTTTGACGAGTTCGGTAAGGAGAGAATCAGGTAATTTCACGGTAAGAACCTCTTTTTTGATTGTTGTTTATATACTTTATGCCTATGCAGCAAGTAATGTCATAAGATCTTCACTCAAATCATGAAAAATTCTTCGTTTTGTACCTATATAATGGTCTTGCAAATCGTCTAAATGTTGCAGGGCGCATGTAATGTGGTGTCCACGTGTCGCTGCAAGTGCTTCTGGGCGGGCAAATCGATGTGCACTACCTGCATAAATTAGATGTTGGTACACACCTGTAAGATGTAATTGTCGTTTCATATCTTCAGTTGATGTACCCGGAACACTATCTGCAAAATTTTCAACGTATTGAAGGAATAATGTTTCACGTGCTTCTGGTTGGTGGAGCATAAGAGGTATAGTAAGTGTGTTTTCAACAAGACTTACAGGATCAACAAAAGGATGATCAACACATGCTTTTTCTGGATCAATAACACAAACACCTCCATGGGGTTTAACAATAACATTGTTGGGATGGTAATCATGGTGGGTTAGTGTTTGAGGTACATGGGTTGTAAGTTCATCAAGAAAGATACCTAGTGTTGACCTTGAAGTAGATAATGCAGGTTCTTCTTCTAAGAATTTTCGAAAGAAACGTTCGGGAGAATCAACGTGCGGAAAGTATGTTGGTGAAAGGGTGGGCAACATCTCTTGTGATTGTAAATGCAGGAGAAGAATGGTATCAAGACCTTCAGCAACAAGATCATAGGTTGTTTCTGGTGATTGTTCAAGGTGATCTGCTAACGTGGCAATACCTGCAGAATGAGAAACACTACAGGTCATGTCATCATGAACACTCAATGCAAGTGGCTTGTCAAAAGATGCTGCACTATTACCTAAGAGTGTTGCTAACTGCACAGCTTTATGATAACCGTGAAGGACATCATGTTCTTCTCCTGTATGGAAGAAAAATGTTGTTCCTAATGTAGGCACGGCATGTCGGTAAACACTGTTGGTACAACCGTGCACTTGTTGAAATGTTGTTTCTGGATCAAGTGATATAAGTTGTGCTGCATCGCCAAAGACGTTTGATGCTTCATCACTTCTCTCATGCCGTTCTAAGAAACTTCCAAGAACACACCTTGGTGTTATGCGGTCGGTTAATGTTTCTTGTTCATCACCGCGTTCTATTGCTTGACGAAAGTAATGTTCTGCTTCTCTTGGATCATCTATAAAGAGAGATTCTGCAGCACGATGAAAGTTAGCTTCAGGTGTTGTGTAAACATCCTGGTCATCTCGTGTTACTAATCTTCGTTTGATAACATCACCAAGGCGTTGCCACCATCCCCTGCGCAGATCAAGAGTGGTGCTCATATCAATGAGTGAAAGAAGATTGTCAAGTGATGTTGTTCCATCATGGTTTGCTGTTCCAAAAAGGGCGGTGACAGCAGCATTATCTGTTGGTGTTTCTTGTCGAAGATGTGCTTGATAAACATTAGCGGGACAGTTCGTTCTAAAGTATCGAAGACTTAGGCCAAGTCCTCGTAGTGCTGCTTTTGGTTTGCTCCAGAATGGATTAACAATAATACTGCGGTCAATAAGGAGTTGTCGAATGCCTTCACCTACCACACCTGAGAGAAGATAATCTTGTGGTGCAGGCCATGCTTTTGTAAGGGCAACACCTAACGCCAGATTGGCTGTTGCAGCTAAAGTACCTACAGCAAGTGCTACCTTTCGGTCTCGCTGTCGCTGTGTGTTATGAGTGGCAATCGTTTCTTCACGTTGTCGTTGTTCTTCACACACTCTTTCTAATAAATTAGTCATATATTACTAATTACGTGTCATTACGAAGAATAAAGCTGTTCCTATTATGCCAATGACGAGTCCAAAGACAAAACTGCCCATGCTTGAGCTGTTTGTTGGTTCATCTGGTGTTGTTTGAGTGGTATCTTCTTCAGGTTCTTCAGGTTCTTCTTCTTGTTGTTCAGGTTCATCGTCTTCTTCGTCTTCTTCACCGTCTGGTGTGCTATCGGATGTGTTACAAATACCATCGTTATCATTGTCTAATGCACAACCTGCTTCGTCAACTTCACAAAAGAGTAAGGTGTCTGGACAAAAGTCTATTTCATCGTCAACACCATCTTGATCTAAGTCAACAATACTTGTTTGTGTTGTCGTATCTTCTTCTTCTTGGATGTCAAGTTCAAATTCATATGTTGCACCGTGCACGCCACCTTCGTTGTTTATTCCACGCATTTCTATAAGGACATCGTATTTTTCATCTACTTCTGCGTCGAAGTCTTCAAGTTCAAATTGTGTACTGGCCATGCCAATTTCATCTTTTTCAACATTATCTTCTCCAGTGAGTGTTTCTAGATCATCACTGCCAAAGAAGAGTTTTATTTCTATGTCATCGCCATCAAAGGTATAGTCATCGTCGTCGTATGTATTTTCATATCGTACCGTTATGGTTATTTCTTGATCGAGACGTGGATTTTCTGAACCGCCATTACTTACATTAAAAGGATCATCATCACCGAAGGTTAGTTCGACATCTGCTATTTCTAAATGGTTTTCTATTTGTGTTGTGATTGGTATGGTTACTTCAACTGGTCCATGGTCTTCTTCTGTTGTTGTGTTAATGAGGTTTCCTGTAATAACAAGATCACCAACATCCCATTCTGCATCAGCAAATTCATCGTCAATGGCATCAAGTCCTTCAGGTATGGTAAAATCAACGTTGATGGAAGAACTTGTTCCACCAGAAGGTATGACAATGCCTGTGAAGTCCATGACAAAACTACCAATACTAACAGTATTGTGGGGTACATTGGAACTTTGTGTAAAACTGTGTGAGAATCCTTCAATGCGTGCTTCGACGTAATTGTTCGTAAGAGTTAATGTTTCTTGTTCAAAGTCTGTTGGCTCTGCTGTACTACCACCAAAATCAAACCCTGTACTACTGACAGTAAAAGTGGCACCAACAATGCTTACAAAAAAGAGTGTGAAAAGAAGGGTGATAAACAGTATGTTTCTCCGTGGTGTCATTGTTCTGAGTTCGCGGAAAGGGAGGTTTTTAAGGTTTACCAGCGAATTCACCCGAACATTTATAAATGTGTGCTGGCGGAGGTGATTTATGGATACTTCTCCTTTGCCACAAAGTCCTGCACAGCAACAGCCTCTTGATGAGAAATCTCAGGAAGAGTTAAAGAAGAAGTTTGAACAATTAAAGTCGAAGGTTGAAATTTTTAAGAAGAAAGTTTTAGCGAAAGAAAAGAAACTTGTTTTAGGATTGTGTATTCTTCCTCCTGAACGATTTGAAGATATGGTTAATCGTCTTCGTTCTGAAAATTTAAAAGAAGAAGAATTACGTAAGCGTTTAGAAGAAGAAAAACAAAAGATTAATGTTCTTGTATTGGTTGATGATGCTGATACGAAAGATGCGAAAGAACGTATGGATTTGATTAAACGTATGGAAGCATTTTTGAAAAAGACTGGTGAAGAAGTTGAAAAGAAGTTACGTACGCAATCGATGTTAATGTCTGAAATTCGTGAGGCATGTTTTGATGGTAAGTTAGAAGTATTACGGTTACTTGCTGCTGGTGTGCACGTGTATGATCCTAAAGATGTATTAGGTGCGTTAAAAGTGAGTGAAATTCACAAGTCGATGGTCTTACAACGGTTTGAGCGATACATTGTGTCGTACATTGCTGTGGGTAGTTTATTCCGTGGGGATGCAAAGAGTCATGATATTGATGTGGCTATTATTATTGATGATACTGACGTAAAACGTATGAGTCGTGCTGAATTAAAAGATAAATTAATGAGTATTATTCGGTCGATGGGCTATGAAGCAAGTGCTATGGCTGGTGTAAAAAAGATTTTCCATATTCAAGTGTATATTTTAACTGATTTCTGGGATGGTATTCGTGATGCGACACCAGTATTCTTTACATTCTTACGTGATGGTATTCCATTATATGATCGTGGTGTCTTTATGCCACAGAAATTGTTACTGAACATGGGGAAGATTAAGCCTAGTCCTGAAGCGATTGATATGCACTTAGATGTTGGTGCTCGTTTGATTGATCGTGCAAAAGGAAAGTTGATTGGTATTGTTGCTGAAGATATTTATTATGCGGCACTTAATCCGTCACAGTCATTGTTAATGCTTGAAGGGTATCCGCCGTCAACACCGAAAGAAACATTGCATTTGATGGAAGAGTTATTTGTAAAACGTGATAAGTTAATGAAAACCTCTGACGTAAAGGTGTTAGTTGATGCGTACAAGTTGTTTAAAGCTATTGAACATGGCGAGGTACGTGAAGTGTCTGGTAAACAGATTGATGATATGATGAAAGACGTTGGTGAATATGTTAAAAAAATACGTACGATTGTTAAAGCGTTAGAAAAGAAACGAACAAAAACAAATGCAAAGAAGTTAATACAAAACTTAGAAGAGAGTTTAGAAGCGTTAATGGTGGCAGAAGAATTACCTATTGTAAAAGGTGATTTAGTGAAGAACTTTGAAAAGTTGGTAAAGAAGGGTCATTTTGTTAAGGATGATGTTATTTTATTGAAGAAGACGTTAGATGGGGCTAAAAAGGCAGCGTCCACAAATGAGTTAGAAAAATTACGTCGTGAATCGTCTATTTTACAAAAGCGTTTATTAGAACATGTTCAACGTGAACGAAGTAAAGAGATTGATCGTGTTCGTGTTCGTGTGAAGTATGGTGATCAATTTGGTGATGTTTATTTATTAGATGACTTTGCGTATATGGTTGGTGATGTTGATGCAAAGACTAAAGTTGTTTCTAAAGCAAAACTCCAAGACAATGGAAGTTTAGGTACGGTAGAACCAAGTACGATGGAAGAGATGCAAAAACATTTAGCATCGGCAAAGATGGATAACCGTGTGTTCATCAAAGAACCTTTGTTTGAGGATCTAAAGAAGATTTATGGTCAAGACGTAGAAATTTTAGTGAGTAATTAAGGTGTTTGTCCGAACATGGGATCAGCATACGTTCTTTTTTCGTGACGATATGATAATGTATTTGTTGTAGCTAGTGTTGCTGCAGCGGCTACTGCAGGTATCCATTCTCCTCTACTGATACTTTCATAGAGTTGGACACTACCAAAACCCAGTGTTGCAAGACCTACAGCTCCTCCTGCAAGTGTGCTCCAAAATCGTGTAGTGCCACGAAAATTAAGATTATCAAAAACATCTTCTCCATCAAAACAAACAGGAGTGCCATCAGTATAACGGGGATCATTACGAAGTGTTTGTAGTGGTGTTTCTCCTTGGGCAAGTCTCCGATCTAATCGTTTCCAAAGGAATGGTGCCATCATTGTGCCAATAAGACCTTGAGAAAATCCAATTTGGCAATCAGTACTGAGTTCGAGCGTTTGTCGTGGACCATGGTTCCAAACATCTGTCATACACGTGAGATCATAAGGAGGATTATAAACGTTTGTGGAAAACCTTTTAAAGCGCTAAACGCCGTTTTCAGCTACGATGGACGCAGTTATTGTTAATTTTCGATTAGGACGTCACACCAAGTCTAACAATCATATGGTTGTCAAGGTAAAGGGTGTAGATAGTCGTGAGAAGGCTGAAACCATGGTTGAAAAGAAGGTTTCTTGGAAATCACCCTCTGGTAAGGTTATTGCTGGTACGGTTGCGTCTGCTCATGGAAATAATGGTGCTGTTCGTGTTATTTTTGAACGGGGAATGCCTGGTCAAGCAATTGGTAAGAAAGTGGTGGTTGAATAATGGCAACGTTACGTAGAGGTCATTGTATGTCTCCGGTTAAGCGAGCATACACGAGAAAGAGTAAGTATAAACGTAAGAATTACATTCGTACAGTTCCTACCAATAAAGTTATTCGGTATGATATGGGTGAAAAATCTAAAACATTTCCTTTCAAGGTTGAATTATTGGTAAAGGATGCTATTCAAATTCGTCATAATGCGTTAGAAAGTTGTCGTCAGATTATTAATCGTAATTTAATTCGTCGTATTGGTTCTGAGTATTATTTAAAATTAAATGTGTATCCTCATCAGATTATTCGCGAAAATAAAATGCTTACTGGCGCTGGGGCTGATCGTATGCAGACAGGCATGCAGCGTGCATTTGGTACACCAACAGGTGTTGCTGCGCGATTGAAACGTCGTCAAACAGTATTTTCTGTTAAAGTGAATAAAGATGGTGTTGATCATGCGAAGGCTTCGTTAAAGAAAGCAACGCCTAGAATGCCTGGTCATTTTGTTATTAACGTTGTTGAATTGAAGAAATAAATTTAACAAAATTCACAAACGTTCTTTGACTTTGTAACCTTCTTTTTGGTCTTCTTTTTTGCTGGTTTTTTATCAAAAATACCCATGATTGTATAGTCTTTGGAAGAACTATTTAAAGGTTTATATAAAACA
>CAZUSA010000009.1:0-11525 GCA_964622835.1 Candidatus Woesearchaeota archaeon | reverse complement strand
GGCAGTTAATAAACTGCAAACAGAAGTTACACATTTAAACAAAAAATTGATTGCAATAAGATATATGAAAAGACACCCAAAAGGATAAAAGAATGAGTACAGCTAATTTACAGTTACCGAATGATAAGAAGATAACAAGATTGCCAGTTCACATTGCTGTTTTTGTGCCTTCTACGAAGAATGTAAGTCAAGGTATTACGCCAAAACAAATGAATATGAGAATTAAGAGTACGGTGCGTTTTTTGAATAGTAAGTTTGGTGGAAGTACCATGGTGAAAGGAACAGGTAGTTTTACGACAGATCAAGGGCGTATTGTTGACGAAAAGATTGTAAGAGTTGAAACATACACTACAGTAAGGGATTATCGTGCTTCTAAAAAGGCTTTAATTGCTTGGTTGAAAAATAAAAAAAGAGTGTGGGGACAGGAAAGTATTGGTTTTGAGTTTGAAGAGGACTTTCACTTCGTTAGTTAAAGGTCGCAATCACACTCAATTTTATTTGCAATACTTTTGCCTTCTTTGCCACACTCATTAAGAAAGCTAATAAGATTAACTATATCACTTTCATGTTCGAGACTTAAAAGGTCTTCTTTGTACGTTTGTAACATTTTCCTATACAAACCATGTAAGTAGCCATTTGTGGTTTTCTTTAATTTACTGTCAATCTTTGAGTAAATAAAATTTACTTCTTTTTTCGTAAGTATTTCTTGTAATGGGCTTGTTTCTACAAGTTTGTAATATTTCCCAATACTATCTTTACTTACGTTGATATGTCCACTGTTTCCGAAAGGCGTAACCTTCTTCAATTTATCTTGTTTCACTTTTTTCCTCCTAAAAACTTTCTCAACCATTTGCTGTATTGTTCATGGCTTTTGATGTAGTGTTCAATGCTTATTTCATTTCTTTTAACTCCATTTTCCATGTTTTTCAATCGTTTTAATTTGTCGATGATACAGGTTTGGAATAAAGCTATTTGTTTATCCCTACTTTGGTTTATCATGGCAAAACCATTTCTGATTGTTTTTTTCTTTTCAACAGACAGATCGCCATAAAACGTATTCTTTAATTTTTTACTCATCCTTCACCTCGATTCTATCGACACAATCTCCAACTTCACCAGTACCACACAATACACCGTCTGCATATTCATATCGGTAAAGCATACCTTCTTGCACTTCACAACTACCATTACGGAGTAATTGTACTAACTCCTTGTAACTTATCGTTAATTTGTATTCTTCCATTTACTTCATCTCCTTGTCTTCTTTATGGTCTCTAAGGGCTTTCGCCCTTCGCTTTTCGATTATTGCTAATCTTTTGTTTTCACATGATAAACACAACCAAGTGCCATCCCATGTTATTGTAGCCTTACCTTCACAATCAGTACATTTCATTGTTCCACCTCATAAGGCAAACAATACCTAAAAGGTAAGTTCTCAAACTGACGTTTAGATAACCATCTTTCAATGTATATCTTCTTCTCTTTGTCATATAATTTAGTTAATACTTGTTTCATTCTTCATCACCTTCATCAAGGGAGAAAGCAAGACCATAACCAAGTATTTTCTCGCAGATAGCCATACCATCAGCCCATTGGTTAATATCCCCATCCGATCCAACTTTGATCTTTTCTCCTAAATGTTGTTTTGCAATTATCAAAGCACAAATGACTGCAAGGTCATAAGGTTTGTATGCCGTCTTGGTGCAGTTGAAGAATAGTTTATGCTTTCCTCTACGCTCTTGACAATCTTGGTTTTTATCGGCTTGTGGAAAATAAAATGTTTCGTGTGAACAATCACCACTACAAGCACGGGTATCTAATTTAGCACCTGCAAACCAACTACCTGAAACATCCGAGTTTTTAACCCACTCCAAAGGATCGCCAGTTAAGACCATCATTTGACCGTCTTTATTGGTAATACCTTCAAGCTTGTTTTCCTTAACATCAGATTCTTTCAATGCAACCATACCAACACCTTTGGCATTGGCTGAAGGAAATGTTATACCCAAATCTCTTTTAGTATGTCCACACTTCTCAACACCATTAAATATTAATTCTTTGTTGTTGATTTTTGCTTTCCCTTTACCGAAACCATCAGCTAATTTGACACCGACAGCATTTAATAAAGGCAATAAAACTTCAAAATCCTTAACAATTTTCTTAAAGGTTTTTGCGTTTATTGTTTCTTGTCTATCCCAGTAATGCGTATAACCCATTTAATTTTCCTCCTTGTCTTCTTTGATTAATTCTTCTTTGTTTTGTTCGATAGCATCAGCTACACTTTCGAGGAATTGTGCTTTTGCAAGTTCAAATCTTTTTTCTGCCGAGAGGTCGACACCAAAATTATTTTGCATGGTGTTTTGCATCTCTCGATACATATTATCTATGTTGATTATACTCATTTAATTTTCCTCCAGTAGTGCAGGGATTAGGTCTGCTTTGTCTGTTAATGTTTCGTTTTTTCTTGTTTCTAAGAAAGTTAAAACTTTTTCTAAAAGTATTTTTTCTTCTTGTGTGTATGTCTTAATGTTTTTTAGGTGTAATTTATCGCTTTCTATAGGGAGTTGTTTTTCTTCTTCTGTGATTAACAATTTCTTATATTCTTCGTTTAATGCACCTACGGCATTTGCACCACAAGAGGAAAAATCAATGTAATAATCTTCATCCTTGTATGTGCCAATTTCATAGTATTCACCATTTGTGTTTTGCCATCCATCGGTATCAATAACGTGGTCTGCAACTTTATCTAAGTCGATGAAGTCGTGTAAGAAACAGTTTTCGTCAAGCATACCTAAGTCATCCCAGTAATCTCTATTACTTAAACGATCTCTTGCTTCACTTTCGCCTTGTGTTTCTGTTATGATGTTATCATAAGTGTTGTGTGTGATGGTGTAGTGGTCGTTGTCGCAACTTCCGATTTCACAGTTGATAAAGACTAATTCGTTGTCTTTATTTATGCCTATACAAATTTCTTTTTTTTGCTTTAGATAGCTTAATTTTGTTTTCATTTTTTTCTCCCTCACTTTTCCTTGAAGTGTATATCCAAGTGGATATACTCCTTTATATAGTTTTCGGTTGGAGGTTTTCACTATGTAATGAAGAAAATATCAAGAATATTTACAATGGGATTAATATGATAGTATACTTTCCTTCTGGAATACTCTTGTGGAGGTGTAATGTTTTTTGACCTTTATCCTTAAACAACCTCACACCCTCAACCATAATTAAATCTTTTCTTTTACGTTTCATAATTAAACCCATTTACTGTTTTTCTTTTTTGTTTTCTTCTCTTCTGGTATTTCTATAATTTCTTCTACTGTTTCTTTTGGTTCGATGATGTTTTCTTGTTTCCTATACTTTCTGATTAAGTCTTTTCCAACTTTAGGAATGCCCATGGTGGCTAATTCTTTTTGGACTTCTGGTATTGTTAGTTGATTTCCACTACCGTCTGTTTGTCTAACGACTTCTCTAATTATTTCGTCCCTACGCAATTTTTCTTCTTCTTTTTTTAATTTTACTTCTTGTTCTATTTCAATAAGTTTATTTTTATCTTTGTTCTCAAATTTTTTCTCTTTACGTTGTTTAATCTTTTTCTCATGATCGTCTTGTTCTTTTTTCATTTTATGCGCACTTTTTAACATATTTTTGCAGTCTTTACGAAATTCTGTGACTAAAGGTTTGTATGTGTACATTCGTTCTGGATATTGTTGTCTAAACACTGTATCGTACTTGATTTCTTCTTCACTGTGTAAATGTGTTGGTAAATCAACATTCCACAATCCTTCTTTGACTAAACTGCTGATAATGAATTGTCCTCTATCGCATCGTTTTAATGCTTCGACTTGAATACTTGGCATCCGTTCCGTTTTATAATAATATGAAGTTTCTGCTCCTGCTGCTAAACGTCCGTAAGCTTTTTCGACAAAACTGTTAATAACGTCTTCGTCTACCATGCTTACTGCTTGAGCGTCTGCGACAACACTACAATTTAAACTTCTCACTGTTTTTAGTAAGTCTGCTATTTTTTTACTTAATATTCGTTCGTAGCCTTTTGGATGTCTGGGTGTTATTCTTCTTAGTTCTGGGAAGACGATGAGTACAGGATATTTTGCTTTAGGTAATGCTCTAAAGATTTTGTCTAGTACCCAGAAGCCGACAAAAGCTTTTTCTTTACCTTTTTTTAAATAACGACAACTAAAAATATCAATGACGTCACGATCGTTTAATATTTTTGGAATATCTATGTTTAGGTGGTAGTCTCCTGGTGTGATGAATCCATCGTTGACGAAAGGTTTCAAAATATTGTTGATTCGGTCTGCACGATCGATTTTTCCGTAACTTCCATCGTCTAAACTGTCAAAATCGTCTTTAACCATGTTTTTGTGTTTGAGCATGATATCTTGACGTTCTCTACTCATTTTCATTTTAAGTCGAAAATGGTATGCACTGTCTTGTGGTGTGAGCATTGCTAGAACATTCTCGAAAAGAGCGTATTTTTCGTCTTCTCCAAAATCTTCTAATAAGAATTTAATATCATCGTCAGTGAAACTATTGATTGGTATGGTGAAGAAGTTTGTTTCAGGAATTTGGTTGAATGGTATTGTCCTAACACTTCTACTGATAGGATGGTTTACTCTAACTTTGTAGGGTTCTCGGTCTGGGTCTTGTCCTTGAAGGTGTAATCGTGCTATGTGTTTTTTGTATATGGGTTTTAATCCCATGAACGCTGCTTCGCAATCATCTTTAGGATCAAAAACATAAATAATCTTGTAGCCCATTGAACGGTGTAATTCTACTATTTTTTCGGAGAATACTGTTTTTCCGAAGCCACTTGCTCCAATACAACCGTAAGAAGTATTTCCCTTAACTATTGTTAAGTATTTTTTTCCTTTAATCCAACGAGACTGAAACATTACGGATCATGCCTCCAATAATGGCTTATGCGTGAATCACAATAACCTTTTCCTATATGGATTTGTATTCTTTCTTTAAAAGAATAAGGACATGAAAAGATTTTCTTACAATCATTACAACCCAAACTATGTTTTACTATCTTTGTAACACCCTTAAAATTTGGGATAGGTGGCATGAAATGGTTTAAGTAATGGTCATTAAATCGTTGAATATCTTTTTTATTAATTGTTTTTGGAGCGTGTTGTCTTATCTTTGGTTGAACAATCTTTAATTTAGAATGGTAACTATATCTTTCTTTTTTATCTAAAAGTTTCAAACATTGAGTAAGTAGTTTATCTTCCATATTATACGAACTTCTCCGAGATGTATTTGTCGGTTACTTGAGTGCCTTCACTATCAAAGTTTCTGCTGTCACTATGTTCTTCTTTCTTATCTTCTTTCAGATTGTAGTGCATTTCTTTAACGGTATGTCCTGCAACGCTGTAATGTTTGCTTTCAGGGTATTGATCTTCAATATTCGTATTTTCGATGAGTAATTTTCTCATTCTGAAAATAAAGGGTCGCATGGCTTCCACGTCTTTACAACTTTTTTGCCATTCAAAGAATCGTTTATTATTAATATCAGTGTGTTTTATGCTTTTGTCTCGAAGTCCTCTCAAGTAGCTTTCTGTGATTGCAAGATGTTTTCTTGTTTCGGAAAGAGCAATTCTAGCTTTCTTATATCTACTACCATAATGGTGTGTGAGAACGTTGTATTCTACATCATCTTCATAATATGTTCTGTAATGGAGTAATGTGTCGATGATATGTATGATGGGGGATAGTTTTTCAACTCCAGGACTAACCACACTATTCCCTAACAAATACATGACTTCGGCAACGATAAAACTAGGAAGTTTAACTTTTTGTTGATCGTTATCGTATCCTTTCTCTTTTAATATACTATACGTCATTGTGTATTGTTTGACAGTGCTAATATGTGAAACCCACTTTCTCTTTGAGTTTTTATCCTAACTTTAGCCGTGTGCATATATTCAAGGAATGGATTTATATAAATCTTGTTATATTTGCTGATAATCTTATTGAATTGGTGTATGTGGTGTGTTCTCAAGATTTTTAGCCATGTTGCTTTGAATGTTCGTTCCCAATGATTGTGGTCAGTATATATTTTTTTATTAGGTCGTTCACGATAGCTTACAAGTCGTTCTGTTTCGTTGATTGTTTCTTCAAAACGTTTAAACAGTTGGTTTATTATTTTTGTTTCATTTTCTGGAATTTCAGGTCCTAACAAAACACTTACTTGTTGTACTGCAATAAAGAAGTCACGATAGTATGTGTGTAATACATAAATATAGCTTGAATCTCGATTAATATTAGGGAATGTTAATTGTTTATATTGGTGGATGGTTCGTACGAGCGGTTCTTCTAAAGCAAATATTCTTTTAGAACCGTTAGGATAGTATTTTTCTTTGTCAAGTTCAGTCATCAAAAGCACCAGTGGTTGTTTCTTCACTTGTTCTGTCAATAATCCCAGCAAGAAGCATGGTATGGTGAATAAGTCGCTTCATTGGTTGTCTTGCTTCATTAATGCTATGGTTAACGATGCTTATAACTTCTTCTTGTAAAGCAACTTTACCGTAATTTCCGAAGAGCATTTCAAGATTGTCTATGTGTCTGAATGAGCAAAGATATTCGTTAATACTATCGTCATCTTGTTGTATTAAGAAATCGTAGCATTGCATGAATAATAAAGCAAATTCGACTTGATAGTATTTGTTTGTTCTACTACGTTCAAGGTGGTTGTAATAATCTTTTTTTAATTTTTCTTTCTGACGTTCTGATAATACATAAATCTTTATTTGTTTATCTGTTATTAATGTTGAAAATGTCTTTTCTTTACTTTCATGATCTCCGTTAACAAAAGAACCTATACTTTCCATTAAATACCACCAGTCACATTAGATAAAGAACTATTCGTTGTGTTAAGAACAGTGTTTGTTGTGTTGATGAGTTCACTTCCTGCAATGTCTAATGGGTTAACGAAACCTTCTCCTGGTATGATGACAGCATCCATGTTTGTTAAGAATGTAATAATGCCTTGTGGGAATTCTGGTGTTCCTGTAGCCCACCATACATAACCTACGGCTGATATTAAGAATATTACTGTTAGTCCGAGGAATGTCCAGAACCAATAGTTTGCGTTCCACACTCCCAAGCCTACTTTCCATTTAACTAATGAAAAACCAAGAGTATATAGTATGAGTATAATCATAAGTGAACTTATAACATCGTCTTGTGCGTGTTTTAATTCTTTAGAACTCATTGTTTTACCATTTGCTATAAGGTCGTCCATGGTAATTTTAAGTTCTAGGTCTGCTCCTGCTATTCTTCCAGCAGTTGATTCAATTAACGGTCCTGAATCTCCAGTTTTTGACCAGTGAATTGCTGAAGAACCAATGTTTAATACGATACCGCCTATTGCGAATAAAAATACAAGGAATATCCCTGCCATTTTAAAACTTCCAAGTGACGCCATACTCTTTTTTTAAACACTCCTTTCTATTTAATATTTTTGTATTGTTTCCAGTTATGTTTTCTTTTCCATTCTTCTGTTTTTTGGCTTGGAAATTCTCCTCGTACAATATAGCTTACTTCGTCTATGAATGTCCATATTTCTCCAATGAAGTCAATGTCTTCTATGAAGGTAAACATTTTTTTAGAATCTACCATATAGGTTTTTGCCATGCGTCCCATAGCAAACCTTCCAACGCCTTCAACGACAATACCTTGTTCTATGAGGTGTTTCATGATTCGAGTGAACCATCTATCAGTCATAGTAACCCTTTCTTTTATGAATCTGTGATAAAAGTCGTAGAGGGTTGTTTCTATTTTTGCTTTACCCAGTCCGTGAAGGATTAGGTAAACGCTCACCACTTCTAATGAGGGCTTTAGTTCTTTTGCCATCCTAACAGGTATTTGAGGGTTGTTGAAATTTATAAGGCTTGTGTATGGTAGTTCGCTACCCTTACATAGTTCATCAGTAGTTTATATACATCATTAGGTGTTGCTTTGCTTGTATCATGATACATTGATACTCAAAATAAATGGAGTGTGTTACACACAATGTTAAATAAGAAAGGACAAAAGATGGGACCGTTAATGTCAACAGCTTTAATAGTGATTATTGTTGCTGGAATTTTTTCGGTTCTTAGTTTTACTGGGGTTTTTTCACCAGCAGAACAAACAGCTTTTGAGACCATCGGTTCAGCGTGTACTGTAGATGCAGATTGTGGGACAGGTTTTACCTGTAGCAACGATGTCTGTGCAGCGGTTGATCTGACAGGTGTTAAAGCTGGAAAAGCAGCTACATTAACCTTAGCAGCATTTAATCTAGCGAACGACAGTTTGACGCAAGAAGGCGATCCAGGTGCTTATGTATGGTTACATGGTAGTGCTGGTGATAAAACGTTAGTTACTAATAACGGTAATTTAGCGGCTACATCAAGATTAAGCGTTACTGACGTTTCAACTGGTGATGTTGTAGATGCTATTGCATTTGTAACGAGTGCAACAGTAGGATATTACGGTGTTGCAGAGACTGACGTTACAATTACTAAAGAATCTCAACCTTTAGACTTAGATGTATACTCAGCTATTGTAAGCGGTAGCGGTGTAGATATTGATGTCTTTAACCAAGATGACACAGTTTATGCAGATAATGTTGATACAGTTAATGTTTCATTAACAGGTACAACAGACACGTATAAGATGAGTAGAATCAGATTAAACCAAAACCAGTCTAACATGGCTTGGAATGTTGGAGCAATCGGATTTGATGTCGTTGACGGTTCAAACATAACCTTTGAAATTGATTCAAGTACAAGCGGTAATATAGCTAATACAGAAAGTGGACAAAAATTAAGTAGAATTTCATCTACTGAATTTATTTTCCCATTCAGTACGCCAGTATTACTCTTGGAAAACCAAGAATTAACCATTAACGGTATTCTCTTTGAGAATGATGGAACTTCCGAAGGTAGTATTGAAGTAGTAACTGTAAGATTAATTGATTATGCAGCATTTATTGGGGCAACAGACAACCAATTAATGTTCGGATATGAAGATAACTCTGACACAGAAGCTGACGTAGGAACTGGAGACATAACCTTTACCATTAACGTAAACAATACGATTACTGGTTCATAAGGGTTAATTAACTAATTAGGGGATAATAATCCCCTCTTAACTTTTTTTTTAAAAATGAGAAAATGTGAGCAGAAAAATGAGGAACGTGGTATTGGGTATATTTATTCTTCCTAACACTTAGCCTACCCTCTTCATATTCCTTCCTCTGAAACTCGCATTTTTCTCATATATTCTCAAAAACCACTTAACTTATAAACAAGCAAGATTAACTTGTTAAACATGGTTACTAAACTAATAAAAGAGTTGGATGAAGACGCTTGGAATGAGTACGTAGGGTTCTGTAAAATGAAGGATGTTAAGATTGGTGTTGAGATGAACAAAATTCTGGAAGAATACAATATGAAGGCAAGAAAGAGGATGCTCAAAAAATAATGTTTCTACAAGGCTAAGAAGTCAAACTAAAAGTATGGGTAGGTTAAGTGTGAACAAAAAAGGAGTAGGAGCAGGAATGATTATAGCAGTAATACTGTTCCTTCTCTTATGTTTCGGAGTATATTTCTTTTGGAGTGACATTACGGACTTTTTCAGCAAAGAAATCAGTGAAGAAAAACAAGAATATGGACAGATAATAATTTTTGCAATGGACGGAGAAGAAGAAGTACCAGCAAACTACATTGTGGGATATTATAATTTTAACAACAAAACAAATCAATACGGTCCTATGAATTTAATAAGTGAAGGAAAGACTATTGTTGAAAATAGTACAGAACACCAAATTATTAATGTTCCATTAGATTATTACAAACAACCATTCGTTTATGTATCAGCAGAAGGATATTATAATATTTCATTCCAAGGAGTTTTAGGTGTTAGTAAAGATGAGGTGACAAGAGTTTTCATAACATTAACACCATATGGCAATGTAAGCATGACACCGTTAACGCATTTACAGAATAGTGAAGGAACGTTTACGGTTGAATTAAATACAACTGGAGAACTATTGAGACCTTTCGTGTGTCTTTCACGAAGTTTTGGTATTTTTGAAGCAACAATGAAAGAAAAAAAGAAATATTGTCATACAAATTGGACGAAATACAGTGAAGTAAACTTACCCAAGAGTATGTGGGGTTGTGGAACATTCCTTGAGTACAACATTGATTCTTGTTCGAGTGTGGAAGGAAATGTATGTCACAAAAGCAAAATAGAACCTCCAAGTAGACTGAAACCTTTCGTGGATACTTGCTTCTTACAAGGTTTAACATTAAAAAATAATATTGAAAAAATTAACATTGAATATAAGAAAAAAGACATTGCCACGTGTGATGACAGTTTAACTGTATGGATTGTGGATCAGGATGTAAAGCAAGGTGTTGAACCTCAAGTGTTCTACACGGAAAACAGTGACGGCAGTGATATTGGAGGAAATGACATTCATGAAACCTTCAGTGTTTGCTAAAAAAATTAAATTAAAAGATAAAGAAATAGGCGTATTACTTATTATCGCAGCGTTCATTGTCTTATATCATGCTGTAAGCTTGTATTATATGGGCTATCATAATACTGATTTTGGTTATAATTATCAGATCATAGCAATGGAAGTAAACCCTTATCTTGAAGATTATGATTTAAGATTTAAAGGTGTTGATGAAACATACGACAATACGAGTAACAGTCATTTAGAAACATTATCAACGATGTATAAGGTTGGTTTGCGACAGACAGAAAGAGGATTTCATTTAATGTTCTTGTCAGCAGTATTGTTTGGCATTGGTTTAATGGCAATAATGATACCAGAAAAAAATAAAAAGGGTTAAATAGAAAGGACGGTTTATAAAAACATGGTTGAACAAGTACCAAAAACTCAAGAATTTCTTAGACTGGGTTATTTGGCGTTAGCACTTGGTGGAGTGGCAATGCTTGTGGCTTTAGCCTTGTTTGCGTTTGGCGGTTCTAGCCTTCCAGAACTTATTGATAAAACAAATTTCTATTATGCTTACGGTGCTATAGGGTTCATTGGAACGTTAGGAATCGTTATATGGCATAGTGTTAAATCAAAGACAGATAATACAGTAAGTTATATTTTCAATCCAGAAAGCGGTTATTTACCTAACGTTACAGGATTTAAATTTAATCGGCGTTTAAACCCAACAATTATTGTTTCATTAGTTTTTTTTGGATTGTTAGGGCTTGGGTTTGCGTTAAAAAACCAATTCTTCTTAGCCATCCCAACTGTAGTACAACAAGTTACAGAGACAGGAAAACTCATTTTAGGTGCTGAACCAGCAGCGTTCACAGAAACATTATTTCTCATTGTATTCATGAACGCTTTAATTGTTAACCTTGCAGGATTAGCAATAAAAGACCGTAAAGCATGGAGGGGTTGGACGATAGCACTCGTACCGTTCATTATGGGTGGACTTGGTGTGTTAATGCACTTGGCAACGTATGGAAGTCAAGAAACAGCA
>CAZUSA010000008.1:0-16423 GCA_964622835.1 Candidatus Woesearchaeota archaeon | reverse complement strand
GATATGAATGTTAACCATTACAATCTTATTGCAAAAGCTATTGAAAAAGAAGTAAAGAAGGGTGTTGATGGCATTATTGTGACCCAAGGGACTGATACGTTAGCGTATACGTCTGCTGCCTTAAGTTTTATGTTAGAAAACCTTCCTGTACCTGTGTTAATGGTGTATGCACAGCGTTCGTCTGATCGTGGCAGTTCTGATGCAGCTTTAAACTTATTTTGTGCTGTTAAGTTCTTGGCAGAGTCTGATTTTTCTGATGTGGGCGTCTGTGGTCATGGAACAACAAATAGTAAAGATTGTCATATCATACAGGGGTGTAAGGCTAGAAAATTACATAGTTCACAACGGAACGCATTTTTACCCGTTAACGCACAACCGTTAGCAGTTGTGAGTAGAAAGAAAATTACATACAAAAGTAAACACTATAGAAAGAAAAAAGATGGTGGTACATTTACAGTAAAACCATTTAACCCTAAAATTAATGTTGGTTTTTACAAATTACACCCGAACATGAAAGCTAAAGAGTTAGCATTTTACAATAAGTATCATGGATTAATTATTGAAGGAACTGGTTTAGGTAACGGACCTGTTGATGAAATTGATGAGTTTACAAAAGAAAATACAAAGATTTACAATACGTTAAAGAGTTTAGCAAAAACCATGCCTGTTGTTATGACAACACAATGTATTTTTGGAAGAATTAATATGAACGTCTATTCGTACGGACGTAAGATTAAAGCGCTTGGTGTCTTAGGAGATCATACTGATATCCACCCTGAAACAGCGTATATCAAGTTATTATGGCTCTTAAGTAATTATCCTAAGGCTAAAGTGCGTGAGTTGTATGGTGAAAACGTACGTGGTGAATTAACGGAACGCTCACAAGAACGAGAATTTCCACACGATTTATAAACATCGGTGTGTGGTTTCTTACAATGGATTTGGACTATAAGAAAGTGGGATTTAAGTGTGGTGTTGAAATTCATCAGCAGTTAGAAACACATAAGTTATTTTGTCATTGTCCTTCTATAGTTCATGATGATGCTCCTATTGATATTCAAATAGAACGGAAGTTACGCGCTGTTGCTGGAGAAACAGGTAAAGTTGACGCCGCCGCTTCATATGAACGTGAAAAAAATAAACGGTTTTTGTATGAAGGATGTTCTACGTCTGCATGTTTAGTTGAATTAGATGAAGAACCACCACATGAAGTAAACAAAGATGCGTTAGATGTTGCATTACAAGTTGCATTATTATTGGATGCAACACCTGTTGATGAAATTCGTGTGATGAGAAAAACAGTAATTGATGGTTCGAATGTTTCTGGTTTCCAACGTACAATGTTAATTGCAACAGGTGGTGTTATCAAAACATCTAAAGGGAATGTTGTTGTTGATAGTATTTGTTTGGAAGAAGAGTCTGCAAAGAAAGTTGAAGAAAAAGTTGATCATGTTCGGTATCGTTTGGATCGGTTAGGTGTGCCTTTAATTGAGATTGCAACAGATGCTTCCATTAAAGATCCTGATCATTGTAAGGAAGTTGCAAGCATTCTTGGTATGATCTTACGGTCTACAGAAAAAGTACGTCGGGGTATTGGTTCTATTCGGCAAGATGTTAATGTATCTATTAAAGGTCATCCACGGGTTGAAATTAAGGGGTTCCAGGATTTACGGAGTATTCCTAAGGTCATTGATTTTGAGATTAAACGTGAATTAGCTGATATTAAAGCAAAGAAGAAATGTTCATCTCATGTGCGTAAGGCGGATAAGAATTTTACAACATCATTTTTACGTCCGATGCCTGGTGCTGCACGAATGTATCCTGAAACAGATGTTCCTCCTATTGCAATAACATCGTCATGGTTAAAACAGATTAAACGTCCTGAACTATTAACTGAAAGAGTTATGAAGTTAGAAAAACAATATAAGTTATCTCCACAATTGGCACATGAAGTATTAGACAATGAACACTTTGTATCGTATGTTAAACAATTCAAACTTGCACCAGAATTAATTGCTAGAACATTAGTTGAAGTGCCGAAAGAAATTACAAAGCGGTTTGGTACAAGGACCCTTAAGCAAGAACATTTCAAACTAGTATTGAAAGCGTTAGAACAAAAGAAGATTGATGAATCAGCTATTGTCGAGTTATTAGCAGCAAGTGCACAGGGTAAAAAACTTGATATTACTCAATTCAAGAAAGTTGCTGTTGGTGACGTAGAACAAGAAATTACTAAACTCGTTCAAAAAAATAAGGATGTATCACCCAATGGGTTGATGGGTGTGATTATGAAGAAATATCGTGGTAAAGTTGACGGTAAGAAAGTAATGCAGATTATTCAGAGTAATCTCAAGTAGAATAATATTTATATAGTCCCTTCTTATCGATTTTGCTATGTTACGAACGCATACGTGTGGAGAGCTGAGAAAGAGCCATGCAGGCAAGAAAGTAACACTTTGCGGGTGGGTTGATGCTCATCGTGTGCAAGGAAAATTATCGTTTATTGTATTACGTGATCGGTATGGGAGTACACAAGTATTTGTTAATCCTAAACTGACAGAACAACATCCTCATTTATTGAAGGATACTGTTGTTATCATTTCTGGTGAAGTAAAGGCACGTCCTGATAAGCAAGTAAAGAAAGACAGTGAAACGGGAGAAATTGAATTGTCTGCTTCGTCTATTGACGTGCAAGGTCCTTGTGATGAATTACCGTTAGATCCTGCAACAAGTACGGAAGAAACAAGATTAAAATATAGATATTTAGATTTACGTTCAGAACGTATGCAAAAGAACCTTATGGTTAGACATAAAGTGTTACATGCGATGCATTCTTTTTTGAATGATAAGAATTTTTTAAATATTGAAACACCTATGTTAGCAAAGTCTACACCAGAAGGTGCTCGTGATTATCTTGTTCCTTCACGAAAGTTTCCTGGAAAGTTTTTTGCATTACCACAATCTCCTCAAATTTTTAAACAGTTATTGATGGTATCTGGTTTTGATAAGTATTATCAGATTGCTCGATGTTTACGTGATGAAGATTTACGTGCAGATAGACAACCAGAGTTTACGCAGTTAGATGTGGAGATGGCATTTGTTGAAGAAGAAGATGTCTACACCGTGTGTGAAGAGTTAATGAAGTTTATTTTCAAAGAAGCGTTGAACGTTACGTTAAAAACACCGTTCCCACGGTTAACGCATGCTGAGGCAATGAAGAAACATAAGACGGACAAGCCTAATTTATCAAAGGCCAAGGATGATTTTCAATTTTTATGGATTACAGAGTTTCCGTTGTTTGAGTATGACAAGGATGCAAAACGTTACGTGTCAGAGCATCATCCGTTTACTGCACCCAATGAAAAAGATATTACATTGATGGAAAAGGATCCTGCAAAGGTGCGTTCGACAAGTTATGATTTAGTATTGAATGGATTTGAAATGGGGAGTGGTTCGATTAGGATTAGTGATGCAGGTGTGCAAAAGAAAGTATTTAGTGCATTAAACATTGCTGAAGCAGAAGCACAAGAGAAGTTTGGTTACTTGTTAGATTCGTTACAGTTTGGTGCGCCTCGTATGGGGGGTATTGCTTTTGGTGTTGATCGATTAGTTGCTGTGATGACTGGTGAAGAATCTATTCGTGATGTTATTGCATTCCCTAAAAATAAAGATGCAAAAGATTTAATGCTTGATTCACCGTCTGATATTAGTAAAGAACAAAAGAAAGAGTTAGGATTACAATGAAAGATTTTATCTCCATTCAAGATGCATTAACAAAAGGATCCGGAAAAGTAGCTATTCGTGGTTGGGTGCATAGGGAACGTGGTTCAAATAAATTAAAGTTTGTTGTGTTACGTGATGTTTCTAACGTTGTTCAATGTGTCTTAAAGCAGGAAGATTTTGAAAAACGGTGGGATGAGATTGATAAGATTCAAGTTGAAGCATCGATGGAAGTGGAAGGAACGTTAAAGAAAGATGAGCGTGCGCCTTCCGGATTTGAATTACGCGTTACTGATTTTACGATTGTTGGCCCGTCTGATAAGTATCCGTTAACGAAGGATCAAAGTTATGAGTTTTCATTAGATATGCGTCACTTGTCCATTAGGAATAGGAAGATGACGGCTACATTAAAGATTCGTTCGACTATTTTTGGTGCGATTCATGAGTATTTCCGTTCTCGTGGGTTCTTTGAATTCCAAAGTCCTTCATTCACGCCAAATGCTGCTGAAGGTGGTTCAACATTATTCAAAGTGGATTATTTTGGTAAGGATATTTTCTTAACACAAACATGGCAATTATATGCTGAAGCAGGTATTCAAGCGTTAGAAAAGATTTATTGTATTGCTCCGAGTTTTCGTGCAGAAAAAAGTAAGACATCAAGACATCTAACAGAATATTGGCATGCAGAGATGGAAGAGGCATGGTGTGATTTTGATCAGTTACAAGATCATGGTGAAGCGTTACTCAAACATATTGTTGCAATGGTATTAAAAAATAATAAAGAAGAATTAACAATTCTTGAACGTGATATTTCCAAGTTAGAACCTGTTGTAAAAAAGAAGTTTCCTCGCATGTCTTATGATGAAGCGTTAGTTCTTCTTGAAAAAAAAGCAAATATGAAGGTTGTGTGGGGTAAAGATTTACGAACCCATGAAGAGGATGCGTTATCAAAGATGTATGACACACCAATTATTATTACAAGATATCCTATGGCAGTAAAAGCGTTTTACATGAAGGAAGATCCGAAGAATAACAAAGTTGTGCTAGGGTTTGATATGATTGGTCCTGAAGGATATGGTGAATTGATTGGAGCAAGTGCTCGTGAAGAAGATAATGATAAATTAATGGAACAGTTACGTGCGGAAGGTGCAAATCCTGCTGATTATGGTTGGTATTTGGATACGCGCAAGTATGGTTCCGTTCCCCATAGTGGTTTTGGTTTAGGTGTAGAGAGAGTGATTGCCTGGGTCTGTGGTCTTGACAGTGTCAAAGATGCGATAGCATTCCCAAGAACCATGACGAGAGTGAGTCCGTAGTGGGTGCAACGAATTTACGATTAGTAAGGCAATTATCTGTTTTTTTAACCGACGATACGAAAGAGTATCCTACGTTGTGTGATGCATTATCTGATTGGTATGATCCCCATGAGGTGCGTGAGGGTTTGTCTGTGGATAGAATTTGGGGAGAAATAAAAGGACATTGTTCGTCAGCGTTATGTACGAGGGGCCCTACAAAGGTTGAAAAAAACCCGTATGTTGTTTTTATATTGAATGAAGATGAATATCTTGAAAGTTATGTCCTCCATTCTGGTTGTTTGGCATCTGAAGTTATAAAGGGAAAACGGCAAACAAATTACTAATACAGCTGGTTAGTTACAGAAATATTTATATAGAAACATAACGGAATTCCAAGAAGATCTCAGATACTACTGCAAAATGGATATAGACGATTATCTCAAGAAGAAAAAAGAATTAGAAAAGAAAAAAGAGTTATTAGAAGCTCAGCAAGATCTTGATGAGAAGAAGAGTCGTGTGAAGAAGAAAGAAGTGGAAATCCACAGGAAAAGAGAGGTTACACCTGTTAGTAAAGATCCTGATGATCGTCCTAGAAAATCAAGTAGTCGTTCTCCCCCGCATGATAATGGTATGAGTATGCAGTGGATATTTTTAGGATTGGCATTTTTTGTAGCGTTATTGGTTGTTGGTTTTTTTGTTGTTAATAATATGATGAAGGATTCATCAAGTACAACGGAAGACAGTGAAGTTGATGCGTTAAAAGAACAAATTGAAGAGTTACAAGAGGCATTAGAAGAAGATGAAGCATTGGATGAAACATCTGAAGAATTAGATACGTCAGAAGATAATGATACTGGTGAAGTATACACTGGTCCTGGGCCTGAAGTGGAAATTTATTTAATTGATGAACATAATAAGGGTGATGCATTGAGTTTAGGGAAATTTGATAAGAAAGGTATGATGGGCGGAAACCTTATCCAATTATGGGTAGATGGTGGAGAAAAAGGAATGTACAAATATCGTTTGAGTGTTAAAAATTTAGAATCTACACGAGTACAATGTAAAATTGATGAATCTATTGATATTGATGAAGACCAAGATGGTGATACTGATGAAACAATGTATAATCTTGATTTACATGTTTTAGAGTTATCTCCTGGTGAAGAAGACGTTATTGAAGATAGTATTATTGCTATTGGGATGGTCCATGGTGAATATGAAGCACGGTGTTATTTCTGTGAAGATAAAGACTGTGATAATGTGTTCTATGAAGGGGAAACGAAAGTAAAGGCAAAATTAAAATTCTTGGTTAATCAGCAAGCATTTGATGCTAATGATTCAAACAGTTCTTAGTTGTTTATTGTTGTTGCAATATCCTGTGCTTTGTCAAGAATAAATTCTCCGGTTATGAGAAGAACATCTTTTGTTGCTTCTGTATGCATGTATAAGCCAACAACTAACACTGCAAGAATGATAATGATGAGATTTTTCATAGTCTCTACAGTGGAGAAAGGTATTTATAAACGTACGTGCGCATGAATAGGTGATACTGAAAGCGTTATTATTTTGGGGATTACTTCTTTCTCTGTTGGGATGGAATGTTCGTTCAAAAGGTAAAAAGAGTAAGGCTTGGTGTGATTTTTCTAGAAACATGTCGTGTACAAAGGCGTTAACGAGCGAGTATGCTTCGTTGTTACCTCCATCAAATCCTGTTGTGGGTGCACTCTATTATGTGGTGATGTTGCTCTTGTTACAACAAGCGATGATGGCTATACTGTCGTGGTTGGCTGCGTTGGCAGTGATAGGCAGTATCTATTTAGCGTATGTTTCGTTTGTGAAACAAAAGAATTATTGTTTGCTCTGTATTGGTGTGTATCTCGTTAATATTGCTGTTTATGTGCTCTTAGTTTCGTAAAGTTTTTGGTCACACTTCTCAGAGACCACAGATACAGTTAATAAAATTATTTCTAAAGATCTATTATGAATCGTGTTTTTGCAGAAGTCTGCGGGATCCATGCTGGAGATGGATATTTAAGAAATAATGGGAAAAGGGGGGAGTTAGATATTAGTGGTAGTGTTGAAGAGAGGGGCTACTATGATCAACATGTTATTCCTTTGTTTTCAAAAGAATTTAATATTTCAATTACTGGAAAGTTTTTCCCTTCAAGAAACACCTATGGTTTTGTAATCAGAGAAAAAAGAATTCTTGAAAGAATGCATGCACAAGGATTTCCTTACGGCAAAAAATCTCTAACAGTGCATGTTCCAAAAAGGGTATTTGAAAAGATGGCGTATAAAAAATCATTTCTAAGGGGCTTTTTTGATACTGATGGGTGTTTATTTTATCAGAAGAAAACAACGGGTAAGTATGTTGCATTGAAGAAACAAAGAAATTATTATCCACAAATTATTTTATCTTCTGTTTCAAAAATATTAATAAAAGAAGTAAAAGAGATGCTTGAGGATCTTGATTTTACATTATTTCACGCATCATATACTTCTAAGAAAGAGAACGAAAATACAACACATGTGATTCATCTTAATGGTATAAAAAACGTACAAAACTGGATTGATAATGTTGGAACAAAAAACCCAACAAAATATACGCGATATCTCATCTGGAAAAAGTATGGTTTTTGTCCACCAAGGACAACATATGATGATAGACTAAAAATACTTAAAGGGGAGATCTGTCCTCAATCCTACTATGGACCTGTAGTTTAACTTGGATAGAACATGTGGCTTCGGCTTTCTATCTGCTACTAACTGGCAGAGTCAGGAGAAACCACAGGATGAAGGTTCAAATCCTTCCAGGTCCGTCTTTATCTTCTCCATAAACTATTTAAAGATAATTTTTAACGTACGATGAACGTGGTGATAGCAGATATAGTAACGGGTGCGTTTTTAACGAATCCGTATGGAAGATTTATTTTTATTACTGTAGTGTTTTATATTTTATCAAAGATATTGCAAGTGGTTATTCTTAATAATATTCGTCGGTTAACGCGTAAAACAAAAACGAATGCTGATGATGAAATCATTGGGAAATTAGAAAAACCGTTGTTGCGATTTTTGGCATTGATTGGTTTGAAGATTGCAGTAAATGTCTTACCCTTATCAGAAGGTGTAATGACAGTTTTCCATCATATTATTAATTCGTTGTTAGTGATTGTGGTTACCTTACTTGGTATGAAAATAGTGCATTTATTATTAACGTCATGGGGTGCACGGTGGGCAGATAAGACAGAGTCAACATTGGATGATGATTTGTTACCCTTGTTGCATAAGGCATCAAATGTTGTTATTATTTTAGTTGGTGCATTCTTTGTTTTTGGTGAATGGAATATTGATGTTACTGGTTTACTCGCTGGTGTTGGTATTGCTGGTTTAGCATTTGGTTTTGCTATTAAAGATAGTTTAGCAAACGTCTTTGGTGGTATTAGCATTATTTTAGATAAGGCAATTAAAGTAGGTGATGCTGTTAAGTTAGATAGTGGCCTTTCAGGGAAAATTTTAGATATTGGTTTACGAAGTACAAAGATTCGTACGTGGAACAATGAGTTGTTAATTATTCCTAATGGTAATTTGGCAAATAGTGTTATTCAGAATTATAAGAAACCTGATTTAAGCGTGCGCGTGGTTATTCCTATCGGTGTGGAATATGGGGCTAATATTGATAATGTTAAGAAAGTGGTAAAAGAGGCATTATTAAGTGTTGATAAAGTGATAAAGAAGAGTACAAAAAAACCTATTCAAATTTTGTTTGTGAATATGGCTGATTCTGCGTTAGAGTTTAGTGTGCGGTTTTGGGTGGATGATTACACAGATAAACTAAAGACGAAAGAAGAAGCGTTGTGTAAGATTTACAAGGCGTTAAATAAGCATAAGATTGGTATTCCGTTCCCGACACGAACAGTATATTTGCATGAGGAAGAGTAAACCTTTAAATAATCCTGAACGTTATTTTTGATATGGCTAAAGAGACAAAAGAAGGGTTGACGGTTACAAAATCTGGTGATAGTTCTGAGTGGTATCAACAAGTTGTACAAAAGGCTGGTTTAGCTGATTATAGTCCTGTAAAAGGGTGTATGATTATTCGCCCTCATGGCTATGCAATGTGGGAAGGTATTCAATCATTTTTTGACGGTATCATGAAAGGACACGGTGTACAAAATGCATATTTTCCATTGTTTATTCCTGAGTCCTTTTTTAAGAAAGAAGCAACACATGCTGAAGGTTTTTCTCCTGAAGTGGCATGGATTGAAAATAAAGATAAGGATATGAAAGATCGGTTGGCTATTCGTCCAACGTCTGAAACAATTATGTATGATTCGTATGCTCGTTGGATTCGTTCGTGGCGTGACTTGCCTTTTCAAATGAATCAGTGGGCGAATGTTGTTCGTTGGGAAACGAAAGCAACAAAACCATTTTTACGAACGCGTGAGTTCTTATGGCAAGAAGGGCATTGTGTATATGCTACTGCTAAAGAGTGTGCAAAAGAAACGAAGTATTGGAGTGATATGTACAAGAAAGTAAGTGAAGAATTATTAGCTATTCCTGTGTTACAAGGAAAGAAGACTGAATCTGAAAAGTTCTCTGGTGCAGATTATACAGTAACGATTGAAGCGATTATGCCTGATGGTAAGGCATTGCAGATGGGAACGTCACATAATTTAGGTCAAGGTTTTGCAAAAGCATTTGGTATTTCTTATTTGGATGAGCAAGGAAAGAAGCAAGTACCCTATCAAAATTCATGGGGGATTTCAACGAGAATGATTGGTGCGATTATTTTAGCACATGGTGATGATAAGGGATTAGTCCTACCACCACGCATTGCTCCTATTACCTGTGCGATTGTTCCCATATTTTTTGATAAGAAAAAGAAAGTAGTCATGAAAGGAGCTGAAGCGTTATACAAAAAATTACTCAACACACAGCGTGTTGTGTTAGATGATCGTGAACAACAATCTGCTGGGTGGCGGTTTAGTGAGTGGGAATTGAAAGGTGTTCCCTTACGTATTGAGATTGGACCGAAAGATGTTGAAAAGAAACAGGTTGTTCTTGTTCGTCGTGATACGGGTAAAAAAGAATTTGTTAAAGTGGCACAAGTAGAAAAACGATGTGTTGCATTGTTAGAAGAGATGCAAAAGAATTTGTTAAGTAAGGCAAAGAAGAACTTGAAAGATCGATTAGTGAAGGTAACAACGAAACAAACATTTACAAAAGCTATCAAAGACAGCAACGTGGCTATTATTTCATGTTGTGCAACAAGTTCATGTGAGGATGCTATTAAAGAAGCAACAGGTGCAACAAGTCGTTGTATTATCAAAGAAGCAAGAGGTAAATGTGTCTATTGTGGTAAAAAAGCAGCCCATGAAGTGTATTACAGTAAGTCGTATTAATTAAAATAATCCGCGTAACCAATTAGCAAAGTAACCATGCCATGGTACATTGTCTACAGTAATATGTAAGGCTTTACGTTCATCGTATGTTTTTCCTAATTCATCTTCATAGGTTATATCGAATCGTAAGTCGTCTATGAGTAATTTGCTGTTTGTATGTAGTGTAACGGTGCGTACTTCTTTTTCTTTGAAGGTATCATAGGTTAAATCACCAAAGTCAAAAAGAATATGTAAATTATTCACTTCTGTGTTTGCACTGACGTCTATGTTTATTTCTACATCTTCTCCATAGGCAATCGTAGATGGTTCTGGATCGCTAATGTAGACTTCTGGTATGGGTATAACGTTTAAGTTGACGTAGGCGTAGGCAATGGTTTCTCCTTCTTCAACAATGATAGGAATGCGTATGCCTTCACTGACAGAGAACGTTGAATCTTGTGTTGTTGTTCCTGGTGGTGCTACAAGAGTACTACATTGGTCTTGGAAACAAACGTCTAGGTTTAACGTATTACTTTTGGTATTGGTAAAATCACACGTAACGGTTGCTAAGTCTCCAGAGTAGTAGATGGTTGCATCTGCTGTACAGTCTATAGTAATGCCCGTTAACGGTTGTTTTTTTGCTCGTTCGTCGTGTGCATCAACTATACTTTGCGCGTATTCTTGTGTGTATCCTGCAAAGCTTTCTCCGTATTTTATGGTTGCACTGTCAGTTTCACCGTACATACTTTGTACTTCAATGGTTGTTGTGTAGACATAGTCTGCGTCTGCTTCGGGTATTTCTGCTATCCAATACAAACTACGTTCTTCTTTTGGTTCGAGGAGTATTGTTTTAACATTGTTTTCCGTAAGTCCTGGTGCTTTGGTAACAACAATTTTTGGTGCAAGGTACGTATTTTTAATGTTTGTAACAGTGATTTCAATGGGTATGAAACTACCAAATTGTGCAACAGTCTTTACAGGATTAACACTTATTTCTACAGCCCCACCTTCATCGGGACCTACTTTTGAAGCAACAGTAGTAATGCCTAATGTATTAATGTCTAAGTCTATACCGTTTGCTTTCCACGCGTACGTAGCACTTGGCGTGCCTGAATCAACATCATCTTTTAATTTTAAGTGGGAAGGATCTAACCATCCATACTCACCAAACGTAACGTCAAAAGGAACCCATCCCTGGTCGGGAAAGTACACTTCTGCCCATCCGTGTGGTCCCCAGTCATAATTTAAGTTGGTATAGACAACACCTGAAACGAATCGTGCGGGCACACCTACGGAACGCAAGAAGGAAATAAACAAGTTGGTCATTTCGTCACAGACACCTTGTCTATTTTTGAGGACCCATGAACTTGGTTGGACTGCTTCTGCGGTTAAACTGTTAAGATTATAGTCAATACTTTGGTGTGTCCATTCAGCTAAAGAATACACAGCAGCATACAAATCATCTTCTGTGCCAATGATTTCGTTAGCTTTTTTTTCAATTTTTGCGGTTATGTCTATAAATTCTGTTGGTTGTGTGTACGTTAATACAGTCGAATCTAATGTTGTTAAAGGAAAAGGCACTTTTTTGTTGACATTTGAAATAACATTGTCAACACGAACGGTTGTATCATACCCATAGGTTATTTCTTTTCCAGGTAAACTTGACCAAAGGTAGCGTATCTCTTCTGTTCCTTGTTGGATATTTCCATCATGACTTGCATGTGCGTTAAGTGTTGTTACTGTTTGTCGTTCGTCATTTCGTGGAAAGAAACTAAGATCACTTTTAATGAATTCAACAACAGGACTACTATCAGTGTAATCTAAATTAATGGTTGAATCAATAGTTAATTCTAAGTCTAGGTATTGGGCGTTGTTATAATGTTCGACAGGTTCTGCAAAAACAGGTGTACAACAACTGATGATAAGGATAAGAAGTGATATGATGCGTCGCATAGTGTCGCGTCGTAAAAGAAGCTTTAAATAGTTTGAGGTGGCATTGTCTGTATGCAGGTGATGATAGAGCGTGAAGCTGAGGATTTCTTAGAAAAGCATGGCTTTCGTGTTGCTGATCGTAAGATTTGTACATCTGTAGCACAGGCACTCACAGCTGCGAAAAAATTGAAGTATCCTGTTGTGATGAAGGTTGTTTCTCAAAAGATTATTCATAAGTCTGATGTTGGTGGTGTTGTTTTAGATGTAAAAAATGATGCTGAAGTAAAGGAAGAGTTTGCACGGTTAAAGAAATTGAAAGGATTTGAAGCGGTGATGATGCAACGTCATTTAGAAGGTGCAACGGTCTTAGTTGGGGTAAAAAAAGATCCTGCGTTTGGTCATGTTGTTGTCGTGGGTGCTGGTGGTATTTACACAGAAGTGTTCAAAGATGTATCGTTTCGCGTGTGTCCTATTACAAAAGATGATGCACAAGCGATGATTAAAGAAACAAAATATTATGATGTTTTACATGGTGCTCGTGGTACATCTTATCCGTTACAACCAATTATTCAAACGTTAGTAAAGTTATCAAAACTTGTTGAAAAAAATCCTACGATTGAAGAGTTAGATATTAATCCGTTGTTAGTTGATACGAAGAGTGGTCGTATTGTTGATGCACGTATTGCATTTACGTAGCGTTGTATTCTTTTTTTAAGATTGTTATAAATTCACTAAACCGATCCATGTCTACGGATGCACCGCAGGCCATTGCGTGTCCACCGCCATTGCCGTTAACAGCGTCAAGTGCTTTGCGTAGTGCTGGTAAGATGGGGTTTGCTTTACTGCGGACGCTCATGCGTACTTCGCCTTCTTTTTCTCTTCCGATAACAAAGATGTCTGCGTCTATTTTGTATAAGAGTTCGTTTGCAAGGCCACCAGTATAACTGTGTGTACCACCTGGATAGGTGTAGACGAAGACGTTGCCGTCTTTTTCTTGTGCGAGTGCTTCGTTCAATAACATATCATATCCTGTGTTAAGTTTTTCATATTTTTCGTAGATACTTTGTGCTTCTGGTGTTGTTTGTTCAAGAAGGTCTTTTGGTGAGGTAAGGTGTTCTAAGGTTTCAATACAATCATTCATGTCATCAGTACTTCCTTTGATGGCAAAAGAAAACATTTTAACAATGGTTCCATAGTCTGTTGTAAATAAAAAGTCGGGTGGTGTTTTTCCTTCTGTTGGTCCAAGAAGTTCTGGGTAGGAATCATCATGTTCTAAAATATCTTGTTCGGGTATTTGCCAGTCAGCTATGATTCCTGTTATAGCAATCCATGGATTTTCTTTCGTAACCCTATATGCCCAGTAGGTTGTACATCGATTGTCTGGTTTGTCTCCATTCATGGGATTAAAGTATTTGACACCGTCTCGTTCAATAGGTGGGTGATGGTCTAACCATAATATGGGAACGTTCATTTCGTCAATGGTTTCTTGACTAATAATGGGTTTGTCTAATAATACTACAAGATCGGGTTTATGTTTTGCTGTTGCTGCGCCATAGACAACTTCATTTTTTGGTGAGGTTTTCAAGCAGACACCAACGCCTTTCTTGTAGTGTTTCTTAAGGAGTAAGTAGGAACATAACCCGTCTGGGTCTGCATCGAAGAAAAAGAGAGGATTCTCTGCTTTATCGAGCATGATTCTCATTTCTTCAAGTTGGGTTTCTGTTAGCATGGGCTGATTCTCCTACAAATGTTTATAAACTATTCCGTCTCCTTCTGACGCATGATTGAGGCGTTTTTCCTGGCTATGCCGTTGTGGCAAAAACTCGTGTTATACAGTGCGTTATTAGTTGGTTTGTTCATTTTTGTGAAGACAGGTAAGGTTGCTATTTTTGGTCACCAACTTATTCCGATGAAGTGGCGTATTACGTTAGCAGTATTTTTTCCTATCATTGTCGTTTTAGGCATTATCTTTGGTGCGCTTATTCTTGGATTATTAGTGGCATTATTAGCAGTGGGGACAGTCATGGCGTTAGTGACAGGTAAGAAACCGCATATGCCAAAGATACCAAAGTTACGTGTGCGCGTAATTCGTAAACCAAATTAATTGTTTTTTCTACGAAGACTAGCGGCTCTACTTGGTCGTACTTTTTCTGTACCTTTACCTTTTTTGTGTAACCCACGTGTTCGTCGTGCTGAACTGGTGAGTCCACGTTGTGCACGGTGCGTGTGTTTTCCACTGGCAATCCAAGCGAGTTGTTTATCTTTTACGATAGTTGGACTGTTACGATCGACAAGAATAACGTCGTACCAGATGTGTTTTCCATCTTTGTTTAAGTAATAGCTATTAAGGACTTCACAGTTTTGGAATTTCTTTTGTGCTCGTTGTTCGCAGACTGTTTGATAGTTCATGTCTAAGATTTTGAGCATGCGTCGTGTTTTTGATCGACGTCCTTTTTTAATAAGTTCTCGTTTACGTCCTCCTCTAAGAACACGAACGCGTGTAACGAGGATTCCTTGTTTTGCACGATAGCCTAAGCTTCGTGCGCGAGAAAGATTGTGTGGTCGAGAAACACGTGTTACCGTGTTAGTTTTTCGCCATTCGGCAAGAAGTTCTCGTCTCCGTGCTGGTGACGTTTCTTGAACTGTTGTTCTGATTGATTTATACATTCCCATTATTGGACACTTCCATTATTATCGTTTCGATGGCAGTTCAGGCGAGTGAAAGCCCACATTCCGCAAATATATTCATTTCTGGGGCTCTTTTAAGGCTTTCTGTTCAGAACAGGTACGTTAAGTACATGGCAGCCGTCGTAAGGAAGGATGTTACCATGCTTCCGCTAAGACTCAACAATCCTAAGACAAATAATCGTCCAACACCCATCATGATACCTCGATAGATCACATATTCTCCAAGATATTTTTTCTTGGCAACGCGATCATACGTCGCCGTATTAAAGGGCACTTCAATCATTTCATGTAATGTAGCACCAAGAATGGTTAGGATAGATAAGATTAACACACCATCAATCAACGTCCTGGCTAACCATATGCTTGCGCACAAAAATGCTCCCCATCGTATGATGATTGCTAACTCTTTGCGATTTTTTATTGTTCCTAAATAAAAAGATCCTAAGAAGGCACCAAATTCTGCAATGAAAAAGATAAGGCCTAATTCTGCAAAGAGTCCAACAACAGAAAATAAGAAAATGGGCCAGAAGACTATTTCTGTTATCATGATGCCACCACGTGCAATGAGTTTCAAACTATCTTCTTTTGGTACATGTAATATATCTTTGAGTTTGCACGCAAAGGGTTCGTGTTGATCTTTAAGATATCCTAAAGGAATAACACTGATCAAAAGAATACCAATGGCAAGGCCAAAGAGTAAAGGGAATCCACCGAAGGCAATGAGTAGTCCGCCAATGAAGGGTCCTGCCATTCCAGAAATAACAGTAACAATATTCAAAAAACTAATTTCTTCTGTTCTATGTGTGTGATCAGAACTGCGCATGAAGTGGGTAACAAAAGGAATCCAAAAGAATGTTTCTGCTACACCTAAGATAAATCCTAAATGGTTGTAACTTAAGGGCATTGCAGTGATATTGTAAATGGCGTAGTAAAAAAAAGCAAATAATGGCACGGTTAACAAGGCGGCTTTACGTAAACCATGTTTGGCACCAAAACGTCCTGCAAATGGTGCAGCAATAATGTATGCGATGGTGTTAAAGACATAAAAGAGAATAATATCGTTCAGAGCAAGTCCACGTTCGACCATGAGGAAGATGGGAATAAAAAGGCCAATCATACTAATGGCAAACGTCTTCAAAGATACAGCTGCATACATCTCGCGCATTTCTTTATTTTGAAGAATGAGGCGTGCATAATGGATGTGGTGTCTACGGAAATGCATACGTACGATAATGTGTCGTTCTTTTTAAAGGATGGTGTCTGGAATGTATAGGATTGGTGTTCTGTATCTTTAAAAATAAGGAATACTTTTTGCCACTATTATCAAATGGTGACGTAAATGCTACAACAAATAACCAAAGCAATTGTGGGTCTGGTCTTAGTTATTCTTGGACTACTCTTATTGAC
>CAZUSA010000007.1:0-19308 GCA_964622835.1 Candidatus Woesearchaeota archaeon | reverse complement strand
TACCCAAAAATAATAAGATAAACTCAACAAACGCATTCGTTTTATACGCCCGATGCGAATACAATCGATGATAGCCAGCAGTTACCCCTAACCCAATCATAAAGTATAATACGAGAACCACCCAAATCATACTCATTGAAGGCAAACCCTTTTGATAGAGATACACACCCAACAATATGGCTAACAACGCATGATAAAGAGAAATAAAACTTATAACAAACCAACTCAGTTTTTGAACAGACTTCTTCTCTCCCATCATCACCCTCTTTCCTTAATAATGTAATAATAGAACACCATTATAAATCTTTAGAAAAAAAAATGCGGGAAGAAGGATTTGAACCTTCGTAGGCACTAAGCCACAAGACCTTAAATCTTGCCTAATTGACCAGACTATAGGATTCCCGCATAGGAGGTTCAGCAGAATTGTTGTTTAAAAACTTATTTATGAGAATTATGCACGACAGGTACCACGACATGCTGTCTTTTTTTGACACGTACAGACACCTTTTTGCTCTTTCACTTGATTATCAACAATATACAATTGATCAGCTGATTGAACTCTTGCTGTACTCGGACCATAGACTGATTGTGAACATGTACTATATGTTCCCTTTCCTTGCAATGCGTATTCTGTCATCATTTAAAGACGTATTTTCACACTTTTAATGGTTTCCCTAACAATGATAAGCCTCAAATACTATCAATACCTCTTCGAATATATGAAATCACTTCTTATTGAAGGATACAGAATACTCGCTGAAGAAAGTCTGAAAATAACCAATGAATTTTTATCCGCTGATGAAGAGCTTCTTTGGGAAGGGTAATATTCCTTATATTTTTTTATAGATGTTTTTACGATGACCAATAAGGATTATTTCAATTTTTTTCTCGCTTTGGAGAATATTTCCTATAACTCTATAATCACCAACTCTTAATTTGTAATCTTCTCTTCCTTCTAATCGTTCAAAATAATGAAACGGTTCTTTTTTAGTTGTATTAATTTTTTTGTAAATACGTTGTGCTATTTCTTTTGGAAGTTTCTCTAAAAATGCTATTGCTTTTTCATCAAAAACTAATGAATACATTATAAACCAAGGCGTTTCCTTGCTTCTTCTTCAGTAACAAAATGACCTTTCTTCAATCTTTCTCTTGCTTTTTCAATAGCGAGAACAGTTTCTTGACTAAGTTTTGGTTGTTTTTTACTTGTCTTTGCAATATAAATCATCTTTTTTAAAACTTCATCATATGTTTCATTCTTGTACTCTTTGAATTTGTCTAAATCCTTTTTTGTGTTCGGATTAACTTTAATTGTTGTTGCTTCCATGTATACTTCTGTATACCGCCGTATATTTAAGCCTTTCTTTCTTCTAACGCTAACGGATACTTGTCACCAAAACATCCCGTACACACACCCTTATTGAATGTATTTTTAATCGTTTTTTTTAATCCCTCTAACGATAAATAAATTACTGCATCAGCACCAATCCTTTGTTTAATCTCTTCAACAGACTTATTGTATGCCACTAATTCAGTAGTATTTTGAAAATCCATCCCATACGGACAAATATTTGTAATCATCGGCGAGGTCACACAATTAGTAATGTGAAGAGCACCCGCTTCACGTAATCGTTGATTAATTAACGTAATCGTTGTTGACCGAACAATCGAATCATCCACTGTAATAATACGTTTACCCCTCACCGCTTCCTTACGTAAATGCAATTTCTTAAATGCCGTTTTTTTACGTTCTTCAGGATTAACTGACGTAAACGACCGAAGGTTAGTATTCGGCGGATTATGAATACGTAAAAAATACTCTTTGTAAGGAATACCAGACACTTTAGCCAACCCCCACGCTGCATGTTTACCTGAATCTAACACAGGAACAATAACATCACCTTGCAATGTAGGGTTTTCTGCAAACACTTGTTCCCCTAATGCAAAACGAAAATCCTCATTATAATATTCATTATATTTACTTCGTGGATGAGAAAAATAAATAGCCTCAAACACACAATAATGTTCTGAATCATTTGCATATCGAATACTCTTAAACGAAGGAACATCACGTTGAAACACCACCATCTCACCTGGTTGAACATCACGAACGAACGAACACGCAGGATATTGATCAAACGTATAACTTTCTGAACACACTAAAAAACCACCATTCAGTTGGCCAATACTTAAAGGACGAACACCAAATCGATCACGCACTGCAATTAATTTATCCGGTGTAAAAATAAGTAATGCATACGCAGCTTTTACTTTTTGTGTTGCTTCAATAATTGCTTCTTCAATCGTACCTTTTTGTGACCGTGCAATCAAATGACCAAATAATTCAGAATCTGTTGTTGATTGGAAGACAACCCCTTCTTTGATTAATGATTGTTTTATTTCTTGAATATTTGCTAACGCCCCATTATGTGCTAATGCAAAGGGACCATACTTTGATTCATGAAAGAAAAACGGTTGAATATTATGGACAGAATCAGCAGCACCACAGGTAGCATATCTACTTTGACCAATAGCTGTTTTACCTGCCAACCCTTTTGCAAAATCATATTTAATAAAATTATTACGCGGACGTCCCATGACCCTTTCGTGGAAGAAGACACCCTTATCCACACTGATAATACCTGTACTCTTTTCTCCACGATGCTCTTGTAAGACTAAACAATCATAGACAAATTGAGAGGCTGTAGGGACGTTAATAGCAGCTGCTAACGCACAGTGCTCATGCATAATATCACGAAGATTAAATTGATGCTCTTGTTCGAGCGTACCATTGACAGTAAGACATGATTTCACTTTGTAGAGATACCCATGCCTAATAAAACAATATGGGTAGTTGAACAGTTATGTGAAAAAAAAGCCACCAGAGGGATTCGAACCCCCGACCTCTGCTTTACGAGAGCAGTGCTCTACCACTGAGCTACGGTGGCATTATTTATCTAATGCTTTCTGAATATCTTCCACCACCATCGACTTTTGACAAGCTTGACAGACTAATTTCTTCTTCTTACCAGACCGAATATACGTGCCGAGAGGCTTCTTCAAGAAGGTTTCTTCCACCTTTTGTTTACAGAGATCGCACTTCATCGTGTTGTTTTTACTCGTAGATCGTTTTTAAAGCTTCTTCCATAATACAAATACCTTTATATTCAAGAACCCCTTCGGTAACATCCATGAGACCGATTGTTATCTTCGCTGTACTGGTACTCTTATGTGTACCAATGGTATCTGCTCTTCGCGATAGTGTAATGCCCACTCTCCTCCAAGAGAATGGAGAAATCCTGAAAGAAGAGATTCTCCTCGAAGAAGATAGACCGCCCGTAGTAATTATTGAACGCCCACCCGTACGCACTACTCCTGAAAAACGAGAGTTTACAAAAACAACGAGACACGTTTTACCATCAGATAGTGTCCTATCCATCCACCCAGAACGTAAAATTACAGAAGCAACCATTATGACGCCGTGTAGTTCAGCACGAACAGAACATTATTGGGAAGCCATCAACGACTGTGAAACAACCATTCGAACAACTGATGATAATACCATCACATTGTATACTGATAGTGATGAGTACGCAACCATCGAAGCATCCTTTACTGTGCCCCAAGCAACAGAACATATACTAACGTTGCGACATGCAGTCTTATTTCCAACAACACAACACATCGCTGTTTTTGGACGATTACACAACAAAGATCCATGGCACATTATCTGTCCAGAACTGACCACAACACAATCATTAGATACAAGCAGTTGCGACCTTAGTGCATTCATTAGTGATGCACAAACCATTGATATCCATGTAGAAAGTTATAGTAACATTTGGGGAGAAGCAAAATGGATTGTCGATAGTCTTGTTCTTACCAGTGGTTCACGAGATAAAACAGCAACACCAAGTGCTAATAAAAAACCAGGCGTACCAGTAACACCCTTACCTGGTGATGAAGAAGAAGAAGAAAAGGCACCCTTTGTTGATGACGGTTCTATTGACGCATCTAATGAACTCTTCCTCTCTGCACCCGAAGAAGCTGCACCAGAACCTGTTGTTGCAGAAGAAACCGTAGAAGAAATCATAGAAGAAGAACAACCACCCCTTTCATTAAATGGTTATAGATTCTTACAAGAAGATGAATTACCCTTCCAACAATTACTCACACTACAAAACAAACAATCCCCACTAACAGGATCAATAGTTAGTGATACATCACTCTTACAAAACAACGGTTTTAACACTGTTATGGTCCACGTGCGTGGTATTGTAAGTTCCATAATTAATTTCATTTTCTAACCACCCTATTTTTTAAACCGTCTCTAAACTCTGTAACACAATGAAAACATACATCGGCGGACAAGCAGTCATCGAAGGCGTCATGATGGCCAGTAGGAAAAAAATAGCCGTCGCTGTCCGTACACCGAAAAAAAAAATAAAACTTAAAATAGAAAAACGCAGTCCCGTTGCTGAACGCTTTCGTAAAACACCATTGTTACGTGGACTTGTTTCTTTATTTGAAATGTTAGTCATTGGTACTAAAGCATTAAACTGGAGTAGCAACCAACAACTCGAAACAGACGAACAATTAAGTTCATGGGCCATGACCCTAACATTACTCTTTTCTCTTGGTCTTGCTATAGGACTATTCATTGCATTACCATTATGGTTAAGTGGCTTCGCATCAGACAACAGAATCATCTTTAACCTAGTCGACGGCTTTTGGCGTATTGTTCTCTTTGTTGGATACTTATATCTTATTTCACGATCAAAAGAAATACAACGTGTTTTCCAGTATCATGGTGCAGAACATAAAACCATTAATTGCTACGAACAACAAAAACCATTAACCATAAAAAACGTACAGAAATGTAGCACCATCCACCCACGATGTGGAACATCATTTACCTTCATCGTTCTTATTATCAGCATACTCTTATTCTCCTTAATATGGAGTGACTACTGGTACATCAAATTCTTAGAACGCATCGTCTTAATACCCGTCATAGCTGCAGTAGGATATGAAGTCTTACGATACAACGCCACAGGTAAAAGTAAACTCTTACAATGGCTAACCATACCAGGACTATGGCTACAAAAAATAACAACAAGAGAACCAGACGATGACATGGTTAAAGTAGCTGTTAAAGCCTTTAATGCTGTTAAGTGATTCAATACTCAATACCCTTACGTGCTAAAATACCATTATCATAGGGATGTTTTACCCGTTTTATTTCACTCACTAAATCTGCAGCGTCTTGTACTTCTTGAGGAGGATCACGACCAGTCAGGACTAATTCAACATGATCAGGTTTATTCTTCATCAACTCTAAAATTTCAGCTACAGGAACCATATTACGGCCAGCAACACAATTCACCTCATCCAAAATAACAACATCATGATTACCGGAAGCAACAACCTTCTTTGCATGCTCCCAACCAAGTAACGCAGGTTCTGTTTCAGACTTGTCAGAGAAAAAGATATATCGTTCTTTATTCGTTAACGTATTTTTAAACTTATCCTTCGACTCAAAAGAAACCATCTTCATTTGTTTCTCTTTAACAACATCCTTACCAAATTGCACTAACGTAAAATTAGGAAGATACTTTTGAATAGCAAACATTTCACCAGTATCACCCGCTTTCATAAATTGCACCATGTACACAGAATGATTATGACCTAACGCGCGTAACGCAAGACCTAACGACGCAGTCGTTTTACCTTTTCCATCGCCCATATATACTTGTACTAATCCTTTTCGTTCAGCCAATGATACAAACCCCCTGTATCTCTAAAAGTTTAACTGGACCACTTGATCCTGTTTGCTTCCATCACGATAAATCGTAATACCCTTACACTTATTTTTCCACGCCGTGAAATACACCTTTTCAATGTCTTTCATCGTTGTTCTGTTAGGGAAATTTACCGTCTTTGAAATTGCATTGTCCACAGACTCCTGACATGCAGCCTGCATTTTCAAATGCCATTCCGGCGTAATATCATGCGCCACAACAAATACCTTCCGCAGTTTCAACGGAATATCCTTAATGTGCCGTACGGACGCTTGATTAACAATCTTATCAATGATTACTTCTTTATAGAGATTATGCTCCTTCAAAGCATCTTTGAAAGCACCATCAAGATAAAAGAACTGTTTACCACCCATAACACGCTTGATATAACTAATCGCAAATAACGGTTCAATGCCAGACGAACAATCAGCAATCATACTAATGGATCCTGTTGGTGCAATGCTCAGACGTGTAGCGTTACGCATTTTAATACGTGGTTTTTTCTTACTCTTCTTTAGTGCAGGATATGAACCCCGTTGCTTCGCTAACTCATGTGAAGCTTTGTCTGCTTCTTTTCGAATAAAACGAATAACTTTCTTTCCTGCCTTAACACCTTTTTCTGAATTATACGGCAACCGTAATTTTACTAACATGTCAGCAAAACCCATGACACCTAAACCAATCTTACGATGATACAATGTTTTTTCTTTAATCTCTTTTGTAGGAAAATCATTTACTTCTATAACATTATCTAATAAATGAACACCTGTGAGAATAACATGTTGTAATCGTTTCCAATCAATCTTACGATGTTCTGTTACCATATTACCGAGATTAATACTTCCAAGTACGCACGCTTCATTCGGTTGCATAGGTGATTCAGCACATGGACTTGTTGCTTCAATAGGTGTTTCAGGCGTAACATTATCTTTGTTAATACGATCCAAAAATAAAATACCAGGATCACCGTTCTTCCATGCACTTGCGACAAACGAATCCCAAATATATCGTGCACTAACATTATCCACTTCTTCCTTCGTTCTTGGATCTCTCAAAATGTAATCATCATTCTTTTGCACAGCAACCATAAATTCATCCGTAACACCAATACTAATATTAAAATTCGTCATTGACCCTTCCTTTTCTTTCGCATGAATAAACTCACGAATATCCGGATGGTCAACACGCAATACCCCCATATTAGCACCACGACCAGTACCACCCTGTTTTAACGCATTCGTTGCCTGATCAAAGACTTCTAAAAATGGAATAGGACCACTAGAAACATACCCATTCTTCCCTAACAACGCACCACGTTGACGTAACTGAGAAAACGAAAAGCCCGTACCAGCACCTGTCTTTTGAATATCCATCGCTAACTTCAATGTGTTAAAAATATTTGAGATATCATCTTCAAGCGGCAACACAAAACAAGAAATCAACTGTTGTGTCTTTGTGCCTGCATTCATTAACGTAGGAGAGTTCGGTAAAAAATCCAAATGAAACATCATATTATAAAATGCTTCTTCAGCAACTTTAGGATCTTTCTTCCACTTCTTTTCAGCACGAGCAACATTCTTAGCAACACGACGAAACATTTCATTAGGTGTTTCAACAATCTTCCCATGTTTATCACGTTTCAAATAACGCGCACGTAATAACCGAATAGCATTAATAGATAACTTATTACTTTCCGTCTTACCAATCAACCCAGCCTTTTCTTCACGTAACTTCATACGTTCCTTTCTGTATAGAATAAACGCTTTTGCAGTTTTAACATGACCTTGATCAATTAAAACCTTTTCAACAGAATCTTGAATATCTTCAACCGTAGGTATTTCTTTACCAGGAAAATGTTTTTCAATATCCTTTGCAACCAAACCAGCCAAATGTGTAGCACGAGACGTATCTTTTCCACCGACAGCACGAGCTGCTTTAAAAATAACTTTTGCAATCTTTTCCAACGTAAATGCAACTACAGTTCCGTCGCGCTTCTGTACCTGCATTACAATCTCTTCAGCCATATTCATTTAAAAGAACGGCCAAGATATAAAGGTTTTTATAACCGTCTTTGAAGGATTTACTATGCAGGACTACCACGACCGCCTATTAGCCGATTTAAAGAAGAGTATGCCTATTGTTATCGGATGTCATTGTGCTGTAAGCTATTCAGGACGTGCAGAAAGTTATCTTGATTACAACGATTGTATTTTGATCATTAAATCAGATAAAACAATATTAGTCCATCAAACAACGGGTAACAATCCTATAAACTATATGAAACCAGGGACGACCTATACCTTAAACGTTGCCGATAAACGATTACTTATTCATGCAGAACACAGACAACTAAAAGAATACATGGACATTCATGTAACAAATATCTATTATTATAACGCACATCCACTTGCACCGGGAAGTACCTTAATCTTAGAAGGCACAGAAAAAGATATGGTTGAAGCTATTATGAACAAACCAGAAAGTATTGAAGAAGGATTCAAACCAGTGAGTACAGAAGAACATACCAAGTATGGTTTCATTGATGTTTTTGGTAATGATACTAATGGAACATTATGTGTTGTTGAATGCAAACGATACACGGGAGATTTTAAAGCCGTTGATCAGTTACGACGGTATGTAGAAAAGATAAAAGATGCAAAAGGCATTAATACCGTGAGAGGCATTTTAGCTTGTCCGAGTATTACTCCCAACGCATTAACAATGTTACAAGACTTTGGTTTTACTCATGTAGCCTTAACACCACCAAAACGATTAGCTAAATATAACAAAGCACAAACAAGTCTTGGTGACTTTCACAAATCATAAACCTTAGAATACTTCTCAGTAAGATACTTCAAATAGGACCTTGTGTCTAAACCTTTGCCACACACGTTCTTTACTACGTCTTCAGCAAGATCAAATGATCCTTTTTCATGAACATTCTTACGCAACCATGTCGTAATTGTTTTGAAATTACCCTTTGCCATTTCCTTTTCAACCTTTGGATGTTTCTTTAGTAAGACATCCCATAATTGTGATGCATACACATTACCAAGAACATACGATGGAAAATATCCAAAATAGCCACCACTCCAATGCACATCTTGTAACGCACCTTGACTATCATCCTTTGGTGTAACACCCAAATATTCTTTTGACTTTTGCTTCCACACTTTCGGCACATCTTTTACTTGCAATGTTCCTTCAAACAATGCACACTCAATCTCAAACCGTAACAACACGTGTAACGAATATTGTACTTCATCAGCTTCAATACGAACAAGACACGGTTCAATACGATTCACTTCACAATACCATTCATTGAAATCTTGTTTCTTACCCTTTGCTAATTTAGGTAAATAAAACTTCCAGAACGCTTCACTTCGTGCAACAATATTCTCCCATAACCGTGATTGTGATTCATGCAATCCATAACTTGGCGCATCACCTACATTAGTATAATGCTCTTTTGCAGGCATTTGTAATTCATACAATGCATGACCTGCTTCGTGCGCTGTAGAAAACATAGCAAAGAACGGATCCTTCTTGAAATGCGTTGTAAACCGCACATCTCCTAATCCAATCGTTGTTGTAAACGGATGTTCAGATGCATCCCACCGAGAAACAGGAGGAAGAACACCCATACGGTGGGTAACATCATTCACAAACCATTCTACCTGTTCACGAGATAATTGTTTCTTTAAGGGAGCAGTACGTTGTTTGTATCGTTTTGATTGTCTTATTTTTTTTAATAACGGTACTAACGTTGCTTTTAATTCTTCAAAAAACGGTTTTAATCGTTCTACCGTCATACCTTCTTCAAACTGATCAAGTAAACTATTGTACTTATGACCTGGTAGATTAAGATACTTCGCTTCTTTTCTTTTTAGTTTTACTAATTTTTCTAAATGCGGTTTAAATAATGCAAACTTCTTTTGTTTCTTTGCTTTAAACCACGCTTGTTTTGCTAATGATGTTGTTCGTGCCATCTCTTCAACAAACGCATGTGGTAACTTTCGTGCTAATGTAATACGACGATATAACTTCTTAATTACACGTGCATCTCTTTTTGATAATTTTTTTGCATGTAACCGTTTGACAACAGTATACAATTTCTGTTGTGTAATGCGTTTATGTGTTAACATTGTCAATAATGCTAATTGTTCGGCACGTGACGCGCCACCACCTTCAGGCATGTATACTTCTTGATCCCATGCAACTAAGGCTTCACATCCATTAAGAACAGACATCTCTTTGAGTGTCTCATATACAAACTTCAGATCCTCTTTCGTTGTCATTGTTCTTTTGTTATTGTCCTGTTATTTAAACTCTACTAAGAAATAAAAAAATCCTCCGAAGAGGACTTATTCACATGATTTTACTAAACGTCCATCTTCGACGCTTATTTTACATGCTGATCCTTCATCCGAAGAACCAGCTTCTTTACCAACAAGTGTTTCCACTTTGTTTATTTGTTCTTTATTTTTGACTTCACCAATGTTTAACACTTGGTTATCACGGCTACCATCACGATAGATAGTAATGCCTTTACACCCGTTTTCCCATGCATACAAATAGGATTTTTCTACATCAGCTTCCGTCGCACTATTCGGGAAGTTAATTGTTTTTGAAATAGACGAATCAACATACTTTTGGAATGCAGCTTGCATACGCACATGCCATTCTGGAGCAATATCTTGTGCAGTTACAAAGACATCACGTACGTCTTGTGGGATCTCAGCAATATCCTTAATACTACCCACTTTTGCAATACGCAACATCAATTCATCAGAAAAGAATCCTCGTTCTTTAGCAACCCGTTCAAAAATATGATTTGTATAGACTAATTCCGTGCCGTCCATCACATTCTTAATATACGAAATAGCAAAGTTCGGTTCACATCCACCTGACGCTTCAGCTAACATACCAATCGTACCGGTAGGTGCAATCGTAACACAACACGTATTACGCATCTTTCTTCCTTTCTTCCAATGATCAGATCCTTCCCACGCAGGATAGGTACCACGTTTTTCTGCAAGTTCACCAGACATCTTGTAGGATTCTTCCATGAAAAACTTCATAACCTTTTCAGCCATTTCTTCACCAGCTTCACTATCATACTTAATACCCAATTCATACAAGATATCAGCAAAGCCCATAATACCTAAACCAATCTTTCGTGTTTTCTTAGCCATATCATCTAACTCTTGAATAGGATAATTATTCATGTCAATAACATTATCTAAGAACCGTGTACATAATCTAATACACTCACGTAACCTATCCCAATTCAAATCAGAATGATCCTCTTTCAAGAAGTTGTTTAAGTTAATAGATCCTAAATTACAACTCTCATACGGTAATAATGGTTGTTCACCGCATGGATTTGTACTTTCTATTTCACCAACATTCTTCCCAGGATGACCTTGATTAATTTTATCAATAAACACAAAACCGGGATCGCCGTTCTTCCATGCATTACTAACAATCTTTGAAAAGACGTCACGTGCAGGAATGTTTGCAACCGCTTCATTTGATCGCGGATTAACTAACGCATAATTAGTATTATCTTTCACTGCTTGCATGAAAACATCCGTTGCAGCAACAGAAATATTAAAATTCGTTAATGTCTTCATATCAGCCTTGCACTCAATGAATGTCATAATATCAGGATGGTCAACACGTAAAATACCCATGTTCGCACCACGACGTTTACCGCCTTGCTTGATAACTTCCGTTGCCATGTCAAAGACACGCATAAAGGATACAGGACCTGATGCAACACCAGATGTTGATTTAACTAAATCATTATGGGGACGTAATCGAGAAAATGCAAACCCAGTACCACCACCAGATTGGTGAATTAATGCAGCGTCACGAACACTTTTGAAAATATCTCCCATACCATCAGCAACAGGTAACACAAAACACGCACTTAATTGTTGTATTTTTGTACCAGCATTCATAATGGTTGGTGTGTTCGGTAAGAAATCTAACCGTTCAATCATTGCATAAAATGCATCTTCAACTTCTTGCATTTCTTCAGGAGACGCATTATACTTTGCTTCTGCCTTAGCAATATTATTTGCAATACGATGTACTAATTCTTTTGGTGTTTCAATAACTTGTGCTTCTACATCTCGTAAAAGATATCTTCGTTCTAACACTTGTAACGCGTTATTTGAAAAATTAAGATTTTCCGAAAATCCCTCTCCTTGCTCTAATGCTTGTTTTGCTCCTTCTTGTTTTGTTTCCATATATTGTGCACCCCTATGTCTTTAGTTTTATAATTTCAGTTTCAAAAGACGCGATATCTTCGAAGTCTTTATACACTGATGCGAATCTGATGTAAGCAATCTTATCTAATTTCTTTAATTCTCGCATTGCTAACTCTCCTACAATTTTTGATGGAATATCTGTCGTGTTTTTATTCCGTAATTTAGCTTCAATACGATTGAGTCCCTTTTCTATGTGTTCAATAGTGACTGGTCGTTTTTCACAAGAACGTAAAATACCACGTTGAAGTTTATCACGATCATATTGTTCAATTGTCCCATCTTTTTTGATAATACGTAATGCTGTTTCAATACGTTCATAGGTTGTGAAGCGCTTATCACATTTCATACACTCACGACGACGTCGAATTGTTTCGGATTGAGTGGTTTCTCGGCTGTCTAATACGCGAGATTCTTCAAACAAACAATAGGGACAACGCATCTTTATTACTTTCCAGTAATACTACATCTAGTAGTATCTATATGATCAAACCACTACATCTAGTAGTTTCAGAGAAAATAAAACAGTCCACCTATATAAAGATATGAGCAATAGTGAGTATACATTCTAACACATATGACAAACCTTATAAATCGAATAGAAAGCAAACGAAATACAATGACTACAGACAGAGATCCAACGGAAAGACAACAACGACACAGAGATGCACATCGAGGATTCCTAAATCACGGCCTAACCCCCGGAGAAGAAGCATTTGCTGAATTATTTCCCCAAGGACCTACAGACCTTCTCAAAGGCATGATAGGATATCGAAAAATAGGCAAACTTGAAAGTGACTTACGTGTTGCTGTTGTTCGCAATGATTTACCAGCCCAAGGATTTAAACGATCAGATGTCGTTGTTATTCACGGATGTACTATGGGTGACCCAACCTATTCAGCATCACTTGTTGAAGCTGTCAATCAATATGGTCCTTCAAGAGTTGTTCCCAGTTCAGACATCCTCCTTATAGGACGAGCACAACCACAAATCAGATAATACAGCTACCTACACTGTAACATGTATTTTCTTTCAATTATCTTCTAAGACTGCTGGCAAAAGATATGCATGGCAATGCTTCCCATCAAGTCGCATCCCTCTTAAACCCAACCTTTTTGCAATCCCTTGCCTTGTCCTACATATCTTTGTTGTTGCTGCAATTTTAGAAATACCTTCACGTTCGGCAATCTCTTCCGCATCAAACCCTTCACCAAGATACCATGCAATACGTTGTCGAGACGGACACAATCTATCAATAGCACCGCGTATAGGTCCACTCGTTCTTACAAGATATTCCTCTTCTGCACGACTAACAATACTATCAGGTTCTTGCGTTCGCAGATCACCTATGTTCACCCTATCACCCAAAGAACTTGCACGATCTAATACACTTTTCTTTAATCTCCTCTCTCGAAAAATTTTTAACAAACAACAATAGACAACCCTTGCAACATACCCTCCAATGTTGGACTCATTTCCCGGCGGACCTTTTCTCAATAACTCCAAACCAGCATTTTGCACAGCATCTTGTGCATCTTCAAAAGAAGCCCCCCTACGATGCATCAAAAAATTCACTTCTTTTTCCATAATACCCTGAGAACAAAAATACCGTAATGCAGGATTTGTAATTACCATAGTATACCTATCACTACATATACCAACGTTGACGTTTTATTTAAACATTACTCTCTTCTTTAAAAAGAACTAAATATAATAATACTTACCAGAACGTTTTTGTTCTTTATCTAATTGTGAATCAGGTTTGTTAATACGTGCACGATTTGTTTCAGGATCCTTACGATACGTAATTTCCAATGATTCTAAAATACGATTCATTCCTTCTTGACGATCACACGGGCCAATAACAGAACCCTTCTTACCAGACACACCTTCAAAGACTAACATCTTATCAGCCAAATACTCAGTAAATTGCACATCATGATCAACAACAACAGTAACCGTTTCTTTTTTCTGCGTAAACTCTTTAATCACTTCAGCTAACAAAATACGATCTTCAACATCAACAAACGCCGATGGTTCGTCAAGAACAATCAAATCAGCACCAGACGATAAACAACCAGCAACAAAAACCTTTTGCAATTCACCACCAGACAATTGACGCATTGAATGTTCTAATAATGATTTAACATTTAACTTTTCCAAAATATTCTGTTTATACCACCCAGAGTCCATTTCCTTACCCGCATGCTTTTCCAAATAGGTTTGCACCGTCATTTCTTCAGGTTCAGGATACTGTGGCTTATACGCAATGGTTAACGGTTCTTCTTTACTCAACGTAATTGCACCAGCATCAGGCTTTAGTTCATTCGCTAACATCTTCACAAATGTAGACTTACCTAAACCATTAGCACCCATAATCGCAACTACTTCACCACGTTTCATTTCACCTTCACCAACCGATAATGAAAAATGTTCAAACGCTTTTGTTAATCCCTTGTATGACACTAACGTTTCTGCATTAGGATCCAATGTTTTAATTGAACGAGCAAACTGAATCTTATACTCACGGAACCGCACATTATCTTCCGGCAAATACCCTTCTAAATAATCATTAATACCATTCTTTACACCTTTCGAAATAGACATCACACCATAACACGCACGCTCACCATACAAAATTTGAATCTCATCAGAAATATAATCTAACGTTGCCAAATCATGTTCGATAACCATAACCGACGCACCATCTTCCTTTAACGACTGCATCAAACGGGCAGCAGCAATACGCGACGTAATATCCAAGAATGAAGACGGTTCATCAAAGAAATACACATCTGCCTTCTTTACTGCAGCAGCAATAATAGCAATCTTTTGTAATTCACCACCAGACAAATCAGCAACATCATTATCCAACACTTTAGTAACACCCAACAATTTAACATACTCATCAACTTTCTTACGCTCATCAATCTTATACAATAATTCTTTAACCGTACCCTTCAGAATTTTTGATAACAACTCAATACGTTGCGGCTTATAGGACACAATAATCTTCCCATCAAATAATTGATGAAAATATTCTCCTAACTGCGTCTTACCAAATTTTGTCATAATACTCTGTTGTAACGTTTTCTTATTTTCCTCAGACAATGCTAACGACGTATCGCCCATATTCGGTAAGAGTTTACCTGCAAGAATATCAAACGCAGTAGACTTCCCAATACCATTACGACCAATAATACCCACGACAATACCCTTCTTCACTACAGGCACATTAAACAATTCAAACGCATTATCACCAAACTTCTGTAATGGTGGACCAGATAACTTTTCAGGCAAATTAATAATATGAATCGCATCAAACGGACACCTATTCGGACAAATACCACAGCCGGTACACAAATCAGCAACAATCGTCGCTTTCTTTGTTACTTGATGTTTACCAATACACTCATCACCATCACGATTAACAGGACATAACCGGATACATAAGTAATTCCCACATTTTTCAGGATGACACTTATCATCTTCAATAATTGCAATACGACGAGCCATACTTCTATACCCCCTAAATGATTTATAAAGCTTCCAACCTATAGCGTATTTTCTCTAAGATTGTGTTAATAAAAATGCCGTTAAGGGACTATTAGCTAAATAAAATTGTCGAACACTTGAAAGTAAATGATGTCGCACACCAGCCTCACCTTGAGGAATATTTTCTAATAAGGGATACCCCTCCTCATAAATAGTTACTTTTTCCTGATCATGGACTACACCCAATCCCTCAATATCTTTCCCATTATATGCCCTTTCTAACAACAAAAACATTTCTTCAGCACTTAGCAATAACAATAATGCACCATCACTCCACACCCTCTCCGCTCTTTGAATTGCATGATAAATCTCACGTTGCCCATGCATCAACAACGACCTGAACACCCAATATGAATATGCATTATCTGTAAACAACTGATGTTTTTTCATAACACGACGACATAAATTATCACACGACTGAATACGTGCTTCAATAGTTTTTATCTCATTAAGACCTTCTTGTGAACGATTTTTTGCACAGGCACGCACAACAACAAATAACTCTTTAATATGTAAGAATATTTTTGGAAACCTGAGATCAAACTGTTCCTTTGTCAGTTCAGCAACACATTCAACAGTACACGTATTACTTTCTTTTTTTGTTACTTCAAAACCAATTAAATTTCTTTCAACAACTCCTTCCAATATTCTCAATTTTTCAGGATCATCAAACTGCACGGTAACAATGTCATACCCCTGTCTATAAGCACTTGTGATTAACGTACGAATTGAAGACTCTGTTTGTGAAGATAATGTCAGTGTTACTTTTTTTTGTTCATCACTTGTTTCCTCTTGTACTGCTTTGCGTTCCATTACTGCAACGAAGCTATCTAACTTTATTTAAGCTTTCCCACACCAAATGTATACACACTCATAAACCATTTAAAAATAAACTATAACGCAGCTTCAATCCATGATTGTAACGCTTCTTCCTCAATAAACCCAATGTTATTTGCAACAGGTTCACCATTCTTAAAGACAACTAACGTAGGCACACTTGCGACACCATACTCTGCAAAAATCTCAGCATTACCAACAATATTAATCTTAAACACATCAATTTTATCTTTTAACGTTTCAGCAACTTTCTCAAACACAGGAGCTAACTTCACACAGGGTTGACAGCCTTCACCCCAAAAATCAACAACAACAGGCTTCTCACTATTGTGAACCTTCTCTTGAAACGTATCTTTTGTTATTTCTTCCATGCACCAATTATCCAAATACCCCTTTAAAAAAATATGTATTTGCCTTGGGACGTTCAACACAACATTTAAATAACTTCAACCGTTCACAAGCAAAGAGGTGATGGATTCTGTCCGACAACAATCATAGTATGGATTTCAAGTGCACACTCTGCACCACGGACATCAAATTACCACTCTGTTGCAAAAAAGGCACAGTACACATAAAAAACAACGTTGTTACCTGCGACTTATGTGGCAGCGATCAACCCGTCCCTGTCTGTTGCGGAAAACCAACAGCATACGTCGAGGCATAAATGGAACTCCTAAAACAACTCAGTGAAGCACATGGCCAAAGTGGCAATGAAAAAGCTGTCAGAGAAATAATAAAAAAACACATTAAACCTTACGTTGACGAATTGTATACAGATAAATTTGGCAACCTTATAGCACGAAAAAAAGGCAAAGGAACCAGCGTCATGTTAGCAGCACACATGGACGAAATAGGTGCCATGGTAAAATACGTCGATCCCGATGGCAAAGTTTTTGTTTCTCCCATTGGTGGTGTTGAACCTGTTGTATTATTAGGTGAACGCGTTCAAGTTGCAACAAGTACCAATGAACAACTAGAAGGCATTATTACAACGAGAGACATACAAGACGGATTAGAACTAACAAAAATACCCCTCATTGACGACTTATACGTTGACATTGGCATGGATAAAAAAACAGCAGAAAAAGCAGGCGTTCGACCAGGAGATTACATAAACATTATACGTGACTTCGTTGAACTTGGTGATAACCACTTAATATCAGGCAAAGCCCTTGATGATCGCGTTGGCTGTTACATGCTCATAGAACTTGCAAAGAAACTCAAGACAAGCAAAGCAGAAATTTACTATGTCTTTACCGTGCAAGAAGAAATAGGATTACACGGTGCAAAAACATCTATCTACTCCATTGACCCTGACTATGCTATTATCATTGACGTTACCGAATCAGACGATGCAAAACCAAAAGCCGTAGGAAAATGCATTGCTCACGGACCAATCTTAGTTATGAAAGACGCAGAAATGATCACAACAAAATGCATCAATGATTGGTTACTAGCTATAGCAAAGAAAAAGGACATTACGTTACAACAAGATGTGAGTGACTTTGGAACGACAGATGCATTAAACGTGAGTGTATCAAAAGGTGGTATACCCTGCACAGTTGTTGGTGTTGCTGTTCGAAACATTCATAGCACAACAAGCATTGCATGCAAACATGATATCACTGATGCATTAACTATCCTTGAAATACTTCTAAAAAATCCACCAAAAATCTGTTTATGACCACCATAACTGTTACGCATACAAAAGAAAATACGTATTCTGTTCTTGTTCATGAAACATCAAGTCAAACAACACATACCGTCACATTAACTGACGAACTATGGGAAACATTAACGCATAAAATATGCAGTAAAGAACATCTTATCGGGCAATCCTTTCACTTCCTACTCAAAAGAGAACCAAAAGAATCTATTCTTTCAACGTTCGACGTGTCTATCATTAGCACGTACTTTCCCGAATATAAGGAAATTATTACAACACTGCTTTAGTATGATCTCGTTTGTCATCAACCAGTGCTTCAACTTCATCCCATACATTAACAGGGTCAATGATAACTGTTGTCATTTCCATACACTCTACGCATTCAAACTCTGCAACTAAGAGTTCATCTTCCACACGCGGTTCACTCAACCGGTATTGACGTGTCTGATCGTCACAACGACGACATGATCGTAACATTTGATCGGGGAGCATTTCTCCCATAGCTTGATATTGATCCATATTTTTTTCCTCCAGGTATAGTTTAAATTCGATAAAGGATCTCTTCGAGAAGTTTTAGGCCCAAATTGTTTTTATTTTTTAACAAGCAACTTGAGCCGAATTAGCTGAAGGTAATTGTTTTAGTAAGAATCTTCTTCACAGTATGTCTATTACTTGTAGTATAGTTACTGTGACTAAGCATACGTTTGATACGACAAACTTGTATATAAACTTATAGGATACCTATCCAGTAGAAACAGAATTTATAAAGAACGAACTTATTGCCTGTCTAAATACTTTTGAGCAACAACAAGAGCCCCACCATACAATGCAACACCCATTGCACTGTCGTGCTTATCCAATATTCCACGCGCCTGTCTTTCAGCAGCTCGGTAACCCAACGTTCTTTCCGTACGTTCCAAAACACAACTTGTTGCTGTCGCTGTTGTCATAAAAGGCAAAGCAACTGCCGCTGCAAGCAACAATGCAGACAAACGTCTTTTGTCTCTTCGTTCAAATCGATCCATCGTTCTCAGCACTTCACGATCAATTGTTGTAGGGGATGATTCCATAATAATCGACCACCCTACAGCATTATTTAAAGGTTATTATATCATTTTTTCTGTTTTATATAAACCTTTAAATAGTTCTTCCAAAGACTATACAATCATGGGTATT
>CAZUSA010000006.1:9349-20378 GCA_964622835.1 Candidatus Woesearchaeota archaeon | reverse complement strand
TGATTATTATTCAGCTACTAAAAAAACAAGGTGTCAATCATAGTGCTCTTCTCACAAATGTGCTCCTTCTCCTTGCTGTATCCTTTGTTTTCTTCGCTGATGGGCCTCTTACGTCAGATGTTATTTTTGACCCAATCCACACGACAGGACAACATATCACAGGATATTCGATCAACGCAGGAAGTGGCAGTGCGCCTATCGATCAATATGTTACTTCCGTACAATTGCGTAATCCTTTACGAAATCATGTGCAACAATTAAATGCACTAACAAACACCGGATTTAGTTCAAGTGATGGAACAACAACACAAACCCTTTCTTTTTCTAAATTCATTAACGGTGTAGAAACCATCAACAGCCAATTCATTACTGATTATGTGTATTCTGTGGCAGACTCCTTTGAAGATATTTTAACATTAAAGAAACCAACAGGCACTATAACACCAAGTGATGCATTCTTTGAATACGAACTTCTTTTTAACAACGGACTTACTACTCTGGTTGATCAAGATGGTGTCCTTACTGATCTTATAGGTACAACTGTTTCAATTGGTGCACAAGATTATGTTATTATTGCAGCAACAAGCGCGGTTTCTGGTACTACAACAAGCATATCAATGGATCTTTTGTATCCCGACTTGCAAGAAACATTAAGCCTTGGTGATACAGGTAATTACCTTTCCAATAACAAAGATTATGAAGTTACCATAACTAATGTTGTATTGAACCCTCTTCCTAAAGTAACCTTTGGTGTAAGTGGTGGAGACTTTAATGATGTTACTTTTACCCTTAATGAAGGAGAAACAACCTTCCTTTCTAATAATGTTCCGTTTGTTCTTAATACAGTGGAAAGCAATTCTACACCCCCCCCGAGTACAATAAGTGGTCTTGCATCAACCACCCCTCTAGGTGAAAGTCACTCTTTAGCACTTGAAGATGGTATCATTATTTTTGTAGACACAACAAATAATGCTATTCGTGTCCTTAACTCCTCTGCTCAGATGATCTATACTCTTGCGGGAGATCCGAATAGTCCTCCAGATTATGAAGATAGTACGGGAAATTTTGCATTGTTTAATAATCCTCGCGGTATTGTACAAAGTCTTGCAGAACCAGACCTCTTCTATGTTGCAGATACAGGCAATCATGTTATTCGCCAACTCAACGTTAGTGGTTCTCTTCATTCTTCAAATCCCACAGCAATTGTTACTACCATTGCAGGTACTGGTACTCTTGGTGATAGTGTTGGTGATGGCTCAACTGATATGGATGCATTAACTGCAGCGTTTAATTCACCTGAGGATTTATACATTCAACAAGGATCCTCTTCCTTAATTGATAGTCTTTATGTTTTTGACAATGGTAATACCAAACTTAAAAAGGTAGAAAATCAAGGTGGTTTAAACAATGGGCTTTGGAAAGTTAATCCCTTGCCTGGTCGAACTGCAGACACCTCTTTAGATTGTGGTGAAGATGCACCCAACCACTATATCGGTAATGACCATCAATATGCTGTCGACCACTTTGCTATGAGCAATACAACTGCAGGATTGAGAGATCTAACTACTAGTTACGAGTACTTTGCTGATACAGGTAACAATATGATTCGTGCTTATGGTAAACATTGTAATGACATTGGTTCTGCCTGTATTGGTTTGGTTTCCGGACTACAACTTATAGAAGTTGCAGGTAATTGTGTTCCTGGTTATATTGATGGTGCTGATGGCAATGCTGCCTTCAATGCCCCCCAAGGAATTACCCTGGATAATAATGGTAACCTCTATGTTGCCGATACCAATAATCATGTTATTCGAAAAATTGTTCCAACATTCTCTCCGTCTCCGTCACTTGAACTCATTGGTGGTGTCGTAACGACCATTGCCGGTGTTGGAACACCTGGTTATATGGATGGTAGTAGTACAGTAGCTCAATTTTCTTCACCAACAACAATTGCTTTTGATGCTTCAACGAATAGTCTTTATGTTTATGATACGGGCAATTTCAAACTACGGCAAATTTCTCTTAATGATGGTGTAGTAACTACTGTTGCTGGGGGATCTAGTAATGTTGGGGATATTGATTTTTATCTTGGTGGAACACACTTACAACTTAATGATGGTGATGTCCAAGATGGACCTCTCTCAAATGATTATGGTTTCACACCAAGCGGTTTACAGATTGACGGTCTTGTTCTTGATACTTCTTTTGTTCACATTAATGCAACACCTGAAGTGGTGGTTGGTTCAACAACAACACCATTTACTCTTCATTCTCTTGCTTACAGGATTGTTCCTGATACACCACTTATATTATCTCCGCAGATGAGTTTGCCTGAAGTGTTATCTACACCAAAAATACTTCCTGGTTCTTTTAATATGACATATGATGGAACAAAGCAGACAAGAACGCCTTTTTCCATTGACGCTGTTGGTTATGATACCTATACACTTACCTTTACTGATGCTGCTGATGTAACGTATACAGTGCCCTATCTTACTACTGTTGGTGGTCTTCACTTTGGTTCTGGAAGTGACAGTCTTGTCTTCCTTGAAGGACTCATTGATGCACCACCTGCCATCGATGGAAGTGGTAACCCTGTGCAACCTCCTGATCTTTATGTTATTGGTGCGGGTGACTCCTTTATCCTGAATGGAGATGCTAATGATCTTCTTGATGGTGATGAAATTGGCTCTGTCCACCGTTATGATTCTTATGATCCTCTGACAAATCAAGTAACTTTTACTACGCTCGTTTCAGGCGCTCCTAAAACCACTGTTGTTGCTCTTGGACCTTCTACACTGCCTGGTGTTCTTGCAGAAGGTTTGTTTATCTATAATGGATATTCACATATCGTTTATGTTGCTACTATTTCTGGTACTACTGGCACCATAGTCCCCCCACTAGCCATAGATCTTAATGCTGATGGTGTTGTTGCTGGTGAAACCTCTCTTACCGTTAAGGGTGGTGGCGTTCTTGATCTTGGCAATGGTTATGAATCTCTTGGTGGTGTATGGACAAGTGCAACCAGTGATTGGGATAACACGTTGATGACCCTTACCTCTTCTACTCTTCCATTTACGTTGACTACACCCTATGAAGCTTTTGGTCACAATTCTACATTGCAAGCAACACTGCCTGATTGTTCTTTGGATGATCCTGCAATTGTTTGTTCTGCTTTTGATTTTACTGAAACAGAAGCATCATTGACACTCATAAACAATAAAGCATATTTAGCATATGTTCAAGTGTACATTGATGGATGTACGCCTGTTGAAGAAACCCTTACAAACTTACAACTTGGTGATACAACAACGTTTGATTTTATTGATTGTACTGATCAAGAAACGGCAGGAGTAACCATACAAAAATCATTTACTCTTAGTTACCAAACAGGTAGTGGAAGTAACCCCACCATTGTTAGTATTCTTGGCGATGTTATAGCACCTGTTATTGGACCTTTCCCTGTTTGCGCTGAAGAACTAACAACCTTTACTCTTGATGAAACGGCAGGTGTGCTTGATTTTAGTTCAACTGTTAGTAGTACTTGTGGATTGCAACCTCTTGGCATTGGTGGGTCCCCTGCAGGCGTTACTGATTATGGTGCAACCTTCTTATATGGTTCATCGTCTACAGATTCGACGAGTGTTACTGTTGATTATCCTGATAGTCAAATAAAACCTACCCTAGCGTTTTTCACAGATGAACAAACAAGTACCTGTGACACACCCTTTGATTGTTCTGCTGCAGGTCTTAACTGTGGCACTGTTATTGATAGTTGTGGCAATACTGTTAATTGTGGAACCTGTACTTTAACTGGTGAGTCTTGTGGTGCCGGTGGGACACCCAATGTTTGTGCGCCTGGAACCTGTACACCACTTACTGATGCCGTTGCCTGTTTGGGTATGGCCTGTGGTAATGCAACCGATGGATGTGGTGGGCTTGTTGTTTGTGGGACGTGTGCGCCTGGAAAAATGTGTGATAGTTCCTTTATGTGCGTCGATGATACAACTATTTGCACACCAAACACCTGTACAGATCTGGGTCTTAACTGTGGAACTGTCGATGATGGTTGTGGAACGACATTGAATTGTGGAACCTGTACTGTTGCAGGTGAATCTTGTGGTGCCGGTGGGACAGCAAACATCTGTGCGCCTGGAACGTGTACGCCATTCAATGTTACTAATGCTTGTGATGATGTGAATTTAAATTGTGGTAACGTTACTGATGGGTGTAGTGCACTCATTGACTGCGGAACCTGCGCGCTAGGACAAACATGTACAGATAATGTGTGTACAGGAACAGGAACGTGTACGCCAAGCACCTGTGCAGATCTTAATGCAGTCTGTGGTGGTATCGGTGATGGTTGTGGAACAACATTAAATTGCGGTGCATGTTCAGGTAATGCAACATGTTCATCAAACCAATGTGTTGGTGGTACGAGTTGTTCGGTTGACAGTGATTGTGCCGGCAGCAATGTTTGTACCAGCGGTGTTTGTGTTCCATTAAACACTACAGTAACAGAATTTGAATTTGACATCGATGATGGAGATGCAGATAAATTTACTATGGAAGAAGATGATATGCTCGTCATCAAAGGACTTGCCAATGAATATCACATTCGTTTAGATCGTATCTTTAGTAGTGATAAATTACGTTTCAAATCAACAGACGCAGACTTTAGTAGCTTTAGTATTGAAGAAGAAGGTGATCTCATCAATTTAGATCTTAATGGGAATGATGATTATGATATTAACATTAAATCACTCAAAGTAGACCAAGATGATGAAGACGCAAAAATAGAAGTAGACGTTGGAGAAGGAGACGACTCTGATAATAGTGATGATGACGATAGTGGCAATAACAATAACAATAACAACAATCAACAACAATCTGTCTGTGGAGATGGAGTCTGTGGATCAACAGAATCAGTCTTTGCTTGTCCAACAGACTGTGGAACCACTACAACAACTACGACAACAAGCTCATCAACAGGTGTAGGCAGTGGGTCAGGATCAACAGGAAGTTCCTCCAATACAGGATCAAGTGGTGGCTATGGTGGAGCAACCGTTATCACAGAAGAAAAAGGTATCAGTATTTGGATATGGGTAGGTCTTATCACAGCAGTTGTAGCATTAATAGCAATATTACTCATGACGCAGTTTGGGAAAAAAGGAAAACAACAAAATATACCTGTCACACAACCTAAAAAAACAATGAGTAAATTTGGACCACCGAGTTGGTAGAAATTATTTCTTTTTTTCGTTCGTTGGCTTTTCAGCTTTAGCAACAATAGATTCGTGACGTTGTTTTTCAGCTACTTTCTTTGTTGTTTTCTTTTGAGGAGCAGGAACTTCTTTTGCTGGTTCTTTTGGCGTTGTTGTTTCAACGATGTTTGCAGCTTCTTTCTTCTCTTCTTTTACATCTACTTTCTTTTCTTGAATTGGTTTCCCTTTCTTCTTTGCTTCTTCTCTTGCCTTTCTCTCTTTTTCTAACTCAATAGGAAAACCATGTAATTCTGCTTTGTAGGTTTCTTCATCTTTAACAACATCTACATGAATACGAGGAACAACATTCTTACGACCATTCTCTTGTAATTTTCTATTTAATTCACTCCCTAACCAAACATTTTCAGACTTTGTATGGTGTTCTAAGAATGCGCGAACAGCACGAACTGCTTTTTTTGTACGATCATACTTGGGTACTTTACGAACTTCCTTGCGCAAAGGAATAATATATTCAGCTTCGGTTCCTTTCATATTTTCATTCTCCTACCAAAACGCCATGAACGCTTAACTGTGGTATGACGACCCATGTGTACACGACGACCTGTGCCATAAATCTTAGGAACAGTCCAAAACGGCGCCCAACGTGTTTGCAATAATCGCTTTGCCATTCGTTGTTTTTTTGCCGGTTGTTTTACACGTGCCATTTTATTTACCTAATGTATCAAGAAAACTTCTTCCTTTAGATGTTACTACACGACCTTTGTGTACACCCTTTTCTGCTTGCTCAACATACCCAGCCTTTTCCAACTGTTGTAATGCTGTACGAATAATCTTACCAGCACCTTGGGTTGTAATTTCTGGTCTATGCCCTCTATTTTTCTTATGTGAATATACTTTCTTTAATTTTGCCGTCCCAATCGGACCATTCATGTACACCTTACGTAAAATCGATGCAGCACGTAATTGATACCAATTCTTCTGAACAGGCGTATTCGCTTTACCATGCCCTGTACGGACGAAACGAGCCCACTCAGGAGTCTTAATACTCTCTTGGAGTGCTTCAGCTGCCTTCTTTATGAGTTCTTGGGGCTTTTGTGTATATACAGATGCCATCGTGCACCAAGTGGACAAAATATGTTTTATAAGCCTTTTTGTTCGAAGAAGTTGTTATACAGCCTTCTTGAGATTGTAGCCATCAGCTTTGTCTTCAATGATAAAACCCTTCTTTAGGATGGTATCACGAAGCTCATCAGAACGCTTCCAGTTCTTTTCTTTACGTGCAGACTCACGTTCATCAGCAAGTGTGATAATTGCTTCTGGAATATTCTGTTCAAAGGTAAACATATCAAAAATTTCATTAATTTCCTTGAAAAATGCCTTCGTTTCAGGACCGCCAATCTGTTCCTTATTTCCAATGCTTACCAAATCAAATAAAATAGCAAAGGCATTGGGCGTATTAAAATCATCATCCATTGCCGCATAAAATGCTTCCTTCTTTTTCTTTAGTAAATCATGATCATCTTTTTTATCTAACGTTTGAATATACACATTTATTCGTTCCAAACCATTCTTCGCTTGATCAACAATTTCTTCTGAAAATTCTAAACTATTTCTATAATGTGATGACAAAAATAAAAATCGTACCGTTTCTTTACCCCATTTGTCAACAGCATCACGTAATGTAATAATATTGCCAACAGACTTGGACATCTTCGCTTTTTTCATCCGTAAAAAACCTGTATGCATCCAATAATTTACCAGCGGTTTCTTGCCTGAAATAGATTCCATCTGTGCAATCTCTGCTTCATGATGTGGAAAAATTAAATCAACAGCACCACCATGAATATCATACTGAGGACCAAACACTTTTTCTGTAATAGCCGTATCTTCGATATGCCAACCTGGTCTACCTTTACCAAACGGAGCATCCCAAGAAATTTCACCATCTTTAGCAAACTTCCACAAACAGAAATCACCACGTTGACGTTTTTCCTCACTGTGATCAATACGTGACGTCGCATCTTCTTCTTTAACACTCGTACGGCCAGATAATTTGCCATAATCAGTATCTTTACTCAAATCAAAATAAATACCATCATCAATTTGATAGGCAGTATTTCCTTGTAATAATCGTTCTACTTGTGAAATAATCTCAGGAATATGATCCGTTGCCTTAAGATATTCAGAAACAGCATCATTACCAATGTTTTCCATATCTTTCATGTAATCTTCTGTAAACTCTTCAGATAGCACTAACGGTTCCTTCTTTACTTCTTTTGCTTTATTGATAATCTTATCATCAATATCCGTAATATTTTGAACGTACTTCACGTCAAATGTTCTCTGACGCAAATATTTCACAATCATATCAAACTGCGTATACGTCTTAGCATTGCCAATATGAACCAATCCATACGTTGTCGGGCCACACACAAACATATCAATAGCACCTTTCTTCATAGGTTTGAAGACTTCCTTCTTCTTCGTTAACGTATTATAGATCTGTAAGGTCATAGAAAAACAACAAGAATAAGACTATATTAATCTTTAGCCTAAGAAATGATTGTAACAATAAACTGATGCTTAGGATCAGGAGGATTACATCCAGGATCAGCACACTGTAGTTCTGCTTCAAATTTATACAATCCAATAGGTAATCCTTTTGTGTCGAATAATACAACATCACTATACGCTTCACCAGACGCAATAGTAATCGGTGATTGTACCCAACTCATACGACTCATCACTTCACCAGGTTGTACAGCAGGTGGGTGGGATAATAACAAAAAGCTATACGTAAACGTATGTTCCGCACCGGGATAGATATTATTACGCAAATATATCTCTAAATCAGTTAATGTTTTACCCTTCTTCACAGGATATGTTTTAGAAATCGTAGAAATAGACTTATCCGTATTCTCAAAAATTTCTAAAATTTGATTCTGCGTAATACGCTGTAAACTATCAGTCTCATCAGAGATACCCTTCATTGTATTTGTAATCCACTGAAGACCTAACGTAAGAATAGTAATGCCCATAACAACAACAACAATCGTTGTGATAGAAAGTTCTACTGCACCTCTCTTTCTTTTTTGCATAGAATGTTTAATCCGTAGAATGTTAATAAAGCTTTCTCTCAGAGCAAAACCTTATAAAATCCTTTTATGCAGAAACTCAGAGACACGGGACGGTAGCTCAGCCTGGGAGAGCACTAGACTGAAGATCTAGGTGTCGGGTGTTCAAATCACCCTCGTCCCACTTCTTATTTCAGGGAAAGGTATTTAAAACTCATTAAAAGGCAGTTTACGTATGGCTCATGAAATGGCAAAAAAGTATGATCATACTATTTCTGAAAAGCATTGGGCTAAACAATGGCAGAAAGAAACACTGTATGCTTTTGATAAAAAAAGTAAAAAAACACCATATGTTATTGACATGCCACCACCAACTGTTAGTGGAGCAATGCATGCAGGTCATGCCTTTTCTTATACACAACAAGATTTCATTGCTCGCTATCAACGCATGAAAGGAAACAATGTATTCTATCCTTTTGGAACGGATGACAATGGATTACCTACAGAACGACTCGTTGAAAAACTAAAAAAAGTTCGTTCAAAAAAAATGGATCGAGCAGACTTTGTAAAACTCTGTGCGAAAACGATTAAAGAAATACAACCAGGATTCATACAAGACTGGATTAACTTAGGTATGTCTTGTGACTTTTCAACACCCTATTCAACCATTAGCCCGTACTGTCAACAGACATCGCAAGCATCATTTATTGATTTATACAACAAAGGTCATATTTACCGATCAGAAACACCTATTTCTTGGTGCGTTTCTTGTCAAACAGCCATTGCTCAAGCAGAATTTGAAAATCAAGAATTAAAATCCTCTTTTAATGAACTTACGTTCATGTCTGGCAGTAAAAAACTAACGATTGCAACAACACGGCCAGAATTGTTACCTGCATGCGTAGCCTTATTCCACCATCCTGACGACAAACGGTACAAAGGATTCAAAGACCAATTTGCCACAGTACCCTTATTTGATTATGAAGTTCCTATACTCACTGATGAGAGTGTTGACAAAGAAAAAGGAACAGGACTCATGATGGTCTGTACGTTTGGAGATAAAGAAGATGTAGAAAAATGGCATAAACATCATTTAGAATTACGTGTTATCTTTAACAACAATGGAACACTCAATGATCTTGCAGGACCATACAAAGAATTACGTATTAACGAAGCACGAAAAGCAATCATCAAAGATTTACAAGAAAAAAAGATCATAACAAAACAAGAAACAATCAAACATCCCGTTAACGTCCATGATAAATGTGGGACAGAAGTTGAATACCTCAAAACATTCCAATGGTACGTTCGTGTTTTAGATAAAAAAAGAGAATTGCTCAAAGCAGCAGACGAAATAACATGGTATCCAGCACATATGAAAACACGCTATGTTCATTGGGTAGAAAATCTCAATTGGGACTGGTGTATTTCACGACAACGCCACTTTGGTGTTCCCTTCCCTGTATGGTTTGAAAAAGACACAGGCAAAATCATTCTTGCAGATCCTTCAGAACTTCCTTTAGATCCTGAACAGACAACACCGAAGAAATACAAAGGTGATCCAAAGAATTTGATACCAGAACAAGATGTTATGGATACATGGGCAACCAGTTCTGTTTCGCCAGAAATAATCCTAGACTGGGTAGGAAAAGGTGGGTACGACGTTGGCTTTAAACACCACCCTTGTTCGTTACGGCCGCAAGCACATGATATCATTAGGACATGGGCTTTCTATACAGTTGTACAGTCACTATACCATCATAAAAAAATTCCATGGAATAACATTCTTATTTCAGGACATGTCCTTGCAGCAGACGGAAAGAAGTTTTCAAAATCAAAAGGTAATTACTCTTCACCACAAGATATCCTTAAACAATATGGTGCAGATGCATTACGGTTATGGGCGGGAACAGCAAAACTTGGTGATGACTTACGGTATCGTGAAGAAGACATAAAGAACGGACAAAAAACAATAACAAAATTATGGAATGCAAGTAAATTTGTTTTCATGCATTTAGATGATTACACACTACCAAAAAAACATGATCATACAACACTAGAAACAATGGACAAATGGTTGTTATTAAAATTAAACAAAGCCATTAACAATGCAACACAAGCCTTTGATGGATATGAATTCTCACAAGCAAAACGAGAAGTAGACCATTTCTTTTGGATTACCTTATGTGATAATTATTTAGAAATAGCAAAAGATCGATTATACAATCCTAAAGAACGGGGAACAAAAACACGTGAAAGTGCACAGTTTACATTAACAACAGCGATGATGGCAGTGCTAAAAATGTATGCACCCCTTGCACCATTTATTACAGAAGAAATACACCATCAATATCATAAAGAATCAAAAACCCATGGTTCATTACATACAAGTTCTTGGCCTGTTATCGATCCAGACTATGATGATGCTAAACTTGAAGCTCTTGGTGATCTGTTCATAGAAGTTTTAGCTGACGTCCGTAAATACAAAAGTGAACAAGGAAAGAGTCTGTCAACAGAAGTCAAACTAACATTACCCAAAAAAGACATGGGCCTTCTCCAATCATGCATAGGCGACCTTCAAGCGACGTGTAAAGCAACTATAACTTCAGGAAAAAGCTTTGCTGTTAGCTTATAGCAGCGTGTAGTTTTTATACTACCAATTATCTTTTTACCACAATGGCCTATACCAAACGTGAACTACGGAAACTTGTAAAGAAACTCGAGAAATAT
>CAZUSA010000006.1:0-9249 GCA_964622835.1 Candidatus Woesearchaeota archaeon | reverse complement strand
AATGGCCTATACCAAACGTGAACTACGGAAACTTGTAAAGAAACTCGAGAAATATCGGGGTAGACATACAGAGTTTGTTAGTGTATACGTTCCTGCTGGTTATGAACTTACTAAAATTTATCAACATCTTCAAGAAGAACAAGGAACAGCAAAAAATATCAAAGACGCAAAAACACGTGGTAATGTTATTTCTTCGTTAGAAAAAGCAGTGCGGTTAATGAAAGAAATGAAACGCACACCAGAAAATGGTCTTGCTGTTTTTGCAGGAAATATTTCTCAACAAGATAACAAGGTAGACATTGCAGCATGGGCAGTTGAACCTCCATCACCCTTAAACATTCGCATGTATCGTTGTGACCAACGCTTCGTTGTCGATCCACTGAGAGACATGATGGAACATAAAGAATTGTACGGTCTCATTGTGATGGATAGAAGAGAAGCAAGTATAGGATTCCTACAAGGAACACGCATTAGCATGACATCACACTTAACGTCAGGTGTACCTGGAAAGTTTCGAGCAGGTGGACAAAGTGCACAACGATTCGATCGACTCATTGAAGGAATGGCATTAGACTTTTACAGAAAAATTGCACGACGTGCTATGGAAGAATTTTTACCTCATGGAAATAACCTCAAAGGCATTTTAGTTGGTGGACCCGGTCCTACAAAAGAAGCATTTGTCAAAGAATTAAATACAGACTTGAAAGATAGAATCGTTGCCGTCAAAGATTTAACCTATACTGATGAATCAGGACTTAATGATCTTGTAGAATTAAGCCAAAATGATATTGCAGGTGAAATGATCGTTGCAGAAAAGAAAATAATGCAACGCTTCTTTGATACATTAGCAAAAACACCCAGTCGAGCGGGCTATGGAAAACAAGATGTTCTCAATAAAATAAAAATGGGCGCAGCAGACTTAGTATTAATTAGTGAATCTGTAGACGAAGAAGTCTTTGAAGAATTCGAGCAAATAGCCTCAGAATTTAGCACAGAAATCACCACTATTAGCGTGGATACACGAGAAGGCAAACAACTCATGGAACTTGGCGGTTTTGCCACAATTCTCAGATATGCCGTTAGCGAGTAGTTTATAAACCATTTCGGCCCTTCAAGCACCATGGCAAACCCCGACGATATGCAACACATAGAAGCTGTCCTCTATACTACTGGCAAGTACATGACTACAGAAGCCATCGCAGAAGCCTGTGGATTAGGCAGTGTTGGCATGGTTGCTGAAGCCATCAAAGCTCTTCAAGAAAAATACTCTTCAGGAGCAAGCGCCTTAGAAATCCAAGAACATGAAGGACGCTACAAACTCAATATTAAGAAACAATTTAGTTTCATTGCCAGTAAGCTCGCAGGAGAAACAGAATTCGATGGGCCAACCATGAAAACACTAGCTGTTATTGCTTACAAAAGTCCTGTTTTACAAAGTGATATCATTAAAATTAGAGGAAACAAAGCCTATGATCATGTTGGACAACTAAAAGATGATGGACTCGTAAGTTCAGAACGACTTGGACGATCACGATTACTTAAATTAAGTCATAAATTCTTTGAATACTTTGACGTAGCAGAAAAAGAAGTCAAAGAACACCTTGATGCGATTGAAGATGACGTACGAAAAAACGTTGCATGGAAAATGGGAACCACACCCGAACACATTGATAAACTCGAAGAAGAACTTGCGACTAAAGAAGACGCTGAAGAACCAAACGATGAATCGAATGAAGAAGAACAACCAGAAGAACCTTCAGAAGAAAATACTCCCGAAGAAACAGGTGAAAAACAAGACACCAACGTCTACGACAATCGCGGAAACGTTATTGGTGTCCTTGGAGATACTACCACATGATTGATTTAGCTATATGGGTAATGTATTTTATTTCCACATACTTCGCAGTGTTTTGGTTACTTGTTATTTTAGAAAATAAAATCAAAGATGAGACTCCAGGAAAACTCCCAAAGAGTCTGCCATTAGTTACTATTGCATTACCCATCTGGAATGAAGAAAAAAGTCTTGTTGCAACTTTGAAATCTGTCCTTGCATTAGACTATCCACGAAAAAAACTCCACATCATTCTTGTTGACGATCACAGTACAGATAGTACTCCTAACGTTATTAAAGAATTTTTACGAACACATGCAGCTGCACTCAAAAATATTTCAATACAATCCCTTCGTCATACTGTTAACAAAGGAAAAGGATCAGCACTAAACACAGCATTGAAACATGCAAAAGGAGAACTCTTCATTTGCCTTGACGCAGATAGTTTCGTCAAACCAAACACACTCAAAATTATGATTCCTTATTTCAGCCATAAAAATGTTGCATCGGTACTTCCGTTAATGAAATTACGTACTGTTAAACGCTTTGTTTTGCACTTACAATACGTGGAATATCTTGTTAATTTCTTCTTGAAAAAAGTCATGAGCATGTTAGATTGTATTCATGTTACACCAGGACCCTTTGCAGCATATAGGACATCTATCCTCCGTAAAGTGGGAGGCTTTGCAACAGACAATCTCACTGAAGATCTTGAAATGGCCTTACGACTACAAAAACACAATTACAAAATTATACAACTCATGAACGCACGTGTTACAACACTAGCACCAACGACGATGAAAGCATGGTTCCAACAACGTAATCGATGGTACAAAGGAACATTAATGAATTTGTACTTATACAAAAAAATGTTCTTTGCAAAAAAATACGGAGAATTTGGACTCTTCCAATTACCTATGGTGTTAGGTGCGGCAACAGTTTCTATCTTCTTTGCGTTGTTTGTCATATGGCAACACATGCTTCGACCATTCTTATTACATGTGTATGATATGAGTTTCATTAGCTTTAACATGCGTCTCGTTTCAGAACAATGGGTTTCACGATTACACTTTCTTGATGCAAACTACATGATCCTTTTTTTTAGTTTAGTTCTCTTTGGTTTTGGTCTTGGATGGATCATTTACGCATTTAAATATACGGAAGAGCGTGTAACAGCAAGTGGTGTCACATCAAGTGCATTATTCATGGTCATCTATCCCTTTTTCTTAAGCATGGTCTGGTGGTCAGTTATCTTAGATCTTGCACGAGGAAAAAAACAACGGTGGTAATATCATGGCTGAAAAAAACCCTTTTAGTGTGAATAGACAATTTGATGTACGCAAACATGGTTTGGCATTACTTATTACATTCATTATTTTTTCTATTGGTATACTTATTGGTACAGCACTAAGTGAAGAACGTCTTGGTTTTACACGCGATGCCATCGAACTCCAACAAATAGAATATGAAAGTCTTCAAATGCAATTGCTCTATTTAACAGGACAAGAAGAAAAAAACTGTAATGCTTTGTTAGGTAGTCTTGAACGTAATATCTATGATCTTGAAAATTCACGAATAAAATTAGAAAATTATATGGCAGGATCAGAAGAAGGCGACTTTAACTTAATCAAACGAGACTATATGTTGACTGAAATACGCTACTGGTTACTCGCACGAGAAGCACAAAATGTCTGTCCCAGTGACATTGCCAATATCCTCTTCTTTTATGAAGTTGATGAATCCTGTTTGGACTGTAGCGCTCAAGGACATATCCTCACTTATCTCAAAGATATCTTTGGTGATAAACTCCTTATCTTCTCACTCGATGTCAATTTTGACGAGCCTATGATACAGATTTTGAAAGAAAACTATGGCATTACAGAGTTCCCTTCATTGGTTGTAGAGAAAAAAGTCTTCCCCGGACTCACGAAAAAGGAAGCATTAATTAATGAGCTCTGCTTCTCATATGGTAGTGCTGCGTTCCCCGTTTGTAGCACATAGGTGATTATTATGAACGATTGTGAAATGTGTGGTGTTGCTACTGGACGGCTTGATCCCGTCATTGTAGAGGGTTCATTACTCCAATTATGTCAACGATGTAAAACCTTTGGTAACAGTGTTGTCCTTGAACAGTCTAATGTTACATCCTATTCTGAACGACCACGTATTCCTCGAAAAATCTATGTAGAAGAATCTGTAAGTTTTGTCATAGAAGGTGCAGGTCTGTTAATTAAACAAGCACGTGAAAAACGCAATGTTCACCAAAAAGACTTTGCAAAAATGGCAGGACTCAAAGCAAGTATGATACATAAAATAGAAGCAAATCTTATGAAACCCGATTTAAGGACAGCACAAAAAATAGAACGAATACTAGATATTCACATCGTTGAAAACTACGAAGACTCAGATGCACGTATACCCTTCAACTTACATGATGGGGATTTGACCGTTGGTGACCTCGTTAAATTTAAAAAAAGAAACTAACGGTTACTTCTATGAAAAAGAAAGAACTAGAAATTTATTTATCACAATTAGATACGTTTACGAAGCAACATCTTTCTCTTGAACAATATCAAACAGAATCAGGCATTGCAGCAGATCTTTTATGGCATGCAACCATGCAAGGTGATATAGAAGGAAAAACCATAGCAGACTTAGGCTGTGGAAATGGTATCTTTGGTATTGGAGCATTATTATTAGGCGCTACGAGTGTTGTCTTTTTAGACGTTGATCCAGATGCAATAGCACTTACAAAAAAGAATCTTATAACCCTTGAGAAAGAACTTGGGTGTTCTTTTACAACAACGTTTCTTCAGAAAGACATACTCTCTTTTTCTACAGACGTTGATGTGATTCTACAAAATCCACCATTTGGTGTTAAAAAAACCCATGCTGATAAAGCATTCTTATTACAAGGCATGAAATGTGCACAAAAAATCTATTCATTTCACAAAGCAGATACAAAACGATTCATCGAACAATTTGTTAGTGATGAAGGATGGTCTATCACGTATAAAAAAACGTATAAATTTCCCTTGAGAAAACAACCCGGAAAAGGCTATGCCTTCTGGAAGAAAGACGTTCATTACGTTGACGTTGGCGTTTGGTGCTTAGAACCACAATAGACACACTCAGAAACCTTTTTAAAGCCCTCATTGTACCGCCCATCAATGGATATCACAGCAATAGAAAACGACAAACAACGACTTAAAATACAGATTGGCGGCGAAGGCCACACCTTTTGTAACGTTCTCAAAAAAGAACTCTGGCAAGACAAAAGCATTGCCATTGCTGGATACTCTATTGAACACAGCCTCACAAGCGATCCCATTCTTACTCTCGAAGTAAGTAAAGGTGATGCCAAGAAAACACTACTTGACGCAGTAGCTCGACTTAAAACTGCCGCAAAAACAATTAAAGAAAAAACAAAAGCGCTGTAACCATTCTCACGGTGAAACACACAGGCCCTCTTAAAAAATTATGGCACTTCATCTGGTATGATGATAGTTTTGCTTCTTGGCTTGTTAACCTTCTTTTAGCATTTATCTTAGTAAAATTCATTATCTATCCTGGTTTAGGATTATTGCTTGGAACATCATTTCCCTTAGTTGCCGTTGTTAGTGGTAGCATGGAACATAATGGATTAGACTTTGACGCTTGGTGGGAAACGCAAGGTGACTGGTACGAAGAACAGGGTATTACAAAAGAACTTTTTACAGAATATGCATTTACGAACGGATTTAATAAAGGCGATATCATGTTCCTCAAGGGCGTAGCACCTAAATCTATTAAAATGGGCGACGTACTGGTGTACGAAACATCATTACATAGTAATCCTATCATACATCGCGTCGTTGCGCTGGAAGGTGAAGCTTTCATAACTAAAGGAGATAACAACCATCGGGAAGATACAGCAGTTACTGCAGCACAAGTAGCTCGTACCGGCAAAGCTGTCTTTAGGTTGCCTTTGTTAGGATGGGTTAAAATTTGGTTTGTTGACTTGTTTAATCTTGGAGGCGTCTTATGAAATTTTGTGATAAATGCAGCTCTATGCTCATACCAAAAAAAGAAGACAAAAAAACCGTCTTTGCATGCAACTCCTGTGGATGGGTTAGTACAAGAAAAGAAAACATTGTTCTCACAGAAAAAGTTGGCAACGGAAAAAAAGCACTCGTCGATATCGTTGATAAAAAAATAGAAGTTTTACCAAAAATCAATGAAGACTGTCCAAAATGTTCACACGGAAAAGCATACTTTTGGCTTGTTCAAACACGCGCTGGTGACGAAGCAGAAACACGATTTTTTAAATGTGTCAAATGCAACCACACATGGCGTGAATACTAATCATGGCAGACTTTCGCCGAACACCCTTCAAAGAAAAACGTATTAGTACTGTTAGTACAACAGACATTAAAGTAGCCATAACAGGAACGGTTGTTTCTCAACGAGATACTGGCTTTCTTATCGGTGATGGCAGTGGCGAACTCTTCGTTAATATTACTACCTTAGATCCAAAACCTGTCGTCCAAGACAATGGAGTCCTTCGCGTCTTCGGTCGCATGACACCCTATGAACAAGGCGTGGAATTACATGCAGAACTTCTCCAAAACCTTGAGGGCATGGATCTAGAGGTTCTTCGCCGTCTCAACGACACCCTTTATAATTAACTATACTCCCGTGCGAGAATACTTATAAACTGCATATACAGCATCAGTGCGTACCATGAAATTAACTCTAGCAGAACCAAGAACCCTTGTTGATTCTATCAATGTCATCTCTGAAATCGTCAATGAAGTACGCTTTAGTATTGATACAGAAAAAATAGATCTAGTAGCAATGGACCCGGCAAACGTTGCCATGGTAGATTTTAAATTATTTAGTTCAGCATTCAGCGAATACACCGTTGATAAACCCCAAAAAATTTGTGTTAGTTTAGATTCATTAAAAGCTGTCTTAAAACGAGTAAAACCTTCAGACATATTAACATTAGAATTAGATGAAGAAAAAAACAAATTAAAAGTACAACTGAAAGGGGATAATACACGAACATTTAACTTAGCACTTATAGATATTGACGAAAAAGAACAACGCGTTCCTGACTTAAATTTTGCAGCAACCGTAGAAACAACAAGTACTGTGTTTGATGAAGCAATACAAGATGCAGACGTCATTGCAGATGCTGTTGTTTTGAAAGCAATGGGAGAATCATTCCATATAGAAGGAGAAAACAATTTGAGTAATGTATCAGCAGAAGTACAAAAAGCAGATGATACCAAAGTAACATTAACAACACCCGATGAATGTAAAGCAAAATATAGTATTGAATACTTAAAAAAAATCATTAAAGGTGGCAAACTTGCAAGTAGAGTGAAATTGCAATTTGGTAATGATTATCCTTTACGTATAGACTATCTTGTTCAAGATAAACTCAATCTTGGCTTCGTTCTTGCTCCACGAGTTGCACACGATTAGAGAAATGTTTATATTCTCCTATTGACGCATTTCAGCAGCAAAAAGAGGGTGTCAATGGTTATATTATCTCAATCACAACGTTTTATTTTATTATCCTCTCTTCTCACACTTTTTTTTATTACTCTTGTTACCGGACAAGACACAGGATGTTGTCAATTTGATGGTGATGGAAGCTATTGTTTTCCTACAACACAAGCAAACTGTGATCCTACAGCACAATGGTCGCCAATAAGCTGTGAACAAACAAGTTATTGTTCTGTTGGCTGTTGTGTTGATGGTAGTGATGGAACATGTAGCGATTCTGTAGGGCAAGCAAGTTGTGATGCCTCTTCAACGAGTGCTTTTTTTCAAGGTGCTGCTTGTGAAACTCTTTCTTCATGTCAGCCTGGCTGTTGTCAATTTGGAAGCTCTTTTATTTCAACATCACAAGCATCGTGTGAACTTCTTATTACAGAATATTTTCCTACAGAAGACTATGAAGATTATTGGGATCCCAGCATTACGGATGAAATACAATGTCTTGCCCAAACGTCTGAAAGTAATGAAGGATGTTGTGTAACGCAAGCAGGATTATTTGACACGGCATGTTCTTGGACTGTACAAGAATCATGTGTAACAAGTGGACTAGAATTTGATGACAGTACCAGTGAAGGATTTTATACTGATGTTTACTGTAGTAATGAAAATTTAGACTGTTCTTGTGAATCACACGCATACAAAAGCTGTGGTGGAGAAAACAATGAAGATGCCTATTGGTACGACTCGTGTGGCAACAAAGAAGATCTTGTTGAAGATTGTAACGCTGGCTCTTCTGTTGGTAGTACTATATGTAAAGAAGAAGGTGAGGATGCTTACTGTCAAAACATTGATTGTGTTGATACTGTTGATTTTCCCGGAACAGAAACGTATGATACAGCTATCGGTGGGTACAAAAAAAATGGAGAAGCATGGTGTACCTATGATCCTAGTACAGGAGGGTTTAGTGATAGGCCAGGGAGTATACACTATAGGCATTATTGTATTAATGGTGAAGAACATGTTGAAGAATGTAAAGATTTTCGAGAAGAAATATGTGTGCAATTGAATGAGACAAAAAACGGTGAACTGTTTACCTATGCTAGTTGTAAAGTCCTTGATACTTTTCCTAAAATAAATCCTCAACATTACAACAACTTTCAAGATGGCGATAACACTGTTTTGGTGCACCCTAAAGATAATGAGTTTGATGATCCTAAAAAGAAATTAGTTTCTTTAATGACTGTTGATAAAGGCTCTGATTTTTGGAATGGTGAAAATGAAGAAAATACTGCACAATGTAAAAAAGGCAGGAGTACTTGCAAAGTTATTTATGCGCGAGAAACTCGTTGGGACAGTTATGAATGTGTGAAAAATTGCATCTGCCAAAATGTAGCCTATATTAAAAGAGCAAATGATTACTGTAGAGCGTTCGGAGATTGTGGAGCTGACATTAATATTGTTGAAGAATTTACTACAGGTGGTATGCGAGTGGTTTGGGCAGGGTTATCTAAAGGGCCTTCACCAAAGAACCTTCCCGGTGCATATATTGATGCCTTGCCTGTTTATGGTGTTCATGCAGGAATGACTGCTAACATGGGTTGGATGTTTAATATTAAAAAAGGTGAAGTTGAAAGACTGAGAGAAGATATACGGTTGGATTTTTTTCATTGGAAGCCCTTGAATGAATTTTTAGAATGGTTAGGGGAAATACCCTATATTGGTAAGGTTTTTAGTTGGTTCTTTGGTGGCGTTTTTGGTGGAAATACTCGTGAAAAACATGTTACTGTCCATTGCCAACCATGGCAAGCACCTCTTGGCGGAGATCGTTGTGGAGAATGCACTGATGATCCACGATATGATGAAGATGTTTATGAAAATCCTGCTCGTTGCACAGAATACCGTTGTAAAAGTTTAGGAAGTTCTTGTTC
>CAZUSA010000005.1:16141-23626 GCA_964622835.1 Candidatus Woesearchaeota archaeon | reverse complement strand
ATGCGGCGGCCGGGATTTGAACCCGGGTCCCTACGTTGGCAACGTAAGATACTAACCACTATACTACCACCGCATGAGTAAAAACCACCAATAAACGCTATATAAAGATTGTGTCAACATAAACCTATATAAGTCCCTTCTACCAAAAAATGTAGGTCATGCCACAACTAAAAAGAGAGCTGGGTTTATTCAATGTCACCGTAGCAGGTGTAGGCATTATCTTAGGTGCAGGCATTTATGCACTCATTGGACTGGCTGCATCATATTCTGGTAATGCAACATGGTTAGCCTTTCTTTTCTCAGCACTCATTGCACTCTTTACAGGATTAAGTTATGCAGAATTATCATCCATGTTCAAAGGGGATGCTGGAGAATATGATTACATCAAAGCAAGTTTTAACAAACCACTTGCCATGTTTATTTCCTTCGCCATTATCTTCGCTGGTGTTTTTAGTGCAGCAACTGTCGCATTAGGATTTGCAGGATACTTAACACAACTTATCAATATTAGTTTATTTTCTGGAGCATTACTTCTCATAGGATTAATGACACTCATTAATTTTGCTGGTATTAAACAAGCAAGTTGGTTCAATACTATTTCAACCTTTATTGAATTCTTTGGACTCATTGTTATCATCCTTATTGGTGTCAAATACTTTGGCAACGTAAATTATTTTACTATGCCTTACGGATTAACAGGTATTTTCAAATCAACAGCACTCGTCTTCTTTGCCTACATGGGATTTGAAAGTGTTATTAAACTTCGTGAAGAAACAAAAAACCCTGAACGTGTTATCCCCTTAGGACTAATGTATTCCATTGGTATAACAGCAGTTGTCTATGTTCTTGTTGCCATTTCAGCTGTAAGTATTATTGGATGGGATGCACTAAGTAATTCAACTGCACCTTTAGCAGATGTTGCCGCAGCCGTTCTTGGCTCACCAGCATTCATGGCATTGGGCATTATTGCATTATTTTCTACAGCTAATACTGTTCTCATTACCATGGTCACAACATCCCGTTTAATCTATGGTATGGCACGAAAAAAAGCACTTCCTTCCACATTTGCCACTGTTCATAAACGGACACACACACCATCAACAGCAGTCATTGTTGTCGCCATTGTTACCGCATTCTTAGCCTACATTGGCGATCTCGAACTCGTTGCCAACATCACCAATCTTTTGCTCTTTCTCACCTTTGCTGTTGTTAATGCAAGCCTTCTTATTTTACGATATAAATTACCAAAACTGAAAAGACCGTTCCGTGCACCACTCAACATAGGACAATTTTCTGTCTTTGCACTCATTGGACTCTTAAGTTCCGTGTTTATGTTTGGTTTTGTTCTTTTTAATTTCTTGTAATAACACATATAAACCCCCACCACTTGCACCCACCATGACCCCAAAAACTATTGGAAAAATACTTGTTGGCTGTGCCATTATCCTCATCACACTCCTAATCTTTGTCAAAAATGACACTGATAAAAAAGATGTCTTTCTCTGCAAAGCTGTTGAAGTAGATCCAACTATTGATATGGAACATTGCCCTGCACACACGAGCAATACCTCTTGGTTACTCATGACAGGCTTCGGCATTGCATTTGCCATCATTGTTAGCGGCATTTATCTTATGCACCCCACAAAAATACCCAAAGAAAAAACAACATACAAAACCATTGATATTACAACACTTACTGACGACGAACAAACAATTTACGCCCATCTCAAAAGTAAAGACGGTTCATCATACCAAAGTGACCTCATAAAACACACAAAATTTTCAAAAGTCCGCATGACCCGCACACTTGATAAGCTTGAACACAAAAAAGTCATCGAACGAAAACGTCGTGGCATGACCAACATCATCGTTCTCCAATGAAACTAGTTTCATCAGTATTCTCATAAACTGTTTCACATCACTGATGTTTAGTGATATCGTGAAAAACACAATGCAAACAACAACAAAACGCTTCAAACTCATAAAGGAGCGACAACACACAATAACAACAATGCTTATTTTAGCAACTCTTGTTATGTTTCTCTTCAATAGTGTGCAAATAAATAGCGTCCACACTATGATGATGCAACCAACACTTAGTGCAAACGAACAAACAAGCACACGCACTCCTCTTCGTGCAGCACCAAGTGATATTATACCAACAGGCGTACCAGAAATCTATGGTGAAGACTTAAACTTTGCCTACGATGATATTGACCCCTATGATGCAGTAAAAGCAAATGCAGCCATTAAAAAATTCTCTAATCTTGACAAAAGTTTAACTGTCGAAGGAACCACACTTGAACGTTACATTACAATACTTTACAAAGAATATGGAGGTATGTCTTGTGAATTCTGTTGTGGCGCACGTTCCATTATCTTTGAAAATGGCAAACCAGCATGCGGATGTGCACACAGTTTTGCTATGCGTGGACTCACAAAATATCTTTTACTCAACCATCCGGACATAGACAATGAAGAAATATTAGAAGAAGTTGGTAAATTCAAAATACTCTTCTTCCCCACAATACACGAAGCAAAAGCACAAGTCATGACAGATAAAGGCATGGACTACAACACGATCCTTCTTACTACCAACGTTCACCGTGGTATTGAACAAGGAAAAACAACAGGTGGCTCAATGGTAGGAGGTTGCTAACAATGAAAATAATGAAAAAACAACAAACACAACAAAATGGTCTCATTCTTATGGGCGTCGTTTTGTTTCTCCTGATATTTTCAGGAGTGCAAGCCATACAAATTGACACTATCAAAGATACTGTCGAACAAACGCAAATCGCAGGGTACAGACAACCACTACAATCTGCGTCAGCACAAGGAACGCCACGGAGCGCTCCAACAATGGTAGGAGGTTGCTAACATGCGACGACACCTTCTTGTTATGAGTGCACTTCTTGCACTCCTCTTTATTGTGGGATGTACAACCAATGGATCAACCGGCGACGCTATTGTCGTTACCATGTACAAATCACCTAATTGTGGTTGTTGCACAGGACACGCAGCAGCACTCAAACAAGATGGTTACACTGTCAATGTTCTCCCAACAAAAAACATGCAAATGATCAAGGAACAACAAAACATACCTTCTAACATGCAAAGTTGCCACACATCCCTTATAGGCGACTACTTTGTTGAAGGACATGTTCCTCTTGAAGCCATTGAAAAACTACTCACGGAACAACCAGATATTGATGGTATTGCATTACCCCGTATGCCTACCGGAACACCAGGTATGCCTGGATCAAAAAAAGGACCTTATGTTATTTATACATTAAAAGATGGACAACCATCGGAGTTTATGGTGATTTAAATGAGAAAATCATCAACACTTTCTTTTTTTTGTGGCATTATTATAGTAATAATCTTCATAAGTCTTACAGGCATCACCATGCCAACAATGAAACACAAAGATATGGCCCACCAACGGGAAGATTTTATTGCTCTCAAAAATAACATCATCAGTAGCCAATTACCACATACTAACTATAGATGTTGTTTAGAAAAACCCTGTACTTACTGTATTGAAAAAACACCAGGCCATGGTGAAGGAGCAACCTGTGACTGCCTCCGAGACGTTGTAAATGGTAAACACCCTTGCGGCGAATGTATCGGAGAAATACTTGAAGGGCATGGAAACCCCTACTTAGCAGAATATTTTGCAACAGCTATTGCAGATGAAGTTGGTGAACAACACAGAGCTGTATTACAACAAATAATAGAAGAGAAATATAATTTCCCTATCGAAGATCAATTCTAATATTTTTTTGGAACAATTTATTTAGTAAAACTATGACTCTCACCACATTTTTTAAAAAAAAGCATTTCCTATAGTTTTACGTTTCTCTTCACTTCTTTTTGTAACAACATTTATTCCAGATCTCCTCAATGTCTCAGATCATGAAAATATTATAGTAACAATCCCATCAAACATACCCATAACTATTAACGCCTTTAGCATGGGTTTTACACCAACAGAAATTATTGTCCAAAAAAGAGAATCAATAATTCTAGATATTGCTAACAAAGATATTATTCATGCCTTTGATATTGATGCCTTTGACGTTCACACTATTCTTCAAGGTGGAACAACACGAGTCACTTTCACACCCAATAAAATTGGAAGCTTTTCATACCACTGTGGCATACCAAGACATACAGAAGCAGGAATACCTGGCACAATAAGCGTTATTCCGGAAAGAGGGGTCTTGAAAGAGAAATAATTAAAAACTACTTAACGTAGTTTATTTATTCAAAAATGACAAAAAAAATAATTATTTCCATTAAAGGTATGACTTGTGCATCGTGTGTTGCTAAAATTGAAAAAGCTCTTGAAAAAAAACAAGGTGTTAGTAATGCAACCGTCAACTTTTCTACGGAAAAAGCATATGTAACGCATGATTCAACAAAAATTTCCCAACAACAACTTGAACAAACTATTACCCAACTAGGATACAGTGTTGCACAACAAACCACAAGTAAAGAAAAAAACATAGGACTCACCGTTATAGGCATGGATAACCCTCACTGTCTTGCAACTGTTGAAGCTGCATTAACACAGCTTGATGGCATCACCAACAAAAAACTTTCAATAAACCAAAAAGCAAGCATTACTTACAATCCCCAAATTATCACAAGCGAAGCAATACAACAGCAAATAAAAAATGCTGGTTATACATCTATGCAAGAAGATGTATCGCAAGATACTGAAAAAAAAGAACGGGAAAAAGAACACCATACCCTCAAAATAAAAGTCTTGTTTTCACTTATCTTGTCATTGCCTCTCCTGTACCTTGCTATGGCACCCCATGTTTCACTCCCCCTGCCAATCATAACAGCACAATCCATGGCCCTCATACAACTTTTATTAACTACGCCCATTTTGCTTATTGGTTACCAGTTTTATACACGAGGATTTTTATCACTCATTAAAACACATACTGCAAATATGGACACATTAGTGGCTATTGGCACAGGATCGGCCTATGTGTATAGTTTATATGTTACTGTTATGATTTTTCAAGAAAGCACACTGTTTTCAGCAAACCATCTTTATTTTGAAGTAGCAGGTATTCTTGTAGCATTTATTTTATTTGGAAAATACTTAGAATCTGTTGCCAAAGGGAAAACTTCAGAATCCATCAAAAAACTTATGGGCCTTCAAGCAAAAACGGCATTAGTCATACGCAAGGGTAAAGAACAAAAAATACCCATTGATACAGTTATTGTAGGTGACATTATTCTTGTAAAACCCGGACAAAAAATTCCTGTAGATGGTATTATTCTTAGTGGCCACTCCTCCGTTAATGAAAGCATGATTACTGGAGAAAGTATTCCAATTGAAAAAAACAAAGGGGATAGTGTTATTGGTGCAACCATCAATAGAACAGGATCCTTTCGTTTTAAAGCAACAAAGATCGGTAAAGAAACATTCCTTGCACAAATTGTACGCCTTGTAGAAGATGCACAAGGAAGTAAAGCACCCATCCAAGCACTTGCAGACCGTATTTCTGCATATTTTGTTCCTGCTGTTGTTGCTATTGCTATCATTAGTTTCCTCACATGGTACATCAGAGGCTTTGGTTTTGCCTTTGCATTAGCAATTTTTGTTGCCGTACTCATTATTGCATGTCCCTGTGCTCTCGGTCTTGCAACACCCACTGCAGTCATGGTTGGTACAGGCATTGGTGCTAGTAGAGGTATACTTATTAAAAATGGAGAAGCACTCCAACGAGCACAAACATTAGACACCATTGTTTTTGACAAAACAGGAACACTCACTAAAGGAAAACCCAAAGTAACTGATGTTATAGCTCTCAGTAAATATACTAAAAAAGATATACTCTTTTATGCAGCACTTGCAGAAAAAAATTCTGAACACCCCCTTGGCGAAGCTATTGTTACACGAGCAAACACCTATCACAAAAAGATACCCAATAGTTCTTCATTTGTTTCACATACAGGCAAAGGCATTGAAGCATGTTATCGCCGAACACTTATTGTGTTGGGTAATCGCACCCTCATGAAAGAGAAAAACATATCAACACATACCACAGAAATAAAAATACAAGAATTAGAACACCAAGGAAAAACAGTCATGCTTCTTGCCATCAACAAACAACTTGTTGGTTTAGTTGCTGTAGCAGATACCATCAAAAATCATGCACGGAAAACAATTAATGCAGTACATGCAATGGGAAAAACAGTTATTATGATTACAGGAGATAATGAACGCACGGGCAAAGCCATTGCTAAGCAACTAGGCATCATAACAGTCCTTGCAGAAGTATTACCCAAAGGAAAAACAGATGCCATTAAACGACTCCAAAAAAAAGGGCACATTGTTGGCATGGTTGGTGATGGTATCAATGATGCACCAGCACTTACTCAAGCTGATATTGGTATTGCCATAGGAAGCGGCACAGACATTGCCATCGAAAGTGGAGATATTGTTTTAATTAAAGAAGATTTACGCGACGTTGTAACAGCAATACAACTTAGCACTTATGCCATGAAAAAAATTAAACAAAACCTATTCTGGGCATTTTCCTACAACATTATAGGTATACCCCTTGCCGCAGGCATCCTTTATCCATTCACAGGATGGCTATTAAGCCCCATTATTGCAGGAGGTGCCATGGCTTTGAGTAGTGTTAGTGTAGTTAGCAATGCCTTACTGATGAAACAATTCAAACCAACCACTGTATAACTAGTGTTACCCAACAAAACCTTCTTTGACACACTTGTTGACAAAACAATCCATATGTGACCAATTTAAAACACAACACATATAAATATGATTTATGACACCTCCTTATGAAAATGGTAACTCTTTTTACTCTCGTATTAGTACTAGGTTTATTTAGCTGTGCACAGCCTGCACCCTTTGTCAAAGAACTTCCTGTAGCTGTTGATCCAGACAGCTTAGAACACGCAACCTTTGCTGGTGGATGCTTTTGGTGCATGGAACACCCCTTTGAGGAGATGGATGGTGTTTATACAGTAATCTCTGGCTTTGCAGGAGGAATTAAAGAAAACCCTAGCTACAAAGATGTTTCTTCTGGTACAACTAACCACATCGAATCCGTCCAAATAACCTATGATCCAACGAAAATATCTTATGAAACATTACTCGATATTTTCTGGAAACAAATTGATCCAACCGATGATGGTGGACAATTCGTTGATCGAGGACACCAATATACCAGTGCTATTTTTTACCACACTGAAGAACAACAAAAACAAGCAGAAGCAAGTAAACAAGCACTTGAAGAATCAGGACGCTACGACAAACCTCTTGTTACCCCAATTGTAGCATTTACCACCTTCTATCCAGCAGAAGACTACCACCAAGACTACTACAAAACAAACACGTTAAAATATAAATTTTATAGAGGCGGATCAGGACGTGACCAATACTTGAATGACATATGGGGAACAGAAGAACCCACCAATAACAAAGTTGTT
>CAZUSA010000005.1:9286-16041 GCA_964622835.1 Candidatus Woesearchaeota archaeon | reverse complement strand
AACATTGTAGAAAAGAAAGACTACAAACTTATTATCCCACGAACAGAAGTACGAAGTAAACAAGCAGATTCACACTTAGGACACATCTTCAAAGATGGACCAAGTGAAACAGGACTACGCTACTGTATTAATTCTGCAGCAATGCGCTTTGTGCCGAAAGAAGATTTAGCAAAAGAAGGATATGACAAGTACCTCACATTATTTGCATAACACTGGCTTTTCTTGAATGAAAATAAAAAAAAGGAGTCGCTTATGAAGTGACTCATGTTGTAATTGTATATTATACGTTTACACGTTACTAGAAATTAGAAGCTTCTTCGCTTTCTAAAACAGTCTCGACAATACACAGGCTTACCTTCTGTAGGTTTGAATGGTACTTCACATTCGTTACCACATTCGGTACATGTTGCTTTGTGCATTTCACGTGGGCCACCAAAGTCTCTTTGACCACCGCGGTGATCGGAGCCTCTGTCGTTACCCTCATTAAAATCTTCCATTGTTTGTTTATTCCTTTTCTATTTTTACAGTTAATGCCATTATGACACCAATTGCAGACCATGGTGAATATTACCCTGTTTAAAAAGCTATCTCCCCCCATTGATAGAGCGTCTCCGGTTTGTTGAAGGGCATCTCAACCTTTTTAAAGAACCGTGCTTATAAAGAACGAATGTCTTTTGGTGATAACCCTATTGTCTTTCTTTCAAAAAAGTTATGGCAATTTTCTCCAGGAAATAGAGGAAATATTATTCTCTTCTTTAGCTTGTCTGTTATTGCACAACTCATAGCATTTATTGAACCACTTGTTCTTGCAAAAATATTAAACACCATACAACTCAGTGGTATTACTGAAACAACTGTCAAACTCATTATTTTCTTATTGTTTGTCCACTTATTTTTGCGCGTAGCCTTTTGGGCATTCCATGGACCATCACGTGTCATAGAACAAAAAAATGCATACATGGCCGAAGTCAATTACAAAAAATATTTGATTGATGGTGTAATGGCATTACCAGCACAATGGCATAGTGACCACCATTCTGGTAATACTATTGATAAAATAGAAAAATCATCCGAAGGATTGTATACATTTAGTTCATCAACCTTTGAAATCATAGGAACACTTGTTAGTCTTGTTTCAAGTTACTTCGCACTTATTTACTTTAACTTACATGCTTCTTATCTTGTGGGGTTTATTTTTATTATGGGTGTTATAGTTATATCACGGTACGACACAAAACTTCAGAAATATTGGAAAAATATCTATCTTAAAGATAATAAAGCATCGGCAAAGATTTTTGACACCATCTCCAATATTACTACTGTCATTATCCTCCGTATTGAACACTTGCTCTCTAAAGAAATTTTTAAGAAAATGATGGTAGCATATCCTGTATACAAAAAATCAAGCACATTAAATGAAACAAAATGGTTCGTTGTTTCTGTTTTTAGTAGCATAATGTACATTACTGTTATCGGATCCTACGTGCTTCTTGGATACTACAGTGAATCCATTATCCTTGTAGGCACTGTTACTATACTCTTCGAATATGTTCGTCGTGTTGGCGTTGTCTTTAATCGTTTCGCGTATAAATATGGCCAAATTGTACGACAAAAAACCGCTGTTGAAAATGTCGAACAAATATCTAAACTCTTTAGTGAAAAAGAAAACATCAAAGAAATACATCTTAGAAACAAATGGGAAACATGGTGTATCAACAACCTTTCCTTTTCATACCATGGTAAAAAAAGTGGTAACTTACACATGAAAGATGTTTCTTTAACATTCCAACGTGGAGAAAAAATAGCATTAATCGGTGATAGTGGTAGTGGTAAGACAACCTTCTTGAAATTACTCCGCGGATTATATACACCACAATCAATGACCATGACTCTTGATGACAAACCAATCAAAGATGGACTTGACGCTGTCAGTAATAACATAGCACTCATACCACAAGATCCAGAAATCTTCGAATCAAGCATACGTCACAACATTACGTTAGGCATACCTCACGAAGATGCAACACTACGAAAGTTCATGAAAGCAGCATGCTTTGATACTGTTGTAAAAAAACTTCCAAAGAAACTCAATTCAAAAGTTTTTGAACGAGGTGTGAGTTTATCAGGCGGAGAAAAACAACGACTTGCCTTAGCAAGAGGATTACTCGCTTCAGTAAATAAACCCATCATGTTACTTGACGAACCAACCAGCAGTGTAGACATACGTAATGAAAGTAACATCTACAGAAACATCTTTAAAATGTACAAGAAAAAAACCATCATATCAACCATCCATCGATTACACTTATTACACCACTTTGATAAAATCTACTTATTCCACAGAGGGAAAATTGTTGCATCTGGGACATTGAGAGAGTTAAAGAGAGATTCAAAAGCATTCCAACGAATATGGGATAAATACCATAAACAGAAGAAGTAATTATTATAACTACTCAAGGCACAATTGTATGATTAAACAAGACAACATTATTTATCCCAGGATTATTAATATTTGTTCGTATGTATTCTAACAACAAGCTCTCTCCACCATTAACCGTTATTTTAAAGAACCCTTCTTTTTGTGTACCTGTTACATCAGTATTATACTCAGCAACACCATCACCATCAAAATCCATTTCATCAACATACGTTTCATTTGCTGTCCAAGGATTCTTCCCACCAGCACGACCTCCAAGAATATGCCAAATATTTTCACCAAGACCATTTTCGTCTAACTTCTCACCAATTGTTGCCACATGATCATTACCACTAAAAAATATTTGTGCACCATACTGCTTCATTAACTCATGGACTACTGCTTGTTCACCCTTATATGCACTTGAAGGTGTATCATCAAGGGTTGCCTTAATAGACCCGCGCCCCTTCCACAGTGTTGGTGTTGTTGGGCCTTTTTCACCACCAACTAAATGCTCAGCAAAAATAAGTTTCCACTGCGCATCAGAAGCTTTTAAGGTTCCTTCTAACCATCGTAGTTGTGCAGGACCAAGTGTCCAATCATCAGCAGTTACCGGCAAATTACCATCCGCACCTGTTTGTGCCATCACATCAATAATAATAATTTGCACAGGACCCGTTTTAAAACTGTAATACCTTCCATCCTTTTCTCCACCATACACAGCGTAGGGATTAGGAAGATGTTTCTTGCGTGCATTGGTTGCAAACACATTTGTATCTTCTTGATAGCCGCCTTCACCCTCATGATCACCTAACACATATACAAATGGTATTTCTTGGAATAAAGGACCTAACACTTCTTCATCTAATGTTTTTTGATAGCGCAAATCTGCTTCAGACTGCGATGTTATAGACATCATACCAGGAGACTGACCATTAACAGGACAATAACTACAACTTCCCCCACAGGATAACATCGCCCAATCACCACCTAACACAACAAAATCAACATCATGTGTAAGAATATTATCTCTTGTTTGTGCCATCTTGTAATATGCCTTATTCACTTGAGGAACAGGATTACATGAAGGCCCAGCAGTCCACGTTGCATATGCATGCGTATCTGTTACATATGCAAACGAAAAGGTATCTTCTGCCTCATGTAATGTCGTAAAATCATGAACGTCTCTCGGTTGGAAACGTGTTTGATACGGTTTCTTACACCACACACGATACTCATACGACGTATCCGATTGTAAATTATCTAATGAAACAACACCCAATGCATTTGGCCGTACACGAATACTTTCTGTTTTTTCTGCACTCACTAAACCAGGACGTCCATACTCAACAACCATATCCATAGTTTCAGAAGGCACCATACTTATGGTCACACCATCTACTGTAGGAGATGATAAGATCTCTTCATTGAGGAATGCAATATCACACTGTGTTGATGAACCACCAATAACAGAAAAAGAACTTACAGAAATAAGTGCAAGAAATACAACAAACAATATATTATTTCTTTCTTTGGATGTTCTGTTGATAATCATTTTGATTAAAACACGAAAAAAGCCTATAAAAGCTTATTGTAGTTTCTTAAACGCCTCACGGAACGATGCAGCACCAGTAAAATGAATACCCTGCATACCTACATGTATTGCAGCTTCCACATTAATAAGTTTATCATCTGTAAAGAGAATTTCTTCAGGTTTACAACCAATCTCTTTAATGACTAATTGATAAATAGCAGGATCCGGTTTTGCCAATCCCAAAAGGTGAGAAAAGAATGTTTTTTTCATATATTGTTTTAAGGGACTTTGATCATACATAAATTCCGTCCAATCATACGCAGAATTAGATAAAATATACAAATCATACGTTTCTGAAAACTCTTTCACAAGATCAATCATCTCTTGAACAGGTTCCGAACACTTTCTTGTCATTGCACGAACCTTACCCAAATCTTCAGCAGACACTTCCAGATCTTTAGCCATACCTTGCCAAAACACTTCATCAGAAATCTTTCCAATCTTCAAATCCTTCCAATATTTAGAAAACACTGCTTTAATCTCTTCAATAGAATGACCGGTTACTTCCTGAATGTACGGATACACTGTTGGACCAAACTCACTAGAAAGCACACCCATATAATCAAACACAACGGCCTTTATCATTAGACATTCCGCACTGCTTCTAGAATAGGTAAATTCGCTTCTGTAGGAACATAAATCACTTCGTTCTTACCATCATGCAAACCTTCAACCCACTTCCACGTAATATATTGTGGTGTTAAACTCTTAGCAATAATCTTATTTGCCTCTGCAATACCTTCAGCACGAATAATATCAGCATCCTTCTTTAACGATGCTGCTTCTTTTTCAGCACGTGCCTCTTCAACAGCAATTTGACGATTCCATTCAGCTTCCTTTAATTGTGCTTGACCACTCATTTCACGCTTGTAAATATTCCACTGAGGAATACCCCATAATAATAAACCAATAATAACTACAACAACAATCGTTGAAAATAAAAAACTTCTTCTCTCTTGTGCAGCTATATCTTTCATAAAATACACAGATTACTTGCTCTTCTTAAATCTATCTCTTCATAATTGTAAGGCTTTAATAACCATGGTTGCATAGGCACCTTTCGGTAACGAAAAGTAAATGGTTATTTTCTTTTTATCTTCATGGGTTTCATCAGGACCTTCATTCGTTAATTTAAGACCATGAGCAAAGACGATAGATTCGCGTTTTCGTTCTTTGAAAAATAAATTACGCATCTTCTTAATATGTAATTCCTTTTGTTCAATACGTTCCTTTTCTAACACAATTTTTACAATCTCTTTAACATCAGGATCTGCAATCAGCGTCTTTGTATCTAACATAGGAATATGCTTTGCTTTCAAGAAAGAAAGTTGTTCATCCGTTACTGTATCATAAAATAAAAACTTACCCGCAACATACGGTACTTCTTTATCAACAAGATCATTCTTCTTTAATAACAATGATAAACATTTATTCCATAAAAAACTTTGATACGCAGACACTAACAATTCCTTCTTTTGTGCATTAATTAATTTAAAGGCGTAAACAAAATCTTCAGGATGTTTTACTAAACAATCCAATATCTTCCGTTCATCATCTAACTTAGGAAACTCTTCAGCATATTCTAAACAACGAGCCCACTTCTTCCAATACTTATGAATAAACGCATGTAATGTATTCTTGTCTTCCAAACGATTATTTTGTGATGCCAAAAATAAGCGTAACGCGGTTTCATAATCACCCTTCATTAAACGCTTTGCAACGAAGCCACCCGTTGTTAAATCCTCACCAAAACGTTGTTCATCAAAATAATTAGGAATACCCACCTTCTTAATACGTTCAGCATTCTTCTTAATGAGTTCAATTTCTTCATCAGAACAATCACGCAATGTAATCGTAAACTTGTTCCCCTTCAAATCGCCACTCTTTAACGGCACATCGCTACGACCTATAAACGTCAAGGATAACTGCCGCATTTGAACATTAGCACGATCGCCCAAATCCGTCTTAATAGAAATATACTGTGACGTTGTGGCAATTTTATCTTTAATACCAGCATATGCGACGGTCTTAGGAGAAACTTTAATTTTTTTAACAAGCAACTTCTTTGCTGCCATCCAATCCATATTCGTCTTTTCAAGTTTGTACACACAAAACGCACCATACTTTTTAGTATTTATTACAGGAATTTCATCAACAAGAAAATCTTCCGGTGACTGTTTGATAATCATTGTATTTTCTTCTTCTCCCGTACCATCATAACAAAAAACCTATATAACCCCAACCATGACCGTTCAACCATACGTTTGTAAATACGTTTGGGATTACCGCCTTCAGAATAAAAGGGACGTAACACACCTTCAAACCCACGATCAGATAACCATATCGGTACTTGCTTCTTTGCACCAGACACATAATCAAACGTCCCACCAATACAAAATGAAACAACAGGATGTAATTTATTAATATTACGATCAACCCACTTTTCTTGAGAACGAGGACCATACGCAATAAATAATAAATCAGGATTCGTTGCATTAATACGTTTTACTAACGCTTCTTCTTCTTCAATAGTAGCATTGTTCACATCACCACTTCCCATATCAACACCAGCAATAATTAGGTTAGGATATTTTTCTTTCAATTTCTTCGCTGTTAATTCAGCGGTATTTCCTTTACCAAAATCAAACCCACCCAAAAAGAAGACACGCCATTTCTTTTTCTCTGATAGCTCGGCAAGATCATAAATAACACGAGACCCACTAATCTTTTCTTTGATTTCATCTT
>CAZUSA010000005.1:2011-9186 GCA_964622835.1 Candidatus Woesearchaeota archaeon | reverse complement strand
TCGGCAAGATCATAAATAACACGAGACCCACTAATCTTTTCTTTGATTTCATCTTTGAACCATGAACGATTAAATAAGACAGCATGCGCACAACGAACTAACGGCCAAATAACCCCTTTCATTTTCATGTATTTCAATGCAACAGCAATACCAATACCATCAGCAATACTTACATCAGCATTGTTAATAATACGCTGAAACTCAGGATCCTTCTTCGCAAACGAAAAAAACTCAGAATAGGGTGTTACAACATAGGACCGCTTCTTTATTTTCACTAAACGAGCAACTTCCTCAAGAAATTCTTCCTTACTCACGTTACTAATATCAATGCCCCAAATCCGTTTCTTTGCAATGCCAACCATATACTTTCGATTAAAACCCACTTTAAAAGCTCTTTCTCTGCAAGCACAAGGTATATAAACGTCGTTTCTGCAGACTTTTTATGACAGAACGACCAGCATGGGTAAAGGATAAGGTAGTACACAAGGACTTCGAAGAAATAGTCTGTGAACCGTATGATGATTACAAAAGCCATGATAACGATGACGGATGCTACATCTTAATTCGAGTGGACTTTGAACACTTCAAAATTGACGTTGCTATTAGTAATTATAACCATGAATTACTGAAAGTCTTCTCAGGAAAACGAGCACAAGACATTTACGATGCTATCTTTCGCTATGAACAAGAACACAACTTAGAATGGTTTAACAAAAAACAACACATAGCGTACTTAGGCAAAGAATTAAAGAAAGCAGAAATTGCCTTAGCATTAGGCAATACAGGATATTATCAGGAATAACCATGCATAACCACACAGATTTATTAGTCTTACCCATGCGAGAAGAACTCACGAATATAGGCTTTACAGAGTTACGAACCGTTGAAGACGTTAAAAAAGTTCTTGATACAAAACAAGGAACAACATTCTTAGTCGTTAATTCCGTTTGTGGTTGCGCTGCAGGAAATGCACGTCCCGCTGTTCGATTAGCATTAGAAACAGGGAAAAAACCAGACACCTTAGTTACTGTGTTTGCAGGACAAGATGCAGAAGCAACCGTTTGTGCACGATCTTATTTTCCAGAGATTCCCGCTTCATCCCCAAGTATGTTCTTACTAAAAGACGGAAACGTTGTCGCAATGATACCACGAGAACACATTGAAGGACGAGACGCAGAAGCAATAGCTAACGACCTAACAACAGCCTTTGAAGAACATTGTTAATAATGGAACCGTTATCTCGTGAAGTACTTTTAGAACAAAAATCATGCTGTGGCAGACGATGTTATAACTGCCCGTATAGTCCACAATATGAAGAAGGAAGCACTACTGTGCAACAATCATAAACGCAATACGTACGTCCTTGTCAACACCCAAATATTTCATGTTAAACGGTGTTGTATCTAATAAGAAATCAGCAGTAATTGTATTATCTGCTATTGTAACGGGAAAAGATACTTCATTGGTGACACCATGGAAGGTTAAATCACCTGTAAACATATCATTATCTAACGATGTACTTGTAAACATAATTTCAGGATAGACTACAACGTCAAAGAAATCATCAGTCTTTAAGTGATCATCTAAATTTCCAATACCTGTAGACACACTTGCTGCTTGAATCGTTCCTTTAAATCCCACAATAGCATCATCACGTACAATAACACCATCCATTGCATCAAAGGTACCAACATGGGATTTACCTGGAGCGAACCCTTCAAACTCAAACGTACTTGCTCCCATATTAACAGGAACTTCTGTTGTAGATGTTAGTGGAACAGTATCATCAACAGTTTCTGGTTCATCAGTAACAATCGTCGCTTCAGGAACATCTTCAGGAACTTGACTACATGCTACGAAAAACAAAAGAACGAATAATAACCAGGCTTTCATCACTTTGTATCATAAAGAACTATTTATAAATGTACTGTCTTACTTTGTTGTATACATGGAACAAATTATGAAAACCTACACAGAAGAGCGCCCTTGGGGAAATTTTGAACAGTTCACACATAATGAAATAAGCACTGTTAAACTCCTTAACGTCAAAGCAAACGAACAATTGAGTTTACAATATCACCATAAACGAGAAGAATTTTGGCGAGTTATTTCAGGCAGTGCTACTATTACTGTTGGAGAAATAGAACACACAGCAACAGCAGGAGATGAATTTTTTATTCCAAAAAAAACAAAGCATCGTATTACCACAACAGATGATTCTGTGTGTATACTTGAAATATCTTTTGGGGTCTTTGATGAAAAAGACATCGTACGGTTAGATGATAAATATCAACGACATTCTTAAAAGGGACTACCTCTCTTGTAAAACCATGAAAGAAGAGGGTAGACACCACCGAAGTATCTTTATTTTATTACTCTTTGTTTCACTTCTTATACTCCTTCCTGCCATCATTGCAAAACCAACCGTTGATCGTGAACTTAAAGAACGTGTTCAAGCAACACCGCATGAATCCTTTGATGTTGTTCTTGCATTAACAACACCCAATGCAGAAACCATTCGTGAACACCTTCGGAAAAAAACCTTTCGTCTTGATAGGGAAATTGCATCTACGCGTGAACACTTACGAGAACAGTTTACCCAAGTAAAAGATTCCTTAGAGTATGCATCAAAAGAAACAACACTTAAGGAATTATATTATGCAAATGATCCACAGTTTATGGCGACGTTACATACTGTCCTTGAAAAACATGCACTCCGTGGAAAAAAACACAAAACAACACTTGCCCATCTTGAAACATTACAAACAGAACGGAACAAAATAGTTACTAACTTTTTACGTAAAAAATACAAACGAGAACAACGAAGTGTTGTTATTATGTTAGACGAGATGGAAGACGTTGTGTATGAACAAGATATTTTAACGAATAGAATCTTCATCCAAGATATTTCCCTTCAAAATCTGATTATTATCGCACGTAATAGACATATTAAACATATTTATTTAGACCACGGTACTGCCATACAAGAATCAGACGTGAGTGTTCCTACAACAGGTGTCCAAACCTTTCATAATGCAGGATATGACGGTGCAACAGCAGACCTCTTATTTCTCAACCTAGACGGCATACTTGTTAACCACACCTTTTTAGACCATATTACCTGGAAAAATAAATGTTTCTGGTTTGGTTGTAGCTCTACAAACCCTACAAACAACCACGATACCTTAGTTGCCAGCATCATTGGTAGTGATGATGGATTCTATCATGGTGTTGCACCAAACATTGAACGCTTCTATAACGGCCGCATTAAAGATTTCATTAGTTCTAAACAAGCGGTCAGTTGGGCACTTAATGGATTTGGTGATGATGCAGATCTCATTACCATGAGTTTAGCATATAACTTAGGAAGTTCTGCTGATTGTGGCGATGACGTCTATGCAAAATACTTTGATGGTGTTATTGACACCCTTGATGTAAACACCTTCAAATCTGCAGGTAACCAAGGCTTTGCTGCATGGAAAGGTGTTACCCAACCAGGAGCAGGATACAACATTGTCGCTGTCGGTGCAAGTTATGACAAAAACACTGTTGATAGAACAGACGATGTTATTTATGATTCCAGTAGTTATGGACCAACAGGTATTTGCAATAGTTTTGAAACACGTATTAAACCAGACATTGTTGCACCCGGACGTGTTATTGAAGGAGCAGGCATTTACAATCAACCATCAGGAACAACAACCGGCAGTGGCACAAGTTTTGCCAGTCCACACGCAGCTGGATCTGCCGTTCTTTTACAACAATATGGAGGGTTATCCGCACGTGGTGTTCGTGCACTCATGATTAACAGTGCAGAAGATCGTGATGAAATAACCCATGCACCAGGTGTTGACGGACCAGATACGCGATGGGGATATGGATACTTAGACATGACCGAAGCATTTTTTGATGCAGACAATGTTCGTGATATTATTCTAACAGAAAATGTACCTGTGTATTATCAATCACAAGGAATAGCATACGATACGGTTACTGCAGTGTGGAATCGCCACCTTCTCAACGATGTCGGTCTTGTTAATGATGTTAATGTGTATTTGTTTGAAGAAGCAACAAATACTTACATTGATCAAAGTGAATATGTCGGACGAAATATTGAACAAGTAATGTATGATAATTCTTATGATGCAAGTGTTATCAAAGTTGTTATGCCAACAGTACTAACAGGTAGTGTTGAAGACGTTGCTCTTGCTGCAAATGACAATCTTAATCTCGTAAGTGGACCATCACTCACTGTTGAAGCATTTAGTTTCATAGAAAACAAGCCTGTACCAAAAGTATTCCCTTGCACATCAAATCTCCCCTTAACAATGCGCGTCACCAACACAGGTGATCTGCCTGCACATAATATTAATATTGATCTTACTTTACCAGATAGCTTTACTATCACTGATGAATATGTAACGATTATTCCTTATCTTGCAAGTGGTGCAAGTACAACTGTCCAATTTATTGTTAGTGCTGTTAGTGAAGGTGATGGTGTGGGCACGGTTAGTGCTGTATCACAATCCTACGGAGAAATACTTACCGATCAAACATCATTTCCTGCAACCTCATTATGTAATAATAATCCACGTGGTCTAACCAATGAAACAAATCAATCAGCATGTACGTTTAATCCAGTAACAGGAACTACTCTTTGCTTGTAAAACCTTATTGTGTACTTGAAAATGCTGTTTCCCCTTCTTTTGCCCTTTCTACTGTTACATTAATTCTCTTTTCTAACGTTTCAGGACGTTTTGCACGTAACATCCAACGAAACAACATACGTTTAATTGATGGAGGAAATGCTTCAAACTTCTTTTGTGCTAGAGGTTCTTTAGCTAATGCTTTCTTTAATGCTAACGGCATAGAAGGATTCTTAGGAATACCATGGTCAAGCGTTGGTTTCTTTTTACCTTCTTCATAAAACGCTAAACCAAACGGCGTCATACGTTTTTCTTTAACCAATTGTTTAGCATATGATAACGTGTTATCACTCCAATTACTTTTATCTGTTCTTCGCGTAAACGTACGAATGTACGTGTCTTCATCTCTTCGTTTTACTATAGTATCAATCCATCCAAAACAAATAGCTTCCTCCATTAATTCACGATGCGTTGGTGCATTCTTTTTTGTATGGCGCTTATGTAACACAAGTTCAACTTTCTTTTCTTTTTGATGATACTTCTGTAACCACGTACGAAAATCTTCTTTTAAAAATACTGTAACCCTCTTTACTTCCATATTCTTATGATACCATCAACGAGGTCATCATGCCCGCTTCTAAATGTTCTGCAATATGACAATGCATCATCCATTCACCAGGATTAGTCACATCAACAAGAATGTCTATTGTGCTCCCCTTTGGAACAAGCACCGTATCTTTCCAAACAAGGTTATCATTAGGGACGCCGTTGTTGTTGAGTACTAAAAATCGTTGCCCATGTAAATGCATAGGATGTTGCATAGGATGTGCCGAATCAGGATCATTTACTAATCGTATTTTTATCACATCACCAACATTTGCCTGCATAGTAAAATCCATATTTTGTTTGTTTGTTTCTTGATCTTGTATAATCCATGTAACTTCTTCAGTAGTCATTTGTTTATTCATCATCTTCATACTGTCTTCCCATTCAATACCCCCATCATCGTCATGGTCTGCCATGTCCATCATGTGCACCATATCCATTTCTACAGTTAAATCTAAGGTATAATCAACTGGTTTAGTAAACCATTCTTTGAATGATGCAATATCTTGTTGCACATCATTATTTGTATGGAGTGTGTTAAACTCTGCAGAATAATCATCTTGAGATGATTCAGCAGTAACAACAATAGACCCCATCATGTATGTTTTCTGAGGATTTTTATTTTCAATGTTATATGAACCTTCATTTTCAAGGTAAACATCAACAATGTATCGTTCTGCAGGAGCAATAATAATGTTATCAATGATCATTTCATGTTCATACATACCCATATCACTACCTACCAATTTCATTTGCACACCATCAATGTGCAGGTTAAATGGACGAACATTTGCAACATTCGTGAGATATAAACGAACAACATCACCCTTGTTAGCCTCCAATACATATGCTGTTTGTCCATTAACTAACATTGTATTACCGAACCTCCCCATTAAAGCAAAGTTAGCATGTTCTTCACCATATGGCACAAACTCACCTTGTTCAATAAGTATATCATCAAGCATAATTACTTCTTCTTTATTCACAGGTGCTTTCGTACTAGGAAACACTAACATATTTCCTGCAAGACCAAAATCTTGTTGAAGATCTTCACGAACATGCGGATGATACCAATAAACACCATCATCAGGGAAATACACGGTGTACTCAAATGTTTCACCCGGTTGTACAGGATCTTGACTTACACCCGGAACACCATCATCCTTATTATCATGACGTAACCCATGCCAATGAATAGTTGTCTCTTGATCAATATTATTTGTAAATGCAACAGTTATTGTTGATTCTTTTGCTACTTTAATAATAGGACCTGGAATTTGTTGATTGTATCCATACATAGCATACTCTTTACCGTTAATAGTGTGACGAACAACATCTGCTGACAATGCAAATGTTTCACCGTCTTCCACTGTAACCATAGAAGGAGGATTTGAAGAAGGCAACGATGCCAACATATGCATCTCTTCTACAAGAAATCCTTCAGCCATCATCACTGGCATATCCATCATAGCCTCTGTTGATTCATCACAATCACCCATCCAACTACCATCACCCATCTGATGGCAAGGCATACCATGCATGTCCATCATTTCAGGTTCTTGTTCTTGTGGGACTATAAAAAAAACTATAAGAATAATACCTACAACAATAAATATATTTTTGTTCACCTTTTTATTTTCCTTTTTTTGCTTATATAAATCTTTAGAATAAACTCTTATCTTTTCCCTTGACTGCGTGAAGGCGAACGTCTTCTTGGACTACTTGAACGTGAAGATGAACGACCGCTTGATTCACGACGTGGACTTCTACTTGCTGTAGATCTTCTCGGTCCGGAACGACTAAAACCACGACCGCTTGATTCACGACGGGGACTTCTACTAGATGAACGACCGCTTGATTCACGACGGGGACTTCTACTAGATGAACGACGATCACCAGACTCACGACGACGACCAAACGAAG
>CAZUSA010000005.1:0-1911 GCA_964622835.1 Candidatus Woesearchaeota archaeon | reverse complement strand
GGACTTCTACTAGATGAACGACGATCACCAGACTCACGACGACGACCAAACGAAGAACGACCACTATTACGTGCACCACGACCAAACGAACCGCCAGAACGAGGCACGGACTTAACAAACGGCACATGTTCTACTTGTGGAGGATCTAACTCAACAATATCTAATGTTTTATCACGTTGGACATGACGGAAATTATCAAAATCTTTATGAGATACTAACGTAACAGCAACACCTTCTTGACCAGCACGAGCCGTACGACCAATACGATGGGTATAATCTTGCGCTGTCTTTGGAACATCATAATTATACACGTGTGACAACATACGCACATCAATACCGCGTGCAGCAATATCACTTGCCACTAAAATGTGTGTGTTCTTACCGTGGAATGATTCCATTACTTTCTTACGAGCGTTTTGTGTAAGTCCACCATGAATAGCATGCGCATCCAAACCAATATTATTCAAATTCTTTGCAACCAAATCAACCATACGTCGTGTACCACAAAACACAATAGCATACGGTGCACGTTCTTCACGTAATAAATGAACTAACAAATCAAACCGATCACGACCATCAACAACATAAAAAAATTGTTTTAACAAACTACGATCAACATGTTCTTTAATTTTAATATTCTTAGGCCTATCCATGTGACGACGAATAAGATGATCAATTTCAGGTTGAATCGTTGCACTAAACATTAACGTTTGTCTTTCACGCGGTGTTTTTTCAAGAATATATTCTACATCTTTAATGAATCCCATATCTAACATACGATCAGCTTCATCAAGAACAACTGTTTTAACATGCTTCAAATCAATAGCACGACGATCAATTAAATCACATAGTCTTCCGGGCGTTGCAACAACAACATGAGCCTTCGGTACTTTGCGAATTTGATTAACAATAGAAACACCACCATAGACTTCTAAGACATTTAATTTATTATGCTTCGTTACTTTCTTGAACTCTTGCGCTACTTGCTCACATAATTCTCTCGTTGGAACTAAAATTAATGCTGATAATCCATCACGATAACTAATCATTTCCGATAAGGGCAAAGCGAATGCTAATGTCTTACCTGATCCGGTACTGGATTGACAGACCATATCATGGCCCTCTTTGATCAATTGAAAGGACTGTTCTTGAATAGGTGTTGGTTCATCAAACCCTAAATCTGTTAAAACATCATATAATGCCGGTTCTACCAATGTTTTGAACGTTTTTTTTGTTACCATACCCAGTTCTTCTGAGGTCACTTTATAAAGCTTTCATAATGGATATTCAAGGAGATATGATGACGACTACCACAGAAGCACTCGAATTATTGAAAAACGGCGACGTTATTATTTATCCTTCAGAAAGTTGTTACTCCTTTGGCTGTGATGCCTTGAATAAAGAAGCTGTAGAAAAAGCTCATACGATTAAACAAGAACCACTTGACAAAGCTGTCATCTTAAATGCAATCTCAGCGTAGCTGAAACAAGGATCTTTGATTCACAAGAAGAAGCTGTTAACCAGTTTATTGCATGGTCGGCATAATTGCTTCCATCTTTTTATTGAGGAGTTCAACAAGTTCAGGTTGATTGTATCCATACACATCGTCAATATCTAATGAAAGAATCTTCTTGATGTATTCCTTAGGAAATCTTTTTCCAATCTCTTCTCGTTGACGATCTTCCATAACAATAATACCATCAGCCCAACCAATGTCTTCTTTCGTTACAGGATGTTCATTGTACAAACCAGCAGACTTTGTTGTAAATACATCTTTGAAGAGATGTTCTGCTGTCTTACTCCTATTAAGATTCTGGTTACAGATGAATAAAACCTTCATACACTTATAAACGTAGAAATAATATATAAGCATAGCTTCGCTTGAATTTTGAGGGGGAACGTGGTATTTTA
>CAZUSA010000004.1:0-56129 GCA_964622835.1 Candidatus Woesearchaeota archaeon | reverse complement strand
TTTTGAGATAACTCTTAAATAGAAAGGAAACACATGAGAATACAAGCGGACAGATTATAATTATCAAAAAAAAGAAACAAGGAGGTGAAATAATGAAAGTACGACGAGAACAAAGTCATCGCGCATTACTCGTACCAGTTTTACTCATTCTTGCAGCAGCATTTCTTGCAACAAGTCTAAGTGTGGGACGAACAAGTAATGAAATAAGTGGTGCGCAAACAGTTTCAATACGTGGTGCCCCTCTCGGTTCCGGTTGTGATTACTTTACAGAAGATCCTAGCGGAACAGGTATTGATATCTTTATTCTCAACAATCCCGGCAAGGATGGAGATGATTATTGTAAATCAATAGGATACAAAACTGCAGGATTTGTTACAGAAATTGTTGAATCAACGTATTACAGTAGCACAGATAATAGTTGCACAGGATTGGGACAATTAGAAGATCGTTATGAACAGGTTTTATCTGGAGATCAAAGTTTAACTTTGGGAGGAAATATCTGTGGCACACAAACAACAAACTTCGCAGAACCAGCATTTGGAGATGTATTTGTTACTCGATTACCAATGGGTGCATATTGTTGTAAATAAACCGGTGTTGTAGACAATAAGTAGTCTGCAACTTTTTTTATTTTTTTAATTTTCTTAGAACGCCAGCGGCTTTTGTTTTTGCACGATTACCTGCTTGCTTTATTTTTTCACTAGCTTGATCACCATACTTAGAAATGGGCCAAATATCTTTTGTCACTTCTTTGCCACCCCATTTCTCCAACCAAGTAACATACTTTACTTCTTCACGTGGTTGGTCTTCATCTACACTTTCAGCATATCCCAATGTAATAACACACTCGGGAATGACATCATCAGGTGCTTGAATAACTCGTCGAACAGCTTCAGGATCAAACGCACCAACAACAGCACATCCCAACCCTTGTTCTTCAGCTTTTAACACAATAAACGCTGCAGCCATAGCACAATTTTGTATAGCAAATTCCTTTGCCTTTGAAGAAAACTTCTTTTCAACATCTTTTTCTTTATTACAGAGAACAATATGTATCGGCGCATCAGCCATCCACACCTGTTCACGACAGACATCAGCAAGCTTTTCACGTTGATCAGCATCTTGGACAATCACAAATTGCCAGTTCTGCACATTAGCAGAAGACGGTGCTGTACGAGCACACTCTAAGACCTTTGCAACTGCTTCTAATGAAAGGTCCTTTTTCTTGTAGTTACGACAGGTTCGCCGGTTTGCTATAACTGTATCAAAATCCATCCTAAGAAACCTTTATATCTCAACTTTATTTAAGGTTTCCCATGAAGTATAAAGATCTTAGCACGCTCTATGATGCTATTGTTACGACGAGTAAACGCCTTGAAAAAACAGCTATCATTGCAGAATTTCTTCGTCACTGTAATGAAGAAGATCTACCACTCGTTCTCAACTTGTTAAGTGGTCGAGTTTTTCCTTTATGGGATAGTCGAAAAATAGGATTTAGTTCACGCCTTCTTATCAAAGCAATTAGCGCAGCAACAGGATCCTCAGTGGAAACTATTGAAAACGCATTGAATAAACAAGGAGATCTTGGCGATGTCGCTGCAACATTACTCGATAAAAAAAGCCAACAAACCTTAGGACAAACAGACCTAACCGTCGCAAAAGTAACAACAAACATTCAAAAACTTGCCGTTCAAGAAGGTTCAGGAACTGTCAATAAAAAAGTAGGTCTCGTTGCTGAATTATTAAGCAGTGCAACACCCAGTGAAGCAAAATATATTTCAAGAACAGTCTTAGAAGTGTTACGTGTGGGTATTGCTGAAGGCATTCTCAAAGATGCGATAACACAAGCATTTGAACAAAAAGTTAACGACGTTGATCAAGCCTTTGATATTCTTGCAGACTTTGGTGCTATTGCCTTACATGCAAAAAAGAACACCCTCCATGATGTACAATTAACACCGGGAAAACCTTTGAAACTCATGTTAGCCATTCTTGCCAAATCTGTTGATGAAGGATTTAGTGCTGTCGGAACACCTGCCATCTTAGAATACAAATATGATGGGTTTCGTTTGCAAGTCCACTATGATGGGAACATTGTACGTTTATTCACACGAAATATGGAAGAAGTTACGAATCAATTTCCAGACATTGTTGATCATGTACAAGACCATGTTACTGGAAAAAGTTTTATCCTTGACTGTGAAGCTGTCGGCTATGATCAAACAACAGGAAAATATCTTCCTTTTCAAAAAATATCACAACGTATTAAACGAAAACATAACACCGAAGCCATAGCAAAACAATATCCTGTAGAACTCAATGTCTTTGATATTTTATATTACAATGGAAAAAACTTATTGAACACACCCTTCACTGAACGACGAGATATTTTAACACATGCAGTACAGGAACAAGAAAAGAAGGTTGTTCTCTCAACAGCTATCACGACAGACGATCCAAAAAAAACACAAGCATTCTTTGTTAAAGCCATCACAGCAGGTCATGAAGGTGTTATGTTTAAGGCACAGAATACCCCCTACAAACCAGGCCGTTACGTTGGTTACATGGCAAAACTCAAAGAGGTCATGGATGCATTAGACCTTGTTGTTGTCAAAGCAGAATGGGGAGAAGGAAAACGAGCAACATGGTTAACATCGTATACACTCGCATGTAAAAACGGTGATGACTTATTGGAAATTGGTAAAGTGGGAACAGGACTTAAAGAAAAACCAACCAATGATACAGAAGCAAGCTTTGCAACAATGACAGAACACTTACAAAAAAATATTATACACACAAAAGGAAAAGAAGTAACGGTTAAACCAACCATGATTGTCGAAGTATCCTATGAAGAAATACAACAAAGTCCAACATATACCTCAGGATATGCACTTCGCTTTCCACGCGTTCTTCGCATACGTTATGACAAACCCTTGCAAGAAATTGCAACATTGCAACAAGTGACAACACTCTATGTAAGTCAAAACAAATAACAACTTAAAAATAACAATGTTTATATACTAGCTGGGAGTACTAGTGAATTATTAATCACTGCATGGTGAAGCAAAAAAAAGGGGAAGAAGGGCAAACGTTCTTTTTCACACTTCGCTTAAAAGTTGGGAGAGAAACTATATGATTGTAAAGGAAGATTTTCTTAATAAAATACGGGGACTGTTTAGTCTCAACCTTTACGAAGCACGCATATGGACGGCACTCCTTTCACGTGGCGTTTCCACCGCAGGTGAACTTTCTGATATCGGCAATGTACCCCGATCCCGTGCATATGACGTTCTTGAATCATTAGAGAAAAAAGGCTTCATTATTATGAAATTAGGGAAACCTATCAAATATCTTGCAGTCGAACCAAAAGGTGTTGTTGACAAAGTAAAAAAATACGTTCATGTACAAACAGAATCAAGAATAAAACGTCTTGATGAATTAAAAGGTAGTGATGTTCTTGAAGAATTAAGTGCATTACACAATCAAGGTATTGACTTTGTTGAACCATCCGATCTTGCAGGTGCAATCAAAGGACGCCACAATATTTATACACACATGGAATCAATGGTTAAAGGTGCACAAAAATCAGTGACGATTATGACCACCTCTAACGGTGTCATGAGAAAAATTGAAGCATTAAAACCAGAACTTTCCCGTCTTAAGAAAAAAGGTGTAAGTATTCGCATTGCTGCCCCTCTTACAAAAGATTCAGCAAACGCTGTTAAGAGTGTCAGTAACGTCGCAGAAGTTCGCCATACAAAAGATCTTAACGCACGATTCTGCATCGTAGACAACAAAGACATGATGTTCATGGTGCTAAATGATGAAGAAGTCCATCCAACCTATGACGTTGGTGTCTGGGTACAAACACCCTACTTTGCATCAGCTGTACAAAACATGTTTGATCGCAACTGGTCGGGCATGAAACAACCAAGTGCCGTTCCCAAATAGGAAAGGTATTTAATACCCCTTTTATGCAGTGTTCTTGATGGATTTCAAAGATATTTTTGCAACAGGAAGTGCCAAAGTATTAGGTATTTCTAAGAAAGATATTTTACACCTTATTGAAGTGCCCCCTAATCAAGACCTTGGGAACTATGCCCTACCTTGCTTTACCTTATCCAAACAAACCAAGAAAAAACCTTCAGATATTGCAACCATCCTTGCAGAACAATTCAAAGAAAAAGGTATTATCAAGATTGTTGCTAATGGGCCCTATGCTAATGCGTTTGTTGATCCAGAACAACTGGCAAAACATGTCTTAACAACCATTCACAAACAAAAAAAGACGTATGGAACCACAACTGTAGGAAAAGGAAAGACTATTGTTATTGATTATTCATCACCAAACATTGCAAAACCGTTTGGTATAGGACATTTACGAAGTACTGTCATCGGTCATGCTATTCGTAACATATTACACAAACAAGGATATACTGTTGTTGGTGTTAACCATATTGGTGACTGGGGAACACAATTTGGTAAGCTCATTGTTGCCCATGAACTCTGGGGTGATGCACAACAACTCGAAAAAGAACCCATTAACCATCTCTTAAGTATCTACGTTAAATTCCACGAAGAAGCAAAAATAAATCCCCAACTTGAAGATGATGCACGCAAAGCATTCAAAGAACTTGAAGAAGGCAACAAACAACGACTCAAACAATGGGAAATATTCAAGAAATTATCCCTTGAAGAATTCAAAAAATATTATGAACAATTGAATGTTTCTTTTGATTCTTACCATGGTGAAGCATTCTATAATGATAAATTAGAGAGTGCTATTACTACTTTACAAAAAAAAGTAAAAACTGTCACCGATGATGGTGCTCTTATTGTTGATTTAGAACAAGAAAAAATGCCACCATTCATTCTTAAGAAAACAGATGGTGCGTCAACATATCATACGCGAGATCTTGCAGCTGCATTGTACAGACTCAAAACATACAAACCACACCACATTCTCTACGTTGTTGGTTCACCGCAAAAACTCCATTTCAATCAATTATTTACAGTCTTACAAAAGATGGGAACAAACAAAGAAACCTTCATCCATGTAGACTTTGGTCATTTCTTAGGCATGTCTACAAGGAAAGGAAATATTATCTTCCTCGAAGAAGTCTTAGACAAAGCCATTGCACTCGCAGAACAAACCATAGAAGAAAAGAATCCTGACTTACCTAATAAAAAAACAGTAGCACAACAGATAGGTATTGGTGCAGTTATTTTTGCAGATCTTCGCAATGATCGCGTTAAAGATGCTGTCTTTGATTGGAAAAAATTCATCACCTTTGATGGTGAAACAGCACCGTATATCCAATATACGCACGCACGATGTTGTTCCATACTCAAAAAAGCACCGAAACTACCTTCAACCTATCAGTGGAAGCTTTTAACTAGTCCTGAAGAACAAGCACTCATCAATCATCTTTCCACCTATGAAGATACCATAGCACAAGCAGCACAACAGTATAAACCTTCTATTATTGCACGATACCTCTTAGACTTGTGTGCATTGTTTAATACGTTCTATACTCACCATAAAGTCCTGGGTGATAATAAAGAACAAACTGCAGCACGATTATTATTAGTTTCTTGTACGAAAACAGTTATTGCATCAGGATTAACACTTTTAGGCATACACGCACCAGAAGCTATGTAATTATTTTTGATGAATATCCCCATCAAGATGCATTTTAGGAATCATCTGCGATGGCGTCCAAGAAATTCTTGTTTGTTCAAGATCATGTGATGATTGATACTTACTATACGCTGCCTTTGTATAATCTTCACCTTCGATCGTACCAACATCGAAGAAAATCATTTGAGCCATACGTCTTCCTACAACTAATGGAATAATACGATACGTACTGTTATTGGTAATCTCCATCGTCCATCGATTAATATATCCAACATCACCCCAACCAGCACACTTACACACTTCAATAAAATTTCTTCCCAAACTACTACGCGCCTTCATCATCGTTGTTACTGTATTACGACCACCAATAAATTCTTGTGTATGTGCTAAAATAGTTTCTTTAGGAAAAATAAAAATAACCTTATCTTCAGGATGAATATTTTCAAACGTATGTTCAACTTGTTTTACATCAATTTGACGTGGAACATATCCAGCACGAATACCTAATTGATACAAATATGTTTTGAAAAATTCCTTATCTTCAAAAAATAATTTAACAGGAACAGCTTCAAAATGTTGTTTCCCCCACACATCCTGCACATGAGATTTAGAAAAAGGATTGTACACTTCAAGACCACCCTTCGGTGCTTGTTCACGATAATAATATTGGCCTAAACGCAAATCATAGGACGACGTATTCAAATTCTTCTTATCAAACGGTTCAATAACAATATCACCCGTTTTCATGCGTTTGAGAATCTCTTTATCAGATAAACATCCATGACGAAAGGTTTCTTGCTCATCCAATTCAGTGGTATTGCTAAACGAAAAGTTCTCCATAGAGATGTCTATTTTGTCCATTTTAAAAACATTATTCTAGTAGACTATCCACAAAAGGCGATCATATATAAAGCACAGCCCTTTTTCGGAAGATATGCAAATCCATCAAGATATTACCATTGTTGACTTAGCGCTTCGCTATAAAGACAATCTTATCCTCGGAGACTTACAATTAGGCTATGAAGATTATCTTAATCGACAAGGAGTCTTCATTCCCCGCTTTCAAACCCAAGATACATTACAACGTATTCGTGCTATTCTCGAACAATGTCCTGATGTGAAAACAATCATCTTTAACGGCGACATCAAACATCACTTTGGCACAATCTCACCACAAGAATGGTCAGCTGTGACTGCACTCATTGACGAATTGATCGATAGATATACTATCATCATGATCAAAGGCAATCATGATCCCTTATTGAAACCTATCTTAGACAATTATGGAACAACCATTACCTTTGTCGACTCCTATGACCTTGATGATATTACTATCACCCATGGTGATAAGCTTCTTGCAGATCATAAAAAAACCATCATCATCGGACACGAACATCCTGCTGTTAGCTTTGAAGAAAAACCTGGAGAAAAATACAAATGCTTTCTCAAAGGAACATGGAAAAAGCACACCCTTCTTGTCATGCCATCATTTAGTACGCTTACTGTCGGAACAGATATTCGTCAAGGGCGCTTTTTGAGCCCATACCTACCAGAATCCTTAGAACAGTTTGATGTATATGTGATAGAAGATAAACCATACCACTTTGGACTATTAAAAAATATAAAATAAAAAAAGAAAATAAAAAGAAAGGAGTACATTGTTGCACCCCTTATGATTATTTATTTAGCAACTGCACTCAGTCCGAACATTAAGAGAATAAAGTGCCATACGTCAATGCCCCAGAGACCTGAGCCATATTCAAGATCACCTGCAACATAGAGAATTGCTGCAATTAATACAAGCCATCTCATCCAAGCAGGACAATCACATTTTGCGCCAGCCATGTCATACACCTCCACAGTTTTGTTATGAGACGATTTTGTTGCTTAAATGGCTTTCTATTTCTGACCCACTTTACACACATATATCGAGTTTTTTACGCGTTTAAGCAATATTTTTAAAGTTTATCCCTGTACAAACACCTATGCGAAAAAAAAGAGGACAGGCTGGTATAGAATATGTTGTCCTCACAGGACTGTTACTCTTCTTTTTTATCCCACTTATTCACTACGCCTTCCAAGAAACAAATAACGCTGTTCGTAATAGTCAACTTGATAGTTATGTAGGACGACTCTCAAAATCCATTGATGCCGTTCACACTATTGGACCTGGAGCTGTAGAAATAATTACCATCACCGTACCCAAAGGAATTATTAGTGCAACACTTGAAAACACTCCGACAGTAGGTGCGAATGAAATTGTTCTTACCATTGCTTTCGCTGGAGGGCTGTCTGACATACACGCTTCCGTCAAACCAAGAATTTATGGAACCATACCATCAACACCAGGTGTTTATCAAGTAAATGTAACCAGTACCAATTTAACTTCAGTGACGGTGAACTATGCATCATAGACACACACGTAAAGGACAAATAAGTATTGAAATGATGTTCTCCATAGGCGTCATGCTCTTCATATTTATTTTACTCGCAGGCGTTACGTTTGAAAAAAAAGTAACCGTAGAACGACTACGAGAAAGTATTAACAAACAAAATGACTGTTATGTTATTGCCAATGCTTTTGGACGAGTGAGTGCACTCGGCGATGGTTATAGTGTTACCTTTAAATCCATTTATATCTTTGACATTTTTGATAATGGACTTGTCATGATTAGTGATGAACTCGGTGTTGTTGATGGTGAACAAGAAATTGTTTGCACCTACAGCGGACTTATTGATCAAGAATACCTTGACAACACAGGTATTTATACCGTTACTAACATTAATAATCAATTAACCTTGACGGCGGAAACATGATATCAAAAAAAGCACAAGCAAACTCAATGGAAATAATGTTCATTGTAGCCATTGTCATGGTCTTTACCATGCCATTCATCATCGGCATCCTAGATAATCTTAACGATCGAACACACACAGAAAACAAAGTACAAACAGCCATCCTCGTACGTAATGCCATTGAAACTGTTGCAAATCTCGGACCAGGCAACACCGTGAGTATAACAAGCACCTACGATTTTAGTATTCTTGAAAACTATCTCATCCTTGCAGGAATTACAGAAGAAGATGGCATAAGCCTACCATTACTACCTACTATTGAAGACACAGAAATATCACAAGGACCTGTCCAAGTCATTAATAGTAATGATGGTATTGTCATTGTAAACTATCCTGTGATTACTTCAGCAAAAGTTATCCAACAAGGAGCAAAAAAAGGTAGAGTGCGCATCAAAGGTGAACATTTTAGTGAAGACAGTGTTGTTTACTTCCGTAATAGGAAAGCATCTCACACATATATTTCAGATAAACAACTTGAATTTAATCCCCATGGCAAAGGAAAATCACAACATGGAACATACACTGTGTATGTAAACAATGTTATTGACGACCAAGAACTTGTATCAAACACCGTGAACGTTGTTGTTGGTGCACTTATTGGCGGAGGGAATCCCCCCATACAACCATGAACTTACGACCACTCCATAACAATAAAAAAGGCCAAGCAGTTATTACTGACTTATTCATAGCCATTGGTATTTTCATTGTCCTTATTACTATTACTTCTGTTTTGTGGAACCTGTACCAAATACGTCTTACGAACAGATTAGAATATGATGCTTTAACTGTCAAAGCATTTACGATATCAGATGCATTATTAAAAACTCCAGGAAATCCAGACAATTGGGATGCACGCATTGTTGATGAAAATTTTGAAGATATTGACATAGCCTATCCAGGGCTTGTTGTGGGAGAGCTTATCGTCCCCTATGAAAAAACCTTTGGCCTTACCTTACTCACAGAAGATGACCTCCGTACGACCTTTAACGCAGGACAATATCGTTTTGGACTCCGCATACGTGATGCTACTGGCCAAATTGACTTGTACACTATTGGAAAAGTAAGTGGAAGCAGTAAATTTTCTGTTAATCTTGCACGCAATATTATCTATCAATCAACACTTAATGGAGATTACGAACCTGCAACAGTGGAGGTTATTCTTAGCAGATGAACAATAAAGGTATTATCTTTTCATTAGATGGGGCCATCGCTGTAACGATCGTTCTTATTATGCTCATCAATACAACATATTATTTTACGACAACATCACAAGAATCACTCTCACAAACACAAGTTATTCGACGTGGATATGATACGTTAGCAATGTTTGATTATGAAAATAGATTACAAGATGGATTATCTGTTATAACTCCTGGTCAATTAACGTTGAAAGATGTAGAAATAGGGGTTGGAAGTGACTTTGGCAATATGAATGTAACTGCCTATCTGCCACCCGGCTATGGCATGCGTATCGAACTTGCAGATGCACAAAAAACAGCTTGCCAGGAAACTGTCCCAGAACCTTGTGATATATTTTTAGGACAGCCAACAAAAACTATTACTACAGAACCAATTATTAATGGTGGTGAACATTACGTCCAAGTTAATGCCCTGGGTGGCTCACCACTCCCTTCCGTACAAGGACCTAGTGTTAATGGCATCCAAACAACAGCCTCCTGCACTTCTCCTACAGAGGTATGCACATATACAACCCTAACACCCATTACCTTTGCAGGAGGTGGCACACCAGAAATTCTTACTGTTGGTGCGGGCATTGTACCTTTTACCGTCAATTGGATTAAAGTCTTAGACGATCCTAGTTATAGTTTATTTACTACGGCAGAACTGCCCACTGACCGTTTCATTGGTTCAGGAGAACGATGGTATGCAGCCCATGATCCTGGCACGAATCACTTTGAAGGATTTCATAGAGCGAGGTTTACCGTATGGCTCATCTAATCAATAAAAAAGGAGTATTCCTCACCTTAGGAGTTATTTTTATCAGTTTAACCATCCTTACGTTAGCAAATGTTATTATTAACAATTCAGAAACTTCAGAAAATCGCATTAAAGAATTTGCAGAAACAGAACGTCTCTATAATTTAGATCGATCCATATCAAGTAGTCTCGAACGTGTTATGAATGATGCATTACATGAAACACATAATATTAGTGCAGAAGGAAATGTTATTACGTTTACTACACGATTTTCAGATAGAACGAGAACTGAAGAACGAGACATGATGCAACAGTTAGCTATTTTTAATGATCGGCTAGAAGATTATTCCGGTGTAGAATTTACAAACAGATATCCTCTTTTAGGACTTAATTATCTTTTCTTTGGAGGAACAGGAACACCTACCGAACCCGTTCGTACAAATTCAACACGATTTTTTCTTAGAAACACACCAGAACTCTTCATTGAATATGCTTCATACCCCTACAACATGATATACCTGAATGGTTTTAATGAAACAAACACCATTGCTATTAACATCACCTATGATAGTCCAACCATGGAACCTATGGGTGTCACACCTGGTTTTGATGCCCCCTCAACAATACTAGGTGCATGTTCAAGTTGTTTTTCTTTGTTTGTTAACACATATGATACAGGATCTCTCGTAGATGCCGTTTCATATAATCTGAGCCAACTTGATGATGTTAGTTTTGATCTTACCACCCAGAGGATGCTTTTTATCCTTAATGTGACTTCACCAAATTTCGGCAGTACCTTCCAACATAATCGAACACTTGCCTTAAATTGGATAAATCTTAGTTTTTTTAGTATTAATTCTTTTTCTAGTGAAAAAGACACCACCCAAGGATTAGCTATTATTCTTCCTGACTTATTGCAAACAAATATACCCATGGATGTTTTTGACTTTTCTTATTATGATAACACCTTGGACCTTCTCGGAGGTTATCCTGACCCCTACGGTCTTGACGGTGATGCAACCATTACCATACAGATATTCATGAAAGGAGAACCTGCAGACCACCAATTGAGTTTTATGAGTCCTGGCAGTTATAGCCTTGCCTTACCACTGTTAGAAACCTCGGGCACATTATTGAGAACGTATCAAGATGAATTCATCCTTACGTGATGAGCAAACAGTTTATAAATCCGGTTACGCCCTGAGAGACTATGAAGAGGGTGTTTTTGGTACTTTTAATAGTGGGTATACTTCTTACACTTTCCTCAGCATATATTTTAACCATCCATAGCATTGCCGCTATTTTTACTGCAACCTTTGGCATCCTTCTTACATTTTTTGCTGTGTTTGAAATCGTTGTTCTCAAAAAAAAGAATATTACCAAAGCACCTACTAAAGACGGACCCATTGCATCCAAACCATCGAAAGAACCAAAAAAAGATGATGATCTTGAATGGACCTACTATGATCGTAATAAAAAAGCACCTGCTAAAGAACAACCAGTACCAGTAAAAAAACCTTCATTCTTTGCACGTTTTAAACATACAAACAAAGAAGCACCTATCAAACAACCAACAAAAGAAGCAGGAAAAGAAGAACAATTACGCCACTACGTTAAAGAATCATTGTCTCAAGGTATCCCTGAACAAAAAATTATTGACGCCTGCCTTGCTGCAGACTGGCCAAAAGAAAACGTTGTCGCTGTCCTTGCAACATTAACAAAAAAAGGGAACACATCACAACGAACATTATTCTTTGTTTTCCTTGGCATCTTTGCCCTTTTACTCTTATCATTACTCCTAACAAAAAACTTCCTCATCAATTACTGGTTAGAAACCATTAAACTTACGTCTGTTTTAGCATATTATTCTATTTTGCTCTTGATGGTTATTTCTGTAGGAGCTTTAGGATCAGATGTGTATAAGGGATTCAAAGTAAAACAAGCACGTGAAGCAACAACAGTGAGTGCAGAAGTGTTAGCGTTAAAGAAAGAAGTTGCAGCAAAATCCACAACAAAAACTCCTATTACACCACCAAAAGACGTGCCAACAACACCCCAAAACACACCCATTGGTAAAACAGGCGTTACTGTAGCAGGAAAACCAAGTGTTGTCGCAAAAGAAGAAACAGCAACAGAAAAGCCACAAACCGTTACAGGGAGTGCAGCATACAAAACAGACATAGATAAACTGTTAGATCTTATCAATGAAAAAGGAAAAATAGACATTGATGCCGTCAGTAAAATATTTAGTATACCAAAAAAAGAAGCAGAAGACTGGGGAAAGATATTAAAAGAACAGGGGCTCATTACGCTCTATTATCCCACTATGGGTGATGTACAATTACAGAAAATAAAGGTGAAAGAAAAAGAGAAGTGATTGATCAGTACCAAGTACAAACTGATGACTTGGTGTTGAACGTCTCTATCATGGGTGGCAAAGGTCTTAGTAAGACGTATTTTATTGCCGTCCCTAGTATTACTATTGCAACACGTGCATTAATGGATAATATCAAACAAGGATTAATTAGTGAAGTTGCCATTAATAATAAAGAAATTTTAGATCCCAAAGCTATTACTGTTTTGAAAGAACGGTTTAGTACCAAAGCACATAAGCTATTAAAAAATCGCATATCCAGCATTCCTGATGAAACCATTACGTTCTTAGTGAATATTTTAATGCAAGAAATGTTAGGTCTTGGTGAAATTGAATATATTTTAAATGACCAAAACTTAGAAGAGATTGTTATCACTGCATCAAGTGAACCCGTACGTGTGTACCATAAAACCCATGGATGGTTAGAAACAAATATTGTACCAAGAAACGAAGAACAAATTCTTAACTTTGCAAACATTATTGGACGACGTGTTGGACGACAAATTAGTACATTAACACCGTTATTAGATGCGCACTTGATTACGGGAGACAGAGCAAATGCCGTGTTATTTCCTGTATCAACAAAAGGTCACACAATCACTATCCGTAAGTTCGCACGTGAACCCTGGACGCTCGTTGACTTTGTAAAAAATAAAACTGTTACCGCAGAAATTTTATCATTAATCTGGTTATGTATCCAATATGAAATGAACGTGCTCATTAGTGGAGGAACAGCCTCAGGTAAAACGTCCTTCTTGAATATTTGCATGCCATTTATCCCTCCTAACCAACGTATTGTAAGTATTGAGGATACGCGAGAACTTCAATTACCAAAATTCCTCTATTGGTGTCCCTTAACCGTACGTCAACCAAACCCTGAAGGTAAGGGAGAAGTTTCCATGCTTGACTTGTTAGTAAACTCCTTGCGTATGCGTCCTGACCGGATCATCCTAGGAGAAATGCGTAAGAAAGATCAAGCGCAAGTACTGTTTGAAGCGATGCATACGGGACACTCTGTGTATGCTACCGTGCACGCAGATTCCATAGGGGAAACCATTCAACGACTCATTAATCCCCCTATTGAAGTACCGCGAAACTTGTTATCAGCAGTTAATTTGAACGTTGTTATGTTTAGAGATAGACGCATTGGAAAACGACGAACATTCCAAGTAGGAGAATTTATCCCAAGCATGGATGAAAAAGGAGCAGGAGTGAAACCAAATATTTTGTACCGTTGGAAACCATCAACTGATGAAATTGTTGAACATACTGCGCCTGTACGACTTTTTGCAGAATTAAACAGAGTAACCGGCATGTCATTAAATGACATTAATAAAGACCTCTTAGGCAAACAAAAAATCATTAAATGGATGATCACGAAAGGCTATCGTAATGTAAATGAAGTTGGTTCGCTCATGCGTGAATACTACATAGATCCGAAATCCCTTCTTGATAAATCTGGTGCAAGCGCCAATATTTAGATACCATGAAAATTCCCTTTTCCCTCTTTCCAGAAAAAAAACTCTTTAAGTTTTCTCGACTCTTTAGAGGTCTTGCACAAAAGTTTGAACGAAAAGTACCCTTCTTAGAAGTCCACTTAAAACAAGCAGAAGCAGACGTTAACGCCATAGAATACATTAGTATGTGTTTGATGTCAACCTGTTTAATGTTTTTCTTCTTCTTTATCTTTATGTTACCTGCACTAAAGTTTGGTGCAAATGCATGGGTTCCTTTGATTGTTGCTGGATGTATTACTAGCTTTATGTTCATGCAACAAATGGCCTATCCCAATCTTATCGCATTACAACGTGTTCGTTTAATTGAACAAAACTTATTACCAGCCTTACAAGATATGCACGTAGAATTAAACGCAGGAGTTCCCATGTTTAATATTCTTGTAAATATTTCTAACGGTGGATATGGTGCTGTTTCTCAAGAAATTGGCAAAGCCGTTAAAGAAATTAATGCAGGACGTGACCAAGTAGAAGCATTAGAAACACTTGCCGTACGTAATCCTTCCATTCTTTTCCGTCGATCATTATGGCAAATAGTTAATGGTATGAAAACAGGAGCAGACATTGGTAGTTTAATCAAAGATGTTATGGATGGTATTTCTGATGAACAGATAACACAAATTCAAAAGTATGGTGGACAATTAAGTCCTTTAGCATTATTTTACATGCTTATTGCTGTTATTGTACCATCATTAGGAACCACGTTTATTATTGTATTATCCTCATTTATTGCTTTAGAAGGGAAGTTCATTAAAATTATTTTCTATGGTATCCTTGTAGGAACCATGTTCTTACAATTCATGTTTATGGGTATTATCAAGGCAAGGAGGCCGTCATTATTGACGTTTGACTAATGAATCTTGTTGCTAAATTATACCCTCGTAAGGTGCGTGCAAGCTATGAACAGCTCTTGATCTATGCAGATGTTAGTACACCCCTTGAAAAGCATTTAACCTTGGTTTTCTTGTATACTATTGTTGGTTCTATTGTTGTTTCCTTTTTCTTAAGTTTATTCTTAGACTTGTACTTCATTGTTATGTTTGTTGCATTATTCTTTTTATCACAACTACTCGCCCACTCATGGTTGTCTTTGAGTGCAGATGCACGAGCAAAATTCATTGAAGACTTATTACCTGATTTATTACAATTAATGGCTTCTAATTTACGTGCAGGATATACGCTTGATAAAGCATTACTTCTTGCAGCACGACCTGAATTTGGAAGCTTTAAAGATGAAATTAATCGTACAGGAAAAGATGTTGCAACAGGAAAAGACTTTAATGAAGCCTTGTTAGATATGAGTAAACGTATTCACTCAGAAAAATTAGCAAAATCCTTTCAACTTATCGTTGCTGGACAAAAAAGTGGTGGTTCCCTTGTAGACTTATTATCACAATCAGCATCTAATCTACGACAACAAAAACTTATTGACGAACGTATTCGTTCCAACGTTTTAGTTTATGTCATTTTTATCTTTGCTGCTATTGGTTTTGGAAGTCCTGTACTCTTTAGTTTAAGTTCCTTCTTAATTGACATTATGAAAGATGTTTTTTCACAAGTAGATTTACCTGATACTACAGGAAATATTGACATGCCTATTAGCTTTTCAGAAGTGACCTTAGATCCGTCCTTTGTTGTCCAATATGCTGTTTTATCTATGATTATTAGTTCCGTTATGGGTGCAATGATCATTGGATTAATTTCCAAAGGAAAGAAAAAAGCAGGATTAAAATTCATACCAATCTTAATAGTATTAACAATATCCCTCTTCTTCATCGTTCGTGCAGTGATTGGAAGTTTATTAGGTGGATTATTTAATCTCTAAGACAGACATCTTTTTATACTTCCCATAGTGTTTTTCTTCTATGGTGGTAGGACAACGGGTTACATCAGGCATTCACGGTCTTGATAAGGTTATTAGTGGTGGTTTTAAGAAAAATTCTGTAAATCTTGTCGCTGGCAATCCTGGCAGTGGTAAAACTATTTTTGCTATGCAGTTTTTATTAGAAGGACTCAAGAAAGGAGAATCTTGTCTTTTTATTACGTTTGATGAAACAAAAGAAAAATTATTGGCTGACTTTAGTGAAATGAATTGGGAACTTGAACGATTTGAACGCATGGGTACATTGAAAATTTTAGAATATACACCAGAACAATTACGCCAATTAATTGCTGAAGGTGGAGGAACGTTAGATTCTCTTGTTTCACAATTGAAAGCGCAACGTATCGTTGTTGATTCTATTTCTTCCTACGGTCTTATTTTTAGTAGTGAAATAACCAAACATGAATCATCTTTAGCATTCTTTGATTTATTGCAGCGATGGGATTGTACAGCTGTTATGACCAGTAATCAAGTAGAAGGAACAGGTGATACTCTTACTGTATCTTCAGACTTTGAAGCTGATAGTGTTACTATGTTATATCATTATAAGAAAAAAGGAACGCGCGAACGCGCCCTCGAAGTAGTAAAGATGCGTGGTACAAAAACACCTGAAAAAATCATGAAGATGACACTTGATAATAAAGGTGTTACTGTTGATCCGAAGAAGATTGTTTCTCTGTAAATACCACCTCTGTTGCATCATCAGATGTTAAGAATGTTTCTTGCTTAATATCGTCAATAATATAGTAGACATGTTTTTCAACAATATTAAATCGTTCTTCTAAATTTACAATGAAATCCTCTAAGTCTTTCATATTTCTTGATATCAACTCAAACATGAAATCATATCCGTTGTTAATTCTGTATGCGCTGTTGACGTATCTGTTTTTTGTTATTGCTTCTTTTATTCCATCACGATCTTCTCGTGCAACTTTAAGAATGACTTTTGCTCTGCTGTTAAATCCTAGTAATTGAAAGTCAAGTAATGCTGTGTTCTTTTTGATGAGGCCACCGGTATGCATGCGGAGTCTATCAAAAATTGTGGACACCGGTATGCCGGTGTTTCTGGCTATTTTTGTTAGCATTTCTCGCGAATCTCTACGGAGATGCTTGATAATAGTTATGTCTTTTTTGGAAATCTTCAAGGAAATCCCTCCTTTTTTTGTTAACCTTTCGGTTTATTGGTAGATTATTCGAGAATGATAAAAACATTCTGATTAAATTATAATAATAATTATAATATTATAATAAATAGGAATATTTATATATTATGTCTACCCCCCCCTACGATGGTAAAGCGAAAAGTATCGCTCATTGGCCCTACAACCCTCATGGTGAGCCTCCCACGGAAATGGGCACGAACCTACAATGTCACCAAAGGTGATGATATTGACATTACCCCCCACGGTTCCCGACTAACCATTTCAACAGACAACTACCAACACCACAAACCCCTCACCATAGACCTCAAACGATTAAATGCAAACCTTATCCGTTACAGTATTTATGCAGCCTACAGAAGTGGGGCCAATGATATTACCCTCAACTTCGAACAAGATAGTGTTGCTAATGCAAACAACACAAGCAAAGAACACATTCTCGACATTATTAGTTCTGTTGTCGACAATCTTATTGGCATAGACATTGTTACACAGCGAGATACACACGTTACCTTAAAAGAAATATCTAGTGTTAACAGAGAAGAATTCGATAACACCTTACAACGCATCTTTCTTACCCTCCTCAATACAGCAAGTGACTTAACCAACGCCGTACAAACAAAGAACACAACATTACTCAAACGTATCAAAACATTATCAGACAAAAAAATAAATAAACTTACAGACTTCTGTTTACGCATACTCAACAAAGGTGGATACGTTGCAACAGCAACATTACCCTCATACTATGCACTTATCACTGCACTCGAACGCATGGGTGATGCACTCGAAGAACTGTGCGATCTTGCCTTAACAAAAAAAGTAACCACCAAAGACTTAACATTATTACACACCTTATTTGAAACATTATATAAACTCTATTGCAACTACACAAATGATAACATTACAACTTTTTACACAACAAAAAATAAACTTCGTGATACAAAAACAACACCAGAAGTAACCAAACACTTTCAAACAATTACAGGAGCTTGTTCAACAATCATACCCGAACTTATGACATTACACTTCGTACCATGAAAACAAACAAAAATAAACACACATTCATGTCATCACTCAGAGCTATTGCTATTTTCATAGCATTTGCAACCATACTCATTGTTCTCTTTTCTTTCCTCACCATTGTTACTAACCTCAGCAATGAATTAACGGGAAACGTTGTTGTTATTGAAGGACCCGCCACAGATAGCAACCTTTCTAGTGATACCGTTGTTATTCTCAAAGAACTCAATGACAACCTCAAATGTTGGTTAGACAGGGGGTTAACAGAACAAGACCTCCTCGTCGCAGGACATTTATTACGTGACATGTCATGCGTACAAACATCACAAACACAGCCTGTTACTGCCACTGTGACAGAGGAGTGTATTACTGCAACTATTGGTGATGAAGGAACAACAACTGTTTGCACAGGCAATCGTCTCAACCTTCAGCTTACCAAACCACCCCACACCATCCTCTTCCCAAAATCATTGAACGTGCCTGTGTATAACTATGCATGGTATGGTGTATACATCTTCTTCATTGTGATTATCGTTCTCTTCTGGAGAGAATATGAGTTTAGGAAAAAAACAGATTATGAACTCAAAGCAGAACAAGCTTACATGAAACATAAAAAAGAAAGAAAAAAACCAAAGAAACAAAAGAAAGCACCACCAAAACTCCAACCAGCACCACCCTACGATCTCAAAAAACATAAGAAACGACTCAAAGAACAAAAAGCAACAGCACGAACACATAAACAAGATGGCCATCAACGAAAACAAGTAAAACTTGCACAAAAAAATGGATTGATCACTGCATTCAATACCTTATCTGCACAACTCCACAACGACATCATGCAAGGAAAAATACTTACTGCACGAAAAGGATACATGAAACTCTTTTCCCACTACAGCAAACTTAATACAATCGTTAGTAAAAAAACAAAACAACGCCTTGACAGTGTTATGGAATACTTCTGCCATTACTTAGGAGCTTTAGAACAAATGAAAGGAAAACAACGCAGTGGACTCCATGAAACATTAACAAAAACAGAGACTATCAAACCAACACCCAAGGTCATGAACATGGCGACCTTAGATGAAATGAAAGACCTCATCGATGCAAAACAATACGACAGAGCAAAAAGTCTCTTTTACACAGAAGAAAAACAACTAATAACCCAACAACCAACAAATAAAGAAAAAGACGCTCTTGATGCCATTAACAAACGACACGATACGATCTTACGTGACGGACTTGTTAATGTCCAAGATGATGACTACTATCGCTTCATGATGAACATGCATAGCTTACGTAAATCACTAACGAAAGGAAAAAAGAAAAAGAAACGTTAATAAAGGTCCTTATAAACACATGCTTAAGAAAATGGGGTTATTTAGTCATAAAAAAAAGAGAAACGTAGGACAATTGCCTGATTTACCTACCTTTAACGACTTACCACCCTTAGAAGATAAACCACACGATACTTCTGTCCCCACCTACGAATCTGCTTTTACTAAACAAGGAATGGATTCAGGACCCGTCATGGGAGAAAAACCTGGAAAACAGAATCTTGAAACGTTAGACTTACCCCATAGAGAAGCTATTTTTACCAAATCACAACCTAATTATAAAGAACGTATGGATACCAGTGATCTCGATCGTGTCTTACCACCATCAGTCCATGATGAACAAGGATCACCGTTCAAGAAAGAACAACAATTTGAACCTGCTTTCGTTGCACCAAAAAAAGCTGTTCAAACATTTCCAAAACCCGGAAATACCAATTACAAAGATATTGTCATACCAAAAAAACTCCGCGACAACAGACCGGTGTTTGTACAAATTGATGATTACAAAGATGCATTAAACAGTGTTGAAGTATTAAAACAAAAAATACGTGAAGTCGATTACATTCTTGATCGTATGACAGAAATAAAATCACAAGAACAATTAGAAATAAGCAATTGTGAAACAACGCTTAACAAAATCAAAGAACGTCTTGTTGATATAGACAAAAAACTCTTTGAAATTTAACCATGTCCGTCCACGCACGCCTTGATAAACCATTAAGTCTTCGTAAAGATATTCTTGAATGCGCTTTACGTTCTGCAGATGCCTTACAAAGTGTTGAACACTTACAAGAATATGCACGTGAAAAAAAAGAACTCAAAACACAATTAAAAAAACAAATGGGTGAATTAAAAAAAATGATTAACGCCTTTGATAAAGATTTACCGACCGTTCCTAAAGAATCAAACATGGTAGCAAAACGTGACGAAATACGATCACTCATGTTACAAGAAACCATGCAAGAAATGGGCGGAGCTATCAAACCCGTCAAACAAGTCAAAGAAGAACTTGAAAAACTCAAAAAAAGACATCCAAAAGTTCCAAAAAAGAAGGTACGACGCGTATCAGAACGAGAGAAGATGCGGAGAGAACTTGAAACCATCCGAGGACGCATAGAAAAACTCAAAAGCATCACACCGAAAGAATAATCTTTAAATACATAGATTCTGCTGTAACCTTGTGCTTACCGACAAAGAACTCAAAGCAAAGTATTTACCCATCTTTTCTAAAGATCCTTCAAAATATTATCCAACAACCGTCTTAGAAGCAGAAGGATACCACCGTAGCCACTGTGGCTGTTGTCACAAATACTTTTGGAGTACTGATCCTGCAAGAGACGTGTGTGGAGATCCATCCTGTAGTCCTGACGAATCCTTTGGTTTCATTGGTAAAAGTCCAGCAACAAAGCAATTAAGCTATGCAGATGTCTGGAAACAATTCTCAAAACAATTCAATAATCTTGGATATACACCGATTAAACGGTATCCTATTGTCGCTCGATGGAATCCAACCATGGAATTTACCAATGCATCCATAGCTGCTTTTCAACCTCATGTTGTGAGTGGCGAATCAACACCACCAGCAAACCCCTTAGTCATACCACAATTTTGTTTTCGTACCGTGGATATTGATAACGTGGGTATTACCGGTTCCCACCACACTGTCTTCAACATGATTGGTCAACATCAATTTGTTGAACCTTCCAAATGGGATCAAGCAGAAGCGTTTCGCCACATTCACGAATGGAACACCAAAGGGCTAGGATTACAGAATAGTGATATTACCTACCATGAGGATTCGTGGGCAGGTGGAGGAAACTTAGGGTGTTGCATAGAATTTTTCTCGAGAGGTTGTGAACTTGGTAATCAAGTATACATGTTATACCAACAAACACCAACCGGTATCCAAGATTTAAAATTAAAAGTATTAGACATGGGCATGGGCATGGAACGAAACGCATGGTTCAGCCAAGGTGTTAATACTACCTACGATGCAACATTTCCTGACATCATGAAAAAAGTCTTTAGTGCAACAGGTGTTCAATACGATCGAACATTAATCCAAAAATATATTCCCCATGCAGGATTATTAAACATAGATGAAGTTAATGATATTGAAAAAGCATGGAAGACTGTTGCCCATATCATTGGTGTTGATGTGGATTTATTACGAAAAAATGTTTTACCCTTAGCGGGAGCCTACTCTATTGCAGAACACGCACGTTCATTACTCATCCTCTTAGGAGATGGAGCGTTACCAAGTAATACAGGACAAGCATATAACATTAGAACTATGTTAAGAAGAGCTCTAGACTTTGTAGAACACAATGGGTGGAAGATTGACCTGAATGATGTGTGTGCATGGCATGCAGCAGACTTGAAAACATTATTTCCAGAATTACATGAAAATCTTGAAGATGTGAAGAAAATTATAGATGTAGAAGTAAAAAAATATAATACAACAAGACAAAAATCACACACCATTATACAAGAGGTTATTGCAAAAGGAACGCCTGACGCACAAGCATTAGTAAAATTATATGATGAACGGGGAATATCCCCTGAACTGTTAAAACAAGAAGCACAAAAACTTGACATAGCAATTGATATTCCTGGAAACTTTTACGCACTCGTTGGAGAACGACATGAAAATAAAGCAAAAGAACATGTTGCAGTAAAAAAACTAGATATTAGTTTAGAAGGCATACCCGAAACGAAACTTGATTACTATGGAGATTATAGCATTACAGAATTTACTGCTGTGCCATTACTTGTTAAAGATACTTATGTTGTCTTAGACCATACCTACTTTTATGCAACCAGTGGCGGACAGTTACACGACTTAGGAAGTATTAACGGTACCCCTGTTATTGATGTTGTGAAACAAGATAATGTTATGATCCATATCTTAGAACAACCAATAACCTTATCCTTAGACCAACCTGTCAAAGCTGTCATTGATGCTGAACGACGATTACAATTAGCACAACACCATACCAGTGCACACATTCTTAATGCAGCAGCAAAACACATCCTAGGAAACCACATTAATCAAGCAGGAGCACATAAGCAAGTTGATAGGGCACGATTAGATATAACTCACTATGCAGCCTTAACAGACCATGAAGTTGCTGCCATCGAACAAGAAGCTAATAACATTATTCAATCAAAGATAAATATACAAAAGGACTTCTATGAGCGAGGAGACGCAGAAAAGAAATTTGGTGTTGGCATCTACCAAGGCGGTGTCGTACCAGGAAAGACCTTACGTATTGTAAACATTCCAGACATTGACGTCGAAGCATGTGGTGGAACTCATTTGAATAATACAAGCGAAGCAGGAACCATAAAGATAACCAAAACAAGTAAAATAAGTGACAGTATTGTACGCATTGAATACGTCGCAGGAAACGCAGCAGAACAACAAACAAGTACAGAAGATACTATTTTAACTGATGTTGCAACATTATTACAGATAGATAAAAAAGGCGTAGCAATCAAAGCAGCAGAATTATTTAGCTATTGGAAACAAATAATCAAAAAGAAAAAAGACGTTACCATAACCTTTAGTAATGATCAAGAAGAACTATCAGATAAAGAACTCTTAGAAAAAACAGCACACATCTTAAAGACACAACCTGAACATCTAACAAAAACGATTAAACGGTTTATGGATGATTTGAAATTATAAAAAAAACTAAAGATGAGGAACGGGTTCCCCAACCTAGTTGAACGCTTGTTTTAGGAACAAGTACCTTCCCAGGGTAATTTTATTTTATCTCCTATTTTATTTAAATCTTTCCCAAGTTTTTCGTAAAGTTTTCGATATTGGTTTCGTTAGTCACATAAAACAAAATAACACAATTACTTTGTGTAAAGCCACGGAAGCTCAACCTGGTTGAGCGCTTGTTTCAAAAGCAAGTACCCTTCCCAGGGTGTGCGGGTTCAAAAATACGGCGCTAGCACGTGTTGGAAATCCCGTCCGTGGCGCACAAAACATTACAAATTATAATCCATGACCATTAATTTTCTTTTTGCAATTAGCATAACTTTTTGTGCCATGTATCAATAAAACTAATGCAATAATCATAAAAATACCTGATGTAATAAATGTCCACTGTGTAAAAAACTTCAAAACAATCAATGCAATACCAAATGCTGTTAATGCAGTACGCCAATACGCTAACAACGTACGTTCACTTGCAAGCAACGTTCGTTGCCTCGCTAAAAAACCAGTAACATCTTTCACTCTTTTTGTCGCCACTAATTACACAATGTATAGTTATCCTATTTAAACACTTTGTTTATTCTAACACAATAGCAGGTTTACCCGGTAATCCATTCTGTGCCTTAGGATTATTAGAACTCTCAGCAGTTTCAATGAGTATTGGAAATCCTAACTCCTGTTCTAACGATTCTTTACTGATAGTAATAGCCTCTTCTTCACCTTTTAGATCCAATGTGTTCGTTCGAAGATTCCCTTTAATGAACGCTGTTACTAATTTAACAACATCCTTACTATGATCTTTATCCTTTACCTTTTCCATAATTGTTTTCATATCTCTTGAAGTAATACCATCCAACTTCTTGAATGTTTTATATTTCCATGCAGGTGCAAGAATTAACGTTGCTTGTGTTGGCTTGTCAATCTTTGCCAATGTTTTAATCAATTCAATATCAGAACGAATATTTCCTAATAACATTTCTACAATCTCTAATTGAGGATCAATCTTCTTTGCATCATACTTCGGCCATTGCTGTAATGAACAAAATCCCTTATGACCTAATGATTCCCATAACTCTTCAGCAACATGCGGAGCAAACGGATTTAATACCAATGCTAATGATTGTAAACAATTGTTGTATACTTTCTTACTAATATGTTCTTTTTCTTTCGTTAAAAACGTTACAAACGATAGAATTTCCTTTACAGCAGTATTCAATGCTAATTGCTCTGTTTCTTCCGTAACATTCTTTATCAATGATTGTTGCCTACTCACTGCATACCCATCTTTCTTACTATCTGTAGATGTGTGTTCAAGTAAATCAAAAATCTTTAGCACAGCACGATGACTTCCTTGCACACCTTTGTCATCCCAATCCATATCCTTCTCAGGAGCAGATGCAGCTAAAATAAATAAACGAGCCGTATCAGGACCGTACACATCCATAATCTCTAGAGGATCAACGGTGTTTCCCAAAGACTTAGACATTTTAGCGCCATCCTTTAACACCATACCATTACACAATAACTTCGTAAACGGTTCACGTGCACCCTTCAAATAACCACAATCATGTAATGCCTTTGTAAAAAATCGTGCATACAATAAATGTAATACTGCATGTTCAATACCACCGATATACTGGTCAACAGGTGCCCAATACTTAGCAATTGTCGGATCAAACGGTTTCTTTGTATTTTCCGCATCAGTATATCGTAAGAAATACCAACTTGAATCAACAAATGTATCCATCGTATCGGTTTCACGACGCGCAGGTTTGTTACATGTCGGACAAGAAACGTTCCTAAACGTTTCAGATGTTTCTAACGGATTACCTTCACCAGTAAACGTAACATCTTCAGGTAAGATAATCGGTAGGTTTTTTTCAGCAACAATACCACAATCATCACAATAAATAATAGGAATCGGCGTCCCCCAATATCGTTGCCGAGATATCAACCAATCACGCAACTTATAATTAACAGAACGTTTAACATTACTTTTCTTTACAAGATGTTTAATAATATCTTCACGTGCTTCGCCCCACTTACGACCCTTGAACTCTTTAGGTTCTTCTAAGATACCTTCAGGATCTTTGAAATAAGGAATTTCTAACTTCTTTACTTGCTCCGCTTTCTTCTTGTCCTTTGGAAACATCACCGGATGTAATGGTAGATCATACTTTTTTGCAAACTTAAAATCACGCTCATCATGCGCACTACAATTAACGACACCTGTCCCATAATCAGCTACAACAAAGGAAGCAACCCAAATAGGCAACTTCTTACCTGTAATAGGATACTCCAAATATCGACCGGTAAAGATACCTTCAAGATCATTATCAAAATCAAATGATCCTGTCATCTTTTTCTTCTTAATCTTTTCAACAAAGTCCATGACTTTCTTTTCATGCTTGGTTCCACGAACGAGTTCTATGACTGCAGGATGTTCAGGAGCAATAACAGTAAAGGTTTGTGCACAATGTGTTTGAGGCACAGAATCATACATAGAAAATTCCAAATCCATATCATGAACGGTAAACGTCATCGTTACTCCTTCACTACGACCAATCCAATTCTTCTGCATTGTTTTAACATTATCAGGCCACCCCTTTAACGTGTCTAAATCATTCACTAATTCATCAGCATAATCAGTAATCTTGAAATACCATTGATCTAATTCTTTCTGTTCAACGTCCGTTTTTCCATGACGCCAACACTTACCATTTTCAACCTGTTCATTTGCTAAGACAGTATGACATTCAGGACACCAATTAACAGCAGACTTTTTTTTGTACGCTAATCCTTTTTCAAAAAACTTTAAAAAAATCTCTTGATTCCACCGATAAAATGAAGGATCAGCTGTTGCAAACGAACGAGACCAATCATAACTCCATCCCATTGCTTTCTGTTGCAATTTAATAGACGCAATATTATCAAACGTGAATGCCTTCGGATCTTTCTTATCTTTAATCGCTGCATTTTCAGCAGGTAATCCAAATGCATCATACCCCATAGGATATAATACGTTTAATCCTTTCATACGTTGAAATCGAGCAAACGCATCACCAATAGAATACACCTTCAAATGACCCATGTGTAAATGGCCAGAAGGATACGGTAACATTTCTAAAACATAATACTTCTTTTTCTTTGCATCTTCTTTCACAGCAAAGATATTCTTCTCTCCCCACTTCTTCTGCCACTTCTTTGCAATCGCATTGAGATCCATACAAAAACACATCAAGACAGTGGTATATAATAGTTACCTTCTCATATTCTTAACATGATAAATCGGAAGAACATTGGTCACACTTCCCATATACAGCGAGACTTCTTTTAAGGAGGATAACTAATCCAAAGAAATGTTTACACTCACCTCTGAATTAGCAGAACTTGCCGGACTCTTTGCTGCTGATGGTTCCATGCAAAAAGACCATTTATGTTATTGGGGTAATATAACTGAAGACAAAGAATATTATGATACTATAATAAAACCATATTTCGAGAAAGCGTTTTCTATTAATGTTCGCCCACATCCAAAAAAATCAAATTCCGTTTATGGATTTTATGCATGTAACAAAAAAGTATTACACTACTTCAATAAAACATTAGACTATCCTATCGGAAGCAAAACGTACACTGTGCGTTGTCCAAAAATAATTATGCATTCAAAAAAACCTTTAATCTGGGCAGCATTTATTCGTGGTTTTTTTGATGGTGATGGCTGTTTAACCTTTGATAAACGATATGATAATCGATACAGAAAAGTTCTTCAAATTGTCCACCATCACCCTAGAATCATCACTAATTGTGCATCACAAAAAATTATTGAAGATTTGTCAATCCTCTTGGAACGGTTGAAAATAAATCATTTTTCTCGCATAAAAAGAAATAAAAAACAAAATGAAGTTGATATGTTTACATTAGAAATCTATGGAAAACCACGAATGGAACAATGGATGAACGTTATTGGTTTTAGTAATCCCTCACATTTTTCTAAATACGAAATATTTAAAAGACACGGTTTTGTCCCTGTTCGTACAACACTAGCACAAAGGAAAAAAATTATTAAAGGAATAATAAATCCTTGGCAATTTTATCCCAAAGGGTCCGTAGCTCAGTTTGGATAGAGCGCAAGCCTTCTAAGCTTGAGGTCGTGGGTTCAAATCCTTCCGGACCCGCTCTTTTTCCATATATTTGATCACCGCAATCCTTTTAGATTTCTCCAAGAGTTCATTTGTATGTATGATTCAAATAAAGCCCATTACATTGTTGTTACTGGCGTCATTATCAAAGATGGCAAATACCTCATTACAAAACGATCACCTAATGAAAAAGCATTTCCCAATCAATGGACCGTTCCCGGTGGAAAACTTGAATTAACTGAAATACTTACTTTGGAAAAAATTAGGATATTATATACCGAAGATAACCCCTAAAGAAAGAGAAAGGATTTTAAAAGCCAAAAGAGAATTACTAGAGAATTAGGCACCGTCGCCAAGTCCGGTAAGGCAATCGCCTGCAGAGCGATCATGCATGGGTTCGAATCCCATCGGTGCCTTTTATTTTCCTATACTACTCACTATGAAGAATTAAAAAAAAGAAAGAGGAATAAGCCGAAGCTTATTTCTTCTTACGAACTACAGAACCACGAGGTTCGAAGTCAGCCATTTTAGCGACAGTACGTTTCTTTTTACTGCCACTAAAGATTAGCTTGATTAAGAATATTGCTAAGATAACCAAAGCAACATTCGCAAGGATCAAAAGAACCCGCGAACCATCTGCACCGAAGTTTAAGACAGCGTTATCGCTACCTGCTACTTCAACGGTAAATGTTTCTGTTTCAACTGTTTGACCAGTTTCTGTGCTTTTTACAACGATGTTTGCTGTGTACGTTCCTTCTTCAGCGTCGCCAAGCGTCTTCATGTTTAAGAATACGTTGGATGTTTGACCTGGAGCTAGGAAGACAGTCTTACTTGCTGTAGACGTTGCAAATTCTTCAATGTTGTCTAACAATACGGTGAATTCCATAGCGGAACTTTCTGTATTTGTTAATGACACTTGAACACTTGCAAGTTTACCAGCAGTAGCTACAACTGGAGCTTCTGGAGCAGTAACAACGTTTGTAAAGTCAGTTGTTGAACCATCTGCACCCATATCTGTTGTTTCATCTTCACAGACGTTTTCAATTTGAACTACTTGACTGTCTGTTTGTTTTGTGTTGTCATAGTATGAAGATACGAGGATAGCATATTTGCCAGCGCCAAGTTCTGCAGGATTAACAGAAGCAACAAATGTTTCTGTAACGCTGTCATCTTCATCCATTTCTAAGTTTGAAATTTTCTCATTCAAACCAAGCACAAGACTTTGTAATTGTACAGCTGCTTGATCTTCGTCACGTGTACCTAAGTTCTTCAAATCAACTGAGATTTGGAAAGAGTTGTCGGAACATGTTAAGCCGTTAGGGCTTAGACGAACGTCATCGATAACAATATCGTGACTGTCTCGATCAATGCTTATGTCGAAATCAATACTTTCACCATGGACTGCGCCGTTTTCATCGGTACCTTCGACAGTAAGTACACAGTTTGCACTTGCGTCGCTTGCGGTATCATCGATTTCAAACGAGAGGGTTTCTTCAGCGTCGTCTTTGGGTCCAAAGTCACCAACATCTTCATTGTCGTTGTCGAAATCAATATCCTCGTCATCATCACAAGTGATATCTATTTCAACGTCTTCAATGTCGATTTCAGCATTGTTGTTATAGTTACTTTTGATGGTAACTGTTAACTCAACTTTGTCGCCAGGTTTAAGATCTTTGATGTCATCGCCATTTTCAATGTTGTTTTCAGTATCTTTGTTATTGATTAAAGCGTCGAAATCTTTGACTTCTAACTTGTTTTCACGTTGCATAAATACTGGGATAGTACTTGTTACGGTAACTAAGCCAGTTGCATCATCAATGAAATCAATATTTAGATTACCAACAAAGAAAGCAATTTCATCATTGTTACCATCAACAGCATCAAGTGATTCCGGAATTACTGCTTCTATGTTAAGGGCAATAGTTGCTAAATCAGCAACGGAATCACCAGTTATTGGTGTAATGATAACAAAATCTGTTGCTGTTAAACCAAATTTCGCATCCGTAAATGAAGTAATTCCAACAAGGTTGAAGGTTTCTCCTTCGTTATTTACGATAGAAATGGAGCTTGTAGCTTTTATGATTTCTTTATCTTCGTCATCATGAAGCGGATTTGATGCTTCTTGATTTTTGTCTCCGAACGTTGGTACCGTTGCGGAGTATGTTGTACTAACATCAAGCGTTGCACTTACCATCGCTGGTACGAGCAATAGTGCGAATAACACTAAAACACTTAATATTGTTTTTTTCATGTTTTTCATTTTGTTTTGAAACCCCTCATGAACCACAAGGGGCCCATGTTGTGAGTATATTTGTTCACTCTTTTGTTACCATCCTCCGGTCGTAACTGTATATAAAGCTTATGGTCTCTATTATATAGTTCGCAAAAGCATGATAACAATGAGTACAAAGACTATAGCTATGATATTCAAAATAACCAAATCACGGCTCGATAAGTCCTTTAAAAATCCTTCTTCAGACGCTTCCACAGTACCTACAACAACTGTAAGCGTCTCTGCAGCAAGACGTTGAACACCATCAGATAATTCAACAACAGCACTATATGTGCCTGCATCAACTGTTTCAAGAACTGTTAATGGTAAGAATACATTTGTACTTTGGCCAGCACCAACAACCACCGTCGTAGCAGTAGATTCACCAAATTCACCAACATCAGCAACACGAACAATAAACATACGTTCTTGACTATCTTGATTTGTAACAACAACATGGACTGTTTCCACAGTACCTTGATTAACAGAAAGTAATGTTTCGCTTTGGACCTTCATTGATGCAGGAATACTTGTACTTAATGAGCTTGAAGGAACACCACATGATGTCACTTGAAGAATCTCATTAGATTGTGCTGTTTCACCAGAAAATAATGCCTTTATAGAAACACCATAATCACCTTCAGCAACACCTTCAGGAATAGACAAGTAAAAGGTTCGACCACCTTCATTACGATCTTCATCAGCATTAAAATCCTCTAACTCAAACGTATCAGACACTTCATAGATGTCTAACGCCGTACTTTCTACTTTAATTTGAACATTCTCATCCTTCTTACCAACATTAATCACATCAACCAATAATGTTGCTTCAGAACCACATGCAACAACAGATGGTAAAAATCTGGTTGACTCTGCAATCAGAATATCATGCTTTTCTAACTCAATATCAACAGACACCTTGTCTTGTACACATTCTTGATCTTCATCATCATCATCAAATGCTTTAACAAATAATTCAAACGTCTCATCATCATCAATAGCCTCGTTAAGAACAGGAATCGTCATAAAGAACACAAATTTTTCATCTTCATCTTCCTCAATATCAACGTCTTTTGACGCTGAACTTTCAATAATACCACTTTCATCATACAAAAATGCTTCAACTTGGACACGAAGATCATCAGATCCATCGTTGTCAACTTCAACTTCAATACGCATCTCATCACCAGGATTAAAATCATCCCCGCCATCAGGTTCCTTAATATCAATCTTTAATGCAGAACCAGCAGGACCAAAATCACACACACCAGGTGTCACTTCAATAGCAAAATCAATCGTTTCTGTTTCTAAGGTTAGATCATTTGTAAATGTTAACGTGGTATCATAGGTATCAATATCCATCGTCTTTGGTACATCAATAGTAAGGTCAAAGGTTTGTGTTTCTAACGGGTCTAAGGTGATTGTATCATCTAAAATGAAAGTAAGACTATCACCGTCATCATCTTCAACATCATCAATACTTGTACTCAACATTATAGTATCAGTAAGATGATCATTCGTAAGTGTAAACGAAATTGTAGCAAGATCATTTTGAAGAATTTCAACCGTATCAATCGTTAATGGATCAACTGTAATATCAGAGATAGCTGCCAATACAGGAACTGCAGTAAAGACTAAGAGAAATACGAGTAAATTGCTGATAAATGTTCGTTGCATTGTAGTATCCGATTCATTTTTCAGCCCCTTTTGTCATCACTCATCAATAATGAAGATATATAAAGTTTGTGGTCAGAAATCTCCAACACCTAATATTCTACTTCTTCAACCGACGAAGGAATAATCATCTGCAACAAAATAATAACCGCACTAAAGACTATTAATAAGCCAGCAGCAGCGAGCAAGGTCAGCCAATCAATAGGCACTTCTGAATACACTAATAACAATGCTAAATACGCTAAAAAATTCATGGGCAGTTTTGCACTCAATCCATACGCCACATTTTCAGGCAACAAATGCAAGAAATTACACACTGTCAATATAATGGCTAACATCGTCAACGCAATAGCAACAGCTAATTTAAGAGACATTGTTTCTAATAACGCATGATTATACAAGTAACGAAAAATATCCACAGCAACAAACACCAATACCAACGCATTCCCATACGCACTATTCCATCCAAGTGCTTCTGCCTTATATCGAGAAAAATACAATTCTGTTAAAACCAACGTTAAGACCAAAGGAATGGCAATCCACAACATTTCACTATACTGCACAGGAGCAAGTAATAAATCTAAAAAACGATCACCTATGCCTGTAAAAGAAAACGCATCCACCACCATACAATTATGGAATAAAAACGCCTTAAAAAAGGTTGTGATCACGGAAAACCGTATAAAGAGGAATACAATCGTACACCAATGATCAATTATCTTGATGCACTCATGTTAGGCATCATCCAAGGATTAACAGAATGGTTCCCTGTCTCCAGTTCAGGACACTTAGTATTATACCAAGAACTCTTTACCGTGAACGTGCCGGTGTTGTTTGATATCTACTTACATCTTGGAACCTTACTTGTGTTATTTATTTTCTTCTGGACAGACCTTGTAACCATCATTCGTGATGTCTTTCAATGGAATACAACAAGCAAACACTTTACGCTCGCCAAACAGTTACTTCTTGCGACTATCGTTACTGCAGTCATTGGCTTTCTTTTTAGACCCCTCTTTACGAGTTTCTTCACGAACTTACTCATGGTCGGTTTTGGATTTCTTTTCAGTGGATGCCTCTTACTTGCAACAAAATATACAAAACACAAACGAACAACCATGAAACCACGAGATACTTTTTCCGTAGGATTGTTTCAAGGGTTGGCACTCATTCCAGGAGTATCACGCAGTGGCGCAACCATTAGCATAGGATTATTACACGGCATCGATCGAATGACCATCGCACGCTTTTCCTTCTTGTTAGCCATACCAGCAATTCTTGGAGCAGCAATCTTTGAAAGTATCACACAATTACCTACAGTACTTCCCTTTTTCATTGCCAACAGTGGAGCCGTCTTGATAGGTGTACTTGCATCTGCAGTAACTGGCTATATTTGCCTTGCCGCATTAATGAACATCATCAAAAAAGGCAACATACACTTCTTTGCCATCTACTGCTTTATTATTGGAATTATTACGCTCGGCATAGCAATCTTATAGTACAAAAAATAAATGCAATCCCCTGGGTTTAATCCCAGAGGCCCGCAAAGACAAACCGTGTGAACGGAGGTTTTAGCTGTAAAGAAAAGCCTTGAACTCTTCTTACACGCTTATCAGGAGTAATAGGATATTTCTTTATAAACATACTTAAAAAAAACAGTGTTCAATAGTAAAAAATAGTTAAAAACAGTGAAAGTCCTATTGGTTTGCAGCCAACCGTTGTCCTTGACGCGTTATTTTAACAAATTTATTACGACCAACCTTACTTACAGATACCAACCCTAGCTGTTGTAACTCTTCCAGTTTCTTCTGTGTTGTCGGAGCCGTAATACCAAATTCTGCTCCAATTTCCTTATATGTTACTGGTTTATTTAATGCAGAACGATTAGAAACAAACTTCACCATCGACACCAAATCCTCTGCTAATGATATGTCAGCATCCTGGTGTAATGGCTTTTGCAATTCCTTCTCCAATAATGATAATTGCTTATTTGAAAACAATGCAGGATCAACAGGCACCAACAATAATGCGTCTTTGGTCATTATTTTATCATTCACTGCAGTAACACATTCTAAGAAAGGATCAAACCCGTTTTTATTCACTATGTAATCCGAACGATCAAACAATATAATCGACTTTGGATGAGCAACAACAAAATCAACCATCACCTTTTGTAACTGCTTTATCTGAGACACAGACGTAACGCCTTTAGATTTTTCATCAGACAACCACACCATACTCTTTTTAGGCAACCCATACCGTTGTCCAACCAATGTAGGATTTTGACGCGTCACTAACAAAGGAGTGTACCCTTCTTCACTCTTTTCTAAAAACAATTCATACGATTCAGCAGCAGAGGTATCACGAATAACATAACTTGTCCCAGACTCTAACACAAACCCATGTGACAACATATCTTTCTTCTCTTTAATCTTAATAAAACGACGTAACCGCGGACTTTCTTGCACAATCTTACGCAAACTTGCAACCATCTGATTAAACGTAAACGCCAAATCAGCAATCTCATTATCACTATCTTCAACTTCAACTGCTGTGTCAAATTGACCCTTGCTCAAACGACCTGCAGCCTGAGATAACGCATGGATAGGTTTTGTAATAGACTTCGTTAATGATGACCACACAATAAACGCTGCAGCCATACCAGCTATAGCTGTTAACACAATCATAATAATCGCTGTTGTAACCACACGTGTCGATTGTAATTTTGCTTCTTGTTTAATATCAACCAATTCATCCAACGCTTCTTGTAACGCTTCAACAGCACCAACAACATCACGTTCTAATTGTTTTGCAATACTATACTGTACCAACAAAGAAGATTGATCGTAGATAACACCACTAAGAACATCATTATCACGGTTTGCTAACAATTTTTCTGCTAACTGATAAAACGTCCGATGTTTATTTGCTGCTTGTCCAACATGATTCTTCACCACACCAGACCCTGTCGTTTCAGCAATGTTTTTTGCCTTTTGTATAAACTGTTGATTAATATGCTCAAACTCAAAACGTAATTCCTCTAAAATTTCCAAATCATTTTCTGTCGAATACCGTTGCACAATGTAATTACTCTTCCACAACACACTCACCATATCTTGGACGTTGCTCTCTAACGGATTGATCTGTTCTGTAACTGTTTCTAATTGATTATTAATACGCAAGGTATACACTGTTGTGACCACAGCACTCAAAAATAAGAATAACACTATTGTTACAAAACCCCATAATAACTTCTTACCGATCTTCATACTGTCAGAATAAAAAGAGGAGTTTAAATGGTTTACTTCATTTATTTAAAAAAGAAAAAAATCTAATCCCGAAGGATTAGACCATAGATGCACGAATACGTTCGAGGCGTCCAAGACGATCTGCATGATCAGCTTTTACGAAACCACCAAGTTCACGTTCAATGCTTGCAACACGTTCTTCTGTAGCAGCATCAGATAATCCGCGAGCACGGTGACGAGCACGAATCTTTGGTAAACTTTCTTCACGGAATCGTTCTACGAAATCACGAACGTGAGATTCACGAATACCACGGAAATCATCGTTATTTTTCAAAGCATGGATTTGAGGTCCAATCTTTTGTAAAATAGGATATACTTCACTTCTGTACTCAGTCGATGTTACTTCATCATCTGCAATAACACCTTCCAATACCTGATACATATTAGCCAACTCTTTCTGAGCTGTTTCAATACGATTCAAAGCATGAGGGTGTGCTTCTTGCAAGTGAGGTTGGCTCTCAAGACGATCTGCTAACTTCTCATGAAGTAAACTAAGACGTTCAATAGCTCCCATTGCCTGAAGAACAACATCTACTGCGTGTCTGTGTTGATTCTCATCAAAAACACCCGTGTGACCTCGCAGGTCTTTAATATGTTTATTAATAGGACCGCGAGCTCTTCGCTCTTCAGCAGCAGTGCGTAACTTCATATGTCTTGCATTACGTGCATCACTTGTCCGCACGTGTGTTATTTTTCCACCAGCTATAACTGCACTTTTATGTGCTTTTAGCTCGAGGACTTCCGGCGCATCCTTTGACTGAACCCCTTGAGCAAATGCCAAAGGCATAAGACCGACAAGGAATATTGCCATCACGAATAATGCGCTTATTTTGTTTTTCATCATAACGAACCTCCAGGTTTGTTGCTCTAACCGTTCGTTGATTTGCTTATAAACATACTTTCAAAACCCTTTACAAAACACTTTACAACGCTTTATAACACTTGAATTAGAAAAACCTTAAAATAACAAGTGATTTCTTGGAGGTATGTTTACCTTGATTATGCGATACATTACTGCAGTTCTTTTGGTTCTTTTTAGACCATTGTATACAGAAGGATTTACTCAATTTTCTGCGTTTGTTACAACGATACCCTTACGCTGGTTTTATGATGCGACCTTATCGGGAACAATTATCCACTTAGGATCCAAAAGTATTGATTACATTACTGCATGCAGTGCCCTTGGAGCGTATCTTTTTTTAGCGGTGTTGGTCTTGTTTACACCCAGGATTTCATTCAAAAAAGGACTTCAGATATTCCTCACCGGAGCCGTCATTATCTTCCTTGTGAATGTTATGAGAATATTCGTGCTAGCCACCTTATTGATCAACAACAATATAGATATGTTTGTTACCTTACATTTATTCACCTGGAAAGTACTCTCAGGTGTTTTTGTTGCTCTTGTGTGGATCTTCTTAGTAAAACTGTATAGGATTAAAGCAATTCCCATAGTGAGTGATTGGAAATATTTACTAAAACTCTTGAGAAGATAACTATGTTTAGTTAGATTTATAAAGTATATGCTGAAGAATATACTTTGATTATAGACAACATAACACAATAACGACGACACCAATGACTACTGAACCAACCAGAACAGAGAGATGGAAATATTACGGCAAATATACTGCGGGCACTTATACAGACGCTCTTGCATCCATGCCTATTTGGGTTGGTGAAAAAGCAGCTGGATTAGCTGAAAGTATTTATGGTTTATTGGGTAAAGAAACGCCTGAATTTTTAACAGTTGAATATACAAGAAATAACAGTCCCACATTCCAACTACGAGAACGATTACGTGACAACTTGGACACAAGACCTGGCGTATTGTACCTTCAAAGTAATTTAGTTTCTACAGTCCCCTTTGTTCTTGCGGGCATTCCTGCTGCTGAAGCTGCAGATTCTTGGATTAAAGAAAACCATCCGAACCTTCCAGAACTTGGAAAACTTGTTGGAACATCTTTAGCAACATTAGGAGCGCAACTACTCACTGCATATACTGCATACATGGGTAATGAAATAAGAACTAATTCACAAAAATACAAAGTTAATGGCAAATTTTCTTTAGGAAGAATTGGAAGAGGCTTCTGGAATACCATTAAAGGATTTGCAAAATTTGATTTAGCCTACGCTGGTGCAAAAACAGTTGGTCAATCATGGTTACTTCACCAAGGAAAAGATCCGGGTGTTGCTTCTGCTCTCTTTGATAGTGCAGGCATTACCACATGGTATGCATTCACACCAACTATTGGTTTAAGCCAAGGTTTGATTGAAACAACACAAACAAGAGACTGGGGTTGGGAAGGATTAGAACATGACGATACAACATTTGAATCATTAGAACATGATGTTCCTGTTGTTTAGCTAAAACTACTCTTTCTTTCCTTGCATCGCAAGAATATCTTCTGTTGTTAACTTCTTCTTTGAACGTAATTTCTCTTCAACAACTTTTACTTTCTCTTCAATAATCTTTGCAGTATCAATAAATGATGTTTTTACTTTATGCACTTCTTTTCGTGGTTGTTTTTTATTCTTCTTTCTTTTTGGTGGAGCAATACCTTCCTTCTTCATCTGTTCCTTTAATGCACTATTAACCTTTGCAAATTCTGTTTTGAATGTAACAAACTGTTTGAACGCTTTTCGTTGTTCTTTCTTCAATTGATTTACTTTCTTAGAATTAGCCAAATATTCTCTAAAGCGACGTTTATTTTCTTTTACATGTTCCTTTAACGCAGTATGTTGCACGTCTGCTTGTTCTTTTGCTTCCGTTAACGATTTTGAAATTTCACCCATTTGCGCCTTGAAATCACCAACGGTTTCAACAGCACCTAACACTTTCTTTAATTCACGAATCTTCTCCATAATCTTCTTTTCTTTCGTCATGGACAACGCTTCTGTTTCAATAGAATACTCTAACTTCTGAATACGCTCTTCTAACTTTGTAGGCGACATACCCTGACCATACTTTTCAGTCAATGCACGTTGATTCTTCACTAAATTCTTTGACTGACTTAAGGATGATAAAAACTGTTTATTATGCACATCACGCTGTTGCCGTAATTCACGTTCTTTTACTTTCTGTATTTCAATTTCAGGGTTTAACGCCTTTAATGATTTAATTAACACTGCTATTTCTTTGTTTAATTCTTCCTTCTTTTGGAACCACACTTCTTTCTGTTCATTCAATTCATTTAATCTCTTCTTTAATGTGTCAACATTAGCTGTTGCAAGATCAAACGTTTCTTTAGGTGTTTCTTTAACGGATTCCTTTGGTGTTTCTTTGACAGGTTCTTTTACTTCTTCTTTAGGTTCTTCCTTACCTTCTTTCTTTGGTTCTTCTTTAACAACTTCTGTCGGTGTTTCTTTACTTTCTACTACAGGTGTTACTGTTTCCGCAGAATGTTCTTGAGAAGTATTTGTTTCCGGCTCACGCTGGATGTTTTCATGTTCCTTGACTGCTTTTGTTTCTTCTGTCATGGTGTGTCTCTACAAAAGTCGTACAGTCAGTAAGAAATAATTAAAAAAAAAAGAACTATGGAGTCTAACCGAATAGAGCTCCAAGACCAGCCGCTGCGTCTTCAGCAGACTTCTTTTCTTCTTCCTTTTCTTCCTTCTTACTATCTGCCGCTGCCGCTTCACCACCAGATGCTGGTGCCGCTGCTGCAACAGGTGCAACCGAAGCTTCCTTAATAGCTGCGTCGATATCAACATCGCTCAATGCAGCAACAAGTGCTTTTACTCGGCCATCATCTGGCGTACCGCCAGCTGCCTGTATGACTTTCTTAACTGTGTCTTCATCGATTTTTCCGCCGATCTTGTGAACCAACATCGCGGCATAAACATATTCCATTTTTTCTCGTAGTCCTCCACATGAATCTTAAGACGCTTCTCCAGCGCTTTTTTCATCTTTGAGCTTGTTAATCAACTTTGTGATGTCTTGCTCTTGTGGTTGTGTAGACTCTTTGCTCCCGTTTTCTGTAATACCTGAACCCATTATTTCCTGTGCAAGAGCAGCTGTTTTCTTCATTGAATCAGCTTCACTTGACGGTTCCTGTGCAGCTTCTTTCGTTGCTGCGTCCTGTTTAATGTCTTTCGGTTCCTCTGTAACAGGCTTCTCTGCAGGTTCTGCAGGAGTTTCTGGTGGAGGTTCCTCAACAGGAGGACGTTCTGGTTCAGGAATAGGATCTGCTTTTGGTTCTTCAACAGGTTCTTTAGGTGTTTCTTTACCTTCTTCTTGAGGTGCTTCTTCAACCTTTTCAACAGGTTTTTCTTCAACAGGTGCATCAGGCACTTTATCATCTATCTTCGATGCAGCAGCTTCAGCTTTTGCCACAACATTACCAGCATTCTCTGGCGTCATAACATCAGTACCTTCAGCTAATGCTAACGATTCACGTTGCGCTTTTGTAAGCATCGGTGTAATCGTTTCTTTTGTAACAATACCACATTGCATAGCCAATCCTAAAGATTCCACAGCAGCAATCTTAATATTTTCAATGTACTCAGCTTCATCAACACCCAAGATAGACTTATCTAAAATTTCTCCATCTTGATATGTTACCATAACATTCAAACCAACCTTCATCGGTTCAATACCTAACTTCGATAATAACCCTGCAACTTGTTCAGAAATTTCCTCACCATCTTTCACTAACACCTTATCATCTTTAATATGAATCTTACCATCTTTTACTTCCGTCTTTAACCCTAACATACCTAACTCACCAATCATCGGACCAGGAGCAAACGGTGTAGGACCAGCTTCAACACCCAAATCATTCGGTGCTTTCTGACCAACTTTAGCAGCAGCAGATGCTTTGTTCTTTTCTATTTTTTTGTACATTAAAAAAGGATCAACCTTTGTAAACATTAATGCAGGAATACCAGACAAATGTTGTTCTAACTGATCAATATTCTTATGATCTTTTGCTAAATCATGAATAGCTAACTTCATTAACCGTTTCTTTGTAACTTTCAAAACAATATCATCACCTAATGCGAATAAAATACGTTGCAACATTAACGTCGGTAACCCCTCTAAATTGATAATACCAGCGACAGGATACTCTTTGAATAATCGCTTCATATCTGCGACTTCATCTTTCTTTACTTGTGTAATGTGGGGCTTGTATGTCATTTCTTCTTAGCCCCCTTTGCTTCTTTACCAACAACAACAGGTTTACCCATTGAAGATTTAATTAAAACATTTTTAATATTATTTTTTTCTTGAGGAACATGACCAATAATATAATTGTAGACAACCATAGCATTTTCTGCAAGCAATGCATCATCTGTAGACGCTTTACCTAAACATACTTTGACAACTTGTTCATTCTTTGTTTCTAATTTTACCAACGTTTGTAATCGTTCCATTAAAGGTTTTAGATCTGCCGTCGGAGGAACAACACAACCAGCCTTTGGATTAGGCATTCTTCCACGAGGACCCAACACACGACCAAACGTTGCAGCAACCTTTGGCATGATAGTCGCTTGAGCAACAAAATAATCAGTCTTTTCAGCAAGCCTCTTAATTTTCTTCTTATCTTGCCCCTTAAATTCAGTATCTAAAATAACATTTGTACATGCTTCTTTTGCTTTCGTTGACAGTTCGCTACCAACTAATGCAGTAACAGTAACTTTCTTACCACGATCATGCGGCAATGGTAAAAATGCAAGAATCTTTTCATCCTCTTTCTTGAGATTTAATCCTTTCAAATTAATAATAAGGTCAAGAGACTCGGTAAACTTCCGTTCTTTAGCAGTCTCTTTAACTGCTTGTATTGCGTTGATAATTAATTCTTTATCCATTCTGTATCTCTTCTACGAGGTTCTCAACCCGTCCTTCCGGACACACTAACGTGCGTAGTCAATGAGTGATCAAATAGTGCTGAAAAGGGGTTTAAAAGGTTTTTGACTACTTCTTCAATGCTAACGCACGTAATTTAGAAGACTTATACAGCTTCGGTTCATAACTCTCTTTCAAGCGTATAATCTTAGGGTGTAATTCACGTTCTGCTAACGTTTTTTCAATATCATCTGTAAACGACTTTTGATCATAGCCAAAGACAATCACATCAGGTTCAATTTCTTCAATAATAGCATATTTATCACCAGGATTACCCAAAAAAGCCTCATCAACGTAGGGAAGGTCCTTAATGCTCGCTAACCGTGTCTTTTCATCATGTAAAGGACGACGATTATTCAACGCTTCAGCCGTTTCATCACGTGCAATAACAACAATAAGTGTGTCACCATACTTCTTTGCCTTCTCTAAATAAAATTCATGACCAGGATGTAACAAGTCAAATGTACCGAATGCTAAAACCTTTGTCATATACTCTTTAGGAGTATATACTATATAACCCTTGCCTTTAGGCATACAGCATACAGCCGTTCGAATGAGAATGCAGCTTCTATCGTTTTTTCAATAGTATACCCTTCTTTTTCAATAATTTCCGGTGTATCTTTAGATAATGAAGAATATAATAACAAAATACAGCCACTTTGTGCAAGAAATGGCTTTGCTTCTTTCAATAACCGTTCAATAATTTCAGACCCTTTTGCACCGCCAGTTGTTGCTAACGCAGAATCTTTTGGTTCACGATCATCAGTCGGTAAATACGGGGGATTACAAATAATAACATCAAACTTTTTATCTTTAGGAACGTTAGCAAACACATCAGAAACAATACCCGTAATACGCGGTTCTTTTTTCTGTAACTGTTCAATACATTCAGGATCAATATCAACAGCAAACACATCTTCAGCCATTAATAACGCTGTTGTAGCTTGAATACCCGAACCTGTACCAATATCAATCACACGATCATCAGCACAAACCATATCTTTAACCAACCGTTGTAACAACCAAGAATCTTCACGCGGTTCATACACCATTTACTTCACCGCACGACAATACTCTTGTACACGATCAATAATTTGAGACATATGAAACTTTTGAATACGATCAGTAAACAATGTTTCAATATCCTCAAACTCAGTAATACGATACGTGTTCTTTATATTTTCCAATAAATGCAAATCTCTCAACCGTTTTATTTGACGACGAATATTAGAACCAGCAACACCATTAACACTCAAATTTTGTTTCTTACGTAATGCAATAACCTTCTTTTGCACTTCTTCAGACGTAATAAACTCCTTCTTATTACTCGTTTCAATTACACTTTGTAACACATCAACAATAACATCACGAGAATCACCTGGTTGTAATAAGCCTAACGATAAACAGAGTTTGCGAATAGCTTCACGACGAGGCATAGCATAGGGTTTTTCATATCTTCGTAACGTAATTTCACTTAACGGCACATCTTTTGCAATAATTTTAGGCATTATACTTTCTTTCTTGTCAATGTTTAAAAGATTTTGTATAGGGCCATATTCTTTCAGCAATAGTTATATTAACACAGCCATGTACAAAATATTATGGCTGATTATTTAGAACCTCTTGTCCAAGACATCCTACGCGTAAGTAAATTCTCCAGACTAGGAAAAAAAGCCATTAGAGCAGCATTAGAACAGTTTTTTGTAACACAACCGCGTTCAAAACAACAACAAACTCAACTATTAAAACAAACAAAAAAATATCTCCATGATACCTACAGTGTGTATAACATTCGAGCTGTCAATACACGAGAATCTCTCCTTAGAAAAAAAGATTATGAAGGATTATTACACAGTCACTCATCAACACGAGAACGACAACTTTACTACAAAGAAATCTATGACACTATTTTCAAAAAAAGTGGAACACCAAAAACAATTCTTGACATAGGCTGTGGCATGAATCCCTTTTCAATCATCCATACACCACTACAAAAAATAACATACTACTGTTTCGACCTTGCAGAAAAAGATATTCGTTTACTTAACACATTTTTTGCATCAACAAGTACAAAAAAGAATATACGAAGCAAAGCAACACAAACAATACATTTTGATCAAACATTTCTTAACAATATAAAAACTATCAAAACAGATCTTTGTTTCCTTTTCAAAATGACAGACATGTTCGACTACGGAACGAAGAACCACAAACAAACAGAAAAAATACTAACAGCCATCAACAGCAAAACTATCGTTGTTAGTTTTCCCACACGAACAATAAGCAATAAAGCAATGAATAATCCACGAAGACAATGGTTCGAACGTTTACTCAAACGTTTACATTACACCTATGATTATTTTACCATACCAAATGAATGTTTCTACATCATAACAAAACGTTAATGTGTCATGCCACACTTCATACAATGAAACCACGCAGCACCAGCAATAACTATACGTGCAAAAGATGGACAACCACATTTCTTACATGATCGCTTAGGAGTTATTTCTGTCACATGGCACCTCTGTCTAAAACTGTCGCAAAAAAAGTAGTTATAAGTCTTGCGAAACTCGTTCACAACCTTCTCAAACCATAGATTTATATGGTTCTACATCACAAAAAACACTATGAAACAAAAGAAGGTGAGTGATTCTCTTACTGTGATGTCCCAGTTAATGATGCCTACTGATGCTAACAACGTCGGTGTTGTGCATGGTGGCAATATCCTTAGACTTGTTGATCAAACAGCCGCTGTCTGTGCAATGCGACACTCAGGAAAAACATGTGTTACCGCATCCATAGACCGCGTACACTTTATTGAACCCATACATCTTGGTGAACTCTTAACACTACACGCTTCTGTTAACTATGTAGGAAAAACATCCATGGAAATAGGTGTTCGTGTCGAAGCAGAAAATATCAAAACAGGAAAAATACGTCATACAAATTCTTGCCATGTTACCATGGTTGCTATTGGGCCAAATAAAAAACCAACAACCATTCCAAAACTTATTTGTGTAACTGCAGAACAAAAACGACGATGCAAAGAAGCAGAAGCACGACGAAAAGAAAAACTACAAACACTCAAAGTCTTCAAGAAAGATATGAAACAATAAATTACGCTTATGAAACAACGTGAAACCATCGTTATTGCCCTTGGAGGAAATGCCCTTATCAAAAAAGGAGAACCGCCAACAATAACAAACCAGTTCAAGAACACACACAAAGCTCTTTCTTCATTAATACCACTTGTTAAAAAAAATAACATTGTTCTCACCCACGGTAATGGATTCCAAGTGGGAAACATATTATTACGTGTAGAAGCAGCACTTGGCAAAGCATATACTATTCCACTTGAACTCTGTGTTGCAGAATCACAAGGAGAAATTGGATATATGATGGAACAAACATTACAAAATGTATTACACAAACATAAGATTAAGAAACCCGTTGTAAGTATCCTCACACAAGTTGTTGTAAACAAAAACGATCCTGCCTTCAAGAATCCAACGAAACCCATTGGACCCTTCTATACCAAAGCACAAGCAACACAGTTAACAAAAAAAGGTTTTACTCTTGTTGAACAAAAAGGAAGAGGATGGAGAAAAGTCGTCCCATCACCCAAACCACAATCCATAGATGATGTAGAGATCATTAGCACGTTATTGAAACAAAATGCTGTTGTTATTGCCGCAGGAGGCGGTGGCGTCCCTATTGTCAAAGCACGAAATAAACCCCAACACGGCGTACCAGCAGTCATTGACAAAGACTTAGCGTCCGCATGTTTAGCCAATGCAATTAATGCAGACAAACTCATCATCATCATGAGCGAACCAAACGTCTATCTCAACTACGCAACCAAACGCAAAAAAGGACTAAAAACATTAACAATCAAAGAAGCACAACAATACGCAAAAGAAGGACAATTCCCACCAGGATCAATGGGACCCAAAATACAAGCAGCCATCAATTTCCTTACAAAATCAAAAAAGAAAAATGCACAGGTTATTTTAACATCAGGAAGCATGCTAGCAAAAGCTTTAAGAGGAAAAGGCGGTACGACGATAACACGAAGGTAGAAAAAGATGGTGAAAAAAGAAAACGTTATTATCATGGGCGCAGCTGGAAGAGACTTCCATAACTTTCTTGTGTACTATAAAGATAATCCTAACTACAATGTTGTAGGTTTTACCGCAGAACAAATACCCGGTATCGCAGGAAGAAAATTCCCGGCAAAACTTGCTGGAAAATACTATCGCAAGGGCATTCCCATTTACAAAGAAGTAGAACTTACAAAACTTATCAAAAAACATCATGTTACCCATGTTGATTTAGCATACTCTGACTTACCGCACGATGTTGTTATGCATAAAGCATCCATCGTTCAAGCTGCAGGTGCAAGTTTCACATTATTAGGACCAAAAGAAACACAAATTAAATCAAAGAAACCACTCATCTCTGTTACTGCCGTTCGCACTGGTTGTGGAAAATCACAAACAACACGCAAAGTTGCACGCATTCTACGTGATCAAGGGTATCGTATTGCTGCGATTAGACATCCCATGCCCTATGGTGATTTGGTAAAACAAGAAGTACAACGCTTTGCAACCTATGCAGATATGAAAAAACATAAATGCACCATTGAAGAACGAGAGGAATATGATCCCTGGGTTAAATTAGGCATTCCTATTTATGCAGGTGTCAATTATACTAAAATATTAAATGAAGCAGAAAAAGAAGCAGACGTTATTTTATGGGATGGAGGGAACAATGATTTCTCCTTTTATGTTCCTGACTTAAACATCGTTGTTGTTGACCCCCACAGGCCAGGACATGAATTACATTATTATCCTGGAGAAACAAACTTTCGATCAGCAGATGTTATTGTTATTAACAAAGTAGATTCGGCATCAACAGCCAATATTAAACTCATTAAAGATAATATCAAACAACACAATCCATGTGCAAAAGTTATCACCGCAGCATCAGACCTTATTGTTTCCGATCCTAAACTCTTGAGAGGTAAGAAAACACTTATTGTCGGTGATGGACCAACCTTAACCCACGGTGGTATGAGCTTTGGCGCAGGCACTATTGCCGCTAAAAAATATAAAGCAAAAATATTATCACCAGCAAAATATGCTAAAGGTGTTATAAAAAATGTGTACAAGAAATACCCCCACTTAAACAAAGGAACAGAACTACCTGCAATGGGCTACAGTCCCCAACAAAATAAAGATCTTGCTGCTTCCATTAACAAATCACCAGCAACAGTTGTCATAGATGGCACTCCAGTTAGTTTACAACGTCAACTAAAACTAAAAAAACCTATTGTCAATGTGGATTATTATCTTAAAGAACGAGGAAAACCAACATTACGTGACGTTCTTAAGACAGTAAAAATAACAAAGAGGAAACAATAATGGACCATCTTCTTTCTTTAGCTGATATACCACCCAAAGTATTTGCTACACTCTTAAAACGAGCAACCCATATTAAAAAAAATCAAAAACAATATGCGAGAAAACTCTACGAAAAAACATTACTTACCATGTTCGAAGCACCGTCCTTACGAACACGCATTTCATTTGAAGTAGCCATGACACAATTACATGGTGGAACCATTAACTTTCAAACTGATCGATCACCATGGGGCATGGGAAAAGAAAGTATAGAAGATGTAGCACGAACCATTAGCCAATATTGTGATCTTGTTGCAGCACGCATTTATTCTCATAAAGAATTAGTAACACTTGCAAAATATGCGAGCGTACCTGTCATTAACATGATGACCAATGACGGACATCCTTGTCAGATCCTTGGTGATTTCTTAACCATACAAGAAAACATCAAACAAAAGAAATTCAAGATAGCCTACCTTGGCGATGCAAAGAATAACGTCACGTATTCATTAATGCGTGCATGTGCTATAACGGGTAATACACTTGCCATAGCATGTCCAACAAAAAAAGCATATTATCCAGAAAAACACTTTATCACAGAAGCACAAAAGCTTGCACGAAAATACAAAGGAAAAATAACCATCACCAAAACTGCACGTGACGCTGTAAAGAACGCAGACATTGTCTACACAGACTCTTGGATGTCCTATAGAATACCACCAAAAGAGAAAAAACAACGAAGTAAAGACCTTAAACCCTACCAAGTAACACCTGCAATAATGAAACAAGCAAAGAAAACAGCTAAATTTATGCATTGTTTACCTGCAACACGAGGTCATGAAGTCACTGCAAGTGTCATTGATGGCAAACAATCTATTGTTTTCACACAAGCACAGAATAGATTACACATTCAAAAAGCAGTACTTTTAACGTTGGCAGGAAAGTAATTGTATGAAAAATCACCACACCATCTTCAAAGGTATTCTGCTCTTCTTCTTCATAGCACTTCTTGTATACGCTTATAACTTTACAGGATTTGGTGATGCCATTAGTACACCAGAAGGACGTGCTACCATTGGCACAGCCTTAACAGAGTTTGTCAATACCTTCGGTGCTTTTGCACCACTCATCCACATCTTTGCGTATTCGCTTGTAACTATCTTCTTATTTCCAGGAACGATCATGACATTCATCGGTGCCATACTCTTTGGAACCGTTAACGGAACAATCTTTAACATCATCGGAGCAACCATTGGTGCAAGTTTATGTTTCTTAGTAGCACGATACTTAGGACATGACTTCGTTGCGAAACTCCATGGAAAAAAGAGTATGCACAAAGAAGCAACCTTTAGTAAAAAACATGGCTTTTCAACAGTCTTCATAGCACGCTTAGTACCTGTTGTCCCCTTTAATGTATTAAACTTTGGTAGTGGCTTAACAAAAATATCCTTCAAAGATTATGTAAGTGCAACCTTCCTTGGATTAATACCTGGAACATTCATTTACACATACCTCTTCGCAACACTCGGTGAAAGTGTTCTTAGTGGAAATTTTGTCGCAGCAGATCTTTTAACGAGAGAGATACTCATTCCTATTGGGCTCTTCATCCTCTTAATTGTTGGTGGAATTGTTTACAAAAAACACATGAAGAAATAAAAACATATATAAAAGACGCTAAAAAGAGGATAGTATGGCAAAAGACGTGAAAATTATTCAATACAAATGGGCTGGAAACTTTTGGCCGTTCAAAATTAAAACAGAATGTGGTGAATGTAACATGAGTACGGGCATCATAAACGCCCTTGTAAAAGATGAATACAAGAATAAACCAGTTACTTTTGAAATTAGACCTTGGTTGAATAATTGGTATAAACCATTACTTTTTGGTGGATGGCACGCACCCATTATCTTAGTGAACAACCATGTTGTCATGCAAGGAAAAACCATTGATAAAAAAATCTTACGCGATTATATTAACAAACAATTAAAAAAATGAAACCACACGAACACATACATCATAGAATACGCGAAATGTTTCACGGAAAAAGAAACGTCTTTACTATATTATTTATGCTTCTCGGTGGTTATCTTATTATTGTTCCTATCTCACAATACCTTATGAACAATGTTGGGTTAGAAAAAACCATGTTCATAGGACTTGCTTTATTCTTGTTTGGATATTACTACACAGATACATTACATAAGAAAAAGAAAAAATAAATTACATACTGTTTTCTAAAATAGATACTGCTTGATCAATTTCATTACGTGAAACAATATATGGTGGAATCAAACGAATACCTTTAGGACCGCACGCTAACATAACCAATCCTTGTTGAAGAGATTTCTTTATTACTGCATCTCTCTTCTTTGCTGTAGGCAAATCAAAGGCAACCATTAATCCCAAACCACGCGTATTTACAACAGGTAAGGATTGTAATTGTTTCAGTAAGTATTTACCATTACTTTTGTTTTTAGCAAGAAGATGTTTTCGTTTAATTATTTTAATCGTTTCCAAACCAACAGCCAAATCAATAATTTGTCCACCGCCCCACGTTGAAGAAATAGCACCTCCTTCTTTAGGAAAGAGTTTCTTCGTTGAAACGGTAGCTCCTACTTGTAATGCTTTTGCTGCACTGAACGCATCTGGTTTGATGTTATAATGTTGGAATGCCCACCATTCACCGGTACGTCCCATACCTGCTTGCACTTCATCAGCAATGTATGGTATGTTCTTTGTTGCACAGAGACGTCGTACTTCTTGCACCATCTTCTTTGATGCAGGATTATATCCCCCTTCACCTTGCACATGTTCTAAAATAACAAAGGCAATTGAAGAGGCTCCTTGACGTTTAATCAATCGTTCTAACTCAACAGATGCACGATCAGAAAATGATAACGTCTTCGTCGGAATGGTAAAATAATTCTTCTTATGTACAGCCTTAGAATGGGTTAATGACAACGCACCCAATGTTCTTCCATGAAATGCATGATCAAAGGACACACCAAACTTTGCTCTCGGACGAGAACGCATAGCAATTTTAATACAATTTTCAACAGCTTCAGCACCAGAATTAACTAAAAATGCACGGTTCATTCCCTTGCAAACAGATAATAATTCTTCAATAAAATCAGCGTGTATTTTTAAATTAAAATCTTGACCAGCATACTTTACAGGATGTTGTTTTGATTGTTCTTTAATCACTTCTTTAAGTCGAGGATGATTATATCCTAAAGGTGTAGAAGCAACTTGTGATGCAAAATCTAAGAATGTATTACCATCAACATCTTTGAAATAAACACCACTTCCTTGTCCACTCATTGCAAAGGGATAGTAACTATTTATTGCACCATTTACTTGTTTTAATCTCCTAATAATCTTTTGTGATTGAGGACCGGGTAACTTCGTAACAATGTGTGGTTTCATTTGATTCCCTGCGCCTTTTGCAATCCACCAGAATAATCGATGTACACTGTTTTTGTTTCACTAAATTCATGAATACCTTCAATACCAGCTTCACGCGTACCATTACCTGTTGCTTTCACACCACCAAATGGCAAATGTACTTCAGCACCGATTGTTGGCGCGTTCACATAGGCAATACCCGATTCAGTATGTTCAATAAACGTATATGCATTCGTAATATTTTCTGTATATACAGACGAACTTAAACCATAGTCTACATTATTACACACTGCTAACGCTTCCTTGAGATTGCTTACTTTGATTAACGTTGTTGTTGGACCAAAGATTTCTTCCTTTGCAATACGCATACGTGGCTTTACACGTGTAAATAACGTTGGTTCGTAGAAAAAGCCTTTGCCTTCAAAAGGTTGCCCACCACATAATACTTGTGCACGTTCTTTTGTACCAATACCTGTGTACATATGGGTCTTGTCAACTGCCTTTTGATTAATTAAGGGCCCAACATCAATATTATCATGCAAAGGATTACCTACACGTAATTGTAAAACACGTTCAAGTAGCCGTTCTTCAAACTCTTTGAAAATTCCTTTTTGGACAATAATACGTGACGCAGCAGTGCACCGTTGACCTGTTGTACCATATGCACCAAATAACACTCCTTCAATTGCTGTTTTAATATTAGCATCATCTAAAATAACCATAGGATTTTTACCACCCAACTCTAAACCAACTTTCTTTAAGCCAGCATTTGCTGTAACAAATTCACCAACAGGACGAGAACCGGTAAATGAAATACCCTCAAGTTTAGGATGTCTAATCATAGCTGCACCAATTTCACCACCACTACCTGTAACAACATTGATAACACCTTTTGGTACACCCGCTTCTTCACACAGTTTTACTAATGTTAACGCATTTAATGGTGTGTCAGACGATGGTTTAAACACAATACCATTACCACAAATTAATGCAGGTGCAATCTTCCACGCAGGAATAGCAATAGGAAAATTCCACGGAGTAATTAATCCAACAACACCTAACGGTTGTCTCGTTGTATAACATACTTTATGGCGTAATTCAGAGGGTGTTGTATGACCAAATAAACGACGTCCTTCACCAGCCATATATTCAAACACATCAATCGCTTCTTGTACATCACCAAGACCTTCAGAAAGAACCTTTCCCATCTCTTGAGATTCTAACTTCCCTAACTGTTGCTTTCTTCTCTTCAATAACGAAGCAACTTCTAAAAGAATTTCTCCACGATGTGGCGCGGGCGTGGACGACCATTTCTTTTGAGCACGACGTGCTGCCGTAACAGCGTTGTTTACATCCTTCTCAGTACTTGATTGAAACTTTGCAATAGGTTGTTCTGTAGCAGGATTTATAGACGTAAAATGCTTTCTTGACCATGAACGAACTTCTTTTCCACCAATATGATTACCGTAAATACGAACCATCAACCACCTCTACACAAAATGGACTGTTCTATTTATTTAAAGGTTTCTCAGAACACGACCACACACCCATTCCTTGTGCACGTGGTATTTTTTCAATCTTCTTTAATTCATTATATCGTTTCGTATCAAATGCATATTTATCATAGACTTTGGCATAACCATGCAAGACTAAAACAGCATTAACATGTTCTTCTCCAACGTAGACGTAGCGTATTAATCGTTTGTACTTACCACGATCAGTAAGATCACGTTCTAAATAAACGGACTTATTTATTGTTAATTGTGATAACGCTTGCTTTGCTTCCTCATAATAACACTCTTTCTTTTCAGGTGTATTAATACCTGATAAACGAATTATTTCTCCATTTTCTATTTCTAACGTATCACCATCAATAATCCGTGTGACAAGAAATGGACCTTCATAGCCTTCAGGCATACAAGCAGTGAGTAACAACAGCATGCATAACCAACGAATCATTTGTCTCTTGAGTGAGATCTTTTTATTATACTTTATTGGAAAAACTCGAAAATAATTCTAGGTATACAACTCTTTATTGAGATGAGGTATAAGTGCTGTAATAATTCCCTGCACATACAAATCTGTCCTATCCATCATGCCATGGGTTAAGATACCAATAGCACCTGCACCCTGTTTCACATTTGCTTTACCTGTTACATCATCCATTACAGGTCCAAGCTCTTCTCCCTCATGTATTCTTTTCATGAGACTTGGTGGAAGAATAAAATGAGATGTTTTTCCCAGTCCTTCTCTTCCTTCTTTATCAAGAACAGACATACATCCAAAAGAAAACCACTCACCATGTGTTTCTTCAAACCCACCTTCAATACCAACAAAATAACTCGCTTGCGGATGATCTGTTGCTTGTTCTACTAATCTTTGTGCCCTATTTCGAGCGCCAACATATGTTTCTTCACCTATAGGTTGTTCACGAACACCTGAAGGAACAGACACACCTGTAACTTCAACGTAAGGAAAATGTCGTGAAAATGCTTGTTGTGTAGCATTAATTTTTACAGGATTTTTTGAACCAACAACAACATGGACTGCATCTCTTCTTAACTCTGAAAAGAATGTATCAATATGAGAACATGCATCTTCTAAATTTCTGTATTCCACATTTCTAAGTTTTCCAGAACCACCAATCATAGCAGATAATCTTTTTCCCTCTTGCGGACGATATAAACACAGTATTGGTTTGTTACTTTCAAGAGCTCTTCCAATTTCATAACCAACACCCAATGATGGCGAGGTAACTTCAGCAACAAGAACATTTGATTCAAGCACCCAGTCCATATCTCTATCATGAATAAAGACATCTTTTGCACTAACTTCACCCCTAAGCGGTACTGTTGTATCACCAACGTGCTCTGTAAGAACATCCCCATGACGTTGTAAATGACGTATTATTTGACCATACAGTTGAGCATCATCTCGACCACCACGAATAGAACCAGCAAAATAAATCTCCATAAGAGATCTACAGAACAATCCATTATAAAACTATTTTATCTTCTACCAGGGACAAAAGAAATAACACCTCTTTTTTTATATATTCTTAAGAAACTTTACCAAATCATCAGGTAACGGTGCTTCTATAGCAAGATTCTTTTCTGTTAAGGGATGCGTAAAGAAAACCTTTTGTGCATGTAAGAATGGTCTACGAATGATTTTCTTATCATCTTTTATCCCGTATAATACATCTCCCACAACAGGATGTCCCATAGCTTCAGATTGTACACGAATTTGATGCATTCTTCCGGTAATTAACGTAACTTCTAATAACGCATATTGTTTGAACTGTTTCTTTACCACATACGTTGCCTTTGCTTCCTTTGCTAATGGTTCATCTTTCGTTGCCAATTCCATTACTGGACGAAACCCACGAATACGACGACGTAAATAATGATGCCACGAACCTTTCTTCTTCGTTACATTTCCATGCACTAAGACACTATACTTCTTTGTTATCTGTTGTTTTTTCATTGCCTCATACAATGCAGCATTCATTACTGGCGTTTTACCCATCATCACAATACCTGACGTGCCTTTGTCCAATCTATTCGCTAATGCAATGGTCGCCCTACTGTTGTGCAAGTAATAGCGTACCTGATTGATCAAATTATTTTCTTCAACACCCAAGCCACCTTGCGTTGCTAATAATTGAGGTTTATTCACAATCAATAATGAATCATCCTCAAAGAGGACAGTAAACGACATCTTATTTGTTCTCCCTTTCTTTTCATAATTCTTTAAATTCTTTGAAGGAACAAACAACTGTACTGTATCATCTTTTTGCACACGCGTATCATGACGACATTTCTTTCGATTAACTTTTACACGGCCCTTGCGTAACCATTGATAGACTTCAGCTAAGGATAATGCAGGAAACTCCTTCATCAACCATTTATCCAATCGTCCGGTCTTCACTACTTGTCGTTCTTCCATGCTTCTTTGAAAACTACTCCGTTTAAGACTGTTTCCACAACTTCTCTCTAATCATCACAATCCTTAAGAAGCACACTGTCTACCTATCACCAATGGGTCTATTTGATGAGATGCTTCGGGGTGATGAAAGTCTTTTCCTAGAAAGTATGGCCCTTGACGTTGATTATATGCCTCCTATTGTGAAATTTCGTGAAAACGAACAACAATATATTGCAACATGCATCAAACCACTTTTCAGCAAACGCAGTGGTAAAAACCTTGTTATTTCTGGTGCTCCAGGCATTGGTAAAACCGTTACAATAAAACATGTCATACAAGAATTACACGAACAGACGAGCGATATTGTCACCTTATACGTTAATTGTTGGAAAAAAGATACACCACATAAAATCATTAGCGAATTATGCCAACAAGCAGGATTTACCTTCATAGCTGGACGAACAACAGACGAATTAGTCAAAGCATTAACCAACATATTGAATAAAAAAGCCTGCGTTATCGTTCTTGACGAAGCAGACAAAATAGACGATCAACAATTATTTTACACATTATTTGAAGATATTTTTACGAAAACAATTATTTGCATAACAAACGAACGTGACTGGCTAAGTAAACTTGACGATCGTGTTCGCAGTAGAATGCTTGCAGAAATGTTAGAATTCAAAGCATATAATCACACAGAATTTAGTGAATTATTACGAGAACGTGTACGCTACGCATTTGTACCTAATGTTTTTCAAGAAGAAGGATTACAAATTATTATTGACAAAGCTTTTGAAATAGGTGATGTACGTTCAGGATTATTTTTATTAAAACAAGCAGGCGAAGAAGCAGAAATGAAAGCACAACGTGCCATTACCCTAGAACATGCACATCAAGCAATAACACGATTAGAAGACTTCCATAGAAAAAGTACACAAGCACTTGGTGAAGAAGAAACATTCTTACTTAACGTTATCAAAGCACACAGTGGAAAAACATCACGAGAACTCTTTGAATCATATACGGGAGCTGGTGGAAAACAAGCACACAGTACGTTCCAACGAAAGTTACAACACTTACATAAAAATAAATTTATTACACTCACAAAAATAACTATTGGTAAAGGCCGATCAACACGTGTTACCTATGGTGGACCTGAACAAGAAACGTCATTAAACAATTTTAGTTCTTGAGTTCCCACACTTCTCAAAGAGTCGCCTGAGTCTTATAAGTCCACAGTGTTTTGTTGTTTTATTAACTGGAGGTGGTGACTATGTCCATCAAAATAGATCTAACAAACGAAACAATCGAAAATATAACAGGAGCTCAACTTCGCAATCTTCCCACAGAAGATATACAACATGTCTACGATCAAGATTATCTTGAAACCTTAGAAGACAATGATGCTATCAGTTTGTCTGAAGGAGGATTTATGAGCGGCTATCTTGCCGCCATGTAATTAGCCACGCAAAGGATTTCCTTCGATACGCATACCCTTTTTTTTAAAATTTGACAATGTTTTTTTGAGAGGTATTAAGTGCCTTTCTCGAGCATCATCACCAAAACCATCACAATATTTTAGAACTGTTACTTGAACAGTGGGACCCTCTACTGTTTTCTTTTTTCTAAGAGTTATTTCAAGATATTTATCGGGAGTAATAGGGTTATCAGCAGTTACCATATTATTGGGCTTTTGTGGTAGAAACTTATAATACCTCCGTGGTTGAAACATCCTTTTTTCCTCCTGCCATCTAAACATTACTAATGCTGTTCCAATCGCTTTTTCAAGAGATTTATAATCACCATACACTACCCAAAAACCAATATTTTGTCCTACCATCGTTCCTTTACAGTTTTTATAGTATATAAAAATTCATTCATCAGAAAGTATAAAAGGACAATTTAGATAGAATACACCATGAAAATACTCTTTTTTACCGATGTTCATTCAGGTGATCACGATGACTATGTCGAAGAAATCGAAGACATGCACAAGAAATTTGAAGCTCTCAAAGAAAAAAGCAAGGAATGTGACCTCATGGTCTGTTGTGGTGATGTCAGTATTTTTGGTGGAGGCTTGAAAGCATCCTTACAACTTCTCAAAGCATTCAATAAAAAACTCCTTATTATCCATGGTAATCACGAAATGGAAAGTGAACTCAAATCACTTTGTGATAATAAAAACATTATCTTTCTTCATAAAAAAGTTCTTACAATAGATGGTGTTACCTTCGCAGGATACGGTGGTGGTGGTTTTAGTGAAGCTGATGAACGCCTTGATGAATGGGTAAAAAAAATAAAACAAGAATTTACACAACCATCTGTTCTTTTTACGCATGGACCACCATATAATACAACCCTTGATGAACTACCTGACTGGGGCCATAGGGGATCTAAAAGTATTAGAAAAGCCATAGAAACATTACAACCAACACTCTTTGCAGCAGGACACTTTCACGAACCCTTCTTTGCACGCGACACTATTGGACCAACGCAACTACTAAACCCAGGAGATACTGGCGTCATCTTAGAAATAAAAAAATAAAGAAAAAAATAAAGTAAGGAAACGGAATTTAACGTCTCCTTCTTCTACGTGTTGTAGTTTTACGAGCAGCAGTCTTACGAACTCTTCTTCTCGTTGTCTTACGAGCAGCAGTCTTACGAACTCTTCTTCTCGTTGTCTTACGAGCAGCAGTCT
>CAZUSA010000003.1:0-62181 GCA_964622835.1 Candidatus Woesearchaeota archaeon | reverse complement strand
CGTCTTCTTTACGCAGGGTAAAGAGGAGACGATGTTACCATTTAACTTAGCGTCGATCATCGACTTGCACCAACCAGGGCTCGTTGTTTCATCGCATCCTGTGCAGACGCTCGACGGGTTATCTTGTCATTCTCACGAACAACGTCAAAGAGTATTGTGCTCTCTCAGGCATTTGCAGCCTGACCGTCTCCTTGCTTAACCTGCACCGGCCGTGTTATTTCTGGACGGTTGCCATCCCTTTCGGAATCTGTTCTTTCAAACAGTGGCCTATAGTGGTGGGCGGACTTTCCCCAGTTTTTCAACCGGAAGGTAACTGCCACTCCTAACAGTTATTCTACTACTTTGGTGGTTTAAAAAGCTATTCTAAGAACAATAACCCATACATAGCAACAATACCAAAGACAAAGACAACTAATTCTAATACCGACTGACGCCAATGTTTTTCAACATGATGATGAATCTGAGGAATCAAATCAGATGCAGCAATATAAATAAATCCACCAGCCGTAAACGGAATTAAGAATTGAGGAACTAACGCACTTGCCTTACCAATAGCTAACACAATAACCGCACCTAACACAGAAAATAATGCTGTTAAGAAATTAAACCACATTGCTTCACGTTTCTTAAACCCACCATGCAACAATACACCGAAGTCACCTACTTCTTGAGGAATCTCATGTAAAACAACAGCAATCGTTGTTGCAATACCCAAACGAATATCCACTAAAAAACTTCCCGCAATTAACATACCATCAATAAAATTGTGCAATCCATCACCCAATAAATTCATAATAGCATACGATTGAGGATGTTTTTCTGAAGGATGCAAATGGCAATGGCGCCAATGCACAAACTTTTCCATAATAAAAAATAACGTAATACCCGCAAGAATAGCTAACGATACTTGTAACGTAAACCCAGACGAAGCAGCTTCAGGAATCAAATGAATAAACGCATCACCCAACATGACTCCAGCTGATAAGCTGACAAGTAAAATAAGAACCTTATCTAATAACTTCTTCTTTAACGAAATAGCAAAGACACCAATAAACGATAATAAACTAACAATCAATACACTCAAGAGTGTATATGACCACACACCACTTTCTTCAAACATAATCTTTATTGTTTAAAAGCCATTTATAAGTCTGTCTTTTTGAGTATATGTAATCTTAAATACTTATTTTTAGAAAAAGTAATCGTATGAATACAATTGCTGTTATTGGTGGATCAGGTATCAAAGATACTCCCCTTTTTGACAAAGCAGAATGGAGATATTGTGATGTTGGTAGAGGTCTTGACGCACAAGGTATTAATTATCAAATAAATCGTGAAAGGGATGTCATTTTTATTCCCCGTCATGGCAACGGTGATGAAGCTAGTGGTCCTGCACACACATCTTACCAAGCAAACATTGTTGCTGCACACATGCTTGGTGCAGATGTTATCATAGCAACTAGTGCTGTTGGTAGTTTTAAGAAAAGTATTCCGGTTGGTAGTGTTATAGTACCTTCTGATTACGTCGATGAAACAGGAAGAGATGATACCTTATTTGAAGGTGGTCTTATTGTTCATACTAATCCTCGACCAGCATTTTCACCATCACTTACTGACCTTCTTTGGAGTACTATTCAAGATAAAAGTGGTCATTTTGGTTTTGAACGTGGAAAAAAATATGCAATGGGTACATATGTTTGTATACCTGGTGATAGATTTGGTACTAGTGCAGAAGGAGCAAAACGTAGTCAATATGCAGACATTGTTGGTATGACTCTTTGTCCTGAAGCGTCACTAGCCCTTCAAGCAGGAATACATTATGCTGCTCTGGCATTTGTTGTAGATAGGGATGCTGATGCAAATCATGAAGGTGGTACCTTAAAGATAATGGAAGAACTCTCTGCACCCAATCGTGTTCCATCACTCATTGAGAAAGTTACTTCAAGAGCAATACACCTTGACCTTCCACCACTAGAAACGCAATTATCGGGAAACATCATACCAATTGATGTAGATTCTATTGTTAACCCTCACCTTCGTAAAATAGCAGAAGAACTCATTGAAACTTACACTTCTTAATCTTGGAAACATTTATATGCTTCTCTTAATCCAATGAAATGATGAAACCCGAGGAAAAATGTGAGCTTATTACGAGAAACTTACAAGAAGTCGTAGGTGAAGAAGAACTTAAAGAAATTCTTAAGAAAAGAGATCTTAAAATCTATTGGGGAACAGCCATTAGTGGACGACCACATATTGCTTACTTTGTTCCTATGATTAAAATAGCTGATTTTTTGAAAGCAGGCTGTAGCGTTACTATCTTATTTGCAGACTTACACGGCTACTTAGACAATCAAAAAAGTTTATGGGATCAACTTGAACATAGAACAGAATACTATCAATTCATCATCAAACAAATGTTAACCTCTATAGGTGTACCCTTAAAGAAATTAAAATTCGTCAAAGGAACAGACTTTCAACTTGGTGAAGAATACACATTAGACATGTATAGACTGGCATCAGTAACATCATACAAAGATGCAAAAAAAGCAGGAGCAGAAGTAGTAAAACAATCAGACAATCCAAAAATGAGTTCCTTGTTATATCCAACGTTGCAAGCACTTGACGAACAATACTTAGATGTCGATGCACAATTTGGTGGCGTTGACCAACGAAAAATCTTCATGTACGACAGAGAATACCTCCCAAAAATAGATTACAAAAAAAGAATACATTTAATGAACCCCATGATTCCTGGATTAACGGGAGATAAAATGAGTGCATCAGACAGTGCATCAAAAATAGACATCTTAGACAGTGAAGCATTCATTACAAAAAAAATGAACAAAGCATTCTGTCCAGAAGGTATCGTCGAAGGTAATGGTATCTTAGCGTTTGTACGAAATGTTATCTTTCCTATCTTAAATGATAAATCCTTTGTTATTACACGAGATAAAAAATTTGGTGGTGACCTAAGCTTTGCACACTACGAAGCATTAGAAGGATCCTACAAAGATAAAGCAATACATCCTGCAGACTTGAAACAAGCAGTCGCACGAGAAATAAACATCTTAACAACACCCATACGCAAAGCCTTTGATACAGACAAAAATATACAGTTTACTACGAAGATGGCGTATCCGACGGACTAATTCTATTGTAAACCATTACAGAGCAACCTTCAGCACCATAATTCCTTTTAAGCACTTCAGTCCAACAACTTTGATTTCCTCTTATGGGCAAATGAATTGGCCCATTACTTTTACTTTCATGTTCAACGACAAGAGCACACAAATCTGTTCTCTTTAATAAATCATTTCTTGTCCGTCTTCTTTTTAATAAGTCTGTTGAACCCCAGACGTAAACAGAAGATCCATCATTTCTTACTGCCTGAGTAAGTGCCCTTGCCATTGTTCCTGCATGACGCACACCCCCTGAAGTTCTCTTACCAAATTCCCTTACAGTTTTCCAAGCACTTTGCAATCTTCCAATGACCACCACACAATCTTTGTCTACTAAAAAATCGCTATCATTTTTTTGTAATTGTTCATATGTTCTTGCATCAATAATGAGTTGATCCTGAGCAGTCCATGGAGTAAATGTCTCTTGATTATCCATAACTCTTTGATATGGGAGTCTATGATTCAGTGGTCCTTTAGTAAGATCACCCTCATGTCCTTCCGTAAGGTCTCTTAACGTCCCTGACTTTGAAACTCTCCCCAACAGAACTACTTTTTGTTGTGTCATACTGCAACTCCAAAATGGTTGTAATTATTTACAGTAAAATCATCATTCATAAGAACACCCATCATTAATCGTTGATACACTAACATGACAGATCTTTATAAATAATTCAAACTTTAAATACTTCTAGCTGTTCTGAACTCTTCATTAGAATATTACAACCATAGTATAACCATCTTTAAGTAACTGTCAAAAAAAGTATTTCTATGCGCGGAAAATTTATCAGTCTAGAAGGTGGAGAACATGTTGGTAAAAGTACCCATTGTGATTTACTTTATGGTTATCTAACTGACCAGCTTGGTGATGGTAGTGTAGAATTACTTCGAGAACCTGGAAGCACCCCTCTTGGTGAACATCTAAGAAAAATCATTAAGGGAGAGGAACCTGTAGAAGGAGAACCTCCTTTAAATTTTGAACGAGGAGATTTAGCTATATTTTATATGCTTGCAGCAGCACGTGCTGAAGTTTTTGAAAATGTAGTCATCCCGCGTTTACGAGAAGGTGTTCATGTACTTGCTGATCGTTCCATTGATACAACTATCGCCTACCAAGGCCATGGTTTTGGTATTGATGAAGACCTTATCCGTGTGGTCACTGCAAATGCAACACAGGGCATTAGACCAAATCTCACATTACTTATTGATCCACCAGTAGGATTCCACATACGTTCAGATGAAATAACCGATGCCATTGAAGGACTTGGTCAAGAATTTCATGGAAGAGTCTATGAGGGATTTCGTGAAATTGCTCAAGCAGAGAGTAGACTAAGTGATCGAATAAAAATAGTACCTTATGTTGGTGATGATATCAGTGGTATGCAAAAAACCATGCGTGGATATGTTGATAGCCTTATGGATATTGTTCACGCATAACAGACACTTATTTAAATAGTCTTTTTCTTCCAGTTTTCTATGGACAAAGCATTGTTAGTGGATAATGAAAAACTTGTAACGAAGTTTGGTGCTAAACGAATGAGCACATTGAAACAGCTACCGGACTGTTACACCTTTCAAAAAGGACTCATTTATTCCCACAGAGACTTTGATACATTCTATGCAGCATTGAAACGAGGAGAAAAATGTGCTATCGTCTCAGGCGTTAACGCATCAGGAACATTACATATAGGACACAAAGTTGTCTTTGATACGAATTTATTTTTTCAAAAAGAATTTGGTATACCAGTTTTTATCCCTATATCAGACGATGAAAGTTATGTCTCAGGAAAAGTAGAAAGCCAAGAAGAAGCACTAAAATATTCAATAGAACTTGCAAAAGAACTTATTGCTTACGGCTTTGATCCTAAAAAAACATTTATTATCATAGACCAAATATATACTCCTATTTACAACTTAGCTATTAAGCTATCACGACGCATCACCATGTCAGAAATTATTTCTACCTATGGCTATAAGAAAGATGATAATCCAGGATTATACTTTTATCCAGCAGTCCAAGCAGCTCATGTATTATTTCCCCAAGCATTACATGGTATCAAACACGTCTTAGTACCTATTGGACCCGATGAAGATGCACACTTACGCATCGCACGAGATATTGCTGGTAGAGCAGGATATGTTAAACCAAGTGTGTTACACCTACGATTCTTACCCGGATTAGACGGTAAAAAAATGTCAAAATCACGTAATAACGGCATTTACTTTCGAGATACTGCAGAGATATTAAAGAAAAAAGTTAACAAAGCATTAAGTGGTGGACGAAAAACCGTAGAAGAACACAGAAAAAAAGGTGGTGACCCCAATAAAGACATGGCATGTTTCTATCTTACGAATTTATTCTTAGATGATAACGATAGTAAAGCACTTATTAGAGATTACAAAAAAGGTACACTGCTCAGCGGAGAAATGAAAAAAAACTTCTACAACGTCCTTGTTGATTTTTGTGGAACCTTTCAAAAGAAACTATCAAAAATAACACGAGCACAACTAGATAAAGCGTTACTTAAACCTTAACCACGAATACACGTGTGTGATTGGCCAATATATCTACACACATCCGTAGGCTTAGCACAAAAACCTCTATGCGTACCAGCACACATCTGCTTTTCATGCACGTACTGACAACTTCCAGTACTAGCAATCCACGCACATTGTTCGCCTTCATCTAACATCTTCCCTTGACAATAGGAAACATGAGAAAAACGATTGGAAACTAACTCACAAGGCTCATCAGACGACACATAACCAGTAACATCAGCAGACATACCATTTGTTATAACATAACCAGCAGCAAGAAATAAAGCAACAAAAACAAATACTAATCTATTAAGTCTATGACTCTGTACCCTCTTTTTCATCAAATTTCGTATCTTCAGAGGTATAAAAATATATTGGTTTGGAGTAAAGAGAAATTCTTATAAGTTCATCATGAATAGAACGCCTATGCCCACATGGAATTTAGGTGACATCTGTTCTCCCGTAGATCGACAAGCACTTTCAACAATCTTTGCTACCATCGATAAAGATGTAACAACCTTTGAACAACATCGTAAAAATCTAACAGAAGATATCACGTCTGAACAAGTTATAGCTATCATCAAAGAAAGCGAAGCTATTAGTTTACTCTTACATACGCCCGCCTATTATTTACATCTTAAACTAACCGAAGATACAGCAGCCCATGACATTAACGCATTAAATACTACAATTGATCAATTTGCCGCAGACATTAGTAACCGTATGCTCTTCTTTAGCCTCTGGTGGAAACAACTTGACGAGAAAAATGCAGAACGAATCCTCAAAGGACTAGGTAAATATACGCATATGATGAAAGACTCACGGAAATTTGCTAAACACACCCTAACAGAACCTGAAGAAAAAATCATCAACATCAAAGACATTACTGGTGCAGGAAGCATGAATACCATTTATGACATCATGACCAATGCCTATCAATTCGACTTTAACGGTAAAACAAATTTAACACAAGCACAAGTCATGGAATACGTCAAAAACAAAGATCCTACACTGAGAAAAACAGCGTATGAAACTGTGTATGCACAATACAAAAAAGATGAAAATGTTCTTGGCGAATTATACAAAAACATCGTCTTAGACTGGACGAACGAAGGATTGAAATTACGACACTATGACAGTCCTATAGGCATGAGAAACTTAGGGAATGATCTACCTGACAAAGCTATTACAGCCTTATTAGAAACGTGTCAAAAAAACATAGGTATCTTCCATGAATACTTCACATTAAAAGCAACAATATTGAAAATGAAAAAATTGCAACGATATGATGTCTATGCTCCTTTAACGGGAACAGAAAAAACCATTACGTACGATGAATCCTGTAATACCGTCTTAAATGTCTTCAAAGGATTCGACGAAGAATTCCATACAATGGCCAAACGTATGATGGACGAACAACATATTCACTCAGAACTTCAAAAAGGAAAACAAAGTGGTGCCTTCTGTTCCAGTAGCATACCCAACATGACACCGTATGTCTTACTTAATTTTGTTGGTAAAGAACGAGACGTATCAACAATGGCACACGAACTAGGCCATGCCATCCATGCAATGCTTTCAAGCCACCACCATATCTTTGACTATCATGCACCCTTACCCATCTGTGAAACCGCATCAATCTTCTGTGAAATGCTCTTAGAAGAACATCTTCTTGCCAATACAAAAAGTAAGGATGAAAAAATACACCATTTAGCAACACAAATAGACGGCGTCTACGCAAGTATCATACGACAAACCTACTTTACATTATTCGAACAACAAGCCCATGACATGATACAAAATGGAGCAACAACACCAGAATTAAACAACGCATGGCTTGCTAATTTGAAAGAACAATTTGGTGACTCTGTCGATGTTCCTGACCTCTTCCAACACGAATGGAAATATATTCCTCATATTTTTCACTCGCCATTCTACTGTTACTCCTATGCCTTTGGTAACTTACTTGTCTTAAGTTTGTATAACAAATATAAACAAGAAGGAAACGACTTTATACCAAAATACAAAAAGATCCTCGCCTACGGTGGCAGTCAATCACCCGTTGACATTCTTAAAGAAGTAGACATTGACATTACACAAACATACTTCTGGCAAGGCGGCTTTGACTACATACAAACATTAGTCGACCAATTAAAAAAAGAACTCGGTGCATAATGGACCATGATCTTCTTCATCCAATAGAAGACCACGAACTACGTGAACGTAAACTCCCCAAAATTATATGGAAAATACTTGCCTTCATTTTCCTCAGTATCTTTGTTACGTACTTCGTTACAACACCACGAGTCTTATCCATGATACCTGGACTCTTAGCCAGTGAAACACTTGAAGCAAATCAAATACAAACAGACTATGGTATCATTACCTTTGATGAAGACATTCTTGCATCATTAATTGGATTATATCATGCCAATGAGAAAGAATTCAAAGCCTGTCTCCTCGGCCATGTTGACGAAGAAGGTTATATCATCAATGAACTCTTTCTACCAAAAATATACGAACAAGACTATGACCATGTTGTCAGTGCAGGATGTCCCAATGAAACCTTGTTAGATTTACATAGTCACCCACAACAACATTGTACCTTTTCAGCACAAGATCGCAATAGTTTCAATCCAGAAGACGCAAACACCCTGTTAACGGTCATGTGCAATGACCAACGCTTCATATTCTTCAGAAAATAGGTCAAAGGACCTCATTTTATCCTTTATTTAGTAAATGGATCGATAATATGTTCTCCTTATACTCATAGTTCCGCTGAATTTCTATATATGAGCCCCACCATTACCATTTCATGAAAACAAACTATTCGCAACCAATGCGAAACTGGAGGACTAAATGAATAAACAACTACCTTGGGTAATAGGAATACTCTTCATCTTCATGATGATACCTCTCGCTCAAGCAGTAACCGTCGGAGAAACCAGCATCATAAAACTGGATCCGAAAGGCGACGATGACTATAACCTCATCTTCGAAAACAGCCAAGGACTCGTCTATAACGTCCCATATATCACCAACGAAAAGGGTGTCTTCAAATACGGTAATGATAATAGAGACTTTGTCTTTCAAGAAGCTACAAAAGAAGGCCCAGCAGGCTTACTTACACAAACCATTGAAGTAACACCAACCATTGGACACTTAGACTACTTCGTTCTTACCGATTTAACCACACAACTTGGAAAAAACATCGGTTTTGACACGGAAGGTATTAGTCGTGTTTGGCGATACGACAACTATGATGCAAATGATAATACACTGAAGTTTAAAGATATGGCAACAGGAGACACCCATGAAGTAACCGTCACACCATTAGACTACGATCATGTTATTGGCCATGCAACACTTGTTACCGGTGGTATTGAACGTCGCGTATATCTTGCTCGTGACAACAATGCAAACCCCGATTTAGCTATTGACCAAAACGGTGACAATAAAATGAACGGTGCACGCATTAACATCCTTGGAAAAGGTGGTAGTGTTGTGTTCTTAAGTGATTATTATGATGCACAATACAGTGTCAACGGACAAACAATACCTGGTACAACATCAACGTTTCATTTAACAACAATGATCAAACAGCTTTCCGAACAAGGAGTAAAATCTCCTGGTGGCGGCGATCACGGTATCTATTTTACTATAGAACAACGGGGCACTGATGAAATTGGTTTTGACAAAGACAAAACCATTAGTAACACACCATGGTTCCTTGCATTATTTGATGATATCTTTACCAGACAGGTTGGTAACTACCACTACGGTGAAATGCCTTATGGAACAGGATTATCATTCTACGATGAACCAGGAAACGACCCAGAAACACTCACTATTGAGTATCCTGTAACATTTTTAGATACAACACCACTTACACCACAACCAATGCCAGATGTTCTCCACGATGTTGATATCATCGCTGAAAACCATGATTATGGTGATGACTACATCATCTGCGGTGACAATATCTGTAACGCAGACTTCGAAAATGCACGAATATGTCCAGCAGATTGTTCACGACCTATAGATAGATTAGATAAACAACCTGTACGAAAGCGTCCAAACAACAATATTAATCACTGCACACAAGAACTCTCAGAATGTATGCATGGTGACACAAACTATCAACGATGTAAACTCCAATACGAAAGATGTGCAACACCTGTTGAGATTATAGAACCAACGTGTGATAACGGTTGTTACGTCAATGAAGAAGACAGTTGTTTACCAACAACAACACGCCTCATCGTTAAGGATGAAGCAGTTTACTGTGGACTAGATAAAGAACTCCACACACAAAAAGCAGACAACGAAGCTGCACAAAATGATTACGAATGTCAAAGCAATTCAGCCCGCTATGGCATTTGTGAACCAGTAGCGGAACAGGTAGGGTTCGTAAAACAACTCTTTACCTGGTTCGCTACCATCTTCGGTGGATAAGGTTTCTATCCACCTTTTTTCTTTTTTTATAAAAGAAAAGGTATAAAAAACAACATAATAAAAGAAAACACCTAGGGAAACAATGAAACTACCATTTGTCATGGCTATCTGTACGTTACTCGCTCTTACGAGCGTCTCAGCAGCAGAACTTACCACTGTAACACTTCTCGACCAATCAGGTCAACCCTTAACGGATGTTATTGCCCATATCACAACGGGAGGAGAACAACGTGTCGTTCTTGCCTTAGATGGAAACATCATCCTTGATGGAACACTCGTCCAATCACCCTTTACTATACACCTAGAAGATCCCAACACCGAAGGTATGGATTATTTCTACTCAGGAAAACTTGACAACACACAAACAGCAGCATTACCGTTCATTGCTATTGCACCCATACGTGGAAGTGTCCAAGATGATTTAGCAAATCTTGTACGTGGAGCACAATTAGAATTTGACTGTGACAAACCAACAACATTAGCCTTCCCAGAAAAAACAGACAAGTATGGATCTTTTACAGCGTATGTTCCTACAGGACGATGTGTTATTGCAGCAACTAATGGAGATGTTTTAGGAACGGTAACAGTAACCAGTGTTCGAGGTGAACCACAAGAAACAATGATCGTCTTAAATCAACCATTGAGTGCACAAGAACGATCACTGTACATATTTGGATTACTTATTCTTGTAGGACTCATCTTATATTTCATGGGAACACGAACAAAAAAACGTAAACGAACAGTCGTACAAAAACCAAAAGAAAGTAGAGAATTAAAAACCATACTCAAAACACTTGGTGACAAAGAACGAGCCATCGTAGACTACGTTATCGAACAAAACAATGTAACAACATCATCAAAAGTACGTCATGCATTGGGTATACCCAAAACAACACTTACAAGAATCTTAGACAAACTCGAAGCAAAGCGTGTTTTAGAAATAACACGAGAAGGAAAACTTAAACGATTACAACTAGCGGAGTGGCTCAAAAAATGACTTTTTTACCAAACGGACCTCAAATTACTCGTTGTTTACTCAACGGATCACATACCTTACTCCCCCGGCAAGCAGATCCTCTGAACTTATTTATATCTGCATCACAGTCAATATCTCATAACCTTGACAAAAAACCGTGTGCGGGTGTTCCCTCGACACCCCACACCCACTTCGGAGAAACACAATGAAACTATCAACCACAACAATCATAGGAATACTCCTCTTACTTACTGCATTACCCTTAGCTAGTGCCACAGGAGCAACACTCTTTGATACAGCAATATATCAAGGCAGTACAGCTACATTTACTACAGCACAACAAACAAGAAACGTTGCTGTTACCACCTTTGATCTCACACAATTACGTTGTCGTATTGCCATTGATGATGATGATCTTGGATGGATGAATATTGGTGAAGAACAAACAATAAATGGTGTTGTTGTAGAAGTTAAAGATATTGATACAACAGAAGGTTGTCGTGTAAAAATACGTGATGATGATACAACAATAAAACCAAGCGTGAGTATAACATCTATTACATTACCCTCTATAACTCCTGATAAATATGGTTACCACTATGCTGAAAACTTTGGTAAAGTAACTTTTGAAATAACTGTTCAATCAAAAACTGCAATAAAGAATGTACCTTACATTTTTTACAATAATGGATATCCAACAGGAGAAGGAGCAACAGATGCTAACAAAGGAAGCATTAATCTCAATGCAGGCACAACAACTATTACAGAATCCATGCCCTTTACCTTTGAAGACGATACCCTCTACAACACAGGATCTTTTCTAACAGTATTTATTCTTGACCCTCAAGCAACAGTCCTTGCCCAAAAAGCATACATTGGGCAAACAGTATATGCAAAAAAACTCGTAGAAGAATATGTAACCACCTGCGGTGATACCTATTGTTCCTATCCTGAAACAGCAGCAACGTGTCCGCAAGATTGTGCTAGCCCTGATGAACCAACAGCACCACACCCTAGTACAACAGGTGTTATTTATGATTCACCAACACCTGCTTATAAAAAAGAAAACTTTGAAACTTCCGTATATACACCACCACCACCTACATCTCCTGAACAAAGAGAACAAGAACAATACGAACGCTCCCGAGACGATGAAGTAACCTGTGATACTGGTTGTTATGTGGCTAATGCGAATCGGTGTTTTACCTATGGAACAAGATTAGTCTACAATGATGTTGCAAGCTACTGTGCACTTACCGGTGAACTTCAACTCCAAAAAAGAGATAATGAACCAGCACAAAACAACTATGAATGTCAAAGTAACTCAGCACGATACAATGTCTGTGAACCTGTGGCAGAACAAACAAATATCATCAAAAAAATGTTTAGTTGGTTTTCGAACATCTTTGATGGATAAAATGACACATATTACTCATAATAAGACAGAATGGAGGAAAACATTATGAAACAAAACATATTGCTGGTGATAGCATTGTTAGTATTAACATTACCACTTGCAAATGCATCTGATGATGTCTTTTTCAAAGGAGATATTATTGAAGGAGTATCCACAACAGTTACTCTTGAAGACACAACAACAGTTGCTTTTGAAGTAACTGATATTGATGAAACAACAAAACGTTGCCGCATTACATGGGATGGTCAAGACTTTGGATGGATTAACGAAGGCGTAACCAAAGCCGTAACCAGCACTACAGAACTTCGCATTAAAGACGTTGAAGACGATGAAGGTTGTGAAGTTGAAATCAGAGAAATTGATGATGATTATTATATTGAAAGTATTTTTGATGATGAAGATTATATTGAAAGTATTTTTGATGATGATGAATTAGAAGGCAGTGCTATCTGTATTGCCCTCTACAGAGATTGTTTAACAACAGACATCCTGCTTACTGATAATATTATAGATATTGACGAGTATATTAGAAACTACTGTAAAGAAAATATTTATGACATTTGTCAACGAGACAATGGTGATAAATATATACCACCACACCCTACAGAAACTGATGTTGTTTATAGGACAAATACACCTTCACCTGGTGAAACAGTGCAACCTTCTTGTGTAGATGGATGTTATCTTCGTGAAGAAGAACATTGTCTTCCAACTGGAATGCGTATTGAACAAGAAAGTGTTGATGGTTATTGTGACATTGATGGTTTAATTAAAGCACAACTCCAAGATGGTGAATCTGCACAAAATGATTACGAATGTATCAGTAACTCCGCACGATATGGGACATGTGAAGATATTCAAGAACAAACAAATATTTTAAAGAAAATGTTTGGATGGCTCTCCAGATTCTTTGGAGGATAAATTTTTAGAATGGTGGAAAATTCCATCTTCTATTTCTTTTTAATTTTAGGAATAAAACCTGTACATTTTATAGAACCGCATTTACAGGGGTGATCTTCATGATCTTCCGTTTCTAAACAATAATCATAGACTATTTCTTCGCCTTGCTTAATATCACGTAAAGCAACAACCCAAATATGGTCGTCTTCGTTAATAGATTCAGCATTAGGTTCACACGAATGATTAACATATTTCATATCATTCTCAGGAATATCACCATCAATCGTCCACTTTTCATCTAAACCAAATAAGTATACAACACCATTTTCAACTTCCTTTTCAGAAATACGATCAGCTTCTTCATTCGTAATCTTCTTGCCAATATACTCCATAATATACGTCCCTTTAGGAATGTCACGACGTGCAAAAACACCCTTATTATGGATGCCAGAAGATTGTACTAAAACTAATTCTTGATGGTTATGTGTCATGTTACTTTCGTACCTTTACTGCGACGATTTTAACCACGAGCCCTTTTTAAAGGTTTTTATTCACTCTTTAACCAATGAGTAAATGCTTAAATAATCTTTATTCTTTCTTTCAAGAAATGGTCACCTATTCACACTCACGCATCAACACGTTCTTTCAATGTAAATACAAATACAAACTCAACTACATCGACAAAATACGAACACCCTTTGAAAGCATAGAAGCCTTCATGGGATCCCGTGTGCATGAGGCTTTAGAAGTATTGTATACAGCCATCCAACATGGAACAACATTAACGAAAGAAAATCTCTTGAAAGCCTACTTAGAACGATGGACCAAACGATGGAAACCATCCATTACTATAGCCAAAGAACATATGACTCCTGATGATTACAAACACCACGGTCTAACAACATTAATGACCTACTATGATCAGTACGTTCCCTTTACAAAACTTATTACATTAGGACTAGAAACGAGAGATATTTTGCCATTAGCTGATGGAAAGTCCTATCACATTCGCATCGATCGATTAGCAAAAGATACAGACAATAATTATTACGTTATAGATTACAAAACAAGTAGACTCGCAAAATCACAATCAGACGTAGACAAAGACACACAACTTGCCATGTATGCACTATGGGTAAAAAATAATCATCCTGACGCAAAAACAGTCACCTTATTATGGCGCTTTCTAACACCCAACACAGAAGTAACCTCTGTGAGAACAGACGAACAACTACACATCTTGAAACAAACCATAGAAACAAACATCGATACTATCGAATCCTGTACAGACTATCCAACAACCATCAGCAAATTATGCGACTACTGCGAATACAAACAACAATGTCCTGCATGGACTAATGTACCTACAACAAAACCAACAAAGAAAATATCTTTAGGACGACAACAAAAACTAGGTGATTTTTTTTAGCGTTCACACTATCTTTAATAAAATAAAAAAAATACACAGGAAACAGAAATGACCTTCAAGTACTCTCATACAGATAATACTATTTTCGAGTGATTAGTAATTGCGGGCTAAATGCCTCGTTGCCTTGGCACGCACACCCCAATCCTATCAACCTTATGTTCTATAAGCACTCTCCGTCTCTTTTCGCGGCGGGTTTCGCGCTTAGATGCTTTCAGCGCTTATCCCTTGGTGCGTAGCTGCTCAGCCTGCCCTGTCGGACAACTGATCGACCAGAGGCACCGAACCTTTGTTCCTCTCGTACTAAAAGATCCTTCCACTCAGACGTTAACACCCCCAGTAGATATCATACAAACTGTCTCACGACGTTCTTAACCCAGCTCACGATCCGCTTTAACCGGTGAACACCCGTACCCTTGGAAGCTTGTGCACTTCCAGGATGCGAAGAGCCGACAACGAAGTAGCAAGCAGCGCCGTCGATTTGAACTCTTAGGCGCTACAACTCAATTATCCCCAAGATAGCTTTTCTGTCATACCTAGCCCTCATCAATAAGGACATAGGGGTTCGCTAGACCAGACTTTCGTCTCTGAATTCCGTAACGGTTGGAACTCAGTTAGGCAAGCTTTTGCTCTTGCACTCTACTCCGGATTTCTAAACCGGATGAGCTTACCTTTGGGCCCTACTGATACCATTTCAGCAGGGTGCCGCCCCAGCCAAACTACCCACCAGTCGATGTTCTCATAGTAATGAGTTAGCGATACAACACAAAGAGCGTGGTATTACACTGACGTCTCCACCATCCCTAACGAGATGGCTTCAAGCAACTCCCACGTATGCTATACACTCTATATTATATCACAACGACAAGCTGTAGTAAAGTTCTATGGGGTCTTCGCTTCCCACTGGAGGTCACTGGCCTTCACACCAGTACAGTATTTTCAGAGGACACTAGTTTGGGACAATGGGACCCTCGTTATACCATTCATGCAAGCCGTCATTCAAACGGCAGGGTATTGCGCTACCTTAAGAGAATCATAGTTATTCCCGCCGTTTACCTGTCCTTAGCTCCCTTGGAAGAGAGTTTGAGATACAGGCACTGGGCAGATATCACGTTCCATACACATCTTTGCAGACTAGCGAAACGCTACGTTTTTATTAAACAGTCGGAGCCCCTTGATCTTTGAACCCTGTATTCGCATGGAAACCATACAAACGCAGGGACCCCTTATACCGAAGGCACAGGGCTAATCTGTCGAATTCCCTAAACTAGTTTAAACCTTCATGCCTGAGCTTTCTCAGCTAGCCACACCAGTGTTGGTTCTTGGTACGGATATGTATGATCCTTGCTGTATTTCTTTTCACGGACGCCAGGCATTAACCAAACAATCCACAGGACTGCTCATCCGAACTTACACCGGGTCTCATCATGACGATACTTACCGATGCTGTTTTCGTTAACACACACGACAATGCGTGTTGGTCTAGCCTCACGTGTCGAAACACAACCTTGTGTTGCCACGCGTACATACATAGTACAGGAATATTAACCTGTTTCCCCTTCCCACTCGACCAATTAGGCCACGGGTTAGGACCGACTACCTCTTCGCTGACGAACATTGCGAAGAAACCCTTGGGCTTCCGGCATTACGGATTCTCACCGTATACAGATCCTACTACTACCAGGATTCTCATCCACACGCGGTCCACATCCGCTTACACGAACGCTTCTGCCCACGCGCGGCGCCTGCCTACCTTACTCATTTCTGAGAATTGTGGTATCGGTGACGTGCTTAGCCCCGTCCATTTTCGGGGCAAATGACCTTGAATGGTGAGCTATTACGCTTTCTTTAAAGGATTGCTGCTTCTAGGCATACCTCCCATCTGTCTCGGGCCATCCACTCCCTTCAGCCTTTAACACTGAGCACATACTTTGGGACCTTAACCACAAACAGGGTTGTTCCCCTATAGAGACGCAAGTTTACCCCAGCGCCCCTTTTTCCTGACTTCTACGCAGCCTACACATTTGGAGTTGAACAAGTGACCGAGGGGTTTCCCCCCCAAAATCACAAATCCGTGGCTCTACCATATAGGCGAACTCAGTCAAGACTACACTTAGGCGTATTTCGGCAGGAACCAGCTATTACCGATCTCGATTAGCTTTTCACCCCTAACCAACAGTCACACGAACGCATGCACACAGCACCGCTTCGGACCTCCACGAACGATCAAGTTCGCTTCATCCTGCTGTAGGTTAGATCGACCGGTTTCGGGTAACATACCTGTGACTCGTGGCATTTTAATACCATGTCCCTCGTAAACTGCGGACAATTGGTTTCCCTTTGGGTACGTGGCGTAACCACTTACCCTTGCCACAGACATGAACTCCCTGGCCCGTTATTCGAAACGTACGATACAACACCGAAATGCCGTATCGCTCTATCACTATAAGGTTTCAGGATCTTTTGACTCTCTGTTACGAGTCCTTTTCAACGTTCCATCACTGTACTATACGCTATCGGACTTGGAATATATTTAGAGTTAGGAGTTGATGCCTCCCAGTTTCAGACGCAATTTCCAATGCATCCTACTCAGGATACTCGTACACCTGCATCAATTCTGCTACGGGACTATCACCCTTTATCGTCCTGTTTTCCAACAGTGTTTGCATCTTGATACTCAGGCTAAAAACGAGTCCTGCAACACCACATGTCTTACTTATTTCTAAGAAGATTCAGTTTGCCCTGTGTTGTGTTCAATCGCCTTTACTAACAACATCTCGTTTGATTTCTTTTCCTCCGGGTACTGTAACGCTTTACTTCCCCGGGTGCGCCGACCTTGCGGTCTGTCATAAGACAGGAAGTCCTATTCGGGAATTTCTGGTTCAACAGCTGCATGCGCCTCGCCAGAACATTTCGTCGCTTGCCACGCCCTTCATCGCTCTCCAAGCCGAGTCATCCACCTTATAGCATCTGTAGTATTTTGTTAATCTGTATAACAGTACTTTTCTACTATTACTATTACTAGTTTGTGAAGACCATTTCTGTTTCCTATGCATTGTAAATATGAAATACTTTACGTACTACAATATGTTTACACTTCACCGACCCCATTCAGATTTTGTTACGGGGAAAGCTGCACAAAAATAACGACCAATACTTCCGAACTTAGAATATTCCTGACAATCGCCAGACATAACCTAAGAAGAATAGAAGCTACATCATTGGTACGATATCATAAGAGGAATTTATCAAAAAAGGGTATTTAAAGGTTGTGCTTGATGAATTTAGACAGGCGTATACCGATCAATCCTTGGAACATCAGGAAAATAAAATGTATACCCATTCATCCGAAGTTCCAACGTATCACCACGTTGTACAAGATCATTACACGGCTCAGTACTATCCATAGCACATAAATTACTCCTTAATGATTGGTCTGTTGCAAGGGTATACGTTGCCCTCGCTGCTTGAGGACTACGAGAAACTCTCAGATGAGGAAAATGACGTTGACCCGGTCTCTTATTTCTTTGACATACTTCCACACTCAACGTTACACTATTGAGAATGTCTCTTAATTTTCTTTGTGTTGTTAATGAAATATCTGTTCCTTGTTCAAAAAAAAATCTATTTTTCATCAGCAACATATTTTTAGACTCTTTAAAACAATTTCCTCAAAGCTTTTTAAAGAACAACAACTTTTGTAACACCCATGGACATTCCGTCGTTTCAAGAGAAAATATTAATATGGTATCAAGAAAATAAACGTGATCTTCCTTGGAGAAAAACAACAGATGCGTATAAGATATTAGTTTCTGAAACGATGTTACAACAAACACAAGTTGATCGAGTCATTCCAAAGTATGAAGCATTCTTGAAACAGTTTCCGACGATACAACAATTAGCAACAGCTTCGCGCGGGGATGTTTTAGCACTGTGGTCCGGCCTTGGATTTAATAGTCGGGCAGTACGATTACATGAACTTGCAAAAACTGTAACTGAGAAATATAACGGTAAACTGCCAAAAGACCATGAACTCCTCTTATCGTTACCAGGGGTAGGCCCATATACTGCCAATGCCATCTTAAGTTTTGCTTTTAATATGCCCTGTGCGTGTGTTGATACCAATATTAGAAGAATCTTAATCCATGAATTACAGTTAGAAGAAACCATTAGTGATAAACAATTACAAGACGTAGCACAATCAGTCATACCCAACAATAAATCATGTGACTGGCATAATGCCTTAATGGACTATGGATCAACAGTATTAACAAGTAAAAAAACAGGGATCAAACCAAAATCAACACAATCAATATTCAAAGGATCACGACGATGGTATCGTGGACAAATAATGAAACAACTCGTTCAAGAAAAGGAAGTATTGATTAGTGATTTGTGTGAACAGTTTGAAAAAGATGAAGAATGGATTATTGGATTAGTTAAAGAAATGGCAACAGAAGGATTACTCACTGTTACAAAAAAGAAAATAACACTATAACATAAAAATGTTTGACGTATTATAATGCATCCTTAAAGTAGTATTTCCCACCATCATAGGGCTCATCTTTTTCATCTTTTTTCTTTATTATTATTGAATTACACTGGAAAGAGATTAAACCTATTTTATCTTGGACATGCTTAGGAATCACAGATGTATCAAAGACAGATTTATCTTTCACAAATTTTTCATTTACCTTATCAATCATATCTTTGAAGATCTCAACAACAGAATCCTTATGCTTATACCCTTTTTCGATTACGTTTCCATACAGAGTTCCTTTCTTCCAATAGTTAGTCTCTATATCTTCAATAATATAAACTCCCCCATCTTTTAACAATTCATCAAACAAAAAAATAAAGGTTTTTAATTGATGTTCTGGTTTGTGCGAACCATCATCAAGGATAAATTCAACTTTTGATCCCATTTTCTTAATAACTTGTTTTAGAAAACCAATATCTGATTGGTCTCCCTTAAAAACCTCTCCCCTTCGGAAAGGGTAACCAATAGAAATATCAATCCCATAAATTTTAGCTAAAGGAAAATATTCTTCCCACAACCTAAGAGACCTATGTTTCTCTGTTCCAATTTCAAACATAGTAATTTTCTTATCACGATACTTTTCTAAAAAAATAGGATAGAACCTATGATACCCATGTGCAGTAATTTTATCAGTGCCTGCCCATTTACCAAGCTCTTCAAAAGATTTCATGATGAGACATAATTAGTAGAGGTTATATAACTTTATTGTTAGAAGAAATATTTCTTTAATAAGAATGTTGTATGGACCCGGCGGGATTCGAACCCACGGCCTCCTGCTTGCAAAGCAGGCGTTCTACCAGGCTGAACTACAGGCCCATTCATTTTTGAGCACACCTGCTGTTTTTAAAGCTTGTTTATTATATCCAATGCATATTCTCTTAATTCAATGCAGAGTTTACGATCACGTTTAACACGCCCTTTTGTGAATAGTGTCATATACCTTCGAACGTCCGGAACATCTAAACCACCTTGAGCCCTACCACAATACTCTCTAATTGTTTGCACTCTTTCTTGGTGAGGTGTCAATCCCTGAGCAGTAATTTTCATATCTCCCGTTGCTGTTAACACTAAATCCGAATCATCAATAATTTCAGGTGTAAGTATTTGTACGCGTTGTTCAAGAACGGGAGTAATGCCCTCTTGTAATAAAATAATACCAATGCGTGGATGCACATCAGCCCGAGCTTGGCGTAATTGTCTTACCTCCAATGAATAATTTGCAAAACATGCTGTTTCACAGGCTCTCAAACGACCTGATTGTTTACTTTGTTCCCGCAATTGATTTTTATCTGTTATTGCTGCTTTTTTAACAGTTAATCCATCAATAAGATTCTCCTTTCTATGATATTCAATATATGCAGCAAGTGCTGCACTTCTTCTTGTACCATTTTGACAAACGACTGTAAGATGCATCCAAGGAAAAATAAAATACCTCTTTAAAATAATAGTGTTTTAAAAAAAGCAGAGTGAAGGCAAGCATTTCAATGGTGAAGTAGAACATAAACCATGTTCATAATAATAAAATAGGAGGTGATCCATCCGCAGGTTCCCCTACGGATACCTTGTGACGACTTAACCCACCTCACTGAATCTAAGTTCGAATCGCACCGGAATGCAATCCTCACTCAGACCCTGCTCGGTTGATTTGACGGGCAGTGTGTGCAAGGAACAGGGACGTATTCACCGTTCACTAATGATAAACGATTACTATCGATTCCAGCGTCATGAGGGTGAGTTACAACCCTCAATCTGGACTGAGATTTGGTTTCGAGGATTAGCTTCACCTTTCGGTGTTGCATCCCATTGTCCAAACCATTGCCGCGCGCGTGTAGCCCATGAGATTCGAGTCATACAGACCTACCGTTGCCTGCACCTTCCTCCTCGTTACCAAGGCAGTCCCACTAGTGTGCACGATCATCCCGAAGGACTCGCTAGCAACTAATGGTACAGGTCTTGCTCGTTGCCGGACTTAACCGGACACCTTGCGGCACGAGCTGACGGCGGCCATGCAACATCTCTCGGCTCGTCAGGTAAGACCTTTAATCTGACCTTCATCCTGCCGTCGCCCATGGTGAGATTTTCTGTGTGGAGTTAAATTAAACCGCACGCGTCACCGATTGTAGTGCTCCCCCGCCAATTCCTTAAAGTTTCAATCTTGCGATCGTACTACCCAGGTGGCCTATTTAACGACTTCTCTACGGCACTGCATACCCTCGTGGGATACGCAACACATAATAGGCAGCGTTTACTGCTGAGACTACACGGGTATCTAATCCGTTTTGCTCCCCCAGCCTTCGTCCCTGACCGTCGGACCCGTTCTCGATAAGTGCCTTCGCTATCGGAAGTCTACCAAGGATTAAAACATTTTACCGCTCCCCAAGGCATACTCTTATCGTCTCCCGGTCCCAAGTCTAACAGTTTCTCTCGCACGTTGCTCCGTTAAGCGAAACAATTTCACGAAAGACTTGTCAAACCGGCTACGGACGCTTTAGACCCAATAAAAATGGTCCCCACTAGTGGCTCTGGTGTTACCGCGGCGGCTGGCACCAGTATTACCCACCACTTATTCGTTAAGCTCCTTACACTTAACAAAAGCCTACTTAACGTAAGCACTCGGGATTCCCCTATCACACTTTCGTGCATTGTAAAGTTCTCGTGACTGCTGCACCCCTTAGGGCTAGGGCCCTTGTCTCAGTGCCCTTCTCGAGGACAGTACTCTCATACCCCCTACTGATCGTTGGTTTGGTGAGCCGTTACCTCACCAACAGCCTAATCAGCCGCCGACTCATCCTATGGCGTAATCTTTCAAAGAAGAAACCTTCCAGTATTCATCTTCTATCCGGTATTACCTTCAGTTTCCCGAAGTTATTCCAGACCATAGGGCAGATTATCGACGTGTTACTGAGCCTTTCGCCGACCCCCGAAGGGATCTTGACTTGCATGTCTAAGTCGAATCCCGAAAGCAGCGACCTCCCGCAGGATCAACGGGAATTGTACGATCTTACTAACTTTCTTTCTTAATATTCTATTTTAACAGGTTATATTTGCTCTACTTCGATTCCACAATACTTGCCTTCATCATACTTTTGTAAGCACTCATAATAAATCAACCCATCACGAATCAAGGATGATCCATCAAAGATAGCTGTAGAATATACGATACATGACTTCTGTAACTCAAGTATCAACAGTACTCCACATACTAAACGTTGATAGAGAAAAACCCAAATAACGGTTTATAAAGTTTGTTGTTGTTGTCCAAGATACTGTTTAGAGAAATTCTTAAAAACAAATGATTGATTTTTGAAAAAATATGGAAACATCCAACCCTCATTTGAGAACGTTAATTCATACCAATTTTATAGATGGAACTTTAGTAGAATATTTACGTGGTTCAATCATACATGTTGAGTTCGGAAGAGCAACCATCCAAGAGGTTATTATTGATGACATAGAATTTTGTGTGAAAACAGATGGTCCTGTTTTTTTAGAATTATATGATCTGCAAGCTATTAAAAGCATACAAGAAAAAGACAGAGTTTTTTATGTTTGTATTCCTCAACTCGCTAATTATGCACTTGCACCTAAAGGTGTTGAGATTCCTTCCAAACCAGACTATGATGAATATGTTACCTTAAGTTGAATAAAATCTCTGCAATGCAAAAGAAAAAATAAAAATTACGCTGCACGTGCATACGTATTTTGTTGTGGTCGTACATACGGAACAAGAGCGTGAGACATTGGTGTTGTTGTAATATCACTTGCAATAGGAGCATTTGAACAATCCCCTGCCATTGGATGAACATATCGTAACAAACCACTATTTGATCCATTTGATGCCATTGGACCGGTGTATCGTAACGAACCACTATTTGTTTCTCCAGAATTTAATGGACCATTATCAGTTTCACCAGAACCTTGAAGTCCCTTAACTACATCACCAAGATTATCAGGAACACCATCAAAATGAAAGTTAAACACATTTTGTACTGGTTCAACCTTTTTAGCACGTAAACTATCAGCTATAGTTTTTGCACCAACACCACTCAAAAACCAAGCGATAGGTTTTTTCATCGCTGAAAAAACATTTACTGCTGCACTTGCTGTAGCTAATTCCATTGTCATTTTGAAAGTCTTAAGAAGTATATAAACCTGTCTAATCGTATCGTAATGCATCAACAGGATTTAACTTTGAAGCTCTATATGCGGGAAGAATTCCTGAAGCAATACCAATAAATACAGAAAATAATAAACAGCCAATGTATAATTCTGGTGATAATCCTGGTGTTAAAAAACCAAAGCCAGCATCAGCGACCATCTTACCCGCAAGCAATGCAACACCTGTACCAACTACTACAGCACATAAACCACCAATTAATGCCAACATTCCTGATTCAAACGCAAACATCGTTAAAATAACAGAGTTCTTTGCACCAATAGCTTTCATCACACCAATATCACGTGTTCGTTCTAAGACCGATGCATACATGGTATTTGCTATGTTTACTCCTGCTACGACTAATGAAATTAAAGCAATCAATATCAAAATAACATTTAATGTTACTAAAATTGATGTAAACGAAGCAATAACCTGTTCAAAGGTTTGCACAAAGAAATCTTCATTACCACGAGACTGACCACGATCATCACGTAACTCTTCTTCAATCGTCTCTGCTAATATTGTCGGTTCAAAGCCAGGAGCAGAACGAATAAAAATTGTTGTATAGGATGTTGGTTGGAAAATATTTTCAAATGCATCTTTTGTTAGATAGACATTATAATCATCAGAAGGATTACCAATTTCCTCATAAAATCCTTTCACCTTAAGAGCAACATCATTAATTAATACCTTATTGCGTAATTCCACAGGTTTAGGAAATGTTTGATCATCAACCGTATACCCATATCCCAACACACTATCACGTTTTTCTCGTCCGCTTAACGGTAGGCCTTTCATCAAATCAACATTATATATTTCTTCAACTAACTCACGATGGTCCTTAATATCAGATCCAACAACATACACATACTTTGTAACATCTTTAAATTCTAGTGGTGCCGTTACAAAATACACACCCATCGCCTCTTTGACACCTTGCACATCTTCAATTGTTTCTACATCACGATCAACAAACACAATATTGGATTCCGTTGTTGGCGGACCAAAGCCAGCACCTTTTGCTTGCACAATAAGTTTATCACTCCCCATTTCAGAAGCCAATTCGTCAACATATCCTACAAGACCTTGACCAAACGAAATCAAAACAAAAATAGCAGTCACACCAATAAAGACAGAAATGATCGTTAATAAACTACGAGACTTACGTTCAGCCATATTCTTCAATGACGTCTTAATTAATTCTTTATTGATCATTTGCTAAATCGTAATGCCTCCACTGGTTGTAACTTGGATGCTTTAATCGCTGGTAAAATACCCGAAACAATACCTACAATAAACGAAAAGAGTAATGTTGCCATAATCACTGTTGGTGATACAGTTAACATAATCGTTCCTTCACCAACTATAGAATTACCCACAGCAGCTAATCCTAATGCACCACCAACACCAACAACCATTCCCAAGAAACCACCTAACAATCCTAACATACCTGCTTCTGTTAAAAACAAGGCAACAATTTGTGAACGTCTCGCACCAATAGCCTTCATAATACCAATTTCTTTCGTTCGTTCTACAACGGACGTATACATGGTGTTAGCAATACCAATACCACCCACTAAAATAGAAATAGCAGCAATTAAGAAAACAAATATTTGAATACCAAACAATAAACTATCTAATGATTTTAATGCTTCTTCAGGTGTTTCCACAACAAAATCTTCTTCACCCTCATCAACATCACGTTCATCACGTAAATAATCTTCAATACGCTCAGCTACCAAGCCCATATTAGCGCCAGATGCTACTTTAACAGCAAGGGCATCATACGTATCAGGTGTGTCAAATAATTCACGAAGGGCGTTTTCATTAATCGTCATTGTTCTATCTACAATAAAACTTCCTTTTCGTGTAAAAATACCTTTTACTTTGAATTTCTTCCCTTCAATTGTAACCGTATCACGTAACCGAATCGGTTCACCAAAGACATCACCATTTGCATAATCATCACCAATAACAACATGTGTGGTATCACCCGGTTCAATCATACTTCCTTTGGCAATTTCTAAACTCAGAATCTTTTGTATATCTTCAATATCACCTTCTTCAGGGAAACTCCCCACCCAGGAGAAATGACTTCGATCGTTAAACCTAATCTGTGCATCTTCAATAATACGTGCAACAACCGTATCAACACCATTAATACTTTCAACATCATCTGCATAATACTCTAATAATGGATTTTGTACACCTGTACCTGGTGGTCCTTGATCAATACCCTCAGCACGAACTGCTAACACGTTAGTATTTAACAAATCAAACTGCCCCAGAACGGCACCACGAATGCCGTCTCCGAGCATCATTAACGAAATAACTGCAGCAATACCAATCAAAATACCAATTAGCGTTAACCAACTGCGTAACTTTTTCCTTCTCAGTGACGCATATACAACACGGAGATAATGTTCAATCATTTCTTACGTTTTTTTATGAAGAAGAGGATAATAAGACCGATGATAACACCCATAAGAATGGCAGGAGCACTACTTTTTTTAACTAACCCAATCGTTGTAGCTTCTTCAACATTTAATAATTCCAATTGCAATGTTTCTTCACTCGTATAGACGTAATCATTTACTTCGTAGGTTACTGAAATAGGAATCATAACTTTTTCAATATCTTCAGGAACATAAATATGAAACTCTTCACTTTCTGTATCATCAGAATCTAACTCACCAATATAGGTATATGTGCTTGTCGATAATAACTTATAATCATCAGACGGTAATAATTCCATTTCTAAAAATTCAATATCATATCCGCCAGCGTTAGCAAATTCAATCGTAAACTTTCCTTTCGAACCTGCAGTCACTAAATCACTATTACGAATATATGAACGGAAACGAATCTCTTCAGATTCAATATCAATAAAGAAACTATCATCATACTCCCAAATAGTATCACCCACCCTAATGAGAATAGGAATTTCATGATCGCCTTCAACAGCATTTGCATCAGCCTTCAATTTAAATTCAACAACTTGCGCATCACCATCTTTTTGGTTCCCTCTAATAACACCAACATTTTGCTGAGCATTTCCAGAGTACAACGTAAAGGGATATTCTGGTTGTATTTCAACAATCACTTCGTGCTTGGTTGTTTCCCAGAAATTTTCGATCTTAAACTTTACTTCAACAATGTCACCTGCACTTACAGGATCAGGATCTTGATTAATCATGCCAATTTGTAACGTTTGAGCAGACACAAGAGGAATGAGCAATAACACTAAAAATACTATACTTACCCTACCTTTTTTTACCACGTGCTTTCACCTTCCTTTTCTGTATCTTTTCTATCATACCATCTTTTAAAAAGATTGTTCTTTCTGCATGATCAATAAGATTCAAGTCATGCGTAATTAAAACAACCGTAGCACCCTTTTGATGAATATCTTCTAACATATCCATGACTTCATGACCTGTTTTACTATCTAAATTTCCTGTCGGTTCATCAGCTAAAATAACATTCGGTTGATTCGCTAATGATCGTGCAATAGCAACACGTTGCCGTTCGCCACCAGATAATTCTGTTGGCCGATGTGTTGTCCGTTGTTTTAATCCCACTTGAGATAATAATTTCTTTGACCGATCCATTCCCTCTTGACGAGGCATATCTTGGAATGACATCGGTAAGTATACATTTTCTTCAGCTGTTAATGTATTAATTAAATTAAATTGTTGAAAAATAAACCCAATCTTCTTACCACGAATACGTGCAAGTTCACTTTCACCCATTGATGATACATCTTTTCCTTCTAAGAATATTTTACCTTTCGAAGGAACAGCTAAACAACCAACCATATCTAACATCGTTGATTTACCCGAACCACTTGGACCAACAATAATAACAAATTCACCTTGTTGAATATCTAACGAAATATCACGCACTGCATGTAATTCAGTATCACCCATGTTATACGTCTTCCATACATTTTTTAGAGAAATGACAGACCCCTTTTTCATAGTTGAAATATATGAGAAATAATTTATAAAGGTTCGTACAAAGAGTGCTTAATCGGTTACATATCTTGTTGTATTTGTTACGTACGTATCTGTTTTTGGATCATGAGAGAAATACCCTTTACCAACCGTTGAATCTTCTAAAATACTCCGCAATGAACCCGCACTAATCTCTGGAACACCCCTATGAGTTCTTCGAAGTCGCTCTATGCGTCCCATTGTTCTATCAATAATACGACGGAGATTTTGTGGTTCATCTGTTACCACAATATCTAATTCTGCAAGGGCAATTTCTAACCAACCATCTGTTTTTGATGATCGTAATCCAGTCATTGTTATTCCAGGCATACCCTCTTGATGGTATTGCTCTTTAAAAATATTATCTAGTTAGAAACTATTTGTTCAGTATAACAATACCAACCATTTTCGAGAATTTCAACGTACAACGTTATTTTTGGATTAATGAAATCAATCGTTTTGTTCGTCCGTTGCGCTAATTCTTTGGAGAGATCTTGTGTTGTTTCATCCAATGATCGCTTATGTTGCCTATCACTTATTTTCACTTTAACACGGAATGATGATGCATCTGATGCTTCCAATACTGCTTGAGCTGTATCTCTTCCTTTTTCTGCAGGTGCTTTTGTTGCCATACCAAAGGAAGCTATAGAAGGAATGGTGAGTAATATTTCTTTGAGTTTTGAAATATCTGTTTCTGGTGTTACCATGATGAAAATACGTTGATATTTCCTCCGAATACTCTTGTATTCAATACCAGAAATAGCACTTTGAATAGCCTGTTTTGCCTTACTTTCTGCCGCTGGCCTATACGTTCCTTTCGTGGCTTCTTCCGTTAAATGAATGATACAATGGGTTGGATGCATGTTTTTTGGATAGTCTCTGCCTTCTTAACCATATTGTTTGTTACTTTTAAGTAATTACAAATGGGAAGGTTTAAATAGGTTCTACACCTCAAAAAACCATGCCAACCAGTCTTCAGCTCTATGGAAATCTTACACGTGACTATAGTCTCGTCAAAGACGGCATTCTTGATGGCACTGCAACTGATGCATCCATTGCCCAATATATTCGAAGAGCAAACATACGATTCACAGGAAATACCTTTGATGATGGTGCAACATGGGGACCCATCATGAATCAAACCATACAAGAAGTCATCCTCCTAGCACGCCAATATAGACGCCTTACAGAACAATTTGACGGTGTCCCAAGCCTAGAACATCCAGCCGAAGAATTACGAGGAAAAATTCATAATACACTAGCAGGGGTTCTTCAAAAACATTACTACCCATCTGTTGAAGAAAATATCAAAACAGAAGAAGGATTACAACCTGACGAAGATGCAATAAAAAAACACGCATATACAAAACCATTTGCAAATGCACTCATGGAACACTACGGCGTACGCCTACCAGAAAGACAGGACGAAATCAGACCACCAGACCACCAAGAAATACAAGACCTCCTTGCAGAAGGAATCGACCTCGAAGACCGTGTAGCAGCTTAGCTATGCTTCTTATGTTGATCTTCAATAAACTCTTTCATTTCTTTAACAAACGCTTGAGCACGAATCTCTAACGCATCATAATCTTTACCAGAGATAGATTTAATATCACGATGCACAATACCCTTAAATAATTTATATAACTCACGCATCGTCCCCAACGCTTTACGAGACAACTCATGAGGCACACGCAACTTCTGTTCCAATAACTCTGCAACATGATCAGGCGAAGGAGGAATCTCACCAGCAGCCATTAACGCCGCATGTGCCGCATCAACCGCAGCCCAATACAAATCAACCGTCGCCGTAAGCAAATGTTGTTTCGATCTATTTAATGAAGCAGGAGCTAACGTATAATATGTCCAAATAGATTCATGCGTCGGACGAATACGACCCTCATCCAATAACACCTGTAATGGATCAAACAAGTTTGTATCAATCAACGCAATACCCGAACGTAAAATATTAACAGCAACAGGATCGCCAGCACGCACATACTCCCAAAATGATGTTAACTTCATCGACTGAACATGTAACCGACGAGGATCAACTTTTGCAATAGCTTTTTCTGAAATAATACGATACGTTTGTACCAACTCTTGCGTAAACTGAACACGCGTATCATCCAACACAACAAGAATATCAATATCACGCTTAGGGTTTTTTACATTCTTTGTTGCAGAACCAAACAATACCATCGCAGAAATAAACGAACCAAACTCTTGATGCATCACCTTAGCAAACTTTCTTGCTACTTGCACATCTTCATACAAGAAATTACCAACATTCTTTTTTATTCTCTTTTTTATGGGAAACTTCACCGTAACCACTCCACCAATAAACGTACACCAAAACCAGTCGCTCCTTCCTTATAATAGTTTCTTGACGTTTCCAACCATGACGTACCAGCAATATCAATATGAGACCACGGTGTTTTTGTAACAAACTTCGATAAAAATGCAGCACCCATTATACAACCAGCCTTACGTCCATAATTAATATTATTAATATCAGCAACAGAACTTTTTACTTCACGAACATATTCCTTATACAATGGTAATGGCCATACTCGTTCAAATGTTTTTTCTCCAGCATCTTGTAACGCATGAATCATCGCATGATCCATACCAGTAATACCAGCAACATGATCTCCTAACGCAACAATCACAGCCCCTGTTAAGGTTGCAACATCAACAATCTGCGTTGGTTTAATCTTTGTTTCTACGTAGGTTAATGCATCTGCTAATGCCAATCTCCCTTCAGCATCAGTATTACCAATTTCAACAGTAATGCCCGACATAGACGTATACACATCACCTGGTTTGTACGCACGAGAACCAATAGCATTTTCTGCAACTGCTAAGACACCAACAACATTTTTCTTTAATTTTAATGACGCAACAGCCTGCATTGTCCCTAAGACGACAGCAGCACCAGACATATCCTCTCGCATCGTTTCAATAAACTTCGTTGGCTTCAAATTCAAACCACCCGTATCAAACGTAATACCTTTACCAACAATAGCCGTCTTTTCTTTTTTAGTAGGAGCTCCACGATGTTCTAAAATAATTAATCTCGCAGGATATGCACTCCCTTTTGCAACAGCCAACAATAATCCCGCACCCAACCGACGTAACATCGGTTCATCACACACAGTAATCTTTAGGTTATGTTTCTTTGCTAATGCACGTGCTTGTTTTTCCAAATATAACGGTGTAGCAACATCAGCATTTTCCATTTGCAAATCACGAACGTAATTTGTTGCCGTACAGGTAATTTCTGCATCCTTTACTGCAGCACGCAATCCTTTCTCTTTTGATGCCGTGTACAACGTAACATGTTGTACATGAATACCATCCTTTTCTTTTTTCTTGTACTTATCAAACCGATATGCGCCCAATACCAATCCTTCCGTTAATGCACGAGCAGATTCTTTTGCACCCACTTTAGGCACATCAAGAGATACCATAAACTTCGAACGCTTCAAACATAACGCTTGATTGGCCATAGAACCACCAGCTTTGCGAATTGTCTCATGCGTGATATCCTTTTCAGGACCCAAACCAAAGACATGTAACTGCATAGAACTCAAATGTAACACCGCATGTTGTCCTTCCAAACCAGAAAACTCACCCTTGGGAATACGATACGTAATTTCCTTACCAAAATGACTCTTAGGAGACTTTCTTAATTGCTTCGCTTGTTCTTCAGAAAATAAAACACAAAGAACACCAGTCTTTAACGCATTAATAGATCCTCTTTTTACTGCAATATGCACTCGTAGCCACCTCTATCCAATTTGGAACAACTTATTTATATAAAGATTGTGATTAGTATAATTTACGCTTTCAATACCACTTGACACTTTTTACACGTATGAATGCCCTTACCTAAACCATTAATGGCATACACCAATAATACTATGCTAAGAATACCTAATTCTGTGCCTTGATACGGCAACCATGCAACAACACCAGATAATCCAATTAATGAAAACAACCCAATACCACAGGGAGCGCACACAGGTAAAGCAATACCTAATAATGTTCCCGCCGTCCCAGACTTTGAAACAGCCCCTTTCAGTGATCGTTGCGCCTTGATCTTAAACACCATCAACATAATAACAACACCAATTAACAAACTTAATACAATTAATAACGTTGTAGAAAAATTATGAGTATTATTCATCCCACCAACAATTAATCCACCCACTAATTTTGCATATTCTGAGAAAGAAACCTTACCTGCAAGAGCAACCAATGCATCAATATTACTTGATAAAATACTCACTAAAAAAAATCCAACAGTAACACACACAAATAATACACTATAACGCCATCTAGACAATACTTCTTTAATTGCATGGAGGGCATTTGTAGATGTCATAATAAAAAAGAAAGGGACCGAAGTCCCTTATAAGTTTTGCTTACAAAGCCGCATTAATAGCAGCTTCGAATGCACTGTATGGTTGTGCACCAACAAGTTTAACACCATTCACAAAGAATGTAGGCGTACCACTTGCACCAAGTTTTTTTGCTTCAGCAAGATGTCCTGCAATTTTACCAGCAGTGTCACCATTGTCTAAACAACTGTCGAACTTACTTTGATCAACACCAACTTGTCCAGCATATCCTTTCAAATCAGGCACAGTAATTGCTTGCTGATTCTCAAAGATTACATCATGCATATCCCAGAACGCATCATCGCCACCAACTTCACCTGCACATTCCAATGCTTCTGCAGCTTTTTGTGCATTGTTATGGAACGGTAATGGTAAATGCTTGAATGCTAACTTTGCCTTACCTGTATCAATGTAATTTTCTACAATTTGACCATATGTGTCACGATAGAATCTTCCACAGAACGGACATTCTAAATCAGAAAACTCAATGATTTCTACTTTAGCATTTTTTTTACCTTTGACGTATGCATCGCCAACATCTACATCAACAGGTGCTGCCGTTGGAGGCGCTCCTGAAGGTGCTCCCACCGTCGGTGGTTGAACCGGTATAGCATTTCCGCCATCGCTTCCCTTAAGGATGCATAAAAGAAATAAGATACCAAAGATGATCGTCCCTGCTTTCCACAAGGTGAGCTCATCAAACTCAATCTTTACTTTTTTTCCTCTATTCTTTACCATAGTAATATCTCCTTTACTAAAAAGTTTTATAGAAATATAGCATTATTTCTTTTCTTAAACCTATGCCCCCAACGATACCACAAAACAACCGAGAATAGCCAAACAAAAGATAAAACAACGTTCTTTCCGTTCACAGAGATTAAAAAGACGTTTTTAGATAGATTGCTAATGATTTTCCTTGTGGATGACGCTCAATAAACCCACGCTTTTCAAACCGTGATAAAATATCACTTAACTTTGCCTTCGATAAATCCGTACGTAAGCGTAACGTAAATTGTGTAATACCCGGTTGATCACGAACAGCCTCAACAACTTTCCACTCTTGTTCATCCAACATTAACTGAACAATCTTCCACTTTTCTTCATTCGTTAACCCTTGCTTTTGTTGTTCTAACTTCTTAAGCCAAAATGCATCACTCTTACTAAACACAACCATGTATACCCCTAACGAAAATAATGCAAACAACAAACCAACACCAACATGAGACAAACCTAATGCCGTTGCCGCACCAAGACATTCTTCACTTTGAAAACACCCTTCACGAGCACCAACAGACTTTGTTGTTTGAATAATATCAATCATAACAATAGTAGCAAGTACCGATAAAACAAGTAATACAATCCCAACTTTTTTTTGATCCATTATACCACTGAGGATCACACAACTATTATTAAGCTTTCTCTTTAACAGCATCTTTATAAGGACCCTCCCATTGACAAATAGAGAGGTGATCAAATGCAGTTTCAAGAATTTGTAGCACAGAGTTTCTCATATTTTACTGACGCCATCATCCCACGCTTCTGGGAAATGATTATTTTCACCATCAAACAACGAGACACCCTCGAAGTTCTTATTCCCCTTGTTATTACACTATTTTTAGTGCAACTCTACTTTGGACGACACAAAAACGAAACCCTCGGTTGGAATACAGCCTACGGTAATTGTATTGTACTGTTATTCGTTACCACACACCTAGGAACATACGTCTTTGACACCTACCGATTTGAAGCATTAGCCGGACCAGGAACATTAGCCTATTACAAAACACTCATTGTTATCATCCTTGGATTTACTGCCATAGGATTAATGTTCATTGATTTTTTTCATGCCTTAGACAAACGGTTAACCTTCTTATTAAGCAGTAGTACATTTATTACCACATTAGCATTCATATCCGTAGTCTTAGTCTATAGCGATATACCCCTAGACTCAGACACGTTTGCAACATCTATTTTTATTTTCCTAGGACTCTTTACGTTCTTCAAAGTATTCAGAATGTTAATCCCACCATCAGAACAAGCTGAACGATACCTCGTCAAAGAAAAAGTAAAACGACAAGAAAAAATACAAGACGTAAAACATGATATTATTATCCATAAAAATCGTGTCCAACGCAACATAGATTACATCAAAAAAGAATACATATGGATACGAGAAAAATGGTACCACTTTACCAATAAAAAACACACGTGTAAAAAATACGAATAACTTATTCAAACGGTGTTTCTGACCATAACGCCCAGTCTTTAGACGGCAAATAATCACCAACCATAAACGACGGTGATTGTGTTTGACCAAAATAGGATCCGTCAACATCAGTCCATGTTTTTGAACGTGAATCAACACGATAAATAGGAGACGCACCCATTTCTAATGCAGATGTCCACACACGATGCATTTCACCCTTCCGTTGACCACCAGGTTCGGCAACCATCGTACCCTTGAAACCTTCTTCCTTCATTGTCTTAAAAAAATCTTGTAACGGTGCATTCCCTTCACCCAATTCAATATGCTCATCATGATATCCAAAATTATCAGACAAATGCACATGACCAATCGTCTTATCACGCGTTAATTCTCTAACGTGATTGTTTAACCATTTATCAAACTTCTTAGGATCACCTTGGTAATATTTTTTCCACATATTTGCATGACCAATATCAAACGTACCACGAATATGTTTTTCAGAAAGTTTTTTCGCTTCTTTTTTTGTTGACGCATACTTATTTTTTAATAACCGTTTCGCCATGTTTTTACGAGACTGATCAATAATATGACGATACTCCTTTGGATGAGAACCATACTGTTCAACTTGCCAATTTTCAGGAGCAACAAACAAGGGTTTTTTCAAATGTTTCTTCTTCGTTGCAAGATACGCTTCCATCGCAGATAATGCAATCGTATCAGCTTCTTTCTTCACACCATAATCAGTAATACTTTTGTACGACTTAACTTCTTCACGTTGCTGTTGTACTTGACGCTTATACTCAAGAGCAGTTTTTTCATAATACTCCTTATTAACTGTAAGATCATTTATTTCTTTTTTCAAAAATTTTGCAGGATCCTTTCTAATAAGCTTAAACTCTTCTTCAGACAACTTAGCTTGCTCCTTAGGAGGGAGAATATGTCGTGCAACCCAATCATCAAGAACACCTGGATTTGTTGATGTTTTAATATTTTTTTCATAATTTTTAAGATTCTCTTTCAATTCTTTAATACCCTTATCAATCTGCCTGGACTTATCACCATAATCATGCCGTCGGGAATCTGCATCCTGAATACTCGCTTCTCGCGTCTGAGAGAAAAAGTAATTTAATTCATTATTATTATGTTCATCACGAATAGATGAAGGTAATTTCTTAAATGTCTTACTTATTTCATCAAAAGTCTGCATTTTTACTTGAGGTAATCCATCCTTATTATCATGTTGATACTCCAAATTACCCTGACTATCTGTCTTGTATCCACCATTCTTTTTCAAAGGAATAGGCATCGGTACACGAAAGTCACGTGGAATTGATTGAATATCACCTGTTTTTGTATTAACATATTGTAATGGTGCTTTCTTTTGTTCTTCTTCAAACTGTAAAAACATAGGTTCCTTTTCACCCTTCTCATTTTCAACAGTATCGAGATTAAATATAGGACGAGGAAAACCATCCAAATGTAACACAACAGGACCGCCTTCAGCAACATCACCAGCAAAATCAATTGTACGCTTCATCTCATCAACAGCCTTTTGACGTGCTTGATCAGAAAACTCCCTACCAGTAAAACCAGAAAATGACGCTTGACCACCACCCATATTTGGTGTTGCATGAACAGAAACATTTACTTCGTTAACACGTGCAAGTTCTTTCATCTCACGACGTTCAGTTTTACCCCATGACTCCGGCGTATTCTTTTCTTGACCCTTACCTGGAGAATTAAAGAACGTTAACTCCATGTTATCCGTACCCATAAAGATACCACTCTTTAAATTTTGTAAAGGATCACCACCCAGTGAATATCCTAATTGTTTAGGATTTAAGGTAACCTTCTCTTTTTCTTTTTTATTCAAGGCATTCCAATAATCCGTATCAAAAATCATACTATATACACACCAGTATGAATTAATAATGCTTTTGTTTTCTTATTCAGTAAACAACCCAGATTGTTTCTTGAAAATATAATAACCTAAATATGCATCAGTCTTTGCAGAACCCTTTGCAGCACCTTCTTCACCACGCACAGGTTCATGTTTCTTTCCCTTCTTCCCACCATCACCTACACCAGCCAATTCTTTAAAGAAGTCACCCAATGCAATAAACGGTTCTAACACACCTGTACGAATATCATTCTTTTTATCTTTCTTTTCCTCTTTCTGTCGCGGTTTTAAGACACCTTCCTCTTCAGCACGATCCAAATAATGCTGTAACTCATCCTTTAATGCATTAATAGACTCATCAACATAGGATAATAACTCCATATCTTCCTCATCTAACCTCTTTTTGTATGTATCAAGATCCTTTTTTGTAAGCACAGCACCTTCAATAATGATCTCCGCACGACCACGATGGACAGCACCACGATTACCCTCTTCTTGATAGGCCAAGTGTGGGATAGCAACAAAATTAATTTGCACACGAATAACAGGAAAATAATCTTTAAACTCTGTTTCTACGGTTCCACGCTCTGTTTGCCTACCATACTTCGTACGAATAGCTAAAAATTCTAATTCAATCTTAGATGTTTCAAACGCCGTAACTAAATCCGCATCCGTTGCCTTACCCTTCATATCCATTTGCAACTTCTTAATATTTCTTAAATATGGACGCAACCAATCCAAATACAACTTAATAACAGAATAATGTTGTCGTAAATATCCCAATTTAAATCTCCGACCCGTAGAAAGTTCATCATACGTTTTTTGACGCCAAATTAAATATTGTTTTAACTTTCTCCCTAATACTTCACGTACTTTTTTATTAATACCATGCGATCTCTTTAAATCTTCTACACGACGTGCAACATCATCACTTGTTTTTGGGTGAATAGTAAAGAACAAATCTGCCAATGCAGCAAAACCAACTTTTGTTGTTAATCCTAATACAGACGTTGCATTTTGAATACCACCTTCAACTGTATCAATCCAAACAGATTTCAAATGCACTTCAGACGGACTGTCACCCTTGTTTGCTTTTTCATAAAATTCTAATCGTTCTTCAAGAATACGCAACTCACGCAACAACTGAAACATTGCCTTAATCATACCACCAACATTCTGCATAATCTGCTGGAACTTATCAATCTGAATACCCTTCCGTTGTTCAACATTACCCCAATACGATGAGGTTTCACCTGCATCATAAATATCCTTTGTCTTAACAATATACCCCTGATCACCAGTAATACCCCTACCAAACGGTTGTAAATCAGTTAACCCACGTAATACCTTAAAATAATTCTGTTCAACACCCGCTTGAGGAGAATCCATCACCAAGTGATATCGTGCCTTACCACCAAACTTACCACCTACTAATTTCTTGAATAATACATCGCCCTCTTCTTTTTCTTTAGCCATCGTTTCCGGTGCTTCCACAAATCTTTTATATATTGACACTTATAAATCTTCTCGTAAAGAGGTGTATCATGGGATTTTTTGCAAAGCTATTACATAAAAAACAACCAGCTGTAGACCTACCATCCAATCTTCCACCCTTAGGAGATACTACAGGGCCTTGGGAAAAACCAACACTTCCAACGGCAGATCAACAACTAAGTCCCCGACAACAAGAAATGAACAATTATTCTATACCACCAAGTACACAACAGACTGGTCCTGTTAGTGGAGAACGCTACCAATCACAAGGACAAATAAGTCCCAAAGACGTCGAATTAATCTTAAGCAAATTAGACCTTGTCAATAGTCGTTTAGATACATTAAACCAACGATTAGACTCCCTGGAAATAGGACGAAAACCTGCTACCATGTGGTAACTTCATTTCTTTAGCAATGATAAGAATAACACCAATAACAAGACAACTATCAGCCACATTAAACCAGGGATAATTAAAGAGATGAATATTAATAAAATCAACAACACCCTCACGGAATAACCGATCAATAAGATTACCAACAATACCAGCTGTAATAAGCACTAACGATAACGGTTCTTCTTTCAAGTAACGCCAACAATAATACAAAACAATAACACTAAGAATAATAAAAAAGAATTTCCCATTTTGAAACACCCCCCAGGCTGCACCCTTATTAAGAATAACAGGAAGATGCTGTATTGCTAGAACCTTTGAAGCTTGATCTAAGACAACTAATAAAACAATAACAAACCACACACGCTTATTGTTCATCGTCAAAACTTATGCATACTCACAAAACCCTTAATTTCATCCCACAACTGACCCGTTTCCATGTACAACTGAATCTCATGATCATCCATCCTATTCTTAACAATAAACTTTTCATACATACGCCGGCCAACAACACCAATAGACTTCTTCATTTTATCACCAACATCATACACCATATACGCCGTCATACGCATTTCAATCGTGCACTTGTGTAATTTCATCTTTAACCCATCCTTTTCAACCTCTACCTTCTTAAAACCAGTAATAAAAAAATTCGTTTTAATAACAAACTTTGTATAATCATCAACGGTCTTTGTCGACACCCAAAAAATCTTCAGAAGATCACCACCACCTGCATCATGCTGTTCATAATTTGTTTCATGAAAATCATATCCCATAACCTCAAACCATGAAAATAACCGCTTGTATAACAAACCAAAATCTAATATTGTACCGATCTTTAACTTCGTATTCTCAAACAAATATTTACGTTCTTCAGCACCCATTTTACCTATTTATGACAGTAAAGAGTATTTATAGGTTTTGTCTTATGAAAACTATTCCAATAAACAGATGTTTTTCACTCGCGATTGGACTTCTTCTTGTTGCAATATCTGCTTAACAACATCACGAAGCACAAAGTATTTTCGTTTCTTTACCACATAATACTTCTTTTTCTTACGATCAATCTTAATAGGATACCGTTTATTTGCCTTCTTAAACGCAACATACGCCTTATGATTCGTTGTTGGCGGACCATAATGCTTAAACTCCTTAGGAAGTGTTTCTTTTTGTGTCACAATATACCATGTTGTTTCACTGTCTTCATACTCAAACACCTTATGAACAACAGAAAACACATCAAGATGACGAATTATATGTTCAAAAGCCTTCAAGGCTTTTGCACCAGCAATATCACGCTTCTTTGAAACGGCCTTACCTGAAATAATCATAAGATGCCCCTTCTTTTGCAACTTCATAACATCAATCGGTTCACGTTCAAATAAAGTAACAGAAGGATTCTTCACAAACCGTTGACACGCTTTTTTTAATGAACCATATGATGCAGAACCAAACGCAGCTGTGGCATTACGATCAGGTTGCACAGGATCAACAATAATTAATGGTGATTGTTTCTTTGCCCAATTCAATGCATCTGCACGTTTCTTCGAACCAATAAGCGTTGTTTGTTTCCATGATGCAACAGCATGAACAAATCGTTTAAACGAACCATAATGACACAGCAATAATTCAGCACCATACCCTGACAATCCCTTAAGATATGACTCAGCACCGTACAATCTATTTGCTTTCAAAAAAACTTTAGCAACACGAATATCATCAGCCAATGACTTCTTTTTCTTAATTTTATCTTTAACATATTTCACATGAAAAAAAGAAAAATCAGTAATGTTTTCTGCTTGTGACGCTTTTGTAATAGCCAAAATAGGAACAATCTCAATCGTACACCCCTTATGTGATACTTGGAAATAATCGCGAGAACCATGGACACGTAATACGCGAGGAAACTTCTTCTTAATCGCTTTGTATAACACTTCAGACAATTCATCAGAACGATGTTTGTACGTGCTATATGCAAACTTTACATACACATCAATATCATGCGTACCTTCCAACCACGTACCTTTCGCACCAGAACCACCCACCATTGCGACAGCATGGGGCACTTTAATTTTTTTGAGAATATCTTGTTGAATACGTACTACTTTTTTCCTTTCTTCAGATGATGGTGTTACCTGCTTTCGTAGTACACTAATAACCTCTTGTTCCTTCCCCATCATGTTTTGAAGCTACAAAGAATATATAATAGTTCTTGTTTCAAAAAACTTTCCGGAAAATAGAGCAATAGTTCCATTAAAACAACTACCTTACTCAATGGTATGACTTTCCTCGAGACCTACAGTTCTCCAAGAAAACGTACCGTTCTCCCTGCACTTAGTCTTGCCGTTGTTACTGGACTCGTAGGATGGTATGGTTTTTCACCAACAGAAATACCTGAACAACACCTTAACACAACAGCCATACAATCAATGCGAACCCTTGCAACACACCCTTTACATCCTGTTTCAGAGTATGCAAACCAAGAAACACTTCTTGAAACATGGCGTGGCCTTCCAAAAGCAGATAGATACAGTCTCTTGAAAACATTTCTTGAAGAATCAACACAGGATACCCTTGACCAAACACGTGACACCCTTGAAGATCATCTTGGCGATCTAACCGTGAACTTCTTAGGAGGCCAATGGTAATGACCTTTACTGATCGACTTGGTAAAAGTTTCTTATATATGGGATTAATAATAGCAGGATATAACCTGCATGGATGCATTTCTGAAGATGAACGCTACACCATACGACGCTACCGTGATGAACCCTTTTTAGTTGATACAGGATTAAAAGAAAAGTTACCCATTCTCCATGATAATGGCACCTTACAAACGGGAACTTTAGACTATCGTTTGCGTACGTTGTTAGACCATCCCCAATTATTGTATCACCTTGATACTCTTGAACGTCAACGAGGTGATGTTAAATGACTTCGCTCTTTACACTACCAGGATATAAACAATCAACAACAGAACCACCAGAACTCACATCTTATCGCGAACCTCTTGACTTACCAGCCTTCCGACAGGGACTTGTTGAACAACAGCATGAACGTATGATAACACGACACCATCACCAAGAACAAACACGTGCCATAGCAGGGTTTAGTGATGTTGTTTCTCGTGTCCGTGAACGTGGCACACACTTACAACCCTTCAACACAGCCATTGTTCGAACACTTCGGTATGGGGATAATAAATTGGCACACCTACCTCTTGTTCGTTCCTTCTTCTTCAAAGGATTAGAAGGAAAAACAACGAATGATCTTATCCAAGCGTATTGTACCTTTTTTGATCAACAAGCCGATGACTTCGGACATTTATTTCACCACGTTGTTGAACGTGAACAAACATTAACAGACTACAGCGATGATCTTGTACGACGTGACCACTTTTACCAAGATCATAAACGTGCACTTACTACGGCGTTTGAAGGGATCACACCAAAAGTCATTCCAGACGTATTACCTATAGCTGCACAACAAACATTACAACGGCGAGCAACACGAGAATATGACTCTTTAATGCAAAGCATGACTGTTCTTGATAAATTACTTGATGATACCAGTGCTGGACTAACAGAAGTTGATGGTCTTCTTGATTGGTGTAGTGGCATGAAAAATATTCTTGTTTTAGGTAAAGAACGTATGGACAATTATGGTACACACTTACATCACACACTTATAACGTATTTACAAGCAGCCAGTTTACATCGCAGCTTACGTGATACCCATAGTACCGTGCAAGGTCTTGTTGATGTTATGAACACAGCACAAATAACAGCAGACAAAGGATTAGAAGATCTTACTATGTTCGTTGCTGATAAAGGCATTTACTCACAACCCTTACGTTCTGGTGTTCTTTCATGAGTCTTCTCGACCATTTCACAAAACTCAACCAACTTGACCCAACCAACCATAATGGACACCCTGAAACAACCACGTTGGGCGTACGCACTGATGAATACTGTTTCTCTCTCATGGATGACAGTTTTTTATCTTCTTTACCCTTTGTTGTCACCCCTGAAATAACAGATCTTGTCCAGGACCTCTGTAGTAAAATCCCATCACAGAAACAAAAAGCCCTACAAATATATCGATGGATGCGAAGTTCCATAGGCTATGGAACACAAAAACAACACAACGGCTACCGTAACAGCATACAAGTCTTCAATGATCAGGAAGGTGTCTGTGGCGAACAAACAGCCCTCTACTTAACCATGGCCCGTCTTGTGGGTATACGTGGAAGCTATACTCGTGTTTACAAAGATGACAAAGGTGAACACGTTAACCATGCCTGTGCACTTATTGATGTTCCTGGTCAATACGGACAGAGAACACTCGTTGATCCAGCCTATTCCATCTATGACGTAAATCATCAGTCCATAGAACCCCTTACCGATAAAGAACTCTTTAGACTCTATCAACAGTGGCGATGATCTACAATAATCTATAAATAGATCACTTCATTTCTCTTTGTATGATAGATGAATATACCTACGGATGTTTTGTTGTTCAAGGAAAACAATTCTTAGGTGACCTAAAAATACAAAATAACAAACCACACTACTGGCAAGAACTTACCGATCGTAAACTACGAACAGATCACATTAACAGTTTATTATTAGAAAATCCAGATGTTTTTATTATTGGTACGGGCGCTGGCGGATTATTAGACGTTGACGAGATAGTACGTAACCATTTACAACTCTGGGTGTTAAATAGTCGACAAAAACCACAATACCATATCCTTAAAAACATAGATGCCATTAAACTTGTTAACAAAAGCATTGAACAAGGACAAAATGTTTGTGCAGTGCTTGCAGGCGGATGTTAACATGAAACTTATTGAAGGAAAGAAAGCACCAGCATTTACTGGCATAACACGTAAAGGGAGTGTTAGTTTAAAAGATTACAAAGGAAAAAACGTTGTCTTATATTTTTATCCACGAGATAATACACCAGGATGTACTGTTGAAGCTATTGAATTTACAGCAGCACAAAAAGACTTTACAAAAGAAAATACTGTTATTTTAGGTGTCAGTAGAGATACGGTTGCATCACACGAAGGCTTTTGTAAAAAACAATCATTAACCATTGATCTCATTAGTGACGAAGACCTTACTATTCACAAAGCATATGGTGTGTGGGGCGATAAAAGTTTTATGGGGCGTGCATTCAAAGGAACCATACGAAGTACCTTTTTAATTAATGAAAAAGGTATTATCACAAAAATTTGGTCACCGGTCAAAGTAAAAGATCACGTAAGAAAAGTCCTTCAAGCGCTTACTCTTTGATATTTTAAGAAGGGCTAGCAGTATCAATATCAGAGAGAGGATCAACACCAATTGTATCTACATTAACTGTCGTATCTATTTCTCCCAAGATATCATTAATCGGTGGATTAACCGGTTCTTCTGTATCAATAATTTCTACTCCTGTTCCAGAAGAACAGCCTATCATCAATAAACTGACTATTAGGATAATAAAAATATATTTCATGTTAATCCTCAATCACAATACGTCCTTGCACATCAGGGTGCACCATAAACGTGAGATCATACAAGTTATCACCATCAAACGCAGGACCAGTACTGCCTTGACCCTTGCAATATTTGTGGTTGTAATTATAGGCATACATCCAATTCCAAAATCTCAAAACAGTGTATTCTCCACCATTACCTAACCTTGAAGCCCTCGAATCACCGGGATACTGTGCCCACAAATAAGTATCATCAAAATTATTATTAGACATGTCATCTTGTTCCATAAAAACTTGCCAACTGAGAGTACGTACTTCATCGACGCTTGACGTTTCATGTTGAAGCATACCCCGAATAATGCACCCATCTTCATCAGCACAGTGATCTTCAATACTTTCTGTTACACAGATCCAATCTTGATTACTTGATGAACCCAATGTTAAAACTTTATCATCAAGTTTTACATCAGAAGGAGTTGCCGGCACTGCAGGACGAATGCGGTGATTTTTTACTGCATCCGATAACGACATTGCTTCAATAGTCCCATCATTATTAGGAATATCAACCCTAATATTACTTGCATCATGACCAGATTTTACTGCACCTGATGATACGAGGACACTCACACTAATCATCATCAATGTTACTAATAACGTATAATATATCTTACGAGAGAATTGTTTCTTTTCTTGGATCATCGTTAATCAATTAACACTATTCGCGTGTACACATAAGGGTGTGATCTAAATGTTAAATCATATTTATTTCCATCTATGTAAATAGGCCCATCCTTATTACCGTCAATACACTGACTTGGCATATAATTATATGCATACGCCCAGGACCAAAACGTCAAAAATGTTTTCTTATCTTTCCCCATCCTATATGCCCTATCAGCACCAGGGTAATGTGCCCACGCATAAATATCATCAACATTTTCGTTAGACATATCTTCTTGTTCTATAAATATTTCCCAATCATGCACACGTACTTGATCATTTTGGCTTTTCTTTTCGTGTTGCATTAACGCTCTAATAATACACCCGTCTTCATCAGCACAGTACTCTTCAATATCTGTTACTGTTGTACATAAATAATTTGATGATTCAGATTTGTCACCAACCATATACCACTTATCAGGAAGTTTTGTATCTGTTACAGGCACATCATAGCCAATACGGTGATCTGCTATTGCATCATCCAAATACATCGTTTCAAATGTCCCATCATCATTAGGAACATCAACCATAATAGAACTTGCATCATGACCAAAATCATCACCATCAGAAGTTACAAACCCACTAATAGCAACGAGGAAAATAGTAATGAGTACTGTATAAAATAATATGTGAGAACGTGTTTGTTGTTTCATTCATCCCTCTTTCTTGATTCTTATGACCTTTAGTAACTTATAAGGTTTATGTAACAATACCAACTATTTTAAATTGACTTTTGTTGCTTTGCAGATGGATTACACACAAATTATCTTAGATCAAAGCGTGAGTAAAGACGATCGCATACAAGCAGCCTTCCAACTAGAAAACATTGGTGATGATCGTGCTATAAGAACTTTAGGAAAAGCTCTGTTTACCGATCCTTCCCCCATTGTTCGTCACGAATGTGCCTTTGCCTTAGGAGAAACAGCTGCAGCAAAAGAAGCAGGTCCTTTACTTATGAAAGCCATTGAAACCGATGAAAGTCCTTACGTACGACATGAAGCATTAATGGCATTAGGAACCTTAGGCGATGTTGCATTTATTCCTTTTATTGAGCAATTTCTTACCGATGATGATACCGATGTTGCAGAATCCGCAGAAATAGCCTTACAACGACTACGAAAAGAATAAGTCTTATAAATAGTTCTTTTACCTTATTACCTTATGAAATATGCGGTGATGCTCATTACTTTTCTTGTTCTTATAACAGGATGTACATCACCAGGAGAAACACCAATGGAACGCACACACGTACGAATGGAAACAACTGCAGGAGTCATGGAATTTGAACTCTTTGATGAATTAGTTCCAACAACAACTGAAAATTTTAAGAAACTTATTACTGACGGCTTTTATGATGGTACGCGATTCCACAGAGTTATCGCAGGATTTATGATACAAGGTGGCGATCCACTAACAAAAGATGTTGCTAATCAAGCAATGTGGGGTACCGGTGGACCTGGTCATGCTATTGATGATGAATTCGTTCAAGAGTTACGTCACGATAAAAAAGGATTATTATCCATGGCCAATTCAGGACCCAATACTGGTGGCAGTCAATTCTTTATTACCTTAGTGCCAACGCCGCACTTAGATGATCATCATGCAATCTTTGGTGTAATAACATCAGGTGAAGACGTGTTAGAAGCTATCGGTAGCACACAAACAGAAGCAAGTGATCGCCCTGTTGAAGAAATTGTTGTTACCAAAGTAACGTTATTGTAATGAAACTATTACAACAGTATTACAATAGTCGGTTATTACATATTAATGGGAATATTGTTTTTGCTGGTTTGTTGTCTACACTTGTTGTTGCACGTTTTATTGATATGTTAACATCATGGACTAATACTATCAGTTATATTGTTGTTCTTACTGCAGTTATTGATGCTGTCCTTGATGTTGGTATTTTTAGCTGGTTCCATCGACTCAGTACAACACGTGCAACAAAACGTCATAAACAACGACACTTTGTTACCGATGTAGCAACGATACAATTTCAACGTGTTATTTTATCACCATTATACTATGTGTTAGCTGTAACGTTTCAAGGAATGCTATTAACACAAGGAATGGCACGAGCAGGAAGTGTTGTTGTCGCATACATTGGTGCGTTACTTCTTACAAGAATAGTACATACAATCTGGGGATTAAAGACGGGACTGTTTAAATAACAACAGAACATTTTATAATATTCAACCACTTCTTATTATGACCACCATGTCCTTACGTCGAATAAAACGAGATATTTCACTGTTGCCTATTTTTGATAAAGTAACCTATACCCTTAGTACAGCAGTTCTTCTCACAGGCATTGGCATGTCAATCCATGGTAACATACAGAAACACCAGTATACTCCTAGTCCTAGCGTACAACGCTATCTTCAACAAGATGAGCGTGTTACAAGAGATACCCTTACTCTTCGTGGCCAGACAGTTAGGGAAGAACTTAGTGAAAAATCCCACCATGAAAGTCTTATGGGATTCGGTCTTGCTATAGCAGGTATTGGTCTTGCGGGAATTTTATTGACTCCTAGCTTGTCCAAGAATGTGGACCGATGGCGATACAGAAACGTTCCCATGGCCCCAGGTGCTTCAAGCTTCCATTCACAATCAACACCATAGGTAGTTGTTCTTTATAAGTAGTAACAATAGAAAGGTTTATAATGCCTTATTACCTTCCAGAATACTATGACCAATCATAAAACTTCAGAAGAACAACCAATCATACGACAAATGATACTCCCCATCATAGGATTAGGTGCACTTTTTTGGGGTGGTGAATTAGCCATCTCTGCATTAGAACGCCATAATGGCATAACACCTTCAATCGATCGCGTTGTTTTTGCAGACTTTAATGACACCGTTGATGGTGTTTTATCAATGGGCAGTACAACAGACTTAGAACTCTACGCAACAGACATGAAACATGCACTTGAAAGAGCAGGATATGTTGTTACCAAAGATAGTAAGGATTTTCCCATGGGCGAACGCCGAGAATTAACTAATGTTTACAACGCACGTCTAGAAAATGAATTACAACGCAATTTAGCTACACGTTAATTTCTTACCCATACATTTCAGAACCAGATACTTGTTCTTCTGATAACGCTTGCGATGCACCCAACACACCATTACTATCCCCCATAACAACAACATATGTTTCTGCACCTTCTTCGAAAACCGTTACATACCATTCTCCCTGTTCTAATTGTATAGCACTACAATCAAAGTTTGTTACTTCCTCAACTGCCGTGTTCACACACTCACCAGAGGGATATACAGAACTTACGAATACACCAGAACGAATAAGCATTTTTTCAATACCCTCTTCATCATCAAGCAGTTGAGCAACAGCATTTGGTAGCTTTGCCTTTAACATTGAAGATATACCCAGTGCTGCAAGAGTATCTGTAGACTGTGCCTTGCTTCCAACCGATATAAACAAAATACCCTTCCCTTCAAAGAAATTAGGAAAGTTTTCTAACTTCACCGTATTTGGGGGTTCAAGAGGATCTTCATCACCATAGTTTGCAGGCGTCTTCAAAATAACCATAGACCCACCAAAATTATGTTGTTGGAAATTAGCCAAGGACTCCGTTGCATACGCTAAATCATTCGCTGTTGTTCCCGCAACAACCAACACATGATACTCACCGTTTTTCATCAAATTAATAATAGAATAGCCTGGATCGAAATCCCAATCATCACACGATACACTTCCCAAAATATTCGACAACGGATTATCACACGGATGACCAATCAAAATAAGATCATACTCATCATAATCAGAATGATCACTCGAAAAATCAGACTCAACACTATCACTCGTTAATGTTTTTAATCCATTCACAACCGTTAACGTTGCAAACACATCCGTTGACGGAGAATCTTTACCAAGTAAAATAAGCAAATCATTCGTATTACCATTCTTAATAAACGGCAACGGATAATCACTTAAGTCATAGGACTTCGATTCAATAGGATTGGGTTCTACTTGTAAAAATGGTTCAAGATCACTTTCTTCTTCCTCTTCTTCACCCCACACAGGTGGTTGTTCACCAGAACCCTCTTCAGGATAATATTCATTCGTATTCTCAATAATAATAATTTCTGCAGGTAACGTCTCTTGCTGATACATCTTAGAACCAACATAAAACGAAAACCCACCAATAGCAAGCATCAAAATAACCACAAAAATAATAGTATATTTCATACGTTGGATCGCTCTTTTTGTTTATATAAACATTTCTTTATGGCGTTTTTCTAATATCTCTGTTTTTGGAAAGAAACACTTAATAAGTTCCTGCGCATCCCGTTTGTATGCGTTTAAGGAACAGTATTTTTGGTGGAGCACTTTCTTTGGCAGCCTTGGTTGGTTGTGATTGGAGTACGAGTACTTCAAGTATTAGTGGATCCCCTTACGGATTGACCTGTAATAGTACACTTACTACCACCGGAGATGTCGAGGATATTGGTTTTTCAACTATTCAAGTAGGCGACAAAGAAAATAAGAGTTGGTTAGATACCCCTCCCACAGGTTTTGAACATTATGATGGTCATGCTGGAGGTTTGGGAGATACGCTTGAACTTATGGGTTGTAATGACAGTGTGTATGGAATCTTTATTGGAGAGAACTTATGGCACATTGCCGTACGTGGCCCTTGGAATCACGGCACTACAAATACAGGAATTAATATTGGAAGTTCATTAGCTGATTTTCTTAATGCATATCCAGGCGCACAAAAAAGGAAAACATATAATTATACTGTTCCTCCAGGTGATGTTTGGACTACGGGACATCTTAAGGTTGCTGTTTCTAATAATGCCCTCTTTGCTATGGAAGTTTCTACAACAAATTATGATGGTGATGATCCTAACGATGCCATTTGTCGTGTTGGTCCCGATGGGACGAAACAATGGAAGCCTCCTACAAAACAAAAAGTGGAAGATGATTTGATTCAATTGTATATGCGTGTTACGGTTACTTTTGATGAAGAATCTCGATAAAATTTCTTTGAAAAAGCGTACATGGTTCTGAATTATTTGAGTGCTTTTTGCCCAGTGGTCCTTGTTATGATATGCTACGACTGTGCCTTAAACCAACTTTTCCATCCCTTGCAACAACGCCTTCTATTATCAAAATTCTTCTTTCATATCACAGAACATTGAAACAAATTGTTTTGTTGCCCTTTCAAGTTCTTTTTTTCCCTTACCGGTCAGTTTGTATTTTTTCTCTTTACCTTCGGTTTTTGTTTCAGCAATAAACTTGTTTTCACTTAAAAATTTTAATACAGGATATATTGTTCCAGGACTTGGTCGAGATCCTTTCCTTTTTTCTATTTCTTTTGTTATATCTTCACCTGAAAGTTCCTTCTTACTGATAAGCTTGAGTACCATAAAGCTCAGAAACCCACGCATATCGCAACATTTTTTCATATATTCAAAAAGATTGATCTCTATATAAATCTTTTTCTAATATCATATGTCCGATATATCGTATAACCGATATATTTATATATGATTTCGACATTGTATCGTATAACCGATATATGGAGGTATTTACAATGAGATCACAAAATTGCTGCGATGTAGGATATTCATGTTCTACATCCCAAAGAAACTTCTTAACTAAAGAAGAAAAAGTAGAAATGTTACGTGACTACAAAGCTACTTTGGAAAAAGAAGTAAAAGGCATTACAGAAAAGATCAGTTCCTTGAAAAAGGACTGACTTTTTTTATTTTAGAAAATAATAAACTAAAACCTTATATACCATATTTTAAGACGAGGTACAAATGAATCAAACAAAAAAACTAGACGGAAAAGTTGCAATTATCACAGGAGGGAGTAGTGGTATAGGTTATGCAACAGCTAAACTATTCAAAGAAGAAGGAGCAAACGTAATAATCACTGGAAGAAATCAAGAACAACTGGATAAAGCATCAAGTGAACTTGGCGTTACAGGAATAACCTCAGACTCTTCAAAACTAGAAGACATATCCAACCTATATGAACAAGTAAAAGAAAAAATGGGAAAGATTGATGTATTATTCTTAAACGCAGGAATTGCACCATTTGCACCTCTTGAACATGTAAGCGAAGAACATTTTGATTCAATAATGAACATTAACGTTAAAGGATTATATTTTGGAGTGCAAAAAGCATTACCGTTTCTAAGTGATAAAGTTTCTATTATATTCACTAGTTCAGTAGTTAACGAAATGGGCATGGCCGGAGCTAGTGTTTACGCCGCTTCTAAAGCTGCAGTTCGTTCACTTGCACGCACCATGGCTGCAGAGTTAGTCGAAAAAGGTGTAAGAGTTAATGTAATTAGTCCCGGACCTATTGAAACACCAATATTTGGTAAGATTGGAATGAGTGAAGAGCAAATGGCAGGAATGAAAGAACAAATTAGTCAAACAAATCCAATGAAAAGATTTGGTAAGCCTGAAGAAATTGCGACAGCTGCATTATTCTTAGCATCAGATGATTCATCATACATGTTAGGTGCAGAAATACGTGTAGATGGTGGAATGACCCAATTATAACATGATTGAAGTAAAAGTAACGGGTACTGTAAACAAACCACTTAAGGAACTATGGAATTTATCTGTTTTAAATTTTCATACAATGGGTAATTGGGCTACAGGTGTCCTCCATTCTAAGAAAGGAGCTACTTGTGATAGAGTTTGTGAAACCCCTTTTGGCCAACTTGATGAAGATATTATTTTGAAGGATGAAAAAAACCATTTAATTAAAATTAAAGCTGAAGGTATGCCTTTTTTTGTACATAAAACGACGGGAGGATGGTCCTTTAAAGAAATATCTCCTCATAAAACTGAATTTACTGTCGAACTTAGTTTGGAAACTATGCCTATCATTGGTTCCATAATGGGAATTTTTATGAAGCCAAAAATAAGGAAAACTTTAGGAATTGTAGCTAATGATTACAAAACTTATTTAGAAACTGGAAAAATTTCAGAGAGTAAACAACGAGAAATTGATAAGAATAAAACTTAAATTCTAATAAATAAAAGAATAATTCAGAGAATGATGGTTTGGTACATAGTGTATAAATACACTACCTGTAATAACCCCCTTAGATATGCTTTAATGACCTATACAAGTTATCCAAGCAAATTTTTTGCCATTATTCAGAAATAATTTTCGCTGGATATACTGTTGATGCTTTTGCTATGGTAGTTGCATCTGTTTTATCAGGATTATATTTTACAACACCCATACCATCTGCAAGATTTACCTTTGCATCCAGAACACCATCAACTTCTCCCCATTGAGCTTCCACACCTAATGAACAAGCTGCACAAGACATCCCTTCAATAGCAAATGTTGCTTCTTTAGTGTTAGCTGCTAGAGGAGTATTTTTAGTTGTATCTTGGGTTTGTTGTATTGTTGTACATCCCGTTACCATTATTAGAGATAATAACAGCATCAAAAATTGTTTTTTCATTTGTAAATAACCTCCGCTAGTAACGGAGCGAACCAATATTTTAGGACTATCAAAAGTATTACTAAGATGATGAATCCCCCAATGATAATTTTCCAATGTCGCTGCATTCCATTAACATTACAACATTTCTTTTTTTTGAGATATAACGTGATAGCTAATACAAAAAAGATTATAGCTAAAGATGTAAACAACCAAGAGTAAGTACCAATTGTTAACGCTGTTGAAATACTTCCAAGACCTAATAAAACTATAATAACTGGTCCAAGACAGCAAAGCGATGCTATAAATGCGCCAATGCCTCCAGCGTACAATAATGTTTTATCTTCTTTTTTCATTTTTGATGTTCCTCTGCCACTGGACATTTTCTATCCCCATAATCACAAAATACACAACAACTGTTTTTAGCTTTAATTTCTTTTTTACAACTATCACAACTGTAAGATTGCATACACATATTTGTTGGTATCTTCATTTTCTGTAAATATTTGCATTCTGGACACGTAACATTTCCATAAAGTTCTTCTTCCATTTTATTTTCCTCCCCACAATTTTAGGAATAATAATCCAAGGATTACTCCTCCAATGATTAGACTTGTATACACTATGCCAAAGGTCATAAACCAAATCAAAACACCAACAATAACTAATGAAAGTAACCAAGTGAACCAACTTTTCTTCCAATTAAGTAATTGTTTAATAAAAATAACGCCAAAGATTGCAAATGCTGGAAAGAAAATATAATCACCATATTGATTAACGTACGCTATTGTAGCAGTTAATCCAAATAATCCCAAGATAACATTCAATACTCCAAAACAGCAAGCTGCTGAAACAGCAGTTCCCGTTGCTGAAAGTTTCATGATAAAACCTCACACTGTTGTAATCTTTTCTTGTATTTAGCAATATGCTTATCAAACAAGACCACCATTGGTAAAATAGTTTCTTCATCTAATGAATATTTCTTCCATTTTCCATTTTGTTCACTATGAACAAACCCACAATGTTCTAAACACTTCAAATTATGAGAAACTCTGCTTTGTTCAAACCCAAGATGTTTGCCAATAGCACTCACCGTGAGAGGTCCTTTCTTTAGTAAATTTATAATTTCAAGCCTTGTTTGGTTAGAAAATCCTTTGAAAAACAATCTATGTAAGTTATTCATATGATAAGATTATCATATGTTATATATAAATCTTATCTTTTTTACTTCAATGTGTGATTAAAAAGAAAGAGAAGAAGTGTTTGAAATAATGGCATCAAAATAACGAATTAAACAATTCTGAACGATTATTTAGCTGATATAAACGATTTTGATGTTTTTTTCTTGTACAAAGGAATAAATACTATTTTTATGAAAATAAATAAAAAATAGGAAGGTGCAAAATATGAAAGATATATCATTCAATGTTAAAGGGATGCATTGTAAGAGTTGTGAAGTTTTGATAACTGATGAACTTGAGGAAATAAAAGATGTTACCATAATACATATTTCTTCTAATGAAGGCATTGTTAAAATTTCTTATGATGAAACAAAAAATTCTGAAGAAGATCTCAAAAAAGTAATTATGTCTGTTGGAGATTATGAAGTATTATGAAAACAACAATTTATGTTCCAGACATAGAATGCGATAGTTGTGTTAAAATTCTTAATAAGTCTTTTAAATCATTAAATGGTGTCAATTCTTGGGAAGTAATGAATGATAAAGTTATTTTTGATCATGATAGTACTAGAATAACTGAAAAAGAATTTGTTAAAATAATAAAAGACAGGGGTTTTCGTGCAGCACCCACACCCTTTGAAAGAAAAACAATTAGAGAGAGATTTAGAGATTTTAAAGAAAATCCAAAAAAATATGACCTTGAACGTAAGGGTATTAGATATACAATTTATGTTTTTCTTCTCTTAGGAATTTTAGAAATCTTAACTTATTGGGCTTTTTTGAATAAAATAGAAGGTTTTTTTCAAAATTATGCAATTTGGTTTTTGTATTTGACAATTAGTGTTACGTTCATTGGAGGAGCTTTATGGCATTTTTATTCATACCACGCCAAAGTTACTTGTATGGTTGGTATGATGATTGGTATGACTGTTGGAATGCAATCTGGAATGATGATTGGTGCAATTATGGGAGCCACTAATGGATTTTTTATTGGTGCAACTGTTGGTATGATAATTGGCGTCATTGTTGGTACTATGACTGGAACCTGTTGTGGAGTTATGGGGATTATGGAAGGAATGATGGCAGGATTAATGGGAGGGACAATGGGGCCTATGATTAGTCTTATGATGTTCTTTGACCATCTTGAATTGTTTATGCCATTGTATATGCTGATAAATCTAATAATTTTAGGAGGTTTGTCTTATATGTTGTTTGAGGAAGTTGTAGAACATAATCAAAGTGTTAGGAAAAAACCAGTAGAGTTTGTTACTTTTGCTTCAATTTCTATAGTTGTAACTTTGGTTTTAAGTGTTATTACGGTTTATGGTCCAAAATCATCATTTGTGATAGGAGGTTAAAATGAAAGAAGATAATACAATTAGGTTGGGAGGAAAGCATCTTGTTTTTATAGGGATACTTATAATTGCAGTTGTGTTTTTGTTCAACAGTGGATTAAAAAACAATGCTGGAATAACAGGAGAAGTAGTAAAAACTGTTACTGCAGGTAATGGGGAAGTACAAAAAGTAACTTTAAGCATGGGAGGGCAAGGTTATATTATAACTCCAAGTACCTTAAAAGAAGGTGTTCCAGTGCGTATGGAAGTAGATATGAGTACAGTTAGAGGTTGTATGCAAGAGGTTAACATTCCTTCATTTGGAGTAAAAAAGTATGTTACAGCTAATGATAACATTATTGAATTTACACCAACTAAAAAAGGAACAATACCAATAAGATGTTCAATGAATATGGGAAGAGGTTCATTTGTAGTTGAATAATGAAAAAAATAGACATATCTGTTGGAGGGATGCATTGTGCTAGCTGCGCAACTATTATCACAAAGGCATTAACAAAAATAAATGGTGTGAGAGAAGCTAATGTTAATTATTCTACAGCACGTGCTAATGTTGTGTTTGATGAAAAAGTAGTCTTGCCCAATAAATTAATAGATGTAGTGAAAAGTAAAGGCTATACTGCACAAAAATATGATACTTCCTCTGGCAAAGACCAGCTTGCACGCCAACAGAAATTGGAATTATTTAACCTTAAGAAAAAACTAAATATCAGCCTTTTATTTGCTGTTCCTGCTTTTATCATTGGAATGTTTCTTATGAAAGAGAGTATTTTCTTTATGGGTACAGAACTTCTCTATGCACATTATTTCCTATTTATCTTAGCTACACCAGTGCAATTATATGTGGCGTGGGATTTTTACAAAGGCGCCTGGAGTGCATTAAAAAACAAATCAGCCAATATGGATACATTGATTGTTATGGGCACAAGTGCAGCCTATATTTTTAGTGTTTATACAATGCTTTTCAATCCATCACAAGGACAATACTTTGAGGCATCAGCAATGATTATCACATTAGTTATTCTTGGGAAATTTTTGGAATCTAAAGCAAAACAAAAAACTTCAAGTGCAATTAAAAAACTTATGAATATAGCACCAAAAACTGCAACCATTCTCAAAGACGGAAAAGAATCAAAAGTCCCTATTGAAAATGTTGTTGTAGGAGACCTCATCATAGTTAAACCTGGAGAAAAAATTCCTGTTGATGGCATTATTGTTGAAGGACATTCTTCTGTTGATGAAAGTATGATTAGTGGTGAAAGCATTCCTGTTGATAAAAATGTTGGAGACAAAGTTATAGGTGCAACAATTAACAAACAAGGAAGTTTAATCTTTAAAACAACAGAAATTGGTGAAAACACCACTCTTGCAAGGATAATTAAGCTTATTGAAGAAGCTCAAGGAAGTAAGGCACCAATTCAAAGGTTTGCAGACACTGTTTCATCTTATTTTGTCCCAATAGTTATTTTTGTAGCCATATTGACATTTAGTTCATGGTATTTTTTCTTTGACAAAGACATATCTTTTGCCTTGATCACTAGTGTGGCAGTGTTAGTTATTGCTTGCCCTTGTGCCTTAGGATTAGCTACACCCACCGCAATTATGGTTGGAACTGGCAAAGGTGCTAAAAAAGGTATTTTGATTAAAGGAGGAGAAGCTTTAGAAACAGCACACAAAATAAAAGTTGTTGCATTTGACAAAACAGGAACTATCACTAAAGGAATACCACAAGTAACAAATGTAATTTCATTAAATAGAAATGTAACAGAACATGAATTATTAGAATATGCTGCTAGTATTGAACAATCTTCTGAACATTCTCTCGCTGAAGCAATTGTTAAAGAAGCAGAAAATCAAAAAATTTCACTCAAAAGAGCTACAAATTTTATGGCTATACCTGGGATGGGGGTTGTTGCTGCATTGAATGGTAAAAAATATTTTTTTGGTAATGAAAAATTGATGAATAAAGAAAAAATCTATACCAAGGAAATAATTGAAAAGAAAAAAGAATTGGAAAATCTTGGAAAAACAGTTATGATTTTGGCTGAGAAAAATAAAGTAATAGGCCTGATTGCAGTTGCTGATACGATAAAGGAAAATGCAAGTAATGCTGTAAGAAGATTGCATAGAATGGGAATAAAAGTTTTTATGATTACTGGGGATAATGAAAGAACTGCTAAGGCAATTGCTTCTCAGGCAGGAATAAGAAATATCTTTGCTGATGTTCTCCCTGAAGAAAAAGCAAATTATGTTAAAAAGTTACAGAAATATGGTGAAGTTGCAATGGTTGGAGACGGTATAAATGATGCTCCAGCTTTGGCTCAAGCAGATATTGGTATAGCAATGGGTTCAGGAACTGATGTGGCTATGGAGACAGGAAATGTTGTTTTAATGAAAAATGATATTTTAGATGTTCCAAAGGCAGTTAAGTTAAGTAAATTTACTATGGCTAAAATAAGGCAAAACATGTTTTGGGGGCTTTTTTACAACGTTTTAGGCATTCCAATTGCTGCGGGAGTATTGTATCCTCTGACTGGATGGTTACTTTCTCCAATTATTGCTGGAGCTGCGATGGCCTTAAGTAGTGTGAGCGTGGTTAGCAATTCTCTATTATTGAAAAAGAAAAGGCTTTAGTATAGACATTAATCTTTATTGGGATGAATCAAAAAAATATAGGTACAATCGTTCTTATTTTGGGAGTTATATTAGCTTCACTAATGTTTTTCATAAGCAAGCAAGAAACAGAAGCCATCAATAGCGTGGTCCAGGCATCAGGGTCTTGTTTTTTAGATGATGGTACGTGTCTACATCAAAGCAAGGAATCATCAACATTTATTGGAACCCTCATAGCAATTGCTTTACTCACCCTTGGAGCATACTTAATCTTTTTTGATAAAACACAACAAATATTATTAGAACAACATTCAAACATATCAAAAACATTACAATCGGTTGATAAAAAAGATAAATTTGGAGCATTTTTATCAGGGTTTAATGAAGATGAAAAAATAATATTAAAAACAGTTTATGAACAAGAAGGAATTACTCAGGCTACATTGAGGTATAAGACAGGATTATCAAAAACACAACTTTCCCTTGTTTTGGCATCTTTAGAAAAAAGAGGAATTATAACAAAGAAACCTTCTGGAAAAACAAACAAAGTTTTTATTAGAAAGAAATTTTAATCACTATAATTTGCTATTCTTTTCTTTTTTTCACTGCTGGATTCGAGATAACAAAAAAGAAGTTTTAGACGGTGAAATCTATGAAGGATTTGTTACACATAAAAAATAATTAAAAAATAATTAATTTTAATAAAATAGTTATTACAAAAAACAAGGAAAACGAGAACTTTTTCCCTGCAATTGTTACAGTGAGTGGAATTTTTTCTAAAAGATTTCCAGAAATTCTTTGAATTATCATTTGACAAAAACCAGTAGTTATGACACTTATTAGAATTAAAGTTCCCCATTCTGTTGCCAGATTGATATATTTTCCTTTCAAATATAACGAAGATACAATTGCAACTAAAACTATAAGAGAAATAATAAGTTCAACCTTATTTTCCATTTCATTATGATAATTTCTTTTCATTTTTCCTTTTTGGTTTTTCTACTTTATTAATTTGGCCAGCGCGATAAGCATACCATTTATCTATAATCTCACTATAGCCGTGAATAAGTGGGTGTTTAATTCCTTTAGTATTTTCCATTATATGGAGGTTGCCGTTTTCTAAAAAATATCCTAAAAAATCTAATTCATCTTCTGATCTTATTTCATAGGTCTTGTTTAATTCCACTCTCTGTTTTATGTAATCTATTATATCTCCTGGTTCTTCCAATAAATCAGAAATTACTAAAAGATCGTGTATGCTAACAACATAAGGATAGGAATTGCCATCTAATCTTTTTTCTTTAAACAGCTTGAGTAAATTTAAATCAGTTGATATTTCTGAAAAGGAATCACTAGTAACATTTACTAAAAATATATTTTCGAAATTCTTCTTTTTTATTTCAAAACTGCCTTTGAAACACATTTCAGGTAATTTTTCAGACACTTCTTTAAAATCTTTAGTGCCTTCTATAGATTTCTTATATTCTTCTAAAATCAGGCTTTCATCAATGCCCTTGCCTTTTTTAGATTCTATAAATTTTTTAAATCCTTGATGTAGCTTTGAAAATTTTTTAGGACTTACATTTACTTTATGACTAAATGCAAGAATTTCATTGATGTCATCTCTATTGCAATCCTTTAAGTTCTTCTTGGATACAAATGTTATGAGTTTAAGGGTTCCAAAAAGTCTCAATCTCCTTACATAACTAGTATCCCTACTTTCAAAGAGCTTATGTAATTTTATGAAATGTTTGATATTAGCCTTATTTTTGGAGTAATATCTCTGTTTACCCCTCTCTTTAGGTGCTTCTTCTATAGGCTTAGCTAAATTATTAATGTTATCAATAAAATGCTCATAAGTTCTCTTATTTCCATACACATCGTCTTCTGCCATCTTTTTCTCCAAGAAGAAGCATAGTGCCCACTTCTTTAAGTCCTTTAGTGCACTGTGCATTGGAAAGTAAGATCGATGCGGCGGCCGGGAGCTAACCTCCCTTTCTGATGCGGCAACAGTGTACCTAGCCAAATTAAAGGATAGAGGCGTTTAAAAACATTACTCAACAGTACACTCCCAAAGAGTTTATTACCCTTATTCAAGATAATGTGTAGCTGATAATTGATATCTTTAAATATTTGTAGCTGATAACTATCTTCGTGTGCACATATTAACGAAATATTTAAATAGTATTGTGCCCATACAAATTGTATGAGTTATGTTGAGATTATCAAAAGAGGTGGAAAAGAATACCATTATCTTACAAAGAACATTAGAATTGCAATAAATAAATGGAAGAAAATTAGAGTTTATATTGGAAATAAAAAGCCAACAAAAAAAGAAATTGAAAAATATGCTCAAGAAATAGAGAGGAAATTAGTTGAGGAAGGTTTAAACAAATCAGAAAATTCTTTCATATCAAGTAAAGATTCTGAAATTCTTCAAGATTTAAAAGAAAGTTACAATGATTGGTTGAAACAAACACCAAATAATATAAAGAAAAAAATTTATGATGATTTTATTATTAGATTTACCTATAATACAAATGCTATTGAAGGAAACAGACTTACGTTACGACAAACTGCTCTTATTCTCAAAGATAAAGTAATTCCTTCAGGCGTACGTGCCTCAGATTACCATGAAGCAATTAATGGCAAGGAATGTTTAAAATATTTAAAAAAGTATGAAGGCCAATTAAACAACAAACTTTTAGAAAAAATTAATGGAATTCTAACAAAAAATACAGACGTGGTTTATGGTGGAAGAATAAGATTTTTTAATGTTAAAATTGAAGGTTCCCAACACACTCCACCACCTCACGAAGAAGTTAAAAAATATTTACTAAACCTACAAAAATGGTACAGTGCTAACAAAAATAAACTCCACCCCTTTGAATTAGCAACATTAATTCATGCAAAAATAACTTGGATACATCCTTTCGAAGATGGTAACGGCAGAACAGCCAGAGCAATTATGAATTGGCTATTAATGAAAAATGAATATCCAATGTTCTTTATACCTTATGAAAAAAGAGAACAATACTACCAAACATTAGAAGAAGCAGACAATGGATTGTATAAAAAATATATCTCAGAAATGTTAAAACTAATCATAGACCAAATAAAAAGTTACGGGCACAAAAATAAGAAATAAAAATAATATAAGTGCACACAATATTATAAGTTAGAGAAGGCGGCCGTGCATGCCAACAATACTTCGAATCACCACAATGCCTAGTATTTATACAGTTTAGTGCACTTAAATAATTTGTGTTGTCTTGCATTGTTATTGTCCATCCTTTAATTGTTGGTATGCTGTGATTAATGCCTTAAGTTCCAATTCTACTTCATCTTCTTTGTTGGGTTGTATCGTTAAAACAGACAGTTCTAAATCTGTTCTAGGATCTTTACCATATCGTTGAACTATTCCTCTTGGCCAATCTCCAATACCCCTCATATGATCCATGAGTAATTGTTGATCTTCACTTCCACTCACAAGATATCTGTTACCTCTAAAAGTTCCACTTTCTTTGGCAAGGGAGATTAAACGAGAAGATACTTTATGACCTTCTGGTTTTTTAAGACACTCTTCAAAGTTCTGATCCAAACCAAAGTCTGTTTCACTAAGCATTCTCCCACCAACAGTGTAAACCTGAAGAGATAGTTGACTTCCTATTTCCCAATCTCGGCTAAATGACCATAAATATCCAGCGAAAACTTCTTCATCAGGAAGACCATCAAAAAAGGTAACTTTCCTAGGTCTTGTATCTCTTCCTTGCACAGGAAGCAATATTCCATCTCTTGTAATGTCTCCTGTAGCATAAAAGCCACAATCTCTTGCTTCATCAACAAATTGTTTTAACAATTCTGGTGAGCTAAACCCAAAATTACGAGAGGATTCTATTACCTTGGGGATTGGTTTTTGTGTTTCTTGTGTCATTTTTTGTTTCTCCTAATTTGTAATTCCTCACACTTTTTTGGAATATTGCGAATTTGAGAATTTTCTAAAAACAGTTTCACAACTGAAGAAATAAAAACAGAAAAAGTATCCACAAAATTGAACGAAGCAGAATCTTCTTTCAATAAATGAAAGAGGTCTGTACAACCTAAAATAATTGCATCAGCACCAGATAAGTGTAGATTCTTAATTATTTCTAATGCTCTCTTTTTGTCTTCTATTGTTTCTTTCTTATGGATTATGTTCCTAATAATGTTACAAAGTATTTTTTGCTCTTTGTCTGAAGGGCTTATAATACTGATATCAAATTTTCTAAGTTCTTTTTCATGTAATCCTTCTTTAATTGTTTTTGTTGAAGCAAGAATTCCAACTTTCTTTATTTTTTTCCTTTTACATTCTTTAGCCGTTTCTTCAATAATGCTTACTATTGGAACTGCTGATAAATCACGTAAGGTATCAATAAATGTGTGGACTGTATTGCAAGGAATAACGATAAAATCCACTTTTGCTTTGTTAAGACGTTTTACTGAGTTTGCTAACAAATTAAGTATTTTTAGCGAATTTCCTCCTTCAATTATTAATTTTTCTACTTCATTTGAAACTGCAAGATTTTCTAATAAAATGTTTGGCTGCTCATTGAGAAGTTTTCTAATCTCAGAAATAATTTTTAGTGAAAATAAACAGCTGGTTTCAGGGCCTAGACCTCCGATTATACCTATACTTGTTGCATTGTTTTTTTCAGTTTTTTTGATCATTTTAGTCAGGAGAATAGTAAAAAACCAACAATATATATTTAATTGAAGATTATTCAAATATATACCAAAAATTATATAAATAATAGAATATTATTCAATTTTATGAAAAACATAGCACCAAAACTAATTGAACTCTTCAAAAAGGGGCATTGCACTCCTCAAATAGCCAGAATAGCTAAGCTATTGAAAGATCCTTCTACAACAATACACTACAACATAAAAAAATTGGAAGAAGAAAAAGCCATACTTACCTATAAGGCCGTATTTGATTATAAAAAAATAAATCAAGGATTCTGTACATATGTATTAATAAATCTTGTTCAAGAAAAATATGGAGATCCTGAAAAGGTAACAAAAGAACTAGCAAAACATCCAAATGTGGAAAGTATAGATATATGTACTGGTGATTATGAATTTATTATGAAATTCAGATGTAAGGATGTTGATGAATATTATGCATTTATAAAATCAGCAGTAAAAAAATATGGTTTTGCAAAAGCAATATCTCTAACATCATTAAAACAAATAAAAACCGAATTTGTGGAAATGCCAGACAATACAAAAAATTAGAGATTACTTATCACCGCGCATCTAATTATTAGTTGGATGCGCTGCAGGGGATTCAAACAGGTGTTAAAATTTGATAAATAGAAAGGCTGTAGCATCTAATTGTAGAAGTGATGCGGCGGCCG
>CAZUSA010000002.1:205724-208035 GCA_964622835.1 Candidatus Woesearchaeota archaeon | reverse complement strand
GTGAGAAGAGCACTATGATTGACACCTTGTTTTTTTAGTAGCTGAATAATAATCACCAACCCTCTTTTCTACTGGTCTGAGTATGGAAGAAAAGGAGAGAATACCTATTTAAACCTTGTCTCTTGGCGATAATGGATGAAAATCAATGAAGAACTCCTACCATGGGAAGCAAGAGAGCAGAATATTTTGGTAAAGGATGAAAAGGCTTCAAAAAGAGAGAAAAAAACTCGTTCGATGCAAGAATTATTGGACTATGGCATCATTAACATTAACAAACCAGCTGGTCCAACATCACATCAAGTTGCTGATATGGTAAAAAAAATAACTGGTTCTAGTAAGGCAGGTCATTCTGGAACATTAGATCCTAAAGTTACAGGAGCATTACCTATTGCGTTGGAAAAGGCGACACGTATTGTGCAAACGTTATTGCCTGCTGGTAAAGAGTATGTGGCAATGATGCGGTTACATTCTGATGTTTCCCAAAAAAAGATTGAAGCTGTTTTTAAAAAGTTTCAAGGAAAAATAAGTCAGTTACCTCCTGTGCGTTCTGCTGTTAAACGTCAAGTTCGTGAAAGAAAAATTTATTATTTAACATTAATGGAAATGAAAGAGAAAGTAGTATTGTTTCGTGTTGGCTGTCAAGGAGGAACATATATTCGTAAATTAATTCATGATATGGGAAAAGAGCTTAACACTGGTGCACACATGGCACAGTTAGTGCGAACAAAAGCTGGTCCGTTTACAGAACAAAGCATGTGTAGTTTGCAAGATCTCAAAGATGCGATGGTTTTATGGAAAGAAAAAGATGATGAAACATTATTAAGAAAATATGTGCAACCATATGAAACAGCAGTACAATATACGCCAAAAGTGTGGGTGTTTGATAGTGCTGTGCAAAGTATTTGTCATGGTGCACCGTTAGGTGTTGCTGGCATTGCTACATTGACGGATGATATTGAGAAAGGAATGTTGGTTGCTGTAATGACGTCTGGCGATGAGCTTATTTGTTTAGGCAAGGCTGTTTGTTCTTCTAAAGCAATTAAAAAACAGTCTGATGGTCTTGCTGTTAAGACAGAAAAAGTGTTTATGGAACGTTCGCCTCAGACGATTAAGGAATGAATACCAAGCCTTTTAAACAAGAATTTCAACTGTTTGAACATGCATATTGTACAGGTTACGAAGGATTCGAAGATACCGCTTATGGGCCATATAGCCTTTGGCATCATTGATCGTGGTTCTTCACTTATCCAAGTTCGCCCTACATCGTTGTGTAATCTTTCATGCACATTTTGTTCAACAGATGCAGGTCCTCAATCGACAACGCATAAGACAGGGTATGTTGTTGATCCAGATTATTTGATTGAAGAAGTACGAAAGGTTGTTGAAAAAAAGGGTAAGACGCATATTAATATTGATTCTGTTGGCGAACCTGCATCATATCCCCCTTTAGTTAAGATTGTTGAAGCATTCCATGCTATGCCGAATGTGTATTTTATTTCTATGCAATCAAATGGCACTTATTTTACGAATGAACTAATTGATGCGTTAGAAATTGCTGGTTTAAATCGTATTCATTTAAGTGTGCACACAACGAATGCTGAACAAGCGAAAGCATTAATGGGTGATAGTTCGTATGATCATAATAAAACAATGAAAGCTGCTGAACGTATTAATAATTCTTCAATTGAATTACTGTTTGCTCCTGTTGTATTACCTGGTGTTAATGAAGGTGAAGTAGAAAAGTTAATACAAGTAGCAAAACAGTGGAAGTGTAAGATTGGTATTCAAAAATATGAAGGCTATAAGTATAGTAGAAAAATGAAGGGTGTAAAAAGAGAAAGTTATTATCAATTTTACAAACGATTAAAACAATGGGAAGAAAAGTATGACATCCAGTTAGTGTATCATGCGAAAGATCTTGAAATTCAACAGAGTCCTGCATTAGAAAAAACGGGTGATATTGGTGAACGTATTAACACACCTATTTTGAGTGAGGGCTGGTTTGCTGGTCAAAAGATTGCAGCACACAAACAACGTGCGATAACAGTCAATAATTGTGATGCACAACCGGGTGATCGTATTAATTTGCGTGTTATTGAAAATAAAAATAATATTTATCTTGCTGAAGCGTGTTGATGATGGGATATATTGGTACGACAATGATTGGTCTTGAAGAGGCTGCCATAAAGGAAACATCTGGTAAACTTCATACTCCTGGCAGAGTATTTTTTGAAACATTTGATGAAGCTAAAGAGTATCGTACGGTTGATTGCATCTATGAGTTGTATGTTGAGGGGACCTGTTCTACGTT
>CAZUSA010000002.1:198404-205624 GCA_964622835.1 Candidatus Woesearchaeota archaeon | reverse complement strand
TTAGCTAAACGATCGTATCGATTAAAATTACATAATCAAACAACCCCTCCATTACTTGCTGCGTGTTTAGTGAAGTATGCACATCTTCAACCAAACGAGAGTCTTCTTTGTTTGGAGTGTCGTGATGGTATTATTCCTATTGAAGCAAAATTGCAAGGTGTCACAAAGATTCTTGGTCAAGATCGTTTTCCTAATTGTATTCGTAATGCAATAATTAATAGCAAGTTAGCAAAGATGGATATTGATTTTATTGCAACGAGCATTACACAAGTAAAAGATTCATTTGACGTTGGTATTACACAATGTATTTTTTCTAAAGAAAAAGGCAATCCCTTTCGTATTATTAATGAGATTATGACGACAGCAAAAAATGTTATTCAAAAGAAACTTATCATTTTAACAAACCATCCTGAGGATATTGAAACGTATCGACCTGATTGTTTTAAAGAAGTTGAAAAAAAGGATATTATTCATAAGCAGATGCCATTAACGGTGTTGGTTTATGAAAAGGTTTGAAGAGATAGACTTCGATCCCATTCTAAAACGCCTTGTTCACAGGGTATGAGCTGATTAATTAAGACAAGGTCTTGTGCACATTCTGTGCGTGCAAAAGGATCTTTTACATCATGAACGACGTATCCTGTTGGCGAAAGTCCCGTTGCAAGAAAGGTAAGTAGTAATAATGCTAGAACAATAATTAAAAATCCTCTTTGTCTCATGTAACATCACAAGAAGATATATTATTTAAAGTTATTGTACGAGTTCTAATTTACGTATATCGCACGCACCGATAGGACAGATACTCAAAAGACTTTTTTTAAGATCTTTTTGGAGTGATGTTTGTATGATTGCATCAAAGACTTCTGTTGGCGTAAGTTCTTTTATACGTTCTGAAAGGTATGCTGCTGCTTTCTTCCGAATGCTCGTAACGACAGCGTCTGATACTCTGTGTCGTGTAACAACAACAGGTTTGATTCGGAATGAGCTTCCATCTTTTGCTTTGGCAACAAAGGAGTCCATCATTTTGTCTGTGTTTTTTCGAACGAGACGGCGAGCGTGGGAACGTATGATTTCGTATCCTGTGGTTTCACATTGGCCATTATCATCGTTAACACTGGTTACTTTAAAGTGGATGACAACGCCTTGACGTCTATAATCATCGAGAATATTCATTAAACTGACACGTAATGAACGTCCAACAAGTTCTTGTGGTTCATTTGCAAGGGTTTCACCGATACGTTTACTTTTGAATGATGCAGGAGCAACGATACCAAACCATTTCTTCTTTCTCCGTCGTGTAGCAACGGCCTTGGTCTTTGGTTTGCCTTTCTGTACTTGTTTTTGCCCTTGTGGTGCCATAAGAAAGATTGCCAAAAAAGGGCTTATAAACCTTTCTCTAGGCGTGAACGGGCTTCTTTCGAACGTAGTCTTCGAGGACAGCGAGGGCGTTTCGTATGAACTGTTCTTCATTTTCTTGCGGAATAGAGGCTCCTGCTGCGAGCTTGTGTCCACCACCATAGCCATCAGTATCGACAAGAATGCTGGTAACAACTTCTCGTAAATCTAAACCTACAGGAAGTTTCCCACAACAGCGTGTACTGATTTTAATCATACCGTCTAAGGTGTATGCTGATGATAAAATAACGGTTCCATCAGGATAGATGTTACTTCGTGCAATGAGTGATGCTAACGTGCCAATAATAGTATCACGTATGATGTGTTCTGCTAACAAAACAACGTATCCTTCTTTTTCTATGATTTTTTCACTGCGTCGATTATTGTAGAACCAATTAAGTGCGTCAAGTATTTCTTTTTGATATCCTTTCAATATATCTGAAGCTTTTTTTGTTGCTTTTAGATCACCAAAGCAGACACCAATACCCAGACTTGGCCAGCCCATGCGTCCACAGGAATTAAGGAGTGTTGAAAATTCTCGAAGGTCTTTTTTGAGGCTGGATTCTTCTTCGTTCTTTAACAAATAAACAGGTCCGAGTAATGATGTGGAGGGTGATCCTTTTGATTTGTTCATTTCTATGGCTGTTGCAAGTTTGTCAAGTTCTTGTTTGGTTAAGTTCATGAGTTTACGAAATTGTTGTGCGTTGTCATAGAGGGGAATACCCAAATCTTCAATAAATTGTAAAGCAGCACGTTCATTTCCTGTAACACCCGGGATGTAGGGACTGGTACTACATTCGAGTACTTTGTGCAAGGGTTTTGTTTGCATGCCAAAGAGGCGTAATGATTCTTTAACGTCAACAAGTTCTGCATCTACGGCATCATCAAGAATAAGTTTGTTTAATCCGGTAAAGCCATTGTCTTCTTGTGCGTCACCAATGGCACCAACTAAGGCTAGTGGAGATAAATCTACATTGCGTTCATCCAAGGATTTTGCAAAGAAGTAAACAACACCTGCTGCTGCGACAGTTTGCGTACCGTCCATACCAAAGGAATGAGGATTAAGATGGTGAACGTGATCTAATGTTTTTTGTTCTACATCTGGTGGGTGATGGTCTAAGACAAAAACTTGTCCTTCTAAAGAATCGTGCAGTCGTTGTAAGTGTGATGCACCAAGATCAGTAAAGAACACAACAGAGTAGGGTTCGTGTTGTAATGTTTTAATGACTTCATCAGTTATTTGTTTTTCAAGAGAAAGTGTATAGGTAATATGATGTCTAGTAAAAGCTTTTGCAAGGATGGCTGCTGATGCAAGTCCATCTGCGTCTATATTAGCAACAATACGAACGGGTTCTGAAGAACTTCCTATGTGTGTTAGAAATGTTTCTGCGAGATAATTAACATGGGTAAGAAAATCTTCTGTCATAACGAAGAGTATGGAAAAAGAGTTTTAAGTAGTTATAGTAAATGGAATGTATATTAGATAACCCATTGTACTGCTTTCTTTCGATCGTATGTCCAATCAGCAGCTAAAACGTTTGTTTTTTTGTAATAAGACACGAGACGATTAATTTTACCTAAGGTAAGTTGTTGTCCTCGTTTTGCTGTCATATCTTTGTGATTGGTTTCACGGTGCTTTTCAAGGGCAATATCTCTGCGAATGAGTGCAAGAAGATCGTCAGGAACTTCTCCTGTTAATTTTGCTTCTCGTAAGAAATGAGAAATACGTTTTCCTGTAAGGGCTTTAACGTCTGGATAGGAATGCATGTCACGAAGAATCATACCAATTTCACTTGCTGTTTTACCTGTTTTTGCAAGGTCAACGATAGTGGTTTGTAATGATTTTTGGTCGGTTGCTGTCCAACTCTTGTTATCAATGCCAACGGGCTTTGTACTTCCACTTTTACCTTTCTTTCGCGAGTATGTTCGTGCCATTTTGTAATGAAGGGTCTACTAGAAGTCTGTTCTAGTATGTGTTCGTCGAAACCAACACACCCGTCTGTGTGCGTCTAAAAAGCGATTTATAAGTCTTGTGGATAAGAAACTAGCCCTGCCAGGATTTGAACCTGGGTCTCGGGACCCAAAATCCCGAATGCTAGACCGCTACACTACAGGGCTGTAATGGGTGTTTGGCAAGGGACTGTTTATATAGCTTATGATCCCATACGACGTTTGTAGCGTCCTCGTTTTTCTACGAGTGTGAGTCGTTCAAGAATAGCCTCTGCTTCTGGTTCTTGTTTGGTGTACTGTTTCAAGAACGTTGCAAATAATGCTTCTGCGTGTTTGTAGTGTTTGCTCTCAAGAGCGTGTTTGAAGACGTGAAGATCGACGGCTTTATGTTCGATTTTATCGGTAACAAATGAGAGTCCAAAATCTATGAGTTTTGGTGTGTTTTTTTGAAGAATCATATTGCTTGTTGTTAGGTCACCATGGACAATATTCCGTTCGTGCATGGTTGCTATCATCGTTGCTATGGCTTCTATGAGGGTTGTTTGTTTTTTTGTTGACAAATCATCTAAAACGTCTTTTACTAAGGGCCCATCAACATAGTCTAAAGTTACTTCCATGCTTGTTTCGTTAACGTCATGAACGGTTGGAGAAATATCAGAGAGTTTGGCTAGTATTTTTGCTTCTCTTCGTGTGCGTTGTTTTCGTAATGTAGCATCTAATGTGGGATGCCTATAGGTTTTTTGTATTCGTCGTTTGATAACGGTTTTTTTAGTTGCATCAAGGTAGAGTTTTGCTTCTGCACCATGGCCGATGAGTTTCATAGTACAAAGAACAAGCAGGGGGTATAAGAATTATTCGCTTCTACATTCTTCACAGAAGTAATCACCAAGAAGTTCTGACGTATGATTAATTGAAAAAGATTCTTTACCACATAATTCACACTTTAGATTCACTGCGTCGACACCTCTATAAAGAAAAGAAAAATTGTATGTTTATAAGTATTTAGAAACAAGAAAATATTATTTTGTTCTTGCTTGTTCTTTCAATGCCTGTCCCAACAAGGCTTCTGCTTCATTGATTCTTGCAAGGTCATTGTGAATTGGAAAGCCCATTTCTTGGAGTGCTGCTAATAATCCTTTAGCAGAAATAATATTGTGTAAACATTTTGTAAGATCGCCTTTTTCAAGAGATGCCTGGGCCTCTGCAATACAACCCATTAATCTTTCAACAGGCCCACCTGCTTTTTCTCTTGTCTCTTCAGAGATGACTCCTTTTTCTAAGAGTTGTTCTAATGCAATTACTGTGGGAGAAGGTTTAGAAACAGGTTTATGATGTACCCATGCATCAATGGAAGACATAGTAAGAGATGCAGCAAGTAAAGCCGCAGCCATTGCTTTTCCAAATCCATCACCTTGGGCCATAGAAAAAGATTGAATTACCTTGTTTATAAATATTTATATCTCAAAAGAATTATTTAAATTTTATTTTTTGTCCGGCACCACTAAATTTTTTCATGAGTTTTTCTGGGTTTTCGCCTTTCATCATTTTCATTATTTTTTTACTTTGTTTATACTGTTTTAATAATCCACGTATGTCTGTAATGCTTTGTCCACTTCCTTCTGCTATACGTTCTAACCGTTGTCGTCCGATGAGTTCTGGTTCTTCAAGTTCTTGTTGTGTACAACTGTCTAAGATAAATTTCCAACTGTCCATTTTGTCTTGTTGACCTTCAAGCATTTCTTTGGGTATGTTCATGCCACCCATTCCTGGTATCATTTCTGCTATTTTGTTTAATGGTCCCATTTTTTTCATGGTGCTCATTTGTTCATAGAGATCTAAAAGATTAAAGTCTCCTTTTAACATTCTTTTTTTGAGGTCTTCTGCGTCTTCTTCATTGACAAGTCCTCTCGCTTTTTCTAGGAGTGTTTCTAAGTCACCAAGTCCTAAGAGTCGTCCGACGAATCCTTCTGGATTAAAGACTTCAATATCTTCTGGTCGTTCTCCTACACCTATAAAAACAATAGGAGCTCCGGTTACTGCACAGGCGCTTAAACTACCCCCACCTTTTGCTGTTCCATCAAGTTTACTGATGATAACACCGGTTACATTACAGGATTCATGAAACATGGTTGCTTGTTTTTCTGCTGCTTGTCCAATGTCTGCGCTTAAGACAAGGAGTGTTTCTTGTGGTTGTATTGTTTTACTAACAGAAGATATTTCTTTAACGAGGTCTTTGCTTAATGCGTCTCGTCCTGCTGTATCAACGAGGACAACATCATAGGATTGTAATGTCTTTTCGTTAGCTTTCCAGAGTTTGAGAGGGTCTTTTTGTTTGCCATCAACGTAAGAATCAATGGATAGTTTTTCTGCTATTTGTTGTAATTGTAAGTGTGCTGCTGGCCGGTGAACGTCTAATCCTACCACGGCGACTTTGTTTCCTCGTTGTGCGTAGTATTTTGCTAGTTTTCCGATGGTTGTTGTTTTTCCTGCTCCAAATAATCCCACAAGCATAATAATGAAAGGTTTATTTTTTTCTTTGGTAATGGTTATTCCTTTTTTCTCTTTTCCAAAGAGGGTTACAAGTTCTTCGTAAACTATTTTGATAATATGTTCTTTTGGTGTTACACCTGTTGGTGGTTGTTCGTTGAGTCCTCGTTCTTTGATGGTTTTTGTGAGACGAAAGACAAATTGCACATTGACATCAGAAGATAAAAGCGCACGTTGTATTTCTTTGATGATTTCATCAAGAAGTTTTTCACTAATATGAACGCTTCCTGTTAGTTTTTTGAAGACGTTTTTGAGTGCATCTCCAAGTGTGTCAAGGACCATAGTGCAAGAAGGATAAGGCGTTATAAAAATGCTCCGGAGTATTATTCAGCTGGTAATTCTGGTAGAATAAGATCAAAGACGAATGTTCTGTCTTGTTTTGCAAGGGCTAAGAGTGATTTTTCTTCAGAATCGCCAACGGTTTCGTCAGTGTAAATAAGTCGTGTTGTTTGTCCAAAGTAGGATTTATCTAACATCTCTGTACTAATACAATAGGTTGTATTCCAGAATCGTCCATCTACTGCAGTATCACAAATAAGTAATGGTTCCCGTTCTTTAACATAAAGGACAAGTTGTGCATTCCATGAGAGAGGACTTCTAAAGAAGTAGTTACCTGTGCTTTTGCTAACACCTTCATCTGTAAGCATATCTTGCCCCATAAGGGTAAAATAAAGGTCGTATTCGCCAGGGTTAGTTTCTTGAAGATAAGCTTCATCAACAATGACTCGTATACTTTGTTTTTGGATGTAATCTGGTTTTATGGAAAGTGCAGGATATGTTGTACTAACAAAGAGTTCTTCTTGGAGTATGTTTTCTCCAGAGGGTGATTCATCGTAAGAGGATGAGGGTATTGTTTCTTTTGTTGTGAATGAAAAAGTAAAGAGAAAAACAAGTATAATACAGGCTATTGCAGCTCCTGCTAGAAGGAGTTTCCGAGTAAGCTCACTAGTCTGTTTCATAATCACCACTATCTAAGGGTTAATTAATAAGCTTTTCCCTATGAAGAATCAAATATCAAGAAGTGTGAAAACACCCTCAACAGAAACTGGATAGCCCAACGGCGCTTCTACACATTCATGTTCTCCACCATACATAGCAAAGTATTGCCGTTCACCTAATTGAGAACAAGGAATAAAACTAGCATATGTTTTCCAAAAGGCTTCAGTATCTAAGCCTCTCTGCATTGTCTGATATGCTTTTTCATCTTGTCGACTTAAATGCCCATTACCATCAATATCAAGTTTTTTTGCTGGTAAACATTTTTCAGCAAGTCCGATTGGCCGTACAATACGTTCGACCTCAGAGAAAGGCATAATATTTCCATGATT
>CAZUSA010000002.1:150878-198304 GCA_964622835.1 Candidatus Woesearchaeota archaeon | reverse complement strand
ATGCTTGACCAGTAATAGCACTTGAATCAAAGGAAATAAATCCGACAACAAATACTAAAAAAACTATTGCAAACAGTGTGTGTTCTTTCATAAGACCTCTTCTCCTATAACTATTGTAGCACGTATGATCTTTTTAAAACTTTCTTAAACATATTAATAGACATCACAGGTGAGATCAACAAATATATCCATATTTGGACGAGGATAATTACTATAATAATCCCATTGGAATGTAAGTGTATCTGTTTCAAAGCCAGTAAGCCTTCCGGTAACTTGGTGGCGTGGTTCTATGTAATAATTTGAATCACAAAGGTCTGCATAAACAGCATAATTTTCATAAGTCCTACCTGGCGGATCAAGTAACGCTTTTTCATAGCCTGCCCAGAAGAATGTTGAAGGATCAGTAAAAACTGTTTGACCAAAGAGATCTGCTTCCCCATAGAAAATACCTTCTGCCCCGACACAAAATCCTGCATCAGTGTTCCCATGGATCGGATCAGCACGTGTTTCCCACCGCCCACTAACAGTACATTGTTTAACCTTTGAAGGGAATTGAATTGTTTTTGTTCCTGTTGCACTTAGCAGTTTTCCTTCTGCTTCAACCGTTATCCAAAAACTTTTTTGATAGTCTGAAAAGGAGGGTATATCAGGGGTAACAGAACTACTTGATGGTTTTCCTGAACATGCAACACTAACGCTATCATCTTGTAATGGTGCACCATCTCTATCAAAGAGGAATGTTCGAACAAGTTTGTTTCCTTCATTAGTACCAACAGATCCGCAACAAGTTAAGGGACTTGTTCCCCATTTTTTATCTGCAGTAGTACCACTAAAACCACATTGCATATAGTCACCTGGAGACCCACCCCAATTGACGTTTGCACATGCAGTAAAATGATCTTCATCCCATGTACAGAGCCCATTATTAATTGCTAAAAATGGATCTACTTGTGCAACAGGTGTTTGCGTATCAAACTCAACAAAGGATGGTGCAAAGATAATTAATAATGCAAGGGCAATAACTAAGAAAACAATAAATGAAAGTAATACTTTGACAAAAGTGGAATGGGCAAAGGTATCTATGTTTGCTCCACAGTGTTTACAGAAACGTGAAAAACCTTCAATGACACCTTTACAACTCGGGCAGTGATGTTTAGCTACTTGTTTTGGCCGTGAAAGACCTTTGCCACAGTAATGACAAAACTTTGCACTAGCAGGAACACTTTTGTGACAGTGCGAACACGCCTGTTGTTTAGAATGTCCTGAAGATCGTGACAATGTTTTCTTACGAGAAACCCTCTTTTTTGCAACCATTGGTATATTACTGGATAAGAAGGGCTATTTAAAACTTTTTAAATGAAATTTAGAGACCAAGTGACGTAAGAAGTTCTTGTGGATCAAAAGGTTCAAGATCGTTATACTCTTGCCCCTTACCAAGGAAGAGGAGTGGTTTCCCTGTGACCTTCGTAACGGAGAGTGCTGCACCACCTTTTTCGTCAACATCTGCTTTTGTTAAAATAATGCCATCTAAAGGAACAGTTTCGCCAAATTGTTGTGCTTGCAGAACACAATCATTACCTGCAATACTTTCGCCAACAAAGATGCGCATGTCTGGTTGTGCAACACGATTTATTTTTTCCATTTCACGCATAAGATCTTTGTTACTATGTTGTCGTCCTGCTGTATCAATAAGAACAACATCAATATTGTTTGCTTTTGCAGATTTTATACCATCAAAAGCAACGGCTGCAGGATCACTACCGTAATTATGTTTGATAACTTTTAGATCTAATTTTTTCCCATGTTCTTCAAGTTGTTGAATACTTGCTGCACGCCAAGTATCCCCAGCAACAAGAAGGACGCGAAGGTTTTGTTGTTGTAAGTAATGTGCAAGTTTTGCAACAGTTGTTGTTTTTCCAGAACCGTTAACACCCATGAAACAAATAACATAGGGTTTTTCTATTTTATTTTTGATGAGTGTTGGTATGTTGGGTGTTTCTTTAGGAAATAATGAGAGTATACTTTCATGAAGTGCTGTCGTTATAACTTCTGTAAGTTCTTTTTTTGGAACAGGTTTATCAACAAGAGTTTCTTCAAGTTGTTGTTTAATAATGGCTACAACATCGAAGGCAACATTGTTTTCTAGAAGTGCTATTTCAAGTTCTTCGAAGAGTTCATTAAAGAGTTCTGCAGTAATAGTTGTTGTGGTAAGTGTTTGTTTAAGTTTGCCAAAAATACCTTTTTTTTGAGGTTCTTTTACAGTTGTTTTTTTTATTGTTTGAACGGTTTTTTCTTTTTTGGGTGTTGTTTTTTCTACTGAAATTTCTGGTTTTTTTACAGATTCCTCTACCGGTGTTTCTTCATCAACACGCTTCTGCATCTTCGTTAAAGCATCTTTTACCTTTGTTTTGAGGAATTTAAACATAAAAAGAAGCAGAGGAGGGCGCTATTTAAAGGTACTGTCTTACGTTGCTTTCCAGACTTTACCGAGAAGCTTTCCACCAACAAAGACAAAGAAGAGTAAGACAAGAAGAACACTCACAACAGCAAGAGTAAGTTTTCCTTCGGTTATATCCTTAGTTTCAAGAAGTCGCGTCCAAACATTACCTGATGAAGAAAAGATGCCTTTACTATCTGTTGCATCTTTTTCTCGTGGAGCAAATGTTGGAAGTGCAAGTGGTTGGAATAAAGCAACTTTTGCATGTACAAGAGGGTAATCAAGTGTGGTTATTTCAAACGTCATATCTATTTCACCACCACCATCTAAGTCTAAGTTTTCTACGCCTCCTTCGTCAAGAGTAAAACTTGTATCAAGTGTTGCAATGTAAACAGAAGCATATTCATTTTGTGGATCAACATAATCAACAACAAATAAATAATCTACTTCGTTTACGGTGATAGTGTATTCAATGTTTTCATTTGAAGTGTATGTGTAAAAGGTAACAATATCTAAATCTATGTTACCTCCTTCTTCAATAATAGTTTCTTCCCCCCCACCATAGTTTACGAAGAACGAAAAGATGCCTGTTCCCGTTAAGTCTGCAACGCGCCAGAAAGGTGTAACTATGCCATCATCAACATATTCCGTAACAGGAAAGTCCCCTGTATAACCACCAGGGTAAATCCACTTTTCTACAATACCATCAATACCACCACAACCCTTGTATGTTCCTGCTAAGTTGAGAGAATTTGTACAAACAACAATAGCATTATCGCCAGGTGTTTGAGGAATGTATAAATCAACCAACCCTGAAGCTTGTGAGACATCCCCTATATCAATAACTGCTTTTTTTGCATCAACATCTAGTAAGGCAATGATATCATCAAGAGAAGGATCAACACCAATGTCATTAATACGAAAAGATAGTGTAAATCTACCTACAGGGTAATTAACACCATCAATAGTTTTGTGCAAAAAGACACGTTCATTTGCACGAACTGTGCCATCAACTTCAAGATCAACACCTAAATCACGATTTGCTAGTGCAACAAAGTTTCCTGGAACATCAACAACAAAATTACGTGCACCTGCACCACCACCGCCAAGACCTGCACCAGAGATTACAGGTAGGATGAGTAACAATGATAATAAAACAAGTGGTAAAAAACGCATGGTATCAACCTCTATACATCACCAAAAATAACACGTTTGTCAAGTTCAACATAAATTATGTCTCCTTCTTGCGAAAAGGATTTTATGTATGTACTTGAAACAACATAAGTGTCACCATTGTTTTTGTAGTAGGTTACTTCGAGTGGTTTTCCCATTTCATACCCATCTGGTTGAATCATAGGTAATATTACTGACGTTGCATCAAGAAGAGTAATGAATGATTTTAGTGTATCATCTGGAATATCAATGATACGTCGTCCATCACCCATTGTTTTGAAGACGATGTCTTCGCTATCAATAGATAAATCTGAGATACTGTCGAGTGCTGCATTTTTAAATTCAAAGCGATAGTTTGTTCCTTCCAACGTTGATGTTAAACGAAGGTCAACACGATCTCCTGCTACAACATGGTCTGTTGAAAGATCTGTATATCCAGATCCGCTTGCTGGCCGTACAAGTAAGTCTACATTTAATTCTGGAAGTTCAATAACTATTTCTTCTGTAACTTCTTCAACATCTTCTAATGGTTGTACAACCGTATCAGTTTCTGTTTCTTCTGCTGTTATCCATAATGAAATTGGTTCTGAAACGCGGGTATTACCGGCATAGTCTACAGCTTCAACGGTAAAGGCAACAATGCCTGTAAAGCGAGTAAGATCTACATCAAATTCGTAGACGTGACTGTTTGGTGTTGTTGGTGTGTTAAGTCGCTTGACAAGTGTTGAACCAATGTATGCTTTGACAAGTGCTAAGTCTGCGATGGTTCCTTCATCATATGCTTCAACGCGTACGGAAACGGTATCACGTACTTGTCCTTCTACTGGTTGAACAACAGTGAGTATTGGTTTCGTCCTATCTGTATCTTCTGTGACACTGGTAACACCTATACATAAAACACGTAATGGTGCATCACCTCTAGCTGTGTGGAAGAGTAAGGATGGTGTTTCAAGTCCACCAATAATCTGCGGCGTACAGGTTACTTCGACGGTTTGTCGTTCTCCAGGAGCAAGAGTAAATCCATTGAGTGGTGTAACAATAAGCCCTGTTGGTTTGGTTATTCCTGTAACAGACGTAGTAGTTGTTCCAATATTTTCTATGGCAAAGGATTGTGTTGCTTGCGCTCCTTGTTCGATGTTAAGTGATCCAAAGAAAAGACTTGGTTCTGTAAAACCAAGAGAAGATAGACCATGAACGTAAACGACAGGATCTTCTAATGCTTCTGGTACAACAACACCATCACCACCGAGGAATGCACGTAATGCATCAAGTAATGATGTAAAGAACGCTGCATCAGTTTGTGTTGTTCCAACTAAGCTGTCTTGTGTTGCTGGTTTTGTTAATTCAGTTACTGCATTAAAAGAAAAGTCCATGGTATCAATACCATCGTTTGTAATAACATTAAGGGTAAGTGTTGCACTTCGTTCTATCTCTGAGGTAAATGCAATACGAATAAATGTTGCTTCACCTGGATTGAGTGTTGAGTCTCCAAGGAGTGTTGTTGTAAATAATGAACAGGGATCGCTAAGTATGGGCAATTCACCTGTGGTAATAGCACATTTTTCATCAAGATCTATAATAACTAATGCTGTTGTGCTGAGTGCAGGGTCTGCTGTGTTTCTTACAGCAACGTCTACTATTTTTTCTTCAGTAAGAAGGGCTTCAAATGTTTCTGTTGTTGTATACGGATCTTCACTATCTCCTAAGTAGTATCCCGTTGCAACAACATCATATCCCCAAAAGATAAATCCACCCACGAGGAAAACAAATGTGAATGTTGCTAAAACTAATTCATGTTCGTGGAGGAGTTTTCGCTCCTGTGCTGCACCTCTCATAGAGGCTGTAAGACGAGTTTGCCCTTATATAGTTTTCCACAGTTAATGAAAGAGTGTATTAACAAATGTTGTTGCGTAAGAGCCTTTTCCTAGTGTAAATGTAAGGGTGCATTGTTTTTTTTCTTGGTATGCAGTGTCATCTACCCATGTTGCATTAAAATTGGTAATAGCTATAAACAAGGGTCGTTTGTCTCCTTCCATGCTGAGTTCTTTGTATGATTTGAGTATGAAAGAGTCTTTGGTAAGATCATCTTTTGCAAGCAAGGTTTCATATTGTTGTTGTATTGTTTCTGTAGAATACTCTGTGAGAAAGCCAACAATTTCCAGTGTTTCACCTTCATCAAGCGTTGTAGCTACAAGATTCCAAAGGTGTGATTGATACGCTGCAATATACAACCGAAGTGTTCGTTTATCTATGGTATGCAATGCTTGAATGTAATTATTTTCCACCACCTCTAAGTCTAATAATAAACAAACTTCCTTGAAGTTTCCTTGTAAGAGAAGTTTTCCGAGAGTTATATTTTGGTTATCATGGCCAAATCGTTGATCACCAAAGTAGTTTTTTATTTTATCAAAGGTAAGATCTTTTTCTCGTGTTAATTGCCGTACAATAATCGTAAAGGTGTTTGTGTCCAAGTCTCCAAGGGTTAATCGTTCATCACCGTAACCAATAATTTCTAGGGTTACATCGTCAAGCGTAAATGTTTTAATTCCTGGTACAACAGATGTGGGTAAAGAAAGATATTGTTGTGTTATAGCATGTTTATCTTTGTTGCCTGCGTATCCAATATGTTTCAAACTAATATGTAATGCATGAGCAATTTCTTTAACAACGGATGCGGTATTCCAGTTTTTTTTGGTTAAACGAACGTACACATATTTTCCTGTTGTGCCATCAAGAGGAAATGATGAATGTTCTACAACGCGAAAGTCTTCCGGAAACGTTTTTAATTTCACGAAAAAACTGCTTTAAAATGGTGTTATAAGCTTTCCGGGACATAAATGTTAATAAAGCGTCATGTGTATTTCTTCTAAAATGTTAACCTTTGAAACCTTATTTGAATTATTACGAAAGGAAAAGATGAATCCGGAACTCCAGTCATTAGAAGAGACCTTTTTTCAACAGACGGTTGAATATCTTAAAGAAAAAGGTGCGATTCTCAAGACCGAACAACAGGGTGATTCAATTTTTGCTGCTGATACAAAGAAGACGCAATTACAGTTAGAGAGTGCGAGAAAGATTATTCGTGAATTGTATGAAAAACGTGAGAATAAAATGATGAATTTGGCACTCCTTTCTTCGCGTGCAGGGGTAAAAGAAGCAGGAGCAAACATGTTGCCTGAAGAAAAGCGCTTGTATGAAGAAACGTTGGATATGTTGAATACGTATCGTGGGGGTGTTGTTGAAAATATATTACAAGAAAAGACGGTGAGTATTCAACGAAATACCGTACCAAAAGATATAAAAACAGCCCAAAAGGAGCCTACACACGGCAAAATGGTACGATTCGTGCATGCTGTCCCAAAGTTTGTGGCAGATGACTTGAATGTGTATGGCCCGTTTGAGCAAGAAGATATGTCGTTCTTGCCAACGAAAACGGCTAATTTGCTAGTCCAACGAAAACGCGTTGAGGAAGTACAAGTTGAAAATACCCAAAACGAGAAGAACATTTTGTAAGTTTTGTAAGACGCAAACAACACATGCTGTAGCTCTCGCAAAGAAAAAAGAACGTGGCACGTTACGTATTGGTTCTATTGCGCGTTTGAGTAAGAGAGGTTCTGCTAAGACTGGTTTTGGTAATCATGGTAAATTTTCTCGTAAGGCATTATCTGCGTGGAAGCGTATGGGTGCTAAAACATCAAAGAAGTCTGATTTTCGTTTGAAATGTTCTGTGTGTAATAAGACACAAGTGCGTTCGTCTGGAAAGAGAACGAAGAAATTATCTATTGAAGATAAGGCAGTGTAATTATTCTACGAATCGCAGGTATAATCCTATAACGAGTATTAAAGTAAACATTAGAACTGCAGGTCCTGCATTCCCATATAAATCTGATAGGACACTGTACCCTGTAATACGTCCTGCGTTCGGCGTCGTTATGAAGACTAAGGCCATGAGGAGTCCAAACGTAATGGTAACGCCTGTAAAGATTCTATGTGTTGCTGTAGAAATTCCTGTATTGTGAACGCGAACACCTCTCATAGGTTTTTGAAGGTTTCAGGAGCTATTTAAACATTGTGGCAGTCGTAAGCCTTATAAACAATCAAGAGATATTTCAAGAAAATGACAAACATGCATACAAGTAAGTTCATCAAGGTCTGTTGTTCGAAGTGTAAGAACAATCAGGTTATCTTTGGCAAGCCGTCTACGACAGTTTCTTGTACGGTCTGTGGCACAATGCTGGCTAAACCTCAAGGGGGCAAGGGTGCTATTAAAGCAAGGATTCTTGAGGTTCTCACATAACAATGCGGTTTAAGCATCAAGGATTTCCGAACGAAGGTGAGATCACTATTTGTACGGTTAAGCGTATTCAACGAACAACTGTTTTTGTTACATTAGATGAGTATGAAAATCGTGATGGTATTATCCATATTTCTGAAATTTCTCCTGGTCGTATTCGTACGATTCGTGATTTTGTTAAAGAAGGTAAGAAAATTGTGTGTAAGGTTCTTCGTAAGAACGAGCGCTATGGTAATTTGGATTTATCCTTACGTCGTGTGACAACAGGTCAGCGATTAAATAAAATTAAAGAGTTAAAACTTGAAGAAAAATGTGAAAAGATTATTGATTCTGTTGCAAAACAATTGAAGATTGATGGTGATAAGTTGTATGATCTTGTTCGTACAAAAGTAATGGAATCATACGAAACGATTGGGTTTGGTTTTCAACAGGTTGCTGAAGGTGAAACTAACCTTGCATCGTTAGGCATTGATAAGAAGTCTGCTGATGCGTTAGAAAGCGTCATTAAAACACGTTTGAAACCGCAAGAAGTTAAGGTTCTTCGTGAGTTCCAATTAACATGTCCTACAAAGGATGGTATTGAAGTGATTAAGAAATCATTACAGAAAGGTGAGATGTTTGCAAAAAAACAATCGTATGATGCTCAGGTGTCGTATATTTCTGCTCCACGATATAGTGTTACGTTAACAACGGCTGAACCAAAGAAGGCGGAAGAGCAAACGAATGAGATTATTGATGTTATTCGTGAGGAAATTGAAAAGGGTGAAGGAACGTTAGATGTGCAGAAGGGCAAGAAATGAAGACTGAAATTTTGCGATGTCCTTCATGTTCAACCTTTACGTTAGAAAGAAAGTGCAGTATATGTGATACAGTAACGGTCACACCGAAACCTGCTAAGTTTAGTCTTGAAGATAAGTATGGTAAATACAGAAGGATGGCAAAGGAACAACAATGACCTGGACGTTAGATAAAATTAAAGGAACAACGGCACAAGCACCTATTCTTATTGAAGGGTTGCCTGGTGTGGGTAATGTAGGTAAGATTGCTGTTGAATATTTGATTGATGCGTTAAAGGCGAAGAAGGTATACGAACTACATTCTGATGAGCTACCACATTATGTGTTTGTGAATGAAGAAAATATTATCGAATTACCGTCTATTGATATGCATGTTGCTAAGGTAAAGGGTAAGACTATTTTATTATTGTCTGGTGATGTACAACCGGGTTCTGAAGTGTCGTGTCGTTCGTTTTGTCGTAAGGTGTTAGATACGTTTGAAAAGACAAAGGGTAAGGAGATTATTAGTTTGGGTGGTATTGCTTTACAAGATATTCCTAAGAAGCCTCAGATGTATGTAACAGGTAATTCAAAGAAAGTTATTAAGAAGTATATGGCTGGTGCTAAACCGAAGAAAGAATTGCATGAGTTTATTGGTCCTATTGTTGGTGTGACAGGAATTTTACCTGGTCTTGCTGGGAAGAAGGATATTCCTGCTATTTCTATGTTGGTAGAAACGTTTGAAAGTCCTGGATATATTGGATTGCATGAAGCTGGTCATTTAGTGAAACGGTTAAACAAATTATTGCAGTTGAATTTGAAAGAAAAAGATATTGATAGAACGTTACAGTCTAATGCTACTCCTGAAAAGAAAGTAAAGAAGAGTAAGAAAGAAGTCTCTGTTGTTGAAGAAAGTGATGAAGAAGATTCATTATCCTATATTGGATAATTAATTAAAATAAAGTTTTGTACCTTTTCCGAAGGTTGTTTGTTTGTAACTTGATACGAAGCTATTATCAAACATATTTGAGTTTGTGCCACTTGCTTTATTTGATTTGGAGACTGAATCAACAAAGCCGTTAACACCAACTGATTTTTGGTTGTATCCTACTTTGTTATTGACAGCGTTTTGGTAGCTATTGTCTTTGTAAAAATTACCGCTGATCCCGTCACATACTTTTTCTGTGATTGTAAAGTCTTGGCCTTTTCCATCGAAGTTGCCGTGAGTTGTTTTTGTTGCACAAGGGTCTTTGTTAAAATTATGTCCATCATTGTTGTTGATGTTTCCTTGTTGTAAAAATGTTCCAAAGTTGTTGTTTGAGAAGCCTTCTCCAAAGAAGGAGTTTGAGTTGTAGTTGTTAAAGTTTGAAAATTGGTTGGTATTGTGTCCAAAGCTGTTTGTGTTTTGTTTAGTATTGGAATTGAATCCGTTAAAATAATTAGTACCATATGATGGCCCGTAGTAATCGTTTAGGTAACTTGCTTCTGCTATAGGTACTAATGCGAATGCAAGTGCTATGAGTAAAATTATTTTACTGTAAGATTGTGGTGCCATCGTAGGATTGTATGAACGCCAACTCCTTATAAACCTTTCTATTTGTTATTACTTTCAAGTAGGAACTATAATGTTTGTTGTGACTCACCAGGAGGCCGTCTACCATCCAAAAGACCCTTTACTAATTGAAAATCACGCCGAAACAACGAAAAAAGCTCTTCAGAGAGCCCATTGTACAATAATGTCGCAGGATGAGGCATGGGAATGATTGAACGGCCCTGTTGCTCATAGACCTTCCCACGTAACTTCGTAATACCTTCTTTCGTATCTAACATATATTGTGTGGCAAAATTACCTAACGTAATGATAACCGTAGGGTCAATCAATGCAATCGTCTGATCTAATCGCGTACGACACTGCGTTAATTCTTCTTTCTTGGGATTACGATTACCAGGTGGACGACATAATATCGTATTAGTAATAAAAACATCAGACCGTTCTAATCCAATATCCTTCAATAGCCCATTCAACAATTCTCCACTTCTGCCAATAAACGGTTCGCCTGTTTCATCTTCATTTTTTCCAGGAGCTTCACCAATGATCATGACAGAACAAGGTTGCAAATGCTGTGAACCAAAGACCACTTGTGTTCTCGTTGAAGCAAGTTCTGAACATCGATCACACGAGCGATATTCTTCAGATAATACACGAAGTGATTGCATAGAACAAAAAAAGAATACACCTATTTAAGGATTCAGATAGCGTTTTGTACATTAAGCACGGTTGAAACAGATTCTCTGTAGACATAAGATACTTCAACAATGAGTAAGTCTTGATAACTCACGTCTTGTAAGTCTGATGTTGATACTGTACAAGTAATATCTTTCTTTCCACCAACAAGTCTAATATCTCCTTCATTCGTCTTTGCAAAACTACTACATGTTGGAACAAAGTTATCTTGAGGATTATCTAACATCACATGAACCATGTCTTTCACATCATTTTGGCCTTTACATGAATCAGTAAATGAACCAGGTAAGTACACAATACCACTACCAACGTTTCGAATAGTAAAGGAGATTTGCACTTTATCAGAGCCAATAGCTTTTTGCCGTAAATTCTCTACTTGGATTGGTGCTCCTGAATTGAATAAGTCAACATCCGGATTGGTCGTTGAACATACGTCTTCAATGGACTGTTGGACAACGTCTTTTTTCAAACAAAGATGAGCAAGTCCTTCTGTTTTATACCCATAACAAAGGTCTGCACGTAAGGGTACACTAAAGTCTGCAGCAACATCGTTCACATATTTTGCTGGTTTAAATTCTAAGAGTTCTTCTGCACCTTCAAGAAGGAATCCTTGATCGTTTGATGTTCCTTGAATAGGAACGGTATTTGTTGCGTCCATTGACGTTAATCCAAAGGCTTTTGCATCAATACCACTTAATGAAGCAATAGCTTCACCATCAGGAATAGTATATTCACCTTGGTTTCGCACAAGTAATGTAATAAAGAATTCTTGTTGACTATCATCTAGAACAGCTTGCGGAGGTTCATCTTCTTGAAAGGCAAATTCTACACCATCATTACCCCCCACATATGGTCCTTCAAGAAGTTCTAATTCATCATCACCAGCTTCACAACCTAAAAGAAAGAGTGATACAATAAGGAGTACACTAATGGTCAACCCTTTTTTTTGTAACCTCATGGTGTTTTGTATGCGTCTCGTCATTTAAAAATCTACCCCTCAATGGGTATTTCTCCTGTGTCTACAACGTATCGATAGCCATAATCTAAGGATGTTTTAATTTGTGTAAATTGGTTGGTATCAGTAACGGATACCGGCGCAGAACAATGAACGGTTGCTTCACCCTGAGAAATATCTAAACGTAAAGGCAATGATGATGCTTGGTTTTGTTGGAGTAGTGGATTTTGTTTAATATCATCTGGTGAGTCACAGAAAAAAGCACCAGCACCACTTAAGGCAAGAAGATTAAATCGTAAGATGTCATCATGGTAACCACCAACATCTAATGGATCAATAACTTCACCACCACCTACATTGATTAAAACAAAGTCTACATTTAACATAACAGTTGTTTCATCCATTGAATAAAATGTTTTTTTCATTGATTTAATACTTACAGGAAGTTTTGCATTGTGATCGCCAAGGGTGCTTGAAGTAAAGGTTTCTGTTGACGAACAATCTTCATCATAGTCTCCTTCTTCATTTGTAATACAAAAGTTTATAACAACTTCTCCACGCACATCGTAGATAACTTCTGCAAAGAATTGTGTAACAGACCCCTCAGGTATATATCCTAGTTTTGCTGAAGGGATATAAGATGATGGAGGTGATGTTTGTGTTTGTATGCTTGGTTGGTAAAAGTTTGTTTTTCCTTTGTTATCGAGTTCATAATGTGCTCCAGCTAAACCCACCGAAAGATCGACCATGTCATCAAAGCCTTGTAAGGGACTTGAATCCCAAAGAGAAAGTTTTCCATTAATCAACGGTGTGTCTAAGTAATTAGCTACAACAACACCAACAACAAAATCTTTCTTAATAGGAACGGTTGGTTTGTTTTCTTTGAAGGCAACAACAACACCGCGTTGTGGACCTGGAATGCTTGGCGCTTTAGGCGTTCCTGTAGTGGTATCTTCTCCACCAAAAGAATTCAATAGAGGATTAATATTTGTAGCGCGTTGTGAACCGCCACCCCCTCCCACAAGAGCACATCCTGTAACAAATAATAACAACACGAACAAAGAAATTTTACTCAGCAAAGACAATTGAGTCACCTTCCACATAATCACCATAGTATCCATCGCCTACTGAAGAACCTTCATCAAATTGCGGCACCTGTTCTTCTGTAACTGACAGGTCTTCTTGAACAAAAATTGGCCGTTGCATATCTACCATATAATCATAGGTTGCACGCGCATATATTTCACTGAACTTTCCTTTCTTTTCATAGGGATCAACAACAATAAAGTTGCAGTCAAAACTAAAGTCGGTTGCAATGGCATAATCATCTTCTGCTAATTCTTCATTGACATCTTGTAAGTACACATCTGATTTATCAAGGACAGCATGACTGGTGTCATCCAAAGGTCCAAACCCTTTACATCCTGTTAATTCAAAACGTCCTCCTCCATCATCACCTTCAGGGACACGAACTTCTAACGATGTAAGTGATAAGATATCACCATAGAAGTCTTTGTCTTTTCGAAGATTAACACGTAAGGGATATTTTCCAACTTCAGTTATTGGTTGGAAGGTTGTTCCTAATGCAAGTGCAGTAAACGCACAACCACTCACACATTGGCTTTGTAATTTACCATTTTTATTTAATGAATCAGTAATAGTTGCCATAACTTTTTTACGTCCACCTTCTGTTTTGATAGTTTCTTGTTTTGTGTTATAGACGCGTAAAGAAGTCATTGTGGTAAAGTCTTTATAGACGGCTTCAACAGCTACTTGTAATGTTACTGTATCTTGATGGGTATCTTTTAAGAAAGGAATCCAACTACCATCATTATCTAGGTAGTATCCTGGAAAAATAATATTTTCAATGGTACAATCAAAGCCAAGATCTTCATCTTGTTGGGGATATACAGTAACAACATTACTTTCAGGACCGTGTAAATTCATGATTCCCTCTTTTTCAAAGCGACGATCACTCGTCAAAGATTCATAGGTCTCACCAACATCATATAATTTGTACAAGCCATTTGTTATGCCACAAGTAAAGGTAATATCTGTACCTTCATTGGATAGACCATCTCCTGTTAATGCAATAAGTTCTGCTGAACCGTAAATGACAATATCTTCTCCAGATTCTATAGTGTCTCGTGGTATATCTATGTCATAAAACCGCACACCTTTTTTGGGTTGTTCTTCAGCAATTTTTGGTGCGAAGGGATCTTGATTGTATGCTGCAGAGGTTGGATCGAATTGGCTAAAGGATGCTGCTACGGTGCCAAAGACTTTGTCAAGACCAATATCTGCTGCCATGGTTGTTCCAACGCGCCAAAGACCACTGTCTGTTCCTTGTGCAAGAAACGATAGGCCAAACCATAAGACTACAATGATGAGTGATAATGTGACAAATTTCTCTAAATGTAAAAGTTTAATGACGAAGATAACATACATAAAGCCCATGAGCACGAGAATAAAAAATGAAATAGTTGCTTGTCCTCGAAAGAACCATAAGGCAATAAGTAACCCAAATGTTGGAACGGCGAGGGGTTTAAGTCTGCTAACAAAATCATCAGTGGTATCGGCAATTTCTGGAGCTTTTTGTATGCCTCGTCCTACTTTACGTGCACCTTTACCTGCCGCACCAAAGAGACGTTTTATAATTCCAGGACTTTTTTCATCACCATCTGGCATAATGTAGGCCTCCGTTAGGCGAGGAAGACCTCGAGGTTAATAAATTCAAACGTGGTATCGGGAAGAACACTAATAATATTACGTCCTTCGTAGACGAGTCCATCTAAGTTTGCAACGAATTCATTAAGATGTGTATCAAAGGGTAATGGATATCCGTTAACAAATATTGTTCCTTCTTTGGTGTATCCATCGTTCAAAAATGATGCACGTAGTACAACAGAGGCTCCGTCAAAGATGGCTGCCATGTCTGGTGGGTCAACGTCGAAGGATGCTTTGTAGAAGTTTGTTGTCGCGTAGTCTCCTTCAACAACGACATTTTCCAATGTATATTGTCCTTGGTCTATGAAGAAGTCTAACACATTTCGCCCAGGTACAATGTCACTTGGACTAAAGTCTATGGCAACGAGTCCTGCGTCACAAACAATTAACGCGTCATGGATGAGATTATTATTTAATCGTATGACTAGCCGTCCTTGTTCATTTACAGTAAAACAGTTTGGTCTAAAGAGCAAACTTAAGTGGTCTAAGTCATAAACATCTTTATCAGATAAAACAAATTGTCGTGATTCTACGTTGTTGGTAACACTGTGTGTTTCTATGAGAACGATGTCTCTAAGATGGTATGTATTCGGAAACATAAAGTCGAAGATGCCTGGTTTGTTTACACTAAACGTTAGTCTGTTAACGGTTGTCAATAATGATGAAGGTAATGTAAGAGGTAGTTGTTCTGTTTGTACTGCTCCGTTAAGGACAGTAACACCATTAAGGGTAACTGTCAAATCACCGTCACCATCTAGGATAAAGAATAATAATTGTACGTCTGATAAGTCTTCAAGATCATCAATGGTAAAGATAAATTCTACGGTATCTTTTGATGCCAACGTACTTGAAAGATGAATATTTGCTGCGAGTGTTTCGTATCGTTTTTGTTCTATGGAAAATAAGTTAACACTTGCTAAGGGTTTTTGTGTGACGTCTTGTAACAAGGGTCGCATGAGTCCGGGTGAGTCAAGAAAAAGTAATCCTTCATTGCTTAAGAGAAAACCTCCATCGTCAATGCCACCGTAGGGTACAGGATTATTTCCGTAGGGTCCTACTTGTGTGGTTGGATTGCCAATAGCAACGCCGCCCATGTCTTGTATGATAAGTTCTTTTTCACCTGAAGGCAAGAGTATCATGTAGACTAATAAGAAAAGTGCGAGCATGAGAATGAGATAGGAAGCAGACCGTGTTTCGCCTTCGCCTTTTTTATGAAAGAAAGAGTTCTGCATAGATATAGTAACCACCTCAATGTTTCGGAGGGGTGAAGTCGATATTTAAAGGTTGCTGATGGGTTATTTGTCGTACCACCATGCGCGTCCTTCTGTTTTTGGTTCGTATGCGAAGGAATGTTCTTCAAAAGGGGATGTTTTTGCAGTGTATCGTGCGTATGCATAGAGTCCAATGGTTAGTGCAACAGTTGCTAATGTTCCGATAATAAATTCTGGTTCAATAACAGGAGATAATGTATTGACGAGTTGTTCTAAAAAGGAGGGTTCTGGATGAAAGTTGTACAACTCTTGGAATTGATCATGTGTTAAGGCTCTTCCTTTGCCTGGATCAGGGGCAAAGTAATACATGGTGCCTTCTGTATAGCCAGAGTAATCAGGGCCATAGTCTGTGTAATTCATGGTATTGAGAGGACAATCTCCTTAAAAGAGGTTTTTCCGAAATTTCCGGAAAGATTACATAGCTACTTCAAAGTAGTAAATAACACAAGTTTTATAAGGATAGTTTTCAATCAAAAACCCATGAAACCTTTACGTGCAGCCTTATTGGTTGGAGCAGGATTACTTAACGCATGTAGTAATGATTACAGAGAAGGAACAAAATACACCTTCGCACACCACACAGACCCTTTAACAACAACGTTAGATACAGCTCATGATGAAATTCGTGGACGATACAATGCTGCACAAGAAAGATCAGTAATATCAGGTGGTTTTGAAGTATTCAAATTACAGAGCAAAATAGGCGCATCAGATACACCCTTAATAGCTAATCCACTCTGTGTACAACGAACAGATAATCCCGATATAACAAATATTCTTCTCGTACTAGATAATGTTCCTGCACATCTTCAATCACCAGGCCATGTAACTATTCCTGTTGCCAGTGATGATTTGATAAGATATACACAAGGTGAATGGCACATACCCCTAGATGAAGTAATGATCAGTCCAGAGTTCAGAGACTATCTAGGAACATTATAGTAACACCTAAAGAGTGATAACAATAAAAAGTCTTATAAAGAAGGAAACAACAAAATAAATCTCAAGGAGAACAACACAATGGCAGATGCATGGTATAGAAATATTTCAAAACCCTCATGGGTTAACAAAGATAATGGTAAAAGATTTGGAATAACAGCCGCACTTGTCGCAGCAGGTTGGATCGGTAACAGCGCATGGAATAGACAACCAACAACAATTGGTAATTTAAGTGAACTCGTTGAAAAACACCAACAAGGCAACACAATTCTTGAAGCAAATGGTTTACGATCAAGCATAATCAAAAATACATTACAGGGTGACGGGAAATCAATACGCACACAAGCACTTGGAATCTTTAGAGGAGACTCGGAAGTAGTCCTTCCCCTCCATGTCCGTGGATTAGCTGGAGACGACAACGCAATTAATGTAATGATTGCCTTAGATTCTCTTGGAAGTGCACTTCCTTACCTAGGGCAAACATCAAACACACCACTTGATGATCCGAACGTTTATGTATTAGGCAGGCCCTAACAATGAAAAGACTAACACCACTATTAACAGCTGCAGCATTATACGCAAGTATTCTTCCCGGATGTACAACACCGAAGAAACCTGAACCGGTAAAGATAGACCGTATAACAATACAAGTACCCTACACAACATTCCGTCTTAGCAGTGATAACAAGTACATCCTAGGCACAACTGAAATGCAAACAAAAGATATTACTGATGAAGTTCTTAGCGGCCGTTTAGACCGCCCAGGTCCTAACAGACTTGAAGACGATCTTTAACGAGAAGATCGCAAGAGCACTTTACTAAATCCTAAGAAACGTGGTTCTTGTACCGCAAGTGCCATCAATAATTTTCCAGGATATTCACGATCATATTTATGCAAGGTATCACGCACACGTTTACTTGCACACAATTGCACTAATCGATTATAATCTTCTGGTGTAAATTTATTCATGAGTTTTCTTAGAAGTAAATGTTTTCCTAAATGTTTTCCTGCTGTTTGCGCAACACCTTTCGTATATGAACCTGAAGACAATTGTTTATGCAAAACATTACTTAACACATCCGCTGCATGCATACCAGGAATAATACCACCATAGGTTGTTGCTTTAACCTGTGTCGCTGCATCACCTAACAAATACACATTGTCTTTTTCAATGTCCAAACGTGGATTGTAAATGGGTATTGGTCCACTTTGCCATCCTAATAATATACCTGGATATTTTTTTAATAACTGTGAAAAATGTTTGTTAACATTAATGTGTGAGGCAACACCTAATCGAACAATACGATCTGTTTCAGGAACCATCCACCCAATATAGTTATGTTCATCTAAAAAGAAGGCAATAACACTCGGATCTACTTTTTCTCGTAAGCGCACACGTGCTTGATGTCCGACAACAAAGGAACGTTCACCAAAAATTCCTGCCGAACGAGCTACAGCGCTACTTGGCCCATCTGCACCGACAAGCACATTTGTTGTCGCTGTTTTTCCTTGTAAAAAGTGTAACTGATACTGATTATTCTTTTTCTGATAGTCAGTAAACCGCCATCCTGTATGATAGGTCACACCTGAAGATTGTGCTTCTTCAGCAAGGTGTGCATCAAATAACGTTCGATCAACAATAAAATTTTTCTTTAAAGGAATGCGTACAGAAGATCCATCAGGTGCATAGACATCTGTTGCTGTTATTGTATTCACAACATATTCTGGATCGACGGTGAAAAAGTCAGATAAGTATGAGGTTAAAATTCCTGTACATGCTACGGGTGCACCTATTGATTGGTGTTCTTCAAAGACCTGTACGTTTTGGCCGTCACGTGCAAGGCGTGCTGCAAGATAGTTACCTACAGGACCTGCGCCAATAATGGAAATCATATGCAGCTTGATATGGTCAAACTTATAAACATATGCACAATGCTTTTTATATGCTGTTTATTTTTGATGTGATTGTCACTGTTGCTGTCCTTCTTGCATTAACTGCTGCTGCTTTTGCTGATATTAAAACACGTGAAATTCCTGATTGGATTAGTTATGGTCTCATTTTCTTTGTTGGTGCAACGCGTATTCTTGAAGTTATCATTACGAGAGATGTTACATTATTAACAACAAGTTTACTTGTCTTTGGTTTGTTTGCTGCTTTTGGGACAGTCATGTATTTGACGCGTCAGTGGGGTGGCGGTGATACCAAATTATTAGCTGGCTTTGGTTTGGCGTTTGCCCAAGCGCCAAGTTATTTGGTTGTAGAAAGTGTTCTTCCGTTCCCAGCTGTGATACTTATTAACATTTTACTTATCGGTGCATTGTATGGTGCTGGTGCTGCGATAGTGTTAGCCATAAAACATCGTAAGGCATTCAAACGTGCGTTCAAAAAAGAGAAGGAAGTACCTAAAATGAAGAGAATGAAACTAATGGTGTGGTGTCTTGCTGTTATCTTTGGACTCTTAACAATAACACTCAATCTACCGCAAGCACAACAAATGCTCTTTGGTCTTCTTGCTCTTGTTTTACTAGCATTGCCCTATATTACGATTGCAATAAAGAGTGTGGAACATGCGTGCATGTATACGTCTCTTACACCATCACAATTAACAGAGGGTGATTGGATTCAAGATGATGTATACAAAGGAAAGAAATTATTATACAAGGTAAAAGCGTATGGTATTGATAAACGTTCGATTCAAAAATTAATCAATGCAAAAATAAAGAAGGTTATTGTAAAAGAAGGCGTACCATTCGTCCCTTCATTTTGGATTGCTATTGTAATAACATTACTTATTGGTGATGTTCTTTTTTTAGGATTGTTCTAAGGTAAAACATCGTCGTCAGATTCTTCCTCAACAGGTTCTTCTTCAACGGTTTCTTGAACAACTTCTGGTTCTACAGTTTTTTGAACAACAGGTGCTTGAGGTTGTTCTTCAGTTGGTTGTAGTTTAGATGAGAGTTTTGTAAAGGTATCTTTGAGTTCGTCTTCTGTTATTTGTTTGGTTTCCCATTCTAGTTTTAATCCATCATCTGTATATCGTGGAATAACATGAACGCCAGCATGGTCTACTTTTTGTCCTGCTACTTGTCCATTAGCTAAAAAAATATTTGTTCCTTGTGCACCCATAGCATCAAAGAGAATGGATGATATTTTATTTGCAAAGGCGAAGACATGTGCTGTTGTTGTATCATCTAATTGTGTACTGACAGAAACGTGTTTTTTTGGAATAACGAGCAAGTGTCCTTTTGTTGCTGGAAAAATATCTAGGACACAAATAACTAATTCATCTTCGTAAATTTTAGCGCTGCCAACACTACCATCAATAATTCCACAAAAAATACACTTCGGTGTTTCTTCAGCCATACTGAAAGAATGAAAAAGGGGTTTTTAAGGATTATCCCATTGCGCGGCCGACGCTTAAAACTTCAACGCTTTGAATATTGTCATCTGCCGCTAGTTGGTCTTCAAGATCATCTGTTGTTCCCTTACCTTCATCATATGCAAAGGAAACGTGAATGGATTTTAGACCAAACGCTACAGGTTCTTCAGTAAGATCACCATTGATAATACCACCAAAGGATTCGATAGCTGTAGAAACTGTTTTTTTCACATCTCCAAGATCGGATTCTGCACTTTCGGGCATGACTTTGAATTTGATGATAACTTTTGCCATCTTAGTTAGGTCCTTCAAATGAACATTCTGGACAGGTATAGGTTACTGAAGTCTGTCGAGCATTGTATGATCGAACAATTTTTTGTTTACCACATTGCGGACAGTCAAAAACAACGCTTCCTTTATTGTTAGCGATGTTCACTCCTGTGCTTGAGCAGGTGGTTGGTTTTGTTGCCATTGTAATTGGATCCTCAAATGTTGATTTATAAATCTTCCTGAAGAAGAGGTTTTAAAAAGCACAAGAAGGTGATTTCGTACAAGTCCCTGTGGTGTAATGGATAGCATACAGCCTTGCGGAGGCTGCGATTCAGGTTCGAGTCCTGGCAGGGACGCTTTATGATGAAGTATCAGAATCACCTAAAGAAGAGACACTAAATCCTGTGACGTGAATGGTGAATCCAAACGCAAAGCCAGGCATGTGCACAATTTCTAGTAGATTACCCAGAAAAGCACTGTATCTATTTCTAAACGTAGCAAGACCTCTGGTGGGTGCGCCAACAAGATCTTCATCACCTGTTGCAAAACCAACACATTGTTCTCCTTGAAAGGCATTCAGACCATATGACAATGTTACAATATCTTTTCTTTCAGGAAGTTCATCTGCAATACACTCAAGATTTCTCCGTGCACGATTAACAAGTATTCTCAAACGTGGAGGTCTAAAGAGTTGTTCACCTCTTCTAAAACTATACAACACAAGTTCTTCGCCTGATTCTAATTCGCCTGAGTAACCCACTATATTCTAAGATGAAACCAGAATAAATATGTTTCGAAGACGTCTCCGGACAAAGAACGTAATTATACGTCCTTTATTCCTTCGGGCGTTACCATGAATGCTGCTTCACCGTCAGGTAATGCTGGTGCATCAACAAGTTTAGCAACTCTGGTTCCTTTTTTTCCGCGCCGTAAGTAAACACGTACGGTACTGGTATGAGCAACAACGTGTCCACCAATAGGTTCGGTGGGATCTCCAAAGAATGTGTCTGGTTTTGCCATGACTTGATTGGTAATGTAGATAGCAAGATTGTGTTGTGTTGCTAATTTCAATAATGCATGCAAGTGTTTGTTCAACTTTTGTTGTCTATCTGCTAGTGTTCCTCGACCGGCAAATTCACTCCGAAAATGTCCCATGAGACTATCGAGTATAATCAATTTGACAGGCAGATTATCTTTCTTAATGAGATCTTCTACTTTTTCTGCTAACAACATTTGATGGTCACTGTTGAACGCACGAACACCTCGAAAGTTTTTTAACGCTTCATCAGGATCGAGTCCTTTTGCTGCTGCGATAGGTTTCAAATATTCTGGACGTAACGTCCCTTCTGTATCAATCCATACAGCAATGCCATCTGCACCACCTTGTTCTTTTGGGAGTTGCACATTAACCGCTAACTGGTGAGCAATACTTGTTTTCCCTGAACCATATGCACCATAACATTCTGTGATAGCTCCTGTTTCCATACCACCACCAAGCATTGCGTTGATGTTTTGTGATCCTGTACTTATTTTAGTTACTTGGTCTCTTTTTTCCATGAGATCAATACCACTTTCAAAGCCCATGTCTAGCGAATTACGAGCAGAGTTGATTATTTTTCTAGCGACAGCTTCGCTGACACCACCAAATTCTACAACTTTCCCAGGACTCGCTACTGCGAGTGCCATCAGTGTATCAAATCCTGCTTCAACGAGTTTTTCAGCAGTTGCAGCTCCGACGCCTGGAAGGTCGGTTAGTTTCATTTCTTTTGTCATAATATCACATCCATTAATCGTTGCCATCTGGTTTATCTGAAAGAAGCATATCTTCCTGTGCTTTCGTAAGAACGAGCAATACTTTTTGTATGTCGTTACGACGAAGGTTGATAGAATCGTGTCGCCAAAGATCTTCTCCAGGTTTACGATAGCTTCGTGTAAGACTTACAGTTTTGTATTCTACTTCAGAACCATCTTCCATGTCTTTTTTATTTTTCCAAACAGCTGCTTGTAAATTTCCCGCCTTCCATTCCTTATATGGTCTCGTTGGCGCTTTGTCTAAAGAACGTATTTTCGTATCTTTTGTTTCCATTGTATTTTCTCCTACCTGTATTGAGGTACAGGCCCCGTAGGGTTTTATGTTTAATATGTCCTCTCAGGACAGAGTCAGAAAATGAACGGTTTATTTAAAGAAATCTGTGGTGGACGAGAAGTGTGGGAAGTCTTTTTTAAGCACAAAGAGCATCGACGGCTTTATTACAGAAACTGATCCATTCAGTTCGATCGTCTGATGTACAACCATTTACTTGAACAATAACATTATAGGGCAAGGTCAATCCATATGCTGCTTGGTAACAATTACTTTCTTCACAGCCATAATTAACAATTAATTCTCGTGCAACTTCAACGGCACTACTATCAGTACATGTTGGTACTTCCCATAGTTCATCTTGGTACGGCACAGGCCCTGACCCAATAATGAAATTTCCTGTTGCTGCACCGGATAAAGAATTATCACTTGCTAACACTAAGAACATCAATAATACGAGTAACATTGTTAAGACAAAAACATCTCGCCCTCGAGGAGGGGAGAGTTTCGTCTTTTCCCTAGCACGTCTCTTTTTCATAGTCATTTTAAGGGAAAAGTTAGTTTAAAAATTTAGCTAAAATGGTTTTTGCCTCTGCTTCATGAATATTGCGCACCATAAACTCTGATCGGTTGTACATTTCATTAGATTGTATGCGTCCAGTCATAAGATATTGGTTACCTAATGTTTTTGCTTTTAATGCTTCGAACCCTTCTGGTTTATCTTTTAATGCTGCAACGGCTTCTGGTGTTGCTTGTAACATTTGTGCAACGTTTTCTCTGAATGCCACGCCACGCATTCCTGCATGTCCGTCATCAACGAAGAAGTTTAAGATAGGAATATGTTGTGCTGTCCCGTTGGGATGTGTTGGACATCCTTGTTCTGTTCTTTTTTTACCACATTCTGAACAGCCTTCATAGAATCGTGGATCAAAGACTTGAACAATGGTACCATAGATAGACATGGTTTCTCCAGGTTTTGCTTCACTTAGTTTTCCTAAGGCTATTTGTTCTGGATCTTGTGTTGCTGTTTGTTGCATTTGTTTTACTTCGATGGTTACACCGTTTGGATTCATTTCAATAGTGCTGTAATTACCTAAATGCATTTCTGTGTAGCCATTGTTTTCTTTGACGCCACCGTTGTCAATTTTGAGGATAGTGTCTTGTTTGATTTCGCCATTTTCTATTTTAGCAATGAGATTTTCATCCCAGATAACAATGCGAACAACACCTGTTTCATCCCCGAGAAGAAAGCTTCCTATTTTTCCACTACGTTCTGCTTTTTGGTAGGATCGTACGTCGTACATTTTAATGACTTTTCCTGTGACACCAACACGCATGCCGGGTGTTAGTTTTTCTATTTTGATGCCATGTTTCCGTATGGATTCCATAAGGTCAATGCCTAATTCATTTGCAACGATATGCGCTGCTCCTTCTTCACTGACGAAGCCACTGAGTTTGTCTCGTTTTGCTGTAATTTTTTGTCTAATATCTTCTTCAGAAAGTCCTGCTTTTTCTTGGATTGTAGAAATAATTTCAGCTAATGTTAACCCCATCATAGTAGACTAAAAAGTGAAAGTGTGGTTTTTATAGATTGTTGTTGTGGAGCACTAAATGGACTCGCCAACATCCTCGAGCGAGTAGTAGTTTTTAAATCCTTCAAGATCGACGGTTATTGGCACTGTAAATGAGGAGATAATGGAGGTTCCTTGAAGTTCATAATCAAAGGTGAGAATGCCATTGATTTTTTGAACATTACTAATATCTTTCTCGGAAGAAAAACATGTTCCAGGTGCAGGCCCATTTGATGGTGCGGCGATGTTTGTTGTTAATTGTTCGTCTGCACTTGTAAGTAAACAGGTTTCATACAAGGTAAGAAGACTCGGTAAATGTTCTAGAGGTTGTAATGGTGAAGGAATAGTCGCAATAAAAGAGGGTTCACGCATAAAATCAAGAGATCGTTCTGCATCTGTTTCATACGTGACAAGACCATTAGATGACGCATCAAACGTAATACTTGTTTCTTCTAATCGTGTGCGGAAATGATAGGTGTTTGTTGGTACTGTAAATGGTAATGATTGTACGGCTTCAATGTATTGGTGCGATGTTTCTGTAGACAATGAAGAAACAAAATTTTCTGCATTAAAGAGACAATGATCTCCAGCATACAATGCTCCACAGGAGTGTGGAAGTATGCCTTGTTTTAGTTGTGTTTCTAATGTTTCTAAGAGTGCATATCGTCCAATAGTGGTTAAGGTAATATGTGCTGCATCTGCAGTTGCTTCTGCTTCGACGATATCAATAACACCTTGTCCCAGATGTAATGTTTCTGCCCCTTCATCTGATGGTGCAAGGAATAAAAACAATGTATAGAATGCAAGGAACAAAAAGATTAATGCAATGAAGGGCATAAGAACACTCATTCCTTTTTTTGAAGCCATCATATGATCCGCCCTTGCCATCCAGGTGTTTGGCCTGTTTGATACCCATCTGCCAAGGAGTGTCCTTCAGTGATACGTATGCCCACAGAAAGGAGACTCTTGTGTGAAGGTACCATAAATGTTTGAACAGGAATATTTCGTTGTGACGTTGCCCACCCTGAACGATGTGTAAAGAGTAAACGATTATCTTGGTCTTCTTGAGGGGAAACCGTTACAGAATAATAGCTCGTTGTTTGTGCAAAGAGTGTTTCAAGAGTTTGTTCAAGTATACTAAAATCTTCTGCTTCTGCAGAAAGAACAATCAGATCTGCTATTGTAAGATCAACATATGTTATTTCGTTAAGCGTTACTGTTGGCAATGGTGTTTGTAATAATGCCTTTGGCCCTGCTAAGGGTTGTGCTATTTGATAGGCTTCAATATGTTCTTCTTTATTGAAGATTTCGCCAACACCACCCCCACGTAAGACAAGAAAAAAGACAAGTGCTACTGTGACCATCAAGGTTATTGACATAACATCAACGAGTTGTCCTTTGTTATCCAAGGCGTATCACCGTTTCATGTTGTAATGCCGTAAAGGTCCCATCAAGAAGGTAATAATCATCAACAAGTTGTTTACATTTGATGGGTTGTTTTTTTAGGGTGCAAAAGACTTTGTCTTCGTAGAGATCTCTATTGGTAATGTATGTTTTTTCATCGATAATAAATGCGGTTGATGATGTTGACTCAAATGCTGTATCAATATCTTCTAATGTTTCTGTTGTAAGAACACCATCGTCAGTTACTTCTTGTAAGGTGGACCATTCTGCAAGGAATAATTCTAGAGGCGTCGATGCTACTTCTCTATGAACATACAGTTCTAAACTTACACCGACGGAAAGTCCAACGAATGCTATGATAACAATGTAGACTGCCCATAACATATTCTGCATGGTGAGGTACATGGTAATGCCGCGTTTGTTCATGTGACACCTTCCAATGGTAAGATAATACGTTTAGTGATCACGTAGGGATTTTTGAATGGTGACGCACCAAGAAGAGGTGCAAGAGAAATGGAACAGGTATCAGATCCTGTGTACACATAACTGGTTGTCGCCGAATCTTTACGAACATGCACGGTAGATGTTACAATATCAATGGCTGCCATATATTCTTCTGCAAGGGGATAGGTGTAGGTTCCTTCTCCGTCTGCAGCACAGAATGCACTGATAGTATAAGCGATGTCACGTGCATAAAATTCTAGACGATAGGCAGTGTCATCACCTGCTGCTTGAATACGTGAACCTAACGTAACAAAAATAAGGAGAACTATAAATACATAAAACAATGTTATTAATGATAACTCCATACCTCTTTTGTTCATAGGTACACACGGCGTAAGGATCTTTATATGGGTTATGTTATACTATTCTTAACGTAAAGAGTCCATCTTCTTGCGTAATGCGAATGGTTTGAATGTCTCCACCAAGAAGAGTGTTACAACTATCGCTAAAGTCTAATGGTTGACCAACGAATTCAGTACAAATTGTTTCTTCAGGGTCACAGGCCTTTCCATCATTGATTAATGAACAAAGACACAAACATGCACCACTGCTACACTGATCAAGGGGTTTATTAAATTCAGGTCCAAGACAGGAGGTTGATCGTGTTTGTTGATTGTGTGAGAGGGCTATGAGAACGGTTGTATCTGAATGAAATGCAGGAACGGATGTGAATGTTTCTCCTGTTGCGTACATATCTCGTAGTTCATTTTCTACATCGCGAAACGTGTTAAAATCTTTTGTTTGAGGACCCTCACTGGAAGAAAATAATGCAGAGCCAAACATGTTAACAGCACCTGCAACAATAACAACGGCAATAATACCCATCAATAACCCACCTAACATTGATATGCCAAAGAGTCCGCGTCTCGTTGAAAAGAACATGGTTCACGAAGAGTGAAGAGATTTAAAAGAGCTGTGGTTTAAGCAGAAACACTTGGTTAGTTATCTTGAGTATCTTGAGCCAAACAGTTGATTTTAGGAGTACACGGAATATTTAGTTGTTGTCCACCACATTTATACGCTTTATATTCACCATTAGTATGTTTATCCGCATCGCCACGTCCTTGCGTATCCAAATTAAAAGTTTGTTTACACCAGGGTGATGATTGTTGAAGATCTTCAGACCATCCTTGTGCTTGTTTACAGTAATTTGTACATTGTTCAACAGCAACAGAAATATCAACACCAGCAGTTCCTGTGTTAAAAATCGTTGAAGCAACATCTTTCATTTTTGTTGTACCACCAAGGAAGAATCCTATAATGACAACGAGAACGAGCACGACTAATATGGAGATAATAACGGTATTAAGGGTTAATTCAACACCTTTTTTATTCAAAAAGAAATTTCCACGATGTGCACGTCTTTTCATTGATGTTCAGAGAGAAATCTGAATATATAAAAGTTGTGTTCGTTATTCTACAGGTGCAGGAATATTTGAGAGGGGTGGTGTGTATGTAATTGGAGGAACAGAAGGAGTCTTAGAAGAACTACCGGGTAATGAAAAAGAGAATGTTATATGTTTTGATTGTTCATCGCCACAATCTGAATCTCTCGCATCTTTCCCATTTTTTTTAATTATTGTAAAAGCAATATAGTCTGCACAATCACCTAAACCACCCACAACACTCTTTTTATCAACAGTTCCTTTTTTGACAGAACACAGTTCTTGCTTTGCAAAATCTCTAACAGTAATGTCATAGAAAAACGGTGTTTCAAGATCATCTAGATCTTCTTGCAAATCTGTACTATAAAGTTCATCAACAAGATTATCATAATCTGGATCAACAAGATAGTTGAGAAGTTCTTGTTTATTTGGACTTTCTTTTATTTCTTTTAAAGATTTAATATCCTCGTTTTCTATGTCGACTGTTTTTTCACGATCACCACTATTTCCACTAGCAATTGCACCATTATAGAATAAGTACTTCATGGTTTGAGGATACCAAAGATAGTCATCGGTCGCAGAAAAATCATAGAAATTATTTTTACCGCACTCATCGATGGATCCGCGTGGTGCAAATTCTAAGTTAAGTACAGTAAACTTTAGTTTTTTATAAATATCTTGGTGATAGGTGTATCCTTCTTGAAGGTTTGCTATGATAGTTGTTTGCGCAGTGTCATCATTGAGTTGTAATGCAAGGGGAACTGCTAAGAGATAGTGTTCGTATGCTGTTCTGTATGCATTATTCTGGGGTTTATTTTGGGCATATTTCAAAAGAGTAGAGCTATATGAAAGATGGAATTTAAGTTGGGCATGTGCAGGTTGTTTATCAACACTATGCAATAATTCTTGGCTGTTATAATCTGCAAGCGCACTATTAATCTCTTGATCAACTTTCTTTTCTGCAGCGGCAAGTAGTACAAGGAATTCAGAATCAACACAGGCACTCATATACCCAGGGATAACATACGTCCCATCACCATACTTTCCATCACTAAACCCTTTGGCTTTTGCAAAGGCATCATTTGCTGCAGCACAATCATTTGCCTTAAAGAACTTCTGTCCCTCATTAGAATAATAAACCACTGCTTCTTTGTTGGTATTTTCTATGTCTTGGTTTACATCTGCAACATCTTGTTGAGTACAATCACCTTTAAATTCCTCTTCTTTGATACAAAGATCAAGGTAATATTCATATTTATCAATAGCTTCTTTATACTTATGTTGTGTACGAAGATTTCCTGCGATTATTAGTGCTTGTGCACGCACACTATCTCGCCCGTGTTCATTACCTAATACTGTTTGTTGTTCTTCTTTGGTTAAACTTTCAAAGGGTGTTTTTCCTAGGTCTATTGCTTTAAGATTAGCTTGTGTTTTATCAAAGAAATCAGATCCTGCATTGAGTTTAGGAACAAGACCACCTATGATGGCAACAACAACAAGAACTACGAGGAGTAACCAACCAAAGCTGGACTCTGCAAACACACCTTTTTTTTGGTTAAAAACCATCTATAGTCAAACAAGGAAAGATACTTATAAGGATTGTGTTAAGGGAAGATGCCTAAAAAGAGTTCTCCGGCTCCTTCAAGTTTATTGAGGAAGAGTAAAAGAAGTATTAGCATCACCAATGCTAAAATAAGTGCGCCAAACTTTGACATAACTAGTCCTTTCTTAGTAAAGATCATCCGAAGGTCAATAACTCCTTTAACATGGTTATCATTGTATTTTGTTTCCCTGTTATTTGGTCAATAAACAGTAATAATAGAATAAGTAATGCCATGTAAAAAATAAGTTTGGTTACTTGATTAAATTCCATGGTCTTAAGCTCCGCAGACTTCTGTTATGTCTTCCGCACTATATATTGCTATCGATGGGTAGACTTCTCCTGCGTATAAAATAGATCCTCCAAGATCATACACAGCCATGCTAATTACAGCAACTTGTCCAAGAACAGGCACGGCACCCACAGCCCATTTAGCCGCTGCTGTTCCTGCTTTTTTTCCTGCAACAGAACGCACAACACCATAAGCCACACCACTTGCAAATTTAGTTGCACCCTTACCAACAAACTTGGCAACTTGAGTAGCAGTTTTTCTCACCCATCCTGTTTTTGTAGCAGCTCCTGCAAGAGCATCTCCTGTGGTAAAGAGGGTAACACCATTAAAACTTTGTGTTACTCCTGCAGCATTTTTTGCAACAAAACCATCAGCTGTTTCTTTTATGATTAACATTGTCCCTTGTTTTTGTAATCCTCCAAGAGCAGCTCCAGCTAATGCTGTTTCATAAGGTATGCCCCCCTCATTCACAGAATCAACATCTGCCCCAAAGAGTGATAAGAGTTCTTGATTATCTTCATTGTGTTTTTCAACTCTAAATACAAAGTACAACGGCGTATTAATATCCATGACGGTATCAGGTGGCACGTTACTATTACCAAACTTAATGGTTGCGTGATCTTCTCCTGTAAGTATTTCTGCATAGGTTTTTTCTTTTCCCGGAAGTTTTGTTGTACTCAAGTAAGATCCAAATTCTCCATAGGTTAATGGTTCTGCTTCTGGATTAAATTTGTATTTTGCACAAGGTTCGCAATGCACAGGTCCCGATCCAAAACCCCAATTACTATACATATCCATATCTTCTTCACCAAACCAGTATCGGCTTCCACAGCGATACATTTCACTGGCAAGTTCTGCTTTTTGAGCAGCTTTTGTTATACTTTTTGATTCGACTATTTCCATGGGACAGTCTTCCTCAAAGGGTGATTCGGATCCGGGTAGTTGTCCCGATGCAAGTCCTCCTGTTTTTGCTTTGATAGCAACAGTTGCTTTACAAAGATCATCACGCACGGAACGTTGAGAAGTTTCTTCTATATCTTGTGCTAAAAAAACAAAGACACCGACGATAACACTAACAACAATGATGGAAATGAGCACAGCATATTGTGTATCGCCTTTACGAAAGAATCTAAACACCTAAAACACCGACCACCATGCGGTAGATGAAATAACAGAAAATGATGACGGCAAGAATTATTGCCATTTGTTTTGCACCCATGAATCCACCTCTATAGCGGACAAAGAGTAAGATTCTATTTAAGAGTTTCCAAGTAAAGGTTTTTATATTGTTGTATGTGCCTGTACAGGATGAAGAGGGTGTGGCATAGGGTTGAACAGGGTATTGATCGCATCATTCCTTATATGTTAGTGCTCCTCTTGGGAATGCTTATTGTGTTGTTTTTCTTTCATGATCTTGCAATACAATACCACACATTAATTGAATGGTTAGATCGTATTATTATTGTTGTTTTTACTGCTGATTTAATCTTTAAGTTTATTCGTGTACGTAAAATTAAGAAGTTTATTCGTTTGTATTGGTTGGATATTCTTGCTGTGTTTCCGTTTTATTTATTCTTACGTGCTATTGAAGAGATCTATGTATTGTTTAGAATTTCTGACACCGTTAAAGAAAGTCAAGCAGTGTTGCATGGAAGTTTAGGATTAAAGGAAGCGGGCTTATTTGAAAAGGAAGCGGCACGTATTGTGCAAGAGACAGAAAAGGTAGGGAAGTTTTCTCGTTCTCGGTTTGCAACACGGTTTTTTAGACCGATTGCACGAACACCTCGGTTAATGAAGTTCTTACCGTATTATGAAAAGACGACAGGAAAACATCATGCTCACGATCCTAAAAAGAAATTAAATACCAGGAAGAAAGTGAAGAGATGGTTCAAGTAGATTCCATAAGTATGGTGCAGCGACAATAAGTATTCCAATAATAAGACTGTGACTCCATTTTTCTTTGAGTCCAACACTTGCACCACCAGACATTCCCGGTGCAACAGCACTGACTGTGTGTATTTTGATGAGTGTAATAAGAGCAATGGCTATGCGAAAGATAATGGGATTATTGATCAATGGAATGGTTTGTAAAGCTGGTATAGCTGCGAGAACGAAATCAACATTCATACTTGCAAAAACAGCAACAACAGCAAAAATAAGTGCGTGAATCATGTGTCCAAAACGGTGTGATGGCACACTTACGTCTCGATGTAAAAGAATAGCTTCGTATAACCCTATGATAAGTCCGAGATACAATGCAGGAAGTAATACGAGTTCTGCCATAGTGTTGTAATTGTCTTGAAGTATTTAAAAGTGTTTGTGACAATTAGATTCTTTCACGACCATACTCCCACCCATGCCTCAGATAGATATTTTGATAATATACTTCAGGTGTTTGCATGTTATTTGTTCCTTGGAGGTATTCATCTGAAAGAAAGTCTTTCTCTTCAAGTCCAAATGCTTCTGCCCGTACAACAAGTGCCTTCATTTTATTAAGAAGGTCATTAATACGTGTTTTTTCTTCTTGGTTTTTTACAGGATCCCTTGAATTAGGTACTTGTTGAAGCAACATAACATATGACATATAACGTTCTTTCATTTGAAGAAGGTCAACAGGTTCACTATCTCCCCCTGGTTGGGTAAACAATATCCAATTGTATCTTGCATATATTCTTTCATAAACAACTTCAGGAGCTAGGGAATTTACTCCACCAATCTGATCTGAAAGAAATTCTCTGGGTGTAACAATTTGTGCAACTTGAACCATTTTAATAATAGTAAACAATGCTTGTATTCTAATATCTATAAATTTTTTTAATGCTATTCTTTTCCCAGGGTCTTCAGGAAGTTTCCTTGGTTGATCAAACAAAACTTTAACATAACCCCCATATAATTTTTTAAGTGCTGCAGGAGATCTTCGATCAGATTTTGCAGGTGCTTCAGCAAGACCTAAAGGACCTTCTAGAATTTCCCTGCTTAAAGGAGGAACCCCCCTAGCATGAATATTGTCAGGCATTGGTGGAATGTCTCTTCCTGGTGTAGGACGTTCTTCTTCATGAGTCCTGCCCCACCCATATTTGTTGTAAAAATATTGTCGATAAACAATGGGCATTTCAACAGCTTCACTATTGAATTTATCTGAAAGAAAATCTGGAACAGAAGAGTGCATATCTTCAACAGTTGCAATTATTTTAAAGAGTTCTCCAACTTCATAATCGACTGTTCGTTTAAGTGCTGCAATTTTGCCAGGTTCTGTTTGTTCAGGTATAGCAAATAAATCTGATACGATACCAATGTATTTTGCTTTAAGTTGCATAAGTGCGGGTTGATCAGATGTATAACCAAGAAGTTTAGGATCGCCAGGATGCACAGTTGGTGTCCCATTACCTAATAATTTAGTACTATTACCAGGACCAAGCCCACCACTAGGACCGCCGCTAGGACTACCAGAACCGATACCACCACCAGGTCCACCATCAAGTCCAAAGTAATGATAGAAAAATCGACGCCAATCTCCTGGTGGTTTCAATGCCCCACCCAAGTATTGATCAGAAAGAAAATCATCTTGGGAAACACCTGAAGCTTCAACAGCATGAATACAAGAAATTAAATCGTTTATTGCACTGTCAATAAATTGTCGTAATGCTTGCCGTTCTGCATCTGTTGTTGGGCGCGATCTATCAAATACTGATTGTACAGTTGCAATGTATTGTCGTTTTAATCCTTCAATGGTTGCACGATCGATTGTTCCACCACCAGCCCCACCACCAACTCCTGCGGCACGGTTACGTCTTGCATCTTCATTCATTGCATCTTTTCTATCATTAACGTAATTACGAACGTCTCTGTAAGAAGTATTGTGCACATCTTTACCAAAATCATGTTGGCAGTCTCGAATAAGTTTTTCAATAAGTTTTGTTAATTGTTTGAATAATTTATCTAATCGTTTTCGTGAAGCAGCAATATCTTTGCCATGTCTTTTGAGTGGTTTTTCTCCTAACTGATCAAGAGCAGAGCCAATATTCATAAGAATGTCTCGTAAATTTCTACGGTATTCTCCTTCTGCACTTGCAAGAACTTGTAATGCAGAATTTTCTTGTATCCAATTAATAAGTCTTTGAATAAATTCGGGTGAACGAGTACAAAGACCATCTAATGCTTGAGCTGTTCTGTTCTTTGCATCTTCATTCAAAAAAATAGTTTTTGTCCCTACTTCATGCAAATCATTAATGGAAACGGCAACTTGTGCAAGTTCTCTTTGAATAGCTTTGAATAATTTATCAATATCTTTTGTTGTTCTTAACGAAGTGGCAAAGTCCTTAAAACGGCGACCCCGACCGCGTCCACCTGCACTACCTTCGCCTCCAAAGAAACGTTCCCCTCGACCAACCCTACCAAACCCTCGACGTGTTGATCCCCAGAAACTACCAGTTGATGAATTTTTACGAACGGCATGAACAATCATTGTCATGAAAATAATAAAGAGAATTACCAATAGCCACCACCATGACATCCCACCATTACTTGTTGCTCGCGAAGAACTTGAAGCAATACCAAAGACACTTGTTTCAAAGACCATTGCTGCAAGAACCCAAAAGACAACAGGGCCAAGAATAAATGCAATAGTTTTCATAATACCCTGGCCACCGACACTACCAACAATTTTACTACTTCCCCAACCCAAACCGAGTGTTGCTAAAATAAAGACGAACAGTGCTGCTTTTTCCATGACGTGAACGCCTGTTCGTGCTTGGTACAACATGAGACTTAAAGATAAGATTAATGCAACGGGTGCAGCCAAGCGATTTGCATGTTCTCTTTCTTGTAAGGCCATACGTGTAAGAGCAGTAAATAATGCAAAGTAGAGAAAGAAATCAATCCATCCAGGATATCTAAAGTAAAAATCTAAGAAGCCACTACCATAATTTCCAAAGGAAGGTCCAAAGGAAAAAGCCTCATTCAAGAAGATAACTGCGTCTACTTGTTTCAAAACAAATGCACTAAAGAGTGTAAATAAGAGAAGAAAAAAGAGTGGTTGTTTCCACTGCATAAAACGTTGTCTAACACCGCTTTTTACCATGAGTGTAGAAAGAATTGAGACTATTTAAACATAGTCTATAGTGGTTGAGCACCGAAACTGACGGCATTAGCTAATAAGGTAAAGAGAATGACTGCTACAAATGAAACAATTAAGTAAAGGGTCATGCTTCGTCTGACATTACGACCGATACGATATCGTGTTGTTGTCTTGTCAATGCCTCGTTCGATGGTTGTACTGAGTATTGTAAGAATAATTGTTATTTCAAGAACGTATAATCCTACAACTAATTGAAAGTAAAAACCAGGAACAGCATCTTGAATGTTCATGATACCTGCTAACGTAGATAAGTTACTTGGTGCAGTCCCACCACCTGTACTCAAACTAGAAAATGCTGTGCTTAATTTATTAATAATCGTTGTGACCATACTTCCAACACCAACAACAATACCTGCAATAAGTGGTGTTAAGAAATTAATTTGGCTGACCATACTACTCAAGATATCTGCAAGTAAATCTTTGAGTCGTTCATTTACTTGTTTAATGCGATCTGCATATTTACTAATGGTAATTAAACTTGTGCTAGCAACTTTTGGTCCTTTACGTGCACTTTCTACAAGCACTTTCATAGTACTGCGAATAAGATTGCTGGGAAATAATAAGATGGCACCAACGCGTGAGTCAAAGATTGATTTTTGTAAGTCGTAGCCCATTTTTCGAATGTTACGATCAACACTTGAAAAGAAAGATCCTGTGGTTGTTCCTTGCATGGTTGTTGCTACGTCACGAAAGGCTGTTTCTGCAGGAATACCATCACCAATGCGATTACCTAATTGAAAGATTGCACCACTGAATGCAGCTTCAAGAATGTCAACTTGTTTTTTTACTTTAATCAATCGTTTTGTTGTAACCGTATAATAAAATGAAACAGCTACGGCCAGACCTAAGGGAATGAGCATACCCATCAATAATGATCCAATACCGTAGGGCCCGCTAGTATCTTTGTAATCCAAGAAGAGACCGAGTAAGGGTATTTCAACGTCAAAGCCTGGTGAAATAAGTGGTGCGAGTACGGGTAAAAATCCAAAGAGAACAAAAATAAAACCAAGTAATATGGCAACGCTTTTTGGATTAAAAGGAACAACACGATCGTTTACAACCCATTGTTTGTAGACAGAAAATTCAGGATTTGTTTTGAGCAAATCACTTTCACCATATCCTGTTGGTCGTTTGGCAAGCATAGTATTTCCCATGACAATAAGGACAATGGGTAAAATAATATTATACAATAATGCAAGATGGTGCCATTGAACAACACCTCCCATAAAACTTCCAATGAGGGGAAAAATAACTAATCCCAAAACAGGAAGAATAACACCTAACATATATAACAATGTTATTGGTCCTTTCAAGTTATGTGCATAATGTAACATTTTGGTATATGTTCCATCCAACATGACACTCAATGCTTTTTCTAATAATTCTACGCGTCGCGTATTTTGTGATTCATACAAACTTCCTTCAATTAAGTGGAATGCTTCTACGAATTCCATGTTGTGGTCGCGCCATCCTTCTAAGTAATGGTCTAAACTTTCTTTGATACTAAAAAACCGTTCTGTTTCTATGTCCCAAAATACTTTTTTCAAGTCTAAACTAAGGGGGGGTCCAATGTGTTCTGCTGCAAATTTTACTGCATGTTCTAAGTTACTGGTATGTCGCATGTACATAACAATATACAAAATACAAAGCACCATTTGGTTGCTTGCTTCAAGTCGCCATCGTTGTGCTAACGTAATGGGTAGTCGACTCAACGGTTGGATAATGAATGCCCCACAGAGAATGAGTAATACGGGCAAAAACAGCACAGTATTGCCTAAAGCGTAGCTAAAGAGCATAATAGCTAATCCAAGGATGATACAAAATATACCGATAAGAGCTCCAAAGCTTGCTGCTGATGCAGGTGTAACATTGAGGTGTGCTGTTTGTATACTTGCTTCTATTTTTTCAAGATCTTTTTTTGGTGGTGCTATTTTTAGTATGCGTGCTGCAGTTTCACACCATCGTTCGTAGTTGGTAATTTTTCGTTCGAGAACTTCTGCTCTAAAAAGATCGTATTCTTGTTTTGTTAAGGACGGTTCATAGGTTTCAATATAGTCGTCACCGTATTCGTCTCTTATTTTTCGTTCGTATTTACGAACAATATCTTTTACACTGTCTTTTGTCATGGTTATATTTTATTTTTTGGTATACTAAATTTAAGAGATTGTTTCATCCAGTCGTTCCATTCTGAAAAGATGCGTTTGTTATCAATACCACCTGTTTCTTCTTGGACGCGTTCAAGTAATCGATGAAATAAGTCGTTGGATGAAACGACAAAGTTTGATTCTAATAGATCATAATTATTTGTTTTTTGTGCAAATTCTACAAGTGCTTGTTTCATTTTTGCACGGAGTAATATATTTTCCCAAACAGCATCCCAATTACCTGCCCATTCTCGTACGGATCCTGCTACTGCTTTAACAATTTCACTTTCTCCGTTGAGTAAGTCTGGTGTTGCAATGAGTTCGTCTCGTTTACTATCGTATTTCATTAAGTCAACAAATCCTCGTTCTGCGAGTGGATCGTCTTGCCAGTGTTTGCGAACTTCTGTTATTTGTAAGACACGTTTCCAAGTATTAAGGCCATCTGCGCTTTTCACCGGATTGGATACTACAAGCACGTCTGTTGCTTTAAAGCTGGTTTTAGGGACGTCAAGGTCGTTAACAACACGATCATAAATACCGTAGGGATCTGCACCGTGGATGGTTCCTGCAACAACATTTGCTAATGCTCCTGTTCGCATTGCTTCGTATAATGCACGTGCTTCAACACTCCGTACTTCTCCAATAATTAAACTGCTGTCACCTAAACGTAAACTTGTTCGAATACCATCATCTGCACCAAGTTCTGCTCCACCTGTCGATAGTGCAGAGCGCACTTTCATGTTTTGTATGTTGTATCCTAAATCGCGTAAGTAACGAACGGGTAATTCTAATGTATCTTCAATGGTGATGATACGATATTTTCGCATAATTTCTACAAGAAAACTTCCTAAGAGACTGGTCTTTCCACTACTTCGCGTTCCTGCAACGAGCATTGTTCGTGCACCGTCAATGAGAAAACTCATGAGTCCTGCTGCTAAAGGATTAAGCATGCGGTGATGAACGAATAAGGGTAACGTCCATGGTTTGTCACGGTGTCGGCGGAATGCAAAAGCTAATCCTTGTGGGCTTAAGGGTCGTGTCAAAATAGCAACTCTGCTTCGCGCCCCTGGTATGGAAAGTTCTGTGTCAAGTACGGAGTTTGCTTCGTCGAGTGGCCGTCCACTGATGAGTCTGAATTTTGTTGCCCAACTTTGTGCATCATCGTAACTTGGTACAATGTTTGTATAACAAGAACCGTATTGTTGATGAACGAGAAAGACAGGTCCTGACCCGATAGGGCTGTTAATGGTAATATCTTGAACGCGTTCATCTCCTAATAAAACTTCTATGAGTCCAAACCCTACAGTGTATCTGACAAGGATTTTTGCAAGGCGTTCAATACGTTCATAGGGTAAATTATACCCTTTATTACGGGCAAGTTCATCAAGTAAGTCTCTTCCTATATTGTAGAATGTTTGTCGCATACGTGCAGGATCTAAAAATTCTTGGTTGCGCGGTTTATGCCCTGCAAGAACGTTTTTTGCAATGTCTAAGAGTTCATATTCATCTTCGTTGAGTTTGTATTCTGTGGGTACTAAGTGATAATATGTTTTGATGTCTCCAGGCATACGGTAGAGTCCAACTTCATGATCGCCCATTGCATAGAAGTCAAGTTGTTCTCCTTCTAATGGCGGTCGTGTTTTGAGTTGTGTGTACATAAAATCTGGTGTGATGGTTGGTCGAAAGAGTTCTTTGTATAAATGACGATCACCTATGTGATATCCTTCTAATTTGTTGCGTGCAAGGTTGATGAGTTTTGTTTGTTCAAACAAGTCTATCATGTGTGCAAGAAGTTCTACGTATTGTGTTCGTACTTGTGCAATCTTTTCGTCAACATCACGTTCTAATATAATACGTTCTTCTCTATGAAGTCGTTTTGTTTCCACATAAGATCCCAAGGGATCACTGCGTAAAAGATTAAGAATAAGATATTGCATTTCTCCAAGCTTATCACCATAAAATCGAGAACTTGTTTCATCGAAACCCCACTGTCCTAAGCGAAGTACTTGTTTTCCTTTGACTAAGTGTGTATACAATCCTGCTATTTCTTGGAGTAATTGTGTTTGATCAGGTGAGTATGTATATTTTTTTTGTTGGTTAAAAATAATGCGTTGCACATTTGTAGACGTAAGTAACATGTCTAAAACAGAAGACATATCTTGAGGATTCTCTTCAATACTGGGAAGATGATTCCACGTTCTGGCATCAATATGTAATATTGTTTCGTTCCCTTGACGAATAACTGTATAACCACGCTCTTTTTCTTCTGCCATGAGTGTATTGACGTTATGAAATTTATATAACTTGTCCCATGGCACGGAAAGAAAGTATATAAAGGAAGAGTGCTAGTAAGTGACAAAGAAGAGGTAAAAAGTGCCAGAGCCAGAGTTTCAAACCCAAGATCCTGCATATGTGTTAGCCGAATTAAATGGTCGTATACGCATGTTGGAAGATAAATATCATGTTCTTACGGAACGTTTACTTGTTGTTAATCAGAATATGATTATGGAATATAAGAAACTCATGAAGGAGATGAAGGAAATGTCTCAAGATGCTAAGAAAACAAGAATGAGTACGGCAAGCACACAAGATGTTGTACAGGACATTGTGAAGGAAATGGGTGTGTTTGCAAAGAAAGATCAAGTGAAATTATTGGAAAAATATATGGATTTGTTGGATATTTTGAAGTTTGTGACTGATGATCAGTTAGAAAAGCGATTAGAAAAGTTTAAATTAGAAGATAAATGAGTGTAACATGAAAAAGATGGTGAACTATAATGCCTGAGGATACGCCGACGAAAAAAGTAGGTGAATTGAAGCAGTCTGGCAAGTCTAATACTGAAATTATTCAAGCGTTACAAACGGAAGGATATTCTTTTCAACAAATTTCTGAAGCGTTAAATCAGACGGAAGCAAAGGCAAGTGTAACAGGTGAACAATCTGCAGAAACGTCTGGCATGGAACCGTCTGTTATTTATGATGATAAAAAACCACTAGCACAAGAAACGGAAGTGATGCAACCACCAACGCCTGCGTCAATGTCTCCGTTATCGCAAAAACCTTCAACACCATACCCACCACAAGGTGCACCGACAAGTTGGCCAACACAACCTGCTGTTTCTATGGCATCTGCACAAGGGTTTGGTTCTACAACGGAAGATGTGGAAGAACTTGCTGAGTCTATTATTGAAGAAAAGTGGCAGCGTATGACGGAAGAGTTTGGTGATTTGTTTGCGTGGAAGGAACGAACGGATAATGATTTAGGTGCAGTGAAACAAGAGTTGATGCGTTTGGAACGTCGGTTTGAAACATTACAAGGTGCTGTTGTTGGTAAAGTAAAAGAGTATGGTGAAGATGTTGGTGATGTTGGTGTTGAGATTAAAGCGTTAGGAAAATTATTATCAAATATTATTAACCCGTTAGTTGACAATGTTAAAGCATTAGAAGATGTTGTTAAAGAGTTAAAAAAATAGATTTATTTTTGTTTGTTCCCTAGGAATCCTATGGTGAAGGATGCAATGACGAACATAAATATTATTCCAAGGAATTTTCTACTGAAGATTAATCGTTTGGTTGTTGCCCAGAAGCCCGTTCCACCATTAACCATGAGGAATGGCCCGTATGCTTGCGTAAGCGATATAAGGAAAAGGGTGATAACAACAAGTAGGATAATGGTCATGACGGTATCGTTCTTTGCTGCTTCCATCATGTCTTCGTTTTTTACGCCGAGGAACATGAAGAACATAAAGAGTAGTACTACTAATAGGAAGAACATGAAGAACCACGGTAAGAACGTCCCAATAACAATAGTTGATTCTGGTATCATTACTGAAAATGCTGCAAAGATAAATGCTATGATAGAGTTGAGTCCGGCGTTGTCTCCAAAGAAGGGCGCTTTTTTAAGAACAGCATAGATGACTGCAAAAACAAAGAGGAAAACAAAGATTAAACTAAGTATATCTCCAAGTCCCGTTGCGTCAAGTAATGTGGCCATTATCTTCTTTTCCCTCTACCCATTATCCTATCTAATAACTTATCTTCTTCATCACGATTGCTATTTCCATCACTACCACCAAACATGGATATGCCCACGATAACAAGGAGTGCTATCATGAAGAACATCCCAGGTGCATCAGTGTATTGTGAAAAGAGTCCTGCAGGTGTGAAGATGTCTGAGAACAAGGCAAATAAAATGGCGATGATGGATCCAACCATCCCCCATGACCTCATAGATTTATAGTGAGCCTCATCAAATTTCATAAAGATGCCCATAAACAAGAGTACTGATAAAAAGATAATCAAGATCAGTGATACATTAGGTAAGAATCGTTGTAAGACAAAGATAAGATAAGTATTATTCAAGAAGAAGATTGCTAGTACAAGTGCTATGATACTGTTGAGGCGTTTACTGTTATCGCCAAAGAGGTCCATACGGGAAAGAACACCGAAGACTAAGGTAAAGACTAAAAGGAATGGTAAAAAAACGTCGAACCCACCAATGATGTCAAATTCGTTGAGTAGGTTATAAAAATCCATTGATGCACCTCATGTATATACTTTTAGAGGGTGTTATCCCTTTTTATGTGTTGTGTGATGGTATCATTCGTCATCATCGCTACTGTCATCATCACTGTCATCATGATTGTTGGCACCTTTTGGATCTTTAAGGACAATCCACATGAAAATACCAACGACAGCTAAGAGTATAACAGTGCCAACACCTGGTCCTGTAACGCGATTGAACAACCAATTAACAAATCCCTGCAACATATCCATGGATCCTAAGACGATAGCAATGATAGCAATGAAAACACCAAAGCCAAATTTACCTCTGTGTTTTCCAAAGTCTTTCCATAAATTAAATCCTTTATGTCCAAGTTCTGGTAATGTTGATCCGTAAACAATCATAAATGCAATGATAAAGATAAGTAACATCATAATCCATGGTAACGCTGTTTGTATAACGTACACAACTTGCGCCATGGAGACGACAAAGAAACCGATGGTAAATGCGAGCATGGCGTTTAAGTTTTTTCGTGATTTTTTATTTTCACTACCAAAGATTTTTGTTTTTTCAAGAACGCCAAAGATAACGGTAAAGACTAAAAGGAATGGCAAGACAACGTCGAAAATCCCGAAGGATCTCATGAATTCTATTGTATCGTAGAGTGGAGAAGCCAATGAATCACCTTTTTTTATTTCAGAAAACTATTACAGTTCTCCTTCGACGAGTCCTTCTTCTGGAGCTCCGCCTTCACCAACGTCGCCATATTCTGGTATGGCTGTTTTACTGATGATCATAATATCGCCTGCGGCTTTAACGAGTCTGTGAGGCACGATAACACCTTTTGCTCCGCCGAGTACTTTTGAAAGGGAAGAACTGCGTGTTGCACGTATGCGCCATCCAAAGATTTTGGTCATGGTAACGATTGCTTCTTCGATATCACCGAAGTAGTCACCTGAGTCTGTAAAGACTTTCATATCGTAAACACCTGTTATTTTTTTAAGTTTGAGCATGGAATGCGCCTCCTAATGGGCTGAAAAGTTGCCCAATCTTTATAAAAGTTTCCGTGTGTGTTATATAAAATGATTAGACGTTTTAAAAACCTCATTATTGTAGGGACATCCCATGTTGCTTCTTCGAGTGTAAAAACGGTGCGAAAAACGATTGAAAAGGAGAAGCCTACGGTGATTGCTATTGAATTAGATCGTGGTCGGTTGGCTGCGTTACTTGAAAAAAAGAAAGGAAGCACGGTAAAGAGTTTATTTCGTGTTGGTGTTAAGGGGTGGTTGTTTGGTTTGGTAGGTGCATGGCAGGAAAAGAAATTAAGCAGCACTATTGGCACATCACCTGGCGGTGAGATGAAAGAAGCGGTTATAATTGCTCGTGAAAAGAAGATTCCTGTTGCATTAATTGATATTGATGTTCATGTAACCTTAAAGAATATTTCTAAACGAATAACCTGGAAAGAAAAAGGCAAGTTTTTGAAAGATTGTTTGAAAGTGCTCACTGGAAAAAATATAATGGACGGGTTTGATTTACGAAAGGTCCCTTCTGAAAAGAAGATCCAGGAATTAACAAAGCAAATGAAACGAGAGTATCCCTCGTTGTATCAAACAATTGTTGTTGATCGTGAAATAAGGATGGCACAAAGTTTATATAAAATCATGCAGGAACAAGAGAAGGTGGTTGCTGTTATTGGAGCAGGTCATGTGCGAGGTATTCTTGCATTAATAAAAAAACAAAAATGAGGTTAGGTGAAAAAAAAGAGGAATCATTACTGTTTTTAGGCGCAGCAGTATTATTAGGGCTTGTGTTTGGATTTGATGATGGACGTGAAGTCTTTGTTCAATCATTGTGGATTCAAAATTTCTTACAACAAATTGTCTTTGTGTTATTACTTTTATTATTGTGCGCTGCAATAACACGGTATGTTGCACGTAAGAGTGGTGTTTCGGTTTCTTTCCAAGTATGGAAGACGCAGCGGTTTGGTTGGGGTAAGAGCAGTACGTTACAACGTGGTGGCATGTATTGGGGAATTATTTTACCGTTGTTCATAACATTATTTAGTGCGGGTAATGCTATGTTTTCTGCAGTTATTAATCCTGTATTCCACCATACGAAAGCAAGTAGGTTGGGTCACAAGTTTGCACAGCCTAAGGAGAGTGAGTTAGCAACGATTGCTCTTGCTGGTCCCTTGGTGCTTGCATTGGTTGGCGTGTTTATTGCTTCTAAAAACAGTAATGCCGCCATTGTTCCTTTTTCATTAGCATTTTGTATGTTACTCCCACTACCACGATTAAATGGGTTGGTTGCAATGATTGGTGCTCCTGCACGATACATCTTTAGTATTGTTTTGGTTATTGCTATGTTTGGATTAACAAGAATTACTTCACCGACACAGTCTATTTTCTTGGGTCTTGTTTTTGCTGCCCTTATTAGTAGTGCATATTATCTTGCAAGTTTTATGGATTTTAAGGCTTAAGAAAAGAAGCTAAAAACACCTTTTTGAAAGAACCAGAAAATAAAGAGTCCGGTAAGTGCTGGCCATGGTGTTATTGTGGACATATCTACGACGAGTAGCCAGATGGCTCCAAAGATGTCGACAAAACTGGCAAAACCCCCAAAATAGACCAAAGATTTAAGGATGATAATGATCCCCATAGTAAGAAAGAGTGATGAGGTCACATCAAAATGGGCTAGTATAAGAGCTACACCTGCAAAGATGTCTAAAAGACCAAAAAGCTGTAATATCATAGACTAAGCCAGTCTACAGGGGTTTAAAGATGTATGCAATTCGTGATTTTTCACCAAGAGAGTATCAACAGAACATTGTAGGTGCAGCTCTAAACAAAAACACACTTGTATGTTTACCGACAGGAACGGGTAAAACAAAAGTTGCTATCATGGTTCTTGTTGATCGATTAAACAGATATGAAAACAGTAAAAGTATTATTATTTCTCCTACAAAACCGTTAGCTTCACAGATTGCTAAAGAAATTACATCATCGACGAGCATTCCTTCTGATAAAATAATTTTGTTAACAGGTATGATTTCTCCTGATGAAAGAAAAAAACAGTTTGATGATGCCACAGTTATTGTTGCTACACCTCAAACGATTCAGTTTGATGTTGAAAAAAAAAGAATTTCTTTAGACAATGTTTCATTATTGGTTGTTGATGAGTGTCATCGATCAATGGAACATTTTGCAAATACACAGGTTGCACGATTGTATCAACAGCAACGAACAGATGGTCAAATTTTTGCATTGACGGCGTCTCCTGGTGCGACAAAAGAAAAAGTAAAGGAAGTGTGTGATAATTTATTTATTGAACATATTGAATTACGTACTGAAGAAGATAATGATTTGGTTGATCATATTCAGGAGCGTCATGTTGAAAATATTAAAGTGCAGTTGACACCTGAAATGAAAACGATTCAAGAATTGTTACGTAATCATTACAAAAGTAAAGCTGGTGGGCTAAAGAAGTATCGTGTAAACAAGCCGGCATCTGCCATTAACAAAACTGATTTGTTACGCTATCAGCGAGAGTTTCAAGTGCGCATTAAACAAGGAGACGTTACAGCGTATAGGGGCGTTTCTGAGGTTGCTGAACTGATTAAAACGCAACACGCTATTGGCCTTATCGAAACACAAACGCCACGTGCATTGGATGATTATTTTAAGAAAGTTGGTACTGAAAAAAGTCGTGCGGCAAGTAATTTGTTAAAAAATGCAAATGTTGTAAAGGCCAAGGAGATTAATGATGCACTAATTGCTAATAAAACAAAACATCCAAAGGTTGTAAAGTTGTTAGAAGTTATGGCAGAAGAATATAAGAAAGATACAACTACAAAGACAATTATTTTTGCTAATTATCGTGCGACAGTAAAAGAATTAAAAGAAGAATTGGAACAAATAGAAGGTATTCTTCCTACAATCTTAGTAGGCCAAAAAGATGGTGTTTCTCAAAAGGATCAATTAGCAACGATTGAAAAGTTTAATCAGGGTGTCTTTAATGTGTTAATTTGTACGTCTATTGGTGAAGAAGGATTATCTATGGGTTCGTTAGATGTTGCTATTTTTTATGATCATACGGCGTCTGAAATACGAAAGATTCAACGTTCCGGAAGAGTTGCAAGAATTAGACCGGGTAAGATAATAAATTTGATTGCTGAAAAGACCTTAGATGAAGCAATGTTATGGACGGCAAAAAGAAAGGAAGTAAAGATGCATAATTTGTTAAAATATATGCAACGAGGTTTGGACTAATGGATATTATTGTGGATCATCGTGAAAGGAGATCTGGTATTACAAAAGATTTAGCGCGTCGTGGTTTTGAAGTAGATATTCGTACGTTGGAGTCTGCTGATTTTATTGTTGAAACACAAGATAAGGAAGGAAATGTATATGCCTTGGGTATTGAGAAAAAGACCCAATTAGATTTTTTAAATTCGATGATGGATAAACGTATTTTACGCCAATTACTTGAATTAAAGCGTAATTTTTCAAAACAATTATTGATTATTGAAGGTGATCGTAATATCTATACGTTACGTAATTTCCATCCTAATGCTATTCGTGGTATGCTTGCAGCGATTGCTATTGATTTTCAAATTCCTGTTATTTATACCAAAAGTGTAAAGGATACTGCTGCTGTCTTAGCTGTTATTGCCAAGCGTTTGGAAAAACCTTCACGTCATTATTCCTTAATTCCTAAACGTAAGGCAGCAACATTGAAAGAACGTCAAGAATACATTGTTGAAGCACTACCTGGTGTTGGTCCAACATTGGCCCGTTCATTATTGAAGACCTTTGGTTCTATTAAGAATATTTTTACGGCACGTGAAGAGACGTTACGAAAAATGGAAAGAATGGGTGAAAAAAAGGCAGAAAAAATTATTGATACTATCCATCATGAATATGAAGAGTGAATGTTCTCCGAGATAATTCCAAGAATCTTTTTTAATAAACAAACAAGTACAGCGTAATGAATTTATTACCTATTGAAAAAAAATTAATTGCCCTATCGCTTATTATTTCTGCAATAGGATTTGTTATGCAACAGTTTAGTTAAATGAACTACCGCATCCACAGCCAGATTTAGCATTGGGATTTCCAAATTTAAAACCGCTTTCGTTGAGTGTATCAACATAGTCTACTTCGACACCATCCAATTTGTCTAAACTTCCTTTGTCTACTGCAATGGTAATGCCATCTTGTTTGAAGACAACATCATTATCTTGGGCTACTGCAACAAGAGCAAGATCATATGAATGACCTGCACAACCACCGGCAAGAACGGCAACGCGAAGAACGTGTTCTTTTTTATCATTTTTAAGAAGGAGTTCTTTTACTTTAGTTATAGCAGGTAATGTTAGGCTAATAGGTGTATCACTGTGTTCTACTTTTGCAGCAGGTGCATCTTCAAGAACTACAGAAAGATCTTTGACAAGTTTATCAAGAACCTCTTGACTCATGCCATGACCGACAACACCTTGTTCTAGTGTTTCAAACGTAGCAGCACCACAACCTACACAATGCAACCCTACATCAGTCATGATTTCTGAGAGTTTCATGGCATGTTCTTTGTTGTGTTCTAAGATATCTCCAATAGTCATATCTTTTGTTATTTTTGGTGCTTCTGTTTGTGTTTGTTCCATTGTTAATCTTCTCCAAAGTATTTTTCTTTGTATTGTTCGATGAGTTTGTTAACAACAGGGATACATTCCTTGTCGTGAACGCCAACTTTTGTCTTTTTTTGAACGGCTTCAAAGGTGTGTGCACCTTCGAGGACTGCGTGTTCAATATCGTGATCTGTTATTTTTAGTATTTTATCTATAACTTTTGCACTGCCAACTTTGATGCGTTGTTCTTGTCCTGTTTTTCTGAAGTAATCATTGATTGCTTCATTAAACGCTTTGTCTGCAAGAACGCTACAGTGGAATTTCCGTGCGGGAATGCCACCTAAATAATCTGCAATGTCTTTTGGTTTGACTGCAAGTGCTTCGTCAATGGTTTTACCACCGTTTTCTGTGAGCATGACACTGTATGCTGAAGTACTCGCGATAGCGGTACCACAACCATATGTTTGCCATTTGATGTCAGATACTTTTTCTGTTTCTTTATCAATTTTAATGAACATTTTCATACCGTCGCCACATGCAGGACTGCCAACGAGGCCGATGCCATCTGCTGTTTTTTCGTATGCGACAGCTTCGTCGTTTGTTTTGAAGATGTTTTGCGGGCTAAAGAAGTGTTCTTTAACAACATCTGTGTAGAACCAAGATTTTCCATCATGGGAAACACCATCACCTTGTGTGGTTGTTTCTGGT
>CAZUSA010000002.1:146329-150778 GCA_964622835.1 Candidatus Woesearchaeota archaeon | reverse complement strand
GGTGTGTTTAGTACGGTTAATTCGCTCATTGTAATGCGCCTCCTGCTTGTTGCATAATGTGAGGATGTTTTGCTTCGATGTCTTTCATGTCTAAGTTGAAAGGTGATATTGCTCGAAGGTTTTCAATAATTTTTGGTAGTATGGAAAGAACATAGTCAACATCGGCTTCTGTTGTTTCATTACCAAGACTAAATCGTATGCTTCCATGAGCAAATTCGTAAGGAACGCCCATTGCAAGTATAACGTGTGATGGATCTAAGGTTTTTGATGTACAAGCACTACCGCTTGATGCGTACACACCTTGTGCATCTAAGTATAATAGGATCGCTTCTCCTTCTATGTCTAAGAAACTTACGTTAACATTATTGGGTAATCGTTCTGTTGGATGTCCGTTGAGTATTGTTTTTGGTATTGTGTTGAGTACGCCTTTGATGAATTTGTCACGTAATGCGCTTAATCGTGGTACTTCTTCTGCTTTGTGTGCTTGTGCAATTTCTAATGCTTTTGCAAAGGCCATGATGCCTGGAATGTTTTCTGTTCCTGATCGACGATTGTTTTCTTGTCCGCCACCATGAATTAATGGTTCGAGAACAGTTCCTGTTTTTACATATAATAGTCCTACACCTTTTGGACCGTATACTTTGCTTCCATTAAGGGTGAATAAGTCAACATTAAGTGCTGTTGTATCAAGACTGAGATAGCCTGATGCTTGACATGCGTCTGTATGAAATTTAACACCTTTTTCTTTACAGATTGCTCCTATTTCTGCAATCGGTTGCACGGTGCCAACTTCGTTGTTTGCGTACATTATTGATACTAAGAAGGTGTCCTCACGAATAGCCTCTTTAACTGCTTGAGGATCTACCATACCGTGATGGTCTACTTTGAGATAGGTTACTTCAAATCCTTTTGTTTCTAAGTATTCACAGGTTTCAAGAACAGCGTGATGTTCCATGGTTGTTGTAATAATGTGTTTTTTCTTGCCTTCGTATTTGTATGCAAGTCCTTTGATAGCCATGTTTATACTTTCTGTTCCACCACCGGTAAAAATAATTTCATTTGGTCGTGCGTTAAGGAGTGTTGCTGTTCGTTGTCGTGCATCCTTGAGTGCTTCTTTGATGACAAGCCCTATGGAATGGAAACTTCCAGGGTTACCATATAAATCACAAAGATATTTATCCATTTCTGTTTTTACTTCTGGTAACATACGTGTTGTTGCACTGTTATCCATATACACATTGTGTTCAGTCATTTGAGACACACCTCACAGTTATCTGGGCACCAACTTTTTTCTTGGTGTATTTCACAAACGATGCCTTGATCCCAGAGTATTTTGAGGAGTCGTTGTACTTCTGAAAAGATTAAGGTGTTATCATCAACTATTTGTTTTGCAGATAGGGTAAATTCTTTCTTAAGACCATGTTCGAGAGTATAATCGCTTGCTCGTTTGTTGTTAACATATTGTGATACTGCTGCAGGAGTGATACCTAATAGTTTTGCTAGACTTTGTTGGTCAAGACCTTCTGCTTTCATGGCAAGAGCTAATTCTTTACGTATAATAGGTAAGATATACCATGCTTCAATTTCCTGTGGTTGGATGAGTTTGAGCTTTTCTTCGGTCATTGTAGCCAGATTAACAATTGTTAATATATAAATCTTTCCCTGAAAAATCAACGAAAAAAGGGCCAGAGAGCGCTTAAAAGCACAAAAAAAGGATCTAAAGATGGATTTTAGCATTCTTGGAGGCATTCTTTTAGGAACGATTACTGGTATGATCCCAGGGGTTCATCCTAATCTTGTGGCAGGTATTCTAGTGACGATGCCGTTGGCAAAGCCAGCAACATTGATTTTTGCTACGGCTATAACACATACATTTCTCAATACGATTCCTGCAACATATCTGGCTACTCCAGATCCTGAGTCTGCTGCTTCAGCCCATCCTATGCAGGAATATGCGCGCAAAGGGAAAGGTCATGAAGCTATTCTTCTTACATTAATAGGATCACTTGTTGCATTATTAGGAACAACTGCATTAATTCCTTTTGTTCGTACGTTTCTCAAAAAAATATATCCCTATGCGGAAAAAAGTATTCCGTGGATGTTATTATACACGAGTATGTTTTTGATTAATAGACAAAAGAATAAACGTGCAGCTGCTATTATTTTTTGTTTGTCTGGATTGTTAGGTGTGGTAACATTACAAGATGCAATTCAAGAACCATTACTTCCCTTATTTACGGGGTTGTTTGCGTTTCCTGCATTATTATTAACGACGAATAGGAATGCTAATCCACAAATAATTACGGAACCAGAAGTAACTACCTCAAGTGCTAAAACTATTGGTCAATCATTATTTTTTGGTTCGTTCTTTTCTTTTCTTCCTGCACTTGGTCCTGCACAAGCAGCAAGTATTCAAACAACAGTATGTAAGAATAATAAAAAGAGTGATTTTTTAATTTTAGTGGGGTGTTTAAACACAGTAAATATTGTGTTTAGTGTTGCAACGTTATTAGAATTGAATCGTGCACGAAATGGTGCTGTTGCTGCTATTCAAAGTTTGGGAACGGTAACACCCCCTGAAATAACCAGTTTGTTTGCCTTAGGCTTACTCCTTGCATTCCCTTGTACAGTGCTCTGTATCCTCCTTTCACGACAATGTGCGATTATTAAGAATAAGATTAATCCTGAAGCGGTTGGTAAGTGGACTATTTTTTTATTATTAATTCTTATTGTTGTTCTTAGTGGTGGTACTGGGTTACTGATTGTAAGTGCTGCAACAATTATCGGATACTTACCGTACAAATATGATGTGAATAAAACCACCTTAATGGGAGTGTTAATGATTCCAACAATGATATTTTATTTTGGAAGAGTATTCTAAAAGTATTTTGCAAGACCTTCTTGTTTGTCTTTTACTTTTCCAAAGATACTTTCTATGCGTAATTTTGTTAATTCTAATGTTTGTTTCAAGTAAGGTGATGAAACATATTCGTTAACAAGATCTAAACTTGGTTCCAAATATTTAATGATACTGCCATGTGAAATAGTATAGATTATTTTCCCTTTACATTTAAGACAATGTCCTGCCAAAGGCGGTCTTCTATATTTTTCATTACAGGCGACACATCGAAACATTTGTGAACTAAATTTACGTAAGTTACCAAGTAAGTCTCTCATGAAATGGCGTTCTATAACAAGTTTTGCAACACGTTCTTTATCAACGGCGCGTATGCGTTTGGCAAGTTCCATTTGGCCTTGGACCTTTTCTTGCATGCTGGGTATTGATTTGTATGAACTACATGCAGGTCCTTGACTGATGTCTTCTGTTTTATGGGTAAAACCAAAGTCATGGTATTCTTTTTCTGTGCCTAATCGTTCGTTTAATTTAGGTACTTTAACGTCCCATGGGTTTTTGTAGGCCCCAGCTGCTTCATAGAATTCGAGGGGGTACCGCCATGCAACGTCCATATTAAAGACCATGTCGTCAACTTCTGTGGAAGTAATAGTGCTTGTTAGAACGAGTGGTGCGTCTTGCGTCCCTCCCCGATGGCTTGGTAAATAATGGCGTGAAAAATTAAGTAAGGAATCTAATAAGAACATAATACAGAGTTCATCACCATCACAATCTCGCCGTACACTACAGTGAAAATAGGGGTGACCATAGAAGACTTGTGTTTTTGAAAAGCCAATGATACGTCCAACAGTACCTGCACTGATGTGTGGTGCAAGTCCAAGAACAAGGTGGCCGACAAGATCTTTAACGGTTTTTACATTGTAAAAGGGTTCAAGTCCATACACATTAACAAGTAAGTCATCAACAAATTGTGCGGTACGTATGAATACTTCATCTGATGTTTCGTCAAGACTTTCTGAGGTTGATGGTAAGATAACATCTTGTATGAACATTTCAACAACTTGATCGTCACGTTCTAAATCTTCACCATGGATGTCGACGGTGTACCCTAATTCTTTTAATCGTGTTATTGATGTGCCAATTTCTTGTGGTTTGAAATGGGTAATGGGCATTTCTGTCATGTCATAACGAATGGTTCCGTCTTTGTTAACATATAATTGGTGTGCTGCACGAAGTAATCCTTTGGAAAGATGTTCTGGTATGTGATCTTTGTTACTTGTTCCTCGAACGCCTTTGATAAGTGCGGGTACTTTACTGAGTGGCAATCCTGAAATAGAAACAGCGCTGTGATAGTACGGTTCAATAGGAAGTTTCCATCGTTTGTAACTGCGTGCTTGTTCATGACATTCTGTATCAGAAACACCACAAAGTGGACAGAGGTAGCGTTGTGTTGTTTTTTCTCCACATTTCTCACAGAGGTGGTAGATAGTTTCTTTGTCACATTCAGGACAGTGGAGTAAGGGAAACTCTCCTGTAACATATCCTTTGTCGAGTGCACTTTGGAAACTACGTAATCGTCCGCCTTCGTCACCTAC
>CAZUSA010000002.1:143613-146229 GCA_964622835.1 Candidatus Woesearchaeota archaeon | reverse complement strand
CACCTAACCTTTCAAGTGTTTGTTTAGGTATGTCTTCTGCAATGGGTAAAATTATTTTTGTATCTTTTGTTGCTGCTTGTGCAAACCATTGATGTAGTTGTTTTAATTCATCTAAAGAAATATGTTCCCAGAAGTATGTATATTTTGGATGTAAGGGTATGTGAAAGACTTGGGAAAGAGTTAATGCTTCTTTAAACGTCAACGGTTTGAAATTATCTGTTACAAATGATTGTGCATGTGTTGTTGTTGTTTCATCATGTGTTGTGTTTGTTAGTGCTTGTTCTAATTCTCGTGCCCACCATTCTTGGCAGTATCCTGGTGGTGCTAATACATGGCCTCTGTCAAAGAAGTCTCCGTAGGAAATAAGAATGTCTCCTAAGTACAATATTTCTTCAATTTGATTGGATATTTTTTTTGCTTCAAGGGGATCATCTAAATACAAGACTGTGCCATCGCGTAATCGTACAATGGGCCCGTCAATGTCTGTACATGGTGAAATAACGGTACTTTTTCCTGGACGTTCAACTTTCAGTTGTGTGCCTATAGCAATGAAATCATCAAGCACTGCCAGGGTTGCAGGGTGCATTGATTGTGCAGAAAGTCCAGATATGCGTGTTCTTCCATAGCGTAAACGAAAGCCTCCTTCTGTCATGGGATCAGTAAAGATGGGTCGTCCTGCAACAATGTCTTTGATGAAGGTGTGGTCTGGTTTTATTTTTTGGTCGCTTGTATCTTCTGTTTTTTGTTTTGCTTTTTTCTTTTTTTGTAGTTCGACAAATTCTCCTAAGAATGCTGTCCAGTCTTCGAGACCAAAGTCTTTCCCCCATTTGTTAAGATTTTTGTAGACTTTTGCTGCTTTTTGACAAATACCTTCACCAACAACAAGACATACGCCATTGCGTAATCTATCGGTGTCAACACGATCAAGTCCTTTGAAATTACTTGCTTCTAGTTTTTCACTTGGTTCTCCATCTACTTGGACAGGTATTTTTCCTATCATGAAGAGTGCTTCTTCTTCACTTGGGAGATATTGTAAGTTGGTAATTCTATCATGGTAGTCGTAGAGTTCTGTGTATGTTCTTCGTATTTCATTTTCTTCTGCATCGTACGGGTGGTATCCCATTTTTCTTCGTACATAATCCCCAATAAGAATGGAAACACTTGATGCTGTTCCTCCTGCGCTTCGCATGGGTCCTGAAAAGTATAATGCAAAGTATTCTTTGCCATCACGTCGTTTTTTAAGTTTGAGTTCTGTAAATCCTTCTAAGGGACTACTCACAACACCATTGGTAATGTAGGCAATACCCACTCGTATACCAACTTCCATTGCTCTCAGTGTTGTTTCAAATTGAAAGAAAGATCCTTGGGCAACTTCATGCGCTATTGTTAAGGCAATACGCCAGTCTTGCGCACCATATTGTTCTTCAAGTTCTTTGATGCGGTTAATGATGTTTGTTTCCATGAGTTCTGGTGCGACAACACCAATTAATCCAACAACGCGTTCTGCCATGTTTTTTGCAATGACAATTTCTGGTTTTGGTTCAGGGTCTAAGCACATTTTTCGTGCTGCTTCTGCTATATGATAGACATCATGGACTTCTTTGTCAATTTTTGTGAAATAGTCTTGTGTGTTCATTTGTTAAAATCAATAAATGTTGTCTCCCGTGTTTTCATATTAAAGAAAGGAACATTACCAGGATCTGGTTCGTTTCCTCGTCGTTCTTGTATGTGTGATTTTTTCTCCCAACAGGATGGTGATATAGTAATGACACCATTGTAATTACCAAGGTCTGATCGGTGGATGTCTCCATTGACAACAATGTCTGGCACGGTATCAATAAGCAATCCATCTTCTTCTGGATCTGGTAAGTAAACGGTTGCTCCATGGGTTGGTGCAAGGTGTCTTTTTTTGAGGAGGTATTGCCATGTCAAGTGAGGATGGTTTTTTGCATCTCCTTCTCGCAAGTGTGAAATAGAATTATTATAATAATGGAAACTACTGCCATGATACATTAACACATTAAAGCCTTCAAAGTTTTCTTGTTTGTGTATGTTGACAACTGCTGGACTGCTCACAAAGACAGCGTTGGTTAATTCAAAGAGTGGTGCGGTAAATTCTTTGAGTAATGGCGGTTGTGGTTCTGCCATGCGTGTTGCATCGTGATTTCCTGGACAAATAATAAGTGTTATGTCGTTGCGTATTTTTGATAAGTATTCTGCAAGTTTTATGTATTGGGATCGCAGGTCTTTGATAACAAGTTCTGATTCTTGGTGGGGATAGACACCTGTTCCTGCAACAAGGTCGCCAACAATAAAGAGATATTTTACGCGTTCTGCAATGAATTTTTCTTTGTCTGAGATGTTGTTTAGATTAAGCCAGTCTATGAATCGCAATAATTTGTCTTCAAGGAAGTTTTGTGATCCTACGTGGATGTCTGAGATGACGGCAAAGTATGCATCTTCTTGTGCCATTTTTGGTTTGGTGATAACGGGTATATCTGGGAAGAAGAGTGTTTTTGCGAAGACCATGTTTTTTGCTGTAGATCCTTTAATGGCAATGACTTCATCAAGACAAATATCATCAACACCTTCTACATCTGGTTTTGCGAGGATGGT
>CAZUSA010000002.1:91582-143513 GCA_964622835.1 Candidatus Woesearchaeota archaeon | reverse complement strand
CTTCATCAAGACAAATATCATCAACACCTTCTACATCTGGTTTTGCGAGGATGGTGATTATGCCTGTAGGGTCTTCAAGAGAAATGAGATGATTCCCGTTTTTACTGAGTCGTTTATCATAGACTAATCCTACACATGCTACTTGTTCTCGTTCTTGTTTGGTTTTTATGCGTGCTATTGAGGTTAAGTTTTGGAGTTCTTGTCGTGTTTGGAGTATTTGTTGTAAAAATTGGTATCGTCGTTTGAAGTAGAAAGTAAAGTCTTTGACTTGCCATTTTTTTGGTGCTTTTTCATAGGATTTGAGTACGGTAACGAGTCTATTTTTGTCGATGACGTGTGGTTGTATTTCTTCTTTCACGTCTTCTTTTACTGCTTCTTTATGCACGACTGCTTGTATTTGTTCTACAACTACATGTTCTTGTGTGTGCTGTTCTTCTTCTACCTGCACTTCAGGTATTTCTTGTTCGAAGGCGTCTACGACGGGTTCTTCTACAATTGGTTCTTCTTGTGTGTCAAAAAGTAATTCAAGAAATGATGTATATACTCTATTAGTTTTGCCTCGTTCATGAAGTACACGACTTTTTTCAAATTCTCTCCAGTTTATATTACCAATACCTTTTCCATTGACGCCTCGAAAGACATCTTTTCCTATAACGACAGGTTTTTCTTTAGTTATTATTTTTGTGTCTATTTTGTTAAGAAATTCTTTGTTGAGTGTGGCACTTTTGAGAAGTTCTGGTGAAAGGAGGTAGCCTCGCTGCATAAATGCAGTGAGTATTTGTTTGTTTTCTTTAGTCATAATCCAAGTCCTTCGCGGAGCATGGTTGTTACTTTGGTGATGATGTTTTCTGGTATGCCTAAAGTGATATGGCGTGTTCGACCGTATCTTCCTTTACTGATGACGCGAGCATTAATGATTCCCAACATGTCTAGTTCTGCGATGATGTCTCCTACACGTCGTTGAGTGAGCGGTTTTGTTCCTGTTTTGAGGCAATATTCTTTGTAGTTTTCGTAAATATCGCCGGTGTAAAAGTCTGAACTATTTTTCTTTTTGTATTCGTCAGAAACGTGTAATATAGAGTAGAGTGTTATTTTAAATTGTTTTGGTTGTGTTGCTATAATATCTACGACACGGTCTCGTTCTATTTTTTCTTCTGCGGTATCAATATAATCAACAGTGATTTTTTCGGCATTATTCCGTTCTGCTAGTTCTGCAGCAACACGCATAAGTTCTAAGGCTCTTCGCGCGTCTCCATGTTCTTTTGCTGCGTAGGCTGCACATTTTTCAATAACGCCTTCACCGATGATGCTTTTATCGAACGTCAACATTGCACGCTCTCGAAGTATTTTTTGTAATTGTATTGCATTGTAGGGTGGAAAGACAAGTTCTTCTTCGCTCAAACTACTTTTTACTCTCGGATCAACATTGTCAATAAACATGAGATCATTGCTAATACCTATAAGACATATTTCGCTATTTTGTAATTCGGTATTAAGACGTGTAAGGTTGTATAATATTTTATCGCCGGTGTTTTTTACAATTTCATCTATTTCGTCAAGAACAAGTAAGAGTAGTGTTGGTTCTTTTTCTAAGTGTCGTACAAAGATTTTGTACACTTCGTCAGTAGGCAGTCCTGTTGGTGGTATGTCTTGTCCAAGTTCTCGTGATATTTGTGCAACGAGTCTATATTCTGTATCTGCTATGCGTTTAAGTTTACAATTTAAATTAACAACTTTGAGATTAAGTTTTTTTTCTTGTGCTACTTCTGCTATTTGTTCAACAACATGGTTGACTGCTAGTGTTTTTCCTGTTCCTGTCTTTCCGTAGATGAAAAGATTACTTGGTCGTTCCATTCGTAGTGATGGTGCGAGTATTCCTGCTATTTGGTTTATTTGTTCTTCCCTATAGGGTACTTTTTTTGGTATGTAGTTTGATTGGAGGAATTTTTTGTTTTTGAAAAGACTTTGTTTGGTTGCATAGTCGCGAAGAAAAGATTTTACGTCCACCATTTTTGTTTATTTCATTATCTGTTTATTTAAAGATATACCCCACTGACACCTCTATTTCCTATGGAGTACTTGTTTTCTTTTTTTCGGTGTTTTTTTGCCTAAATTCATCAAATATAAAAAACAATATCTACTTTCAATAATAATAATATCATTCTCTATATAATATAATATAAAAACTTATAATACAATATATAAATAAAACGTATAACGTCATTTTCTTGGTAGTTTGGTTGTTTTGTTGGTTGCGTAGCAAGAAACCACGATGGAAAAGATTTTTTTCGGATATTTCTTTTCCACAAGAAACTGTGGTGTGGGGTTCTCACCCAAAAACAGGTACTATTTTAAGCAGAAAGAGCATCTTGTTTCCTCATGGATATAATAACACTAACATCCATTATTTTTTTAGTAGTGTTATTTCTCTTATCGTTCCTTCTCAAATCTGTTAAGAAGGCTATTGGGATTACTTTTTTATTATTATTTATTGTTGGTGCAGGAACAGTGTGGGCTGTATTAAGTGATGCAAAAGAATTAGGCCAAATCCAAGAAAGCACATCATTATTTGTGTATAGCAAGAATACTGTTCCTCTTATCGGGACTGTTGTGAATTTTGCTGGTGGTGATCCTAAAACCTTAATTGGTGATGATTTAACGAAAGAAATAGGAAAAGAGGCAGTAACAGATTATTTCAAGATTTTCACATTTTCTCGTAAATCCTTTGAATCGCTCTTGCCAGAGACGTTAGAACTTGGTGAGGGGGTTAGTTTCACAAAAGCAGAGATTTTAGAGGGATTAGATGGTGATGATGTTGAAGTTCAAGGAACATATTTGACGGTTGCGGCTGCATTTGTCTTACAACAGTTGGGTTATCCTGAAGTTTTTTCTTCATTTTTAAAGCATTATAAAGTACAAGAAATAAGAATTGAACCACCTATTAAAGCAGTGTCTGTGTTGGCGTATATGCCCGAACCAATGGTTACTATGTTGTTAGAACGAGGCATTTAGTTTTTAAACGAATGAGAGCACAAAAGATTTATATAGCAGGGAACGCCCAGAGGTAAAAATGGCAGAAGAAGAAAAAAATTACTCTAAACAACTGTTAGGAAAAACAGTGGTCACAAAATCAGGCAAAAGATTTGGTGAAGTTGGTAATATTACCTTTGAAGTGCGCACAGGTGAACTTATGCAGATTATTTTAAAGAATCCTACAGCGTATACTGAAGGTCTTGATTTAGAAAAAGATACAACAAATAATATGTTAATTCCTTATTCTGCAGTTATTGCTATTGGCGATTTTGTAGTTGTTTCTGAAGAAGACATCTTATAATTCCATTCTTACTATGGCCCCAACGAAGAAGGCGAGAGCATTTACAACAACAAAGGACATTGATACCAGTCCGAAGATTATTAATCAGATTATAGGACAAGAGGGTGCTGTTACCATTATTAAGAAGGCAGCGAAGCAACGACGGAATGTGCTGTTAATTGGCGAACCAGGTACAGGTAAGTCGCTAACAGGCCAAGCATTAGCTGAATTAATTCCGAAAGAAGAATTAGATGATGTCTTATCGGTGGATAATCCGACTGATGACCAAAACCCTTCTATCCAAGTCTTACCAAAAGGGAAGGGGCTAGAAATTGTTAATAGGTTAAAACTTGAATCGTTAAAACAGTTTAAGGGTCAAACTATTTTCTTTTATATTTTAATTATAGCGTCATTGTTTACACCGTGGTGGGTGCGTCGTGAATATGGTGATATTATGGCTGCCGCATCGTTAATTAGTTCAATGATTTTTGTTGGTATGTTTTTAGTCTTTATGGGATTGAATAAAAAGATGAAGAAAGGAACAAAGGTTCCTAAGTTATTGATTGATAATTCAAAGAAAGAAAAAGCACCGTTCATTGATGCAACCGGTTCGCAAGCAGGTGCATTATTGGGGGATGTATTACATGATCCTTTACAATCAGGTGGTCTTGGAACACCAGCATATGAGCGGTTAATTCCTGGTATGATTCACAAGGCAAACAAAGGTGTCTTATTTATTGATGAGATTGGTAATATGCAATCATTATCACAACAGGAGATTTTAACATCGATGCAAGAGAAAAAGTATCCTATTACTGGCCAGTCCGAACGGTCATCGGGTGCGATGGTTCGTTCTGATGATGTTCCCACAGATTATGTATTGGTTGCTGCTGGAACATTAGATACTGTAAAGAAATTAAATCCAGCATTGCGTTCGCGTATTCGTGGATATGGGTATGAAGTGCATATGAATGATATGATGGATGATACTGCTGATAATCAGATGGGTATTGCGCGGTTTGTTGCACAAGAAGTGAGGAAGGATGGAAAGATTCCTCATTTTACCTTTGAAGCTGTACAAGCAATTATTCAGGAAGCACGTATTCGTGCAGGTGTGTCAAAGAAATTAACGTTACGGTTACGCGAACTTGGTGGTCTTGTACGGGCTGCTGGTGATTTGGCCTTTGAAGAAAATAAAAAGTTTGTTGAACCAGAGCATATTAAACGTGCAAAGAAATTAGCACGGACGTTAGAACAACAGATTGTTGATAAGCATATTGCTGATAAGAAAAAACATAATATTATTACGGTTACAGGATCGCGCATTGGTCGTGTGAATGGGTTAGCAGTGGTAGGTTCTGATTCATATTTTTCAGGGGTATTATTACCTATTGAATCTGAAGTGACCTATGGTGGTAAACGGTCTGACTTTGTAGCGACAGGAAAGTTAGGTGAAATTGCTAAGGAAGCAGTAAAGAATGTTTCAGCAATTATTCTCAAGTATTTTGGTGAGGATATTAAAGAGAAGTATGATGTATTCATTCAATTTTTACAGACACCTGAGGGTGTTGAAGGTGATTCTGCATCGATTGCTGTTGCTATTGCTATTATGTCTGCATTGAAGGGAATTCCTATTCGCCAGGATACGGCGATGACGGGGTCATTATCTGTTCGTGGTGAAGTGTTGGCTGTTGGTGGTGTCACACAAAAGATTGAAGCAGCAATTCAAGCAGGTATTAAACGTGTGATTATTCCTCAGGCTAATGTTAAGGATGTGTTACTTCCTATAAAAGAAAGGAAGAAGATCACAATTATTCCTGTGAATAGTTTGGAAGAAGTGTTAAACGAAGTGTTAGTGTGGAAAGGTCATGAAGCTATTCGTAGAAAGATTATGAAGAAATAATTATTCTATAGCTGTAGATATTCTTTTTGGTTCACGTTTGATGGGGACCATTGCAGTTCCACTTTCTAAAAAATAAGTGCCCATGAAGGGAAGAAGACGGTATCCTACAATAACTGCTGTTCCTTCAGGGATGCGTCTCAAAAAGTCTGAGTGTGGATTGTTAACACCGTTAACTCTGCGTGGCGGTTGTTGGTTATAATCTATATATCTCATAGAGGTTAGTCCTTGGATACCAACATATCTAAAATCTTGGGCAACACCATCTACACTTCGCAGATAATCTTCTGGACTAATAGAAAGGAGTTTTGTTCGTGGAAAGAGGGGTGTTGGTGGCACGAGTTCTTCAGGAAAAGAGGGTTGTTGTGCAGGAATAATTGTAGGTGTACGTTCTGGTGTTGGTTCTTGAACAGTAAGCGGTGAAGCACATCCAACAAGAAGTGCTAAAGCGCAGTGTTGTAGTGTTGTCCGTAATCGAGTCATCTCTTCTTTTTAGAGTGGAAGTTATTAAAAATATTTTGGTGTTTTTTGACTTCTTTTTAAAGGAGGAGGAACCTTTATAACCTGTTATTTTTCTTTCTGTCTATCATGATTGTAAACTTTACATTGGAAAAAGTAGCTGTTGAAAAGAAGGGTAAACCTACAGGTAATATTGAGGCGAAGAATAATATCAAGTTTTTGGATGTTACTGAAGCTCCTCTTCCAAAGGGTTTTGATAAGCAATCTTTATTGATGATTAAATTTGAGTATAAAGTAACCTATCTTCCTGATATTGCAACCACTGATATTGTGGGTCATTTGCATTTTTTAACGAATAAAGAAGGGAAGGATAAGATTCTCAAGGAATGGGATAAGGATGCGAAGATTGATCAAGAATTATCCTACCAATTAGTAAATTATGTTTTCTCCAAATGTGGCGTTATGGCTCTTTCATTATCGCAGCAAGTAGGGTTGCCTCCTCATATTGCGTTACCTCGGTTATCCATCAAGAAAAAGGATGAAGTTGAGGGAAAGACCAAACCAAAAGCCTCGTAGGCTGTCGTTCTCGTACAATTAAGGCAAATTATTATATAGTTCTGTGTAGTGCCCACTCGTATGTATGTGCGTGTGAAGGCCAGAAAAAATAAGGATGGTTCTGTGCGTAGATATGCGTATGTTGTGCGTTCAAAGCGGCGTAAAAAAAGCCGTAAGGCACCTAAACAGAAGAATGTAGCCTATCTTGGCCGTGTGCATGTGTTGGATGCTGTTGGACAGACGCTTCCTGAAGATCAGAAGGGTTCTATCCAAGACGTTTTGTTCTTGTTGTTTGATCAGCTTCTCCGCCCGAATGGGTTTAAGCCGTTGAAAAAGGGTGTTTGGTGTAAAGAAACGCTCTGCGTGGATTGTCTGGCAAGTAAGGTGTTTGATCAGGAGACTGATCGGAACGTTTGTTTAGAGGTTAACGAGGGCTTTCTGACAGGACACACCCTAAAACAGCTGTTTCCGTACAAACCGCCTGAAACGACAGAAAAAGGCGTTGGACAAGATTTTGCGCAAAAATTGCTTGCTGCTGGCCTCAAACCTTCTGGTGATACCTTCCTTTGGCTGTTCAGAAAGGTTTTTCGGAATCTCTACCGGAAATAAAGGGGTCACCGAACAATGCCGAACAATGCCGAACAATGACAAACAATGCTTTTCTGGTAAGATTTAAATAGATCTAAAATAGCCTAATTTTGGACACAAATGGCAGATGATTTAGACGTTTTTGGCGATAAGATAAAGAATTCTTTCTCTAATGTTAAAGAGGACATGTTTAAACTGGAGAAAGACTTAGAAACCATTAAAAAAGAGATAAAAGAAGGAAAAAGAGACAAAATAGCCTTAGAATCTCTATTACAATCCTTAAAAAAGGATATTTCTGAAATAAAGAGCTTTTTAGCCGATTCTAAGAAAAGTTCCACCGGAAATAAAGGGGTCACCGAACGATACCGAACAATGCCGAACAATGCCGAACAATACCAAACAGTGCCGAACAGTGCTCCTACAATGAAAAAACCGGCAAGTTTGCCGGAAATCCAAGCTGCTTTCCGGACTCTCACCGACAGAGAATTCTCTGTTTTCCTCTCTATTTTTGAGCTAGGACAGCAATTTGGCGAAACAAATTACCTCACCATAGCCACCCACCTCAATGTCACAGAATCACCCGTTCGCAACGCGGTGAATGCCCTGATCGCAAAGGGTCTTCCTGTCGTAAAAGAGCGAGTTTTCAATGGTAAAACCTCACTTTTCATAAATAAAGCCTTTACTGACCACCATTCATTGGTCAAGCTTATCCAGTCCAGACAGAATCTTGCTGATCAAACAACCCTTTCTTGAGCAAAAACCATTTATTCTTCGGATTTAACTCTCACTTTTCCGAAATGAACCCTTTTTTGACACATTCATTTTTTGACCCTACCTTTTTTTCAGTCTTTTTCAATCTCTCCAACACTCTCTTTTGCAAAAACAAGGCTTTTTCCGCTATTATTGCTATTTTATCCTCCTTTTTCTGGAATCCCCCCTATTCTACCCCTTTTCTCTAATAGGACTCCCTCATAACTACCCTTTTTCCAAGACCACAGTCTACTTTCACCTCTCACTTTCACCAAATAACCCCTTTTTCCGTTTTATTCACGGCCGGAAAACCCACACACCAAAAAGTTTTCGGTCGGAAAACCCACGAGCCGTTTTATTTTCGGTCTCACTTCTTCAAAAAGGAAAAAATTGACCCTTTTTTCTATATTTTTTTTATTTTTTTTCTTGTACCGACGCATCATCTCCCTTTTCTCACATCCTCCAAAATACCCGTTTATGCGTCGGAGACGTCTACGAAACGTTCATTTCTTTATAAAACGCGTCGGTAAAACGCGTCGGAGGCGTCTACGAACCGTCGACGACATGTCTACAGACGTCTACGACGCGTCTAAGACGTCTTCGAAACGTACCGACGCGTGGGTACATTTATAAAGGATAAACACCCTTCAGAGGGCATGGGGTTCCTGTTTTTCGGGAGAAAGAGGTCTGAGAGTGACAAGGCTGTTGAGCACGTTAATCAGATTTCTGCAAATTTGAAAGATTCTTTCATTAGAGTTAAGGCTGATATCAAGGTCGTCCGCGACTGGCTCTCCTTTTTCAAGGATAAAGACGGTGAATATAACCGGCGTTTTGATAATATTGAGTCTCGCATGGAAGAAATGTCCCAAGTTGTTGCTTATTTAGCGGAGCGAGATCAAGAACTTCCTAAAAAACAGCCGCAAAGGCAGGTTCAAGGCCCTCATACAGTAGAACAACCTTATTATGACACTCCTCTAGAGGTTATACCTGTTTCTTCATCATCCCATGCACCTCTTGAAGACCTCACAGAGACTCAACGGGCTATTTTCTTCCGTTTAGGGGCATTCCAGCGAGAATCAGGCCAGGATTTTGTACCATTAAAGGCCTTAGCACTTGATATTTATCCTGGTAAATCGTATGGGAAAGTACGTTCTACAGTGTCGGAATATGTGGGTATTTTGGTTGATATGGGTATGATCAAAAAAATACGTAAAGGAAAACAAACCTATATTGGCATCACAGATAAGGGTAAATCTTTTTTCCAAAAAAATGAGCCAAAACAAACAAAAAAAGCTACCCAAAAAAGAGCAAAAAAGGGTGTTGAAGAAGAATAATTCTGCTCAAAACTTATAAGCAATGATTAAAGGTTTTTTTGTATGAAACAAAGAGAAAATTGTCCTGAATGTGGCCACCAATTACATGTTGGTGAACATAAATTTGCCGATGGTGAATTTCGTATTCGTTATTGTAAACAATGTGGGTATCGTTCTGAAAAACCTGAATGACTATGTTGGGATAATCTCATTCTATCAAAAGTATGTTTATATGGTTTGAAGTTTCTCTAATGGGTGGGTGACAAGTGCAGTGCGTCGTCCGGCAAAACAAATTGCGCGGATTGGGGTTGATGAAAGTAATAACAGGAGGACCTCTGGTGATTTGCCCTTAGTTCTTGCTGCATATACATTGCATGCTGGAGAATCTGTGCCTCGTCCAATGGGTAAACATGGGGCGATTAAGAAAACAGTTGAGGGTCGTAATCGTTTTGCAGGTCGTGCTGTTCCTTTTTTGAGGGAAGCTAATAATTTTTTGTATTGTACAGTTCCTGTTGGTTTGGATAAAGTTGCGTATTCTCGAATACGTGCTATTGCGACGGCAAGACTTATTTGTGAAGCAGTCATTCGATTAGAGTGTGAGCCATTTGAAGTTGTTGTTGATGGCCACCCATTTAATGAAACGGTGCAAGAGGTTGTGCGATATGCGTTGGTTGATTATGGTGTGCCGAGCGAAGCAGTATTTTTTGAACCTCGCGCAGATAAGCGGTATAATGCTGTTAAACTAGCTGACCGTGTTGCGTATGCTATTACGGGGTTGCGCCGTGGAAGGAGGTCAAGGCGTTGGCCTTATGTGGGGCATAAAGTTAATCTTCATAATCTTCCTTCCATTGACAGGAAGAGGTTAGAGGCCCGTTTAGATGAATGATTAAAATTTGTAAGCGATGCTAAAATATTAATTTATGTGTTCTAATGCTTGTGCCGTATGACTCAAACCTAAGACCTCTCCAAGAATGGATGAAGCACGTGCAGAAGGTATGTCTGTTTCAAAGGGTATGCCTTGTCCAAGAATAGCAAGATCTCTGCTAAAACTCTCTAAATCTTCAATAAGGGGGTCTAATCGATCAGTTTTTTGTTGGTTATCTCTTGCAAGGAGTGGGTACATAGTTGCAAGTGTGGTGCTAAGATAGGTGTGGAGTCGGCCTAACATGTCGGCGTTACTTGTTTCAAAGGCGTTTTTAATCATGGGGAGTGACTCTAGCCCTCGTCGGGTATTCAATCGTGGTGTGTCTAATTGGCTTCGATACATCCTCTGGTTACGTAAAGGAACTTAAAGAATCTTTCGTTTCGCTTAAAACCTCTAGGCAGTGCCTAAACACTATACACAAAGGATTTCGCCTAATATACCTTAGGTGCAGTTCGCTAATAATTAACAAGCGAATATTAATATCCTTTCTTTTTTAACCATGAAACTATTTCTTCCCGAAAGGGTTCGGTATGGAACATTTTATGGTGGTTCGGACAAAGACCGACAAGATTGGATATTTGATCATTTTTGTGATTACCGTCTTTGTGATGCAAATCAACAACTTTATCAAACCCACATAATACACATTTTTCCGTTATTTTTCTATACAATTCTAAGGAAATATTGTGGCTTTTTTTTGCATTATGTGCTTTAATAAGATCATAATGATAAACAACATTGTGACAAGAACTGCAATAACCTCGTGCATGGTGGGGTCTTTCTCGTTGACACCGTTTACAAATAACTTTTTTTGGTTTCCAACTGTATTTCTTATAACATTTATAGCACATTTCTTTACTATGGAACTCTTTTTTTTCATTACATCCTTTGCATAGAATTATTCTTCGACTATTGGGGTTCTTTTCAACCATTTGTTCAAGATAAATATTCGTCTATAAAAAACCATCGAACATATTTTTGTATAATTACCGATGGTAACTATCAAAAAAACTTATGAACAATACTTAAAGATTATAATCACAGCGAAATCTTTAAGAACAGCTTTTTTATGGTGGTGTGTAGTTATGACCTTTGTAAGTAAGAATCGCTATAGTACAAGACACACTAATCTTGGAAAATTAGCACATGCATTAATAGAAGCAAAGATTGAAATTTCTCCTACCTTTCGCTTTGTAGGAGAATTATCTCCAGGGATGGCTGAACGAATTGCTCATGTTCCTACAGGAATAGTTGTGGGGTATCTTGGACAAAGAAGTGTGGCAACAGTTACGTATGGTTGTCATTTTTTGGGAGAATTAATGGAACGTCCACATGATATGCTTGAAGCATTATTTGATAAAAGTGTTCGTGATGAACAAACAGTTTATCAAAGACCGGCTGAAACGAATATATCTCATTTACTCGAATAGTAATAATTAAGAATATGGTGTGTCTGGGTATTTTTATCTTATATGCATAGAAGTAAGATTAGGTGAACTCTTTCTCGAAACATTTTTGTTTTTCAGTGCATAAAACATATAAACATCAATCCCCTTGCATTAGAATCATGAAATATAGAATAACTGTTGAACAAGATGAAAACGGCATCTATGTAGCTGAATGTCCCGCGCTTCCTGGATGTGTTTCTGAAGGTAAAACAAAAGAAGAAGCAGTAGAAAATATTAAAGATGCTATTCAAGGATATGTAGAAAGTCTCAAAAAACACAATGAATCCGTTCCTCCTTCAACTGGTGAAGTAGTAATAGAAGTAACACCCTAAACTACCAACAAATCTTTCTGGAGAAACTGTTGTTAAGGCCCTTACTAAACAAGGGTATGCTATCGATCACCAAACAGGAAGCCACATTATTCTCAGACAAAACATTCAGCCGTTTAGAAGGTTAACAGTTCCAAAACACAAAACGTTAGCCAAAGGAACGTTGCGAGCAATCATAAGACAAGCTGGTATGGCAAGGAAAGAATTTCTTGCGTTGATATCTTAACTGCACAGAATTAAGGTTATATGAACTTATCTTTTCTTTAAGAATGTTTCTCGTGTTATTTTAAGATCTTTTTTTATTATTTTATTCAAAAGACCTCTATCTACTTTTGTTCCAGGGTGGTTTGGTATGATTGTTGTTCTTCCATCTGCATGTTCAAAAAACATATGACTCCCACTTTGTCTTTTACATTTAAATTTTAGTTTATCAATAACTTTTGCTATATCTACTGCTGTCATCAAAGGCAACTTTGGCAAGTTAAACCTCTATTTGTTGGATACTTAAAAATTTTGTTTCAATTTCAAAATCTTCTTTCGCATCTAAATATAACTGAATTGCCTCTTTGGTATTCTTTAACAATTCCTCTTGTGTTTTTCCTTGTGTGTGGCATCCTGGAAGTTCCACAACCTCTGAGATAAGGTATCCGTCTTCACCCTGCTCTATAATTACATTAAATTTCTTTTTCATAAATGTAGTATAAATCTCTTATTTTATATAGCTATCTATCATTTATTCGGAAAAAGCTGTATTCATAAAATCAATGTTATGTGAACTATTTAATGGTTATCTGTTTCCTCCAAAAAAATTAAGTGTATTTTATGATTACATAAGCTTTGACAGCATCTCTAAAATCAGCACCCTTTTTCAGAGTGTAAAGAAAAAACTCACTAGGAAATCTTTGTAACATATCAGCATCGTAGATTATGATTATGCTAGGATTATTCTGATAGACATATTCCCATGCCTTTTCAGCAGAATGGTCTGCATATACTACCTGAAAAGACGAAAGACCATATTCTTTTAATTTATCAGCCTCAGCAAAAGAAATATTTTGAGAGGTTTTGTCATTTCCATATTTTAAAAAATATTTATAATTTTTTTTATCAATTCCCCTGTAAAGCAATTTCCCTGAATTCTTCACGCGAAAGTGTGCCATTTTCAAAAGGATAGAAATTGTATTGGAACCCAGTTTATTTTTTCTAACAAGTTCCTCAAAAGCTTGGTGATCCTCCCACCATAAATGTGTTAAATAGCCAATCCCATCGTTAGATCTCCGCATATTAGCCTCTATTTCTTTATCTCTAATCTCAATTTCAAATTTCTTCGAGTGAAACCACAACATCTTAAATTATTTTAACTTGATCTTACTATAAAAAAGTATTTGCGAGCTTGTTTAGGTTAAAAAACATAAGTAGACATAACAGTAATTAGATGCTTTAAAAAGAGGATAGATTTATAATTTCTTTTCCCTAAGTGCCGTAGATGGAACAAAAAAGAATGATTGTTGCACGGGCAATTTTAGCAGATTTGGAAGGAAGAGTGTTATTGTTACAACGATCTGATACAGTTACCCACAGTCCTGGCAGATTTTCTTTACCTGGGGGGAAGGTTGAACCGGGCCAATCACTCAATGATACCTGTATTCGTGAAGTGTTAGAAGAAACAGGATTGGTCATTCATAGTTTAACACCGTAGCTTCTGGAAGAGATATCCAAAGACCTGCAGAAGATGTTGAAGTTGTTACCACATATTTTGTAGCAGAATACACGGGTGTTGTCAAAATAAACGGGGAATCACAACGTTTTGTATGGGTTCCTCCTAACGATTTAGATCAGTATGATATTGCTTTTGGAAATGATAAAGTACTACAAACATATCTTGCTTCTAGATAATATCCTACTTTTCTACCAAAAAACCTATAAATTGTAAACCTATATTAAACATATGAAAATTGATGTTATTTTAGAAAAACAAGATGAAGGTGGATATACGGTGTCTGTTCCTTCTCTTCAAGGATGTATTTCTCAAGGTGAAACGAAAGAAGAAGCGTTAAAAAATATTGAAGAAGCTATTGAGTTGTACATTGAATCAGATGAACAACCAAACAGTGCAGATAAAGAAACGATCACTCTTTCTGTATGAAGCTTCCGCAAATTTCTGGAAAAGATCTTATTAAAAAATTAAGTAAACAGGGTTTTGTTATAACTCGGCAAAAAGGATCTCATGTAAGGCTTGAAAAAACAATCAATAAGAAGATTATTAAGTTGACCGTTCCTTTGCATAAAACAATGAAGAAAGGAACACTTTTACGTGTAATAAAAGATGCAAAATTGCGTCCGGAAGATATTTTCTAAACGTCGCCTAAGAGTGCTTACCTGAACAAACCACTTATATATTTGATAGGTAATAATTACTATTATGAAAGCAACACCCGAACATCATGAGCGTATTGCAAAGATGACGTTTGCGTCAGTATACCCTCACTATGTAACCAAAATAGAGAAAAAAAACAGAACAAAAAAAGAATTACATCAAGTGATAGAATGGTTGACGGGTTTTGATGAAAAAACACTAAACAAGCTAATTGATGATAAAGCTACGTTTGAAACATTCTTCAAAAAAGCAAAACTACCTTCAAAAGCCACGTTAATCAAAGGAGTAATCTGTGGGTATAGAATAGAAGACATTGATAATCCCTTAACCAAAAAAGTAAGATATCTTGATAAGCTTGTTGATGAACTAGCAAAAGGCAAAGCTATGGATAAAATTTTACGAAAAGAATAATTTATTCACATAACGTACATTAGATTCATAAAGAACGTCGGGAAAAAATTATTGTATACCAGCTTCTAGTGGTTTACAATAAGGTCCATCTGAACCAAGTTCCGGATCAGATATTAAACATTTCCAATAAGGTTGGTTTCCACCAGGATAGTTTTCTGTACAACTACCTTCTGAGGGATTACAATTGTTTGTGTAAATACCATTGTCATCGACAGTAAAACAAGAGGGAGGATAATTACAACCAGTGCCTTTCCCATTTCCTGTGGGAGTATATTCTCCACAACTATCGAATTGTTCACAATTGTCTGTTAGTGTGCCAACAGTCAAGAGGCACATATCAGCAAATTTACAGTCGTCTTCTTTTTGATCTATTTGTCCCTGGACATAGGACTTACAAGGTTCTAAATTTTGTTTGCATACTTTTGTAGTTTCGGACATTGCATCATTGATAGTTTCTCCCTCTTCTTCTGAGGAGTACCCTCCACAGGAGGATATTCGCATCTGGGGACAGGTGTGATCTGCATAACTCTGTTGTTGACCGTTGTCTGCTTCTAATAATCGTTGCATGTCATTGATAGGTTGCGAACCATAACCCCTTAATTGTCCATCTTGTCCGCGAACCATGAGTTGTCCTGTTGGTGTATCAAACCCTTCATAGTTACTAACGAAGAACATTGTTCCTAAGATTAAAAGTACGGCGAGAAGATCTTTTCTTTTTTCTAAATCTTTCATGGTAATATTACGTCCTTATGTGTACATGTTTGTACCGATTTCATAAAATTCTAAGGTATCTGATGTTGCTGGCCCTGTAATAGAACCTATTGCTCCACCAATATCGTCACGGAATGTTACAGCACCTGTAATATATCCATGTCTATTATAACCTATTTCATAAAATTCTAAGGTATCTGATGTTGCTGGTCCACTATACCAACCTGTTTCGCCTTCAGTCCAAGAGCCTACAACAACACCGGTAATGTGGTCGCCAGTGTACCAATCATTTGCTAACTGTACAGGTCCATCATTTCCTTGTTGGTTATATACAACATTGCCTGTTACAAAGCCAAGACCTTTGAAGTTAGGTCCTAAGTTTGCTCCTAATGTTGGACTTTCTGTTAAATCGCCACGTGGATTGTGAGGTACATAAACAACACTTCCTGTTATACGTCCATGCCTGTTATAGCCCATATCATAAAATTCTAATGTTTTTGTGTTTGCCGGTCCGCTCTCGCGTCCTTGCGGTCCTGCTACCCACTCACCGATAACAATACCGGTAATAGCATTACCTACACGGCTGTCAGGATTCATAGAAGGTGCACCACTATCCCACCCGCTAGCAACAACACGTCCTGTAAATTGTTGTTCTGGTGCGAGACTTGTGCTCAGCATAGCTGCTGCTAATACTAAAACAACAGTGAGAACCAACCCTCTTCTTTGCATAGCCGTAAGGATTCCTATTATACTATATAAACCTTTTTAATGTCGTACAATTTAATTATACGAACAAAGTGGTGGATCATATAGACGCATTGGAAACAGAACTCAAAATTAGAGGATACTCACCTATCACCGTCGCAAATTATCGTCGTCACGTTGTGGCATTTCTTGATTTCATACAAAAAACACCCAAAAATATCACAGAAACAGATGTTAAAAAGTATTTAGCACACTTAATGACAGAACGTGACCATAAACCAGCATCTGTTAATCTCATGTTATCTTCACTAAAGTTCTTTTTTCGTACTATTATAAAGAAAGAAATATTCACCGACATAAAACCACCAAAAATAGAACGTAAACTACCCGTAGTCTTAACAAAAGTTGAAGTAAAACAATTACTTGATGCTATTAGTAATAAAAAACATCGTCTATTAGTAGAAGCATTATATTCTTCCGGTCTTCGTGTATCGGAAGCAGTGCAACTAAAAGTAAATGACTTAGATTCATTAGAACACATCGGTATTGTTCGTGCAGGTAAAGGAAAAAAAGATCGTAACATCATTTTATCAAAAGGGTTTATGAAAAACGTAGAAGACTATCTTAAAACACAGAAAAAACCTTCCGAATACTTATTTTCATCAAGGAACAGCCATATCACCATTAGAATGGCACAACGAATAGTCTCAGAAGCAGCAAATAATGCAGGGATTAAGAAAAGAGTCTTCTGCCATGCCTTACGAAGTTCCTTTGCAACACATTTATTAGAATCAGGTACGGATATTCGTATGATTCAAGTATTATTAGGTCATGCAGACATTTCAACAACGCAAAGATATACAAAAGTATCTACAGCACAACTCAAAAAAATACAAAGTCCTTTAGATGACTTATAATTCTAAAACAAAAACGTTTATAAATAAATAAAGAATGTAATTCTACAGAGGCGATTAAAAATAGCAATAGCAGACTGGTTATTAACAAAAAGCGATTCGTTTAAAGACGTTCTTACGAATATGCGTGAACATAAATTAAATACAAAGAGTTCTTTCCAACGTGTTAAAGATAAACATAGAGATTATGATGCACGTATGCGTGAACATGACGCGCGTATTAGGGAATTAGAAGGGCTTATCAGTTCTATGCAGATGCTTGAAGCTATTGAAGTGCCTAAACCTACTATTAAAAAGAAACGTAAGAAAGCAAAGAAACGTTAGTGTCAGAAGTATTTTAAATAACGTGTTCTCCTTAGAATCATGAAATTATTGCATCCAGGAACAAAATGGTCATTTCGACTTCGTTCATTTACTAGTATGTTGTTTTTAGCAGCTGTTATCTTTATTTTTGTTTTGCCTTTTTTACAAGTAACAGTAAATAACACGTTTTTCTTTTCATTAACAAACAAAACAATAATATTTGTTTTTTGTGTAATTATCCTTACAGAAATCTTCGCAAGACTTACCTACAATGCATGGAAATACGAATTAAAAACAAAAGAAGTAACCTTAGAAATGGGGGTCATACGTAAAATCTACAAGAGCATTCCCTACACACGTGTTCAAAATGTAGAACTTCATCGAGGTATCATTGCAAGAATGTTAGGGTTTTCTACAATTATTATTCAAACAGCAGGATATTCTGGTGGGGGATCATCGCAAGGAAGAAGTGGTGCTGAAGGAAGTATTCCTGGCGTGTCCACAAAAGAAGCAGAAAAGATAAGAACATTTATTATGAAAAAAATCGGTAACAAAGCAGGCGTATAAATTAATGGGCCAAATAACGGCCAATCATGCGTCGTGTTCTGCGGTACATAACTTGTGAACGTGGACGTTGTGCAAGTGCATCTAACTTTTCCTGTTCAACATGCGTTAAAAAATCATTAAGGCCTTGTTTATTTTCTTTCATGTGTTCTTCACTACTTGCTTTACACAAAACAACAACACCCCGTTTTAATGCCAACCATTGTAATGCAACTTGTGCAGGTGTTCTCTTATATTTATCAGCGATTGTTTGTAACACACGAGGAACGTTTGTATGATCCATCTTTTGCAGCGGCGAATATGCCATAACCATTATATCATTGTCAATACACCATTGTATTGTTTTCATATCACATGCTTTAGACCATAAGTTATAATCTACTTGGTTTGCAACAATTTTTGCTTTACTATATTGTTGTGCTTCTTTTATTTGTGCTTTAGAAAAATTACTTACACCAATATTGCGCACAGAACCATTATCAACAAGAACATTCATTGCTTCCATTGTTTCTTTAAGGGGGACATCTTTATTTGGTGCATGTACAAGATATAAATCTAAATAATCTGTACCTAACCGTTCTAAACTTTCTTTTGCAGCTTTCAAAAGATCATCATGTTTCAAATGTGTTTTCCACACTTTAGAAGTAATTTGTAATTTTTCACGGGAAGTATCCTTGATGGCTTTTCCAAGAAGTGTTTCTGCATAACCCCAACCATATCGTTCTGCAGTATCAAAATGAGTATATCCTTCATCAAGAGCCTGTTTTAGTGATTGTATATACTGTTCTTCATTTGTTGTATCAGCAGTATCCATGCCACCAACACCAGAGGTACCAATACCCAAAACGGGGAGGATAAATCCTGCACCAACTATTTTCTTTAACATCTGGTGGTTGAGAAAAAACGTATTATAAGCCTTTTGAAACGCTAGGAAGTGTGGCTTTTTTATAAAGAATGCTCTGATCTAATCGTCCTTTATTAACTTCTAAAACGTATTGTGCATCTTCTTTTGGAACGTAATGGGCGCAAGGATCTTCAACACAAGGCTCTGCATCTAATACATCAACAACAGTTCCATCAGAACGTATGAATACCATCGTTAACGGTATCAATGTATTTTTCATCCAAAAACTTTGAGGTCTATCTTGATCAAAAACAAACAACATGCCACAATCATCACACAATTCTTCACGGTCCATTAACCCGCGCATCATCGAACCAGGTGTATCTGCTATTTCGACACGAATAGTTTGATCACCAATATCAACTGTTGGAAATGTAGTGCAACCAACTAATACAAGAAGAAGTAAAAGAAAAGCTTTCATTGTTTATCCAAAATAACTTTGGCGCTTCTTATCAACTTGTGTAGAAACTTCTTGTGTTTTATTCATAATACCTTTGAGTTTTTCTTCAAACTGTTCAGCTTTCTTTAACAACGGTTTGTAATCTAATCCTAATTTTAAGTACTCATCTAACACACTCAAGATTTGTGCAGCAGCACGTGAATCCGGTAAAGTAGAATGTGTTTCTGCAAAGATACTCATTGTTTTTACATCATCACGTAACATTAATGCTCCTGTAACACCAACAATAATACCTTCAGTTAAGGGTTCTCCCCTCTTAGAATTGAACTTTTTACCGTTTGTAACAAAATATGCTTTTGAATCTTTAATCTTTGTTGTTCCTTGTGAACCAACACCTTCTAAACTAATAATTTCTTTTGCTTTTAGTTCTTTAGCAATTTTAACAAGAATGTCACTTATTTCCCACTCATAACTTTGTACGTTAGCTAATGCATGTAAAATAACCATGTTTTGTTTCTTAGCATAAAATATGCCTAACGGTTCGATAGCATTGCCATCATGAACAGCAATAACAGGAGGCACTTCTGCCATCCGAATGTATCCAATCTTTTCTGCATTTAATTGTTTGATAAGAAATTCTGTTGCTATTGTTCCAACAAGACCAAACCCTGGAAATCCTTCTATGATCACCGGACTCTTTGGCTTTACACGTAACTTGTAATGCATACAAGCAGTGAATGAATGAGGTTTATATAGGTTATTGTTATAAATCAAAACCTTTTAAAGTTCATAATAAGGCATCGTTTCGTACGGGTCCATAGCTCAGTCTGGCTAGAGCACTTGGCTCTTAACCAAGGGGTCGGGGGTTCAAATCCCTCTGGATCCGCATCCTTATCGCCGCATTAACGCTTCATACAAACTATCAAAGATTGGTGTGTCTGTTGAAAAACTATGGAATCGTGCACCTAATGCATTAGCGATCCATTGTAATCGTGCATTGTGTTCTTCTTTCTTTTTCATGTAATGCCGTTTCATATTCTTATCAACAAACGTTCGAATGACACTACTACTTTCCATATCTTTTAATTTAACATCGCCTTTAAGTTTTAAGTCAATTTCTACAGGATCTAACACTTGTATTAAAACAATTTCTGCGTTCTTAAATCGTCCAAGACTTCGTTCTATTTCTGTAAGATCATAAAAGAAGTCACTAACAATAACAATCATACTTCTCGATTCTATTTTCTTTAAGTAGGCAAGTAAGGATTCTTCAAAGAATGTTTTTCCTTTTGCTTGTTTTAATTTTAAGTAATCAATAACTCTTACGAATTGTCTTCGTCCACGTCGTGGTAAGAAGGTATCAATACTATCAGCAAACGTACTCAAAACAAATTTTTCATTTTTCTTCATGGCCATATACGCAAAAGCTAATCCCATCATAGATGCATAATCAAACTTTTTCATATCACGTGATCCATAGTTCATGGAATTACTTGAATCAACAATAACATGGACGGCTAAACTCTTATCTTCTTCGTAGCGTCGAATATGTAATTTATCTGTTCGTGCATACACATTCCAGTCAATATCACGAAAGTCATCACCCTCTGTATACATCCCATGATCTTTGAACAAACTACCTTTACCTGTTTTCATACTTGGTCGTTCACCAAAGTAATTAGAAGAAACACGTTTATTGACTAAAAGGCTCATTCTATCCAAGTGCTTGAGGAAGTCCTGTTCTATCATTTGAGAAGGTATTTGATGACGTCATCAGCATCAAAGTTATTGCGTTCTGCTTCAAAGTTTAACACAATACGATGACGTAAGACAGGATAGGCTAAGGTATGCACATCTTCTTTGCTTACATAGTTTCGTCCTTGCATTAATGCACGTGCTTTACAGGCCATTAACAATCCTATACTTGCACGGGGACTTGCACCATACTCAATCAACTCTTTATTTTTTCGTGTTCGATGAATTAAATCAACAACATTATTTTTTATGTCATTAGCTACAGGTATTTTTCGTACCATCGCTTGCATTTGTAATATTGCTTTTGCATCGACTATTGGTTTTAACGAGTCTGTTGTTCGTTCTTCTTCTGTAAATCTATTAACAATTTCTAATTCTTCGTGTGACTTTGGATATTCTGTTTTAATTTTGAATAAAAACCGATCACTCTGCGCTTCAGGCAGAGGATAGGTTCCCTCTTGTTCCACAGGATTTTGTGTTGCTAATACGAAGAATGGACGATCCATTTTGAACACATGTGTTCCTAACGTGACTTGTTTTTCTTGCATTGCTTCTAATAATGCACTTTGTGTTTTTGGTGTTGCACGATTAATTTCATCCATTAAAATAATGTTTGCAAATAATGGTCCTTTTTGGAAAACAAATTTTCGTGAGCCATTACTTTCTTCTAAAACGTGTGTTCCTAAAATATCTGAAGGCATTAAATCGGGTGTTCCTTGAATTCTACTAAAACTTAAGTTCATTAATCGAGCGAGAGAATTGACCATTAATGTTTTTGCAAGGCCAGGATACCCTTCAAGTAAAGAATTTGAGCCACAAAGGATGGATAAAATGGTTTGTCGCAAGACTTCTTCTTGTCCAACAACAATATAGCCCACATGGTCGAGAAGGTTGTCTATGGTGGTTTTTACGCCTGCCACGGTTGTTATATTTGTTGTCATTTGAGGATACTTCCATCATCACCCCAAATTCTATAATAGTAAAACACTCATCATTTATTAAGATTATTGTAAAACTGTTCAACTATGTGTTGTTCTTCTGGTGGGATTGTTTCACTGTAACTTGCGTCTTGTTCCACACCAACATCACCGGTAAAACCTATAGTTTGTGTATCTGGTGTTTCAAGCTCACCATCTTGGCTCAAATCTATCTCATTTGACTCTGTTGTTAGTTCCACATCGGCATCACTATCGCTCTCACGTGCACGTTCATCATAGACTGTGCGTCCAGAAACACTTCCTTCACCAGGACCGCCACCAAAGGAAAACCCTTCACCATCACTGTCTGTAAAAGTTTCAAGGGCTGTGCCAAAGGTAAAGTCACTTGTGTGCACAGCAAAAACAACAAACCCTAAAAGAATGATACCAAAAAGTCGTATGATTGTTCGTCGTCCACTTAAGAAATCGTAAAAGCTAACGAAACCAATTTTTTCTACTACTTCTCGACGAAGTGTATCAACAATGTCATTGTTTTGTTCACTTGTGTCAGCAGCGGTGCGTAATTGCCATTCTAAATTTGGTAATTTCCGTTCTATTTCGCGTAAGTTTGCTTGTTGTGATGCCTTGATAAAACCCCAAACTAAATATACCCCCCCAAGAAGAAAAGCATACACACTAGTAACGCCAAATAATAATAATCCTCCAGAAATAACTAAACCAATAAGAAAACTGTCCATAAAACAGTCAAAGAATTTTGAAATAACGAGACTGCGGCGTACACGGTTGATATTGCTGTGAATGTTCATTATGAGGGGTCCTTAGAGGTAGTCGTCACAAACGCTGATAGGCTCTACAATAGGGCCATCGTCATCGGTAATACAATCTTTATAGTCTTCTGCAAGATTTTCTTTAACAGTAACATTAACAGTAAGATCTGCGATTGTTGTTTTTGCATCTGCAATTTCTATATCTGCATTTTCTAAATTTTCTTTTAGTTTATCATACAATGTTTTGAGATCATCATATTCTGAGTTTAATTCTGATGCACTTTCTCCCTTTGCAGTTACTTCTTCTGAAAGGTCAACAACTTTTCCTGATAAGTTCGAGACTTCATCTGTTTTTGAAGCAAGTGCAGTTTCAAGAAACTCATTTTCTGAATTTAAATCTGAAACTTTCGAACCATAGACAATAAAAAGTACAATAACTACAACAGCAAGAACACCTACAAGTACCCAAGGTAATGAAGAAGGTTGTCTGTGAGAAACAAGGGATTGTTTTTTTGGAGGGTTTCCTTCAAAACCTAACCCTTTTTCTTTTAATTCATCGAGTTGACGTTGAACGCGAGCAAGTTCTTTATTTCGTTTTTTTGCACGCCAGTCCCTTTCAGCCATCTTGTTATCTCCTATTGTAACTTTAAATATTTTTGCGTTCTTGAACCGTTCTGAACCACACGTCAAGTATGAAAATGGCCATGGCTAAAGCAAGAAGTGGCCAAATAAATAATTCTTCTTCACCATGCGTAACGGTTTCACTTGCTTTGAGCGTTTCTTCAACACTCACAAGAGCATTCAAATCAGTAAGAGTCTTCCCACCAGTAGCAGTAACAAGAGACGCTAAGGCCATGTTATTACCTAATCTTTCATATTCTCTTGGATAATTAACACTGTAGGTATACTCACCTAATGAATAAAATCCTGAAGTTGAAGCAGTTGTTGTTGTACTATAGGACCCGTCTGCTTCCCGTGAAAAGCTTACCCCTTCGATGATAGGGAGTTTTTCAGTAACAAATGTTAAAATAACATCTTCGCCAACACGTGGATCATCCACTTTGAAAAACGTGTCTTTTTTTCGTTCTGGATCGCCAACAGTCCAGGAAAGCATGCGACTAATAATTTTACTATTAGATCCTTTATACATTTCACCAGCCCATTGTTGCCCATTGTCTGAAGAAAGAACAGCAACACGGCCGAGTCCTGTGCGCCAAACACTCAACAAAGGATCTCCTGTTCCTGAAGTAAGTAACAATTCTGCAGAGTTTTTTGGTAATACTTGGTTTGTACCATGCACTGTTGCTGTGGGTATAACACCTTCAGTAATGAAATGGGTATCACTATAAACAGTAATAACGGCGTTACTATCACTGCTTGTTTGTTTTGTTGGGTCACCGAATAAGAGGGAGAGTTCTTGTACAGAAAACAAACCTGAGTAATATGCCCCGCCTGTAAGTTCACTTAAAGTTTCATAATCACTAAGTGATGTTCCTTGACCGACACCCACACTATAAATACTTACACCCTCATCATTTAATTCACGTAATGTTTTATCTGAAATTTCTGGGGGGCATGTCTTACATTCTGTGATGTAGTATCCTAAATTGAGATTGCCCGTGTCTCCATCCCCAAAAATAATAATATTTTTCCCGCCTGCTTGTTGTGCAAAAAGATCTTGTGCTTCTTGGAGCGCTTCTTCTAGATTCAAATTAAAGTCACTGGTAGGGGGGTGGCTTGCAACCCATTGTGTTATTTCTGATTCTTCAACAGTACTTAATGCTGTTAATGGCCATACATCAATGACATCCTTTGCAAAGAGAATAATACCTATATTATGGCCTTTGTCTAATGTTTCAATGATGTTTGTTGCAAGGAGTTGTGCTTGGTTTGCAGCATTATTAGCACCAGTACTTCCAGAGAGATCAATGAGTAAGACTAAATTGGTGCTACCACTTTTTTTGCCACTGCCACTTACGGTTACAGGTAATAGATCTTCAAAGGAACTTCCTTGATAATCTCCTCCATCAAAGGCTTGTTTGCCCCCAACAACAACAAGACCATTACCTTTTTCTATGTATTTGCGTAAATCTTTAACAGAACTTTTTATTTGGCTTTCATCTTGGTTATCTATAACAACTGTGTGGTATCGATCAAGATTATATAATGGTCCTGTTTCAACAGTGTATAATTTACTGAGACTTGCGTGAAGGGGACTACCGATTTCTCCCCTGTACAATACTTTTGGTTTTTCTACAACCTTTAATGTTTTATAGAAAATATTATTTTCAGAAAAGTGATCTTTTCCGGTGAGTTTTGCCATGAGTTCATGATTTCCTTCACTAAACATTTTTGTGTAATCTACTGTCCCTGCTTTACTCATAAGCACTTCTTTACCATCAACAAATAGTTGTGCAAGTTGGGGTGTTGCATCTGTTCCTCGTACGACAACACTCACCGTAGTGTCAATGTTTGGACCAACTTTATCTGGACCAACAATACTTACACTGTAATCTGTTTCTACAACGGGTTGTTGTAACCAACTTATGCTTTTATTTTTTGTACGTGCAAGTGTTTCTACACTAGATAGGTCAACACCATGGGTAACATATCCGTCACTTAACAAGAAAATATTATTACCATCGCGTAATGCATCCGTCAAGGCATCGCCAACATCAGAAACAATACTACCGCCAAAATGATGGTGTTGTGTTCTTGATACTTGTTTTAGTGAAGTATAGGCAACACCCCCAATAGAATCACCAAAAAGACTGTATGATGAACTGTTATCTTCTAATAATACAACACGTTCTGCACCTCCACCAAAGATAGTGCTTGGACTGAAGGGTTCTGCAAGGGCAAGGACAAGAAGAATCATAATAGCTGTTCTCGTGAGTAACAATCGCTTATCCGTTCCTTGTAAGACTAAGAAGAAGAATCCTACAAGAAGAAGTAGTCCTAGGTATATTGGTGCAACGAAGTAAGGCGATAAAAATTCAAACACGGTATCGTTTCCTCCTCATTAATCGGTTTAAATAAATCCATTCAAGTAAGATAAAGAAGAGCGCTATCAACAAGAGTGGTTTCCAAAGAGGTTGTGTAATAGTAGTTGTTGTAGTGGTTTCAGAGGATTCTGATGAGGCAATAGATTGTTCTTGGATGGTTGATTCTTTCTCACTAAGTAAGTTAACACCATAGCCTTTGCCATTCAACGAATGAGATCCAACAGTATCTAGGACCACAGGATGGCCGTTGTCAAGTAAGACGGTTCCACTAAGCACATTCATACTGTGGATGTCACGTACACCTGCAAGTTGTTTAACAAGACGCGTCCATAAGAGTGGGTAGTCTGGTCTATTTTCAAATCCTTCTTCAAGTACACCATAATAACTGATAGTTCCTTTACCAACTGGTGTAATCATCATGATAGGTTGGCTTCCTGCTGTAACATACACGCCTTCGCATTCTTCTGCACAAGTAATCTGGCGTACTGATTGTTGTCGTCCAAGACTCAAATCTTTTGTTAATGCAGTGTCTCGTACAATGGTTGCTTGGCCACCACCAACAGTGTCATCAATAGTGTATGGTAAAAACCCTCCAAGGTTTCCTTTACTTTTTGATGAAGGAATAATAATAACATGGTGTCCTGATGAAAGAACATTTTCTAATGTTGTTGCAAGCCCACCTGAAAGCGTTGGTATTTGGTCAAGAATGTACACATCATATTTCTTTTTGGGTATTGTTCCTGGTGTCGTAGTATCTACAATAAGTTGGGGTGATGCTTTGAGTGCTGCAATAAGATGTTTATTTTCTTTGGAACCAATAACTAATACGTGTGCATTTTCTCCTTGTTCATTAACAAGCGTTAACGTATCATCTGCAGGAAGAGCATCGTCAACATCAAGTTTGAGCGTTGTTTTTCCTTGTGGTAACGTAAAACTATACGTGTGTGTATTTCCTTGTGGTAAAATAAGTTCGATATCTTTTGCAACACCTTTTAACATAACAGTTTGTGTATCACAACAAAAATTAGTAATGACCGCAGTACTTTCTCCTGTAGAAAGTGTTAACGAAGTAAAACCAACATTCTTTTGTTCTGGTGTTAAGGGTATGGTTAAAACAGTAGTATGTTTTTGTAATGAGTTTAATGCTTCTTGTACATTGCCACCTTCTGTATCATCAAAATCACTAATGACAACAGTGGTTACTGTTCCAGGTAATGATTGTGCTAAGGTCTCTGCAATGTACATTCCTTCTGCTATACTTGATCGACCACCGCCTGGTTGGAGATTATTAAGAGCATCACGTGCATCACCTGCATCTCCTTCGCGGAGAAGTATTTGTGGTGGGTGACTCAAGGTGACAATAGTTGTGCTTCCACCTAAATTGTTCAATGCAGATTGTTTTACTTGTTGAAACATCTCTTTAGAACCAACACTTGCACTAGTATCAATTACTAAAAGAACAGTGCCTTCATGAACACTCCCTGAAGTGAGATATGGTGCAGAAAAATAGAGTGCTATGAACAATAAAATAAGTAATTGTAGCAATAATAATGGATCATTAAGGATTTGTTGAAAGAAACTTCTCCTACTTTTGAATTGTTTATTTCCTTTCAAAAAAATCAAAGAAGGAATAGTTATTTCCTTAGGTTTTGGACGGATTAAATATAAAATAAGAAGAGGTATAAGAGAAAGTAATGCAAGGAGGCCAATGGGGTTACTGAAGGCTGGAATCATACAATTTTCTATGATTAAAAATTTAAATAGATATAGAGACAGGAACGCTCATGTGTGAGCGTTGCAATTAAAAATTTAGAGTATTTCTCTAATGCGTTCAATGTGTTCTGCAACACGATGACCTGTATCAGTTAATTTGATGGTTTTAATTCTACCATTTTTTTGAAACTCTACTAGCTTTGCCGTTTCCATTTCTTGGAGGATTTTTACTGCGTGACTATACGTGCAGTCTACTTCCTTTGCTAAAATTGAACCGTACCGACTTCGATTGCCATTGCGTAGGGCAACGAGCATCATTGCAGGTTTTGACCTAAAGAATACTTCAAAAATTTCTTTTTCAGTTTTTTTCATAAATTTTGCCCCCACTTTTTGTTAAGTGTAAATGAAAAGTTAATTGACCGCGTCTTTTTCCTTTTCTGAATGACGACTGCCTTTACCCTATTTAAACCTTTTTGTTACATCATGTATTTTTGAGTTGCTATTTAAATACTGGGTGGAGAGACCAAAAGCCCTTTATATATTGCGGTGTCAAAAATATCATGCTTGACATCAAGTTTATTGTGGAACATCCCACAGACGTTAAAAATATGCTGAAAAAGAGGTTTAAAGAGGACCGTATTTGGATGGTTGATGAACTTCTCAAAGATTTTGTTGCATTAAAAGATTTTAAAAAACGTGGTGATGACTTACGTGCACAACGAAATACTCTTTCTCAAGAAATTAACACGTTAAAAAAAGCAAAAGAAGATGCGTCTAAGAAAATTAAAGAAGCAACTGCATTACCAAAGAAAGTTGCAGAGTTAGAAGAAGATGTGCAATTGTTACAAGCTGAAATGAAAAAGAAATTACATCAAATTCCTAATATGATTCATTCATCTGTTCCTAAAGGTAAGGATGAATCAAAGAATAAACTTGAACGCAAGTCTGGTAGGAAAACACCACACACAAAATCGTTAGTATCTCATGTTGATTTATTAGAAACGCTTGACGGTGCAGAATTAGAACAAGCATCAAAAGTTTCTGGTGCACGATTTTATTATTTAAAGAATGAATTAGCACAACTTGACATGGCAGTACTTCAGTTAGCAATTGATATGATACGAAAGAAAGGATATTCGTTTATACAAACACCACAATTGTTACGTAAAGAGATTATGGAAGGTGCTGCAGAGCTTGATGATTTTGAAGAAACATTGTACAGTGATCAACGTGAAGATTTATTTTTAATTCCAACAGCAGAACACGCAATGGTAGCATATCATGCTCAAAAAACGTTAACAACATTACCGCAAAAACACATTGCTGTTTCTACATGCTTTAGACGTGAAGCAGGATCCCATGGTAAAGATACAAAAGGATTATTCAGAGTGCATGAGTTTCGTAAGGCAGAACAATTTGTTGTCTGTCATCCTAAAGAGTCATGGAAAGTGCATGAAGAACTCATAAAAAATGCTGAAGAAATCATGAAGGCGTTAGAACTACCCTATCGTGTCGTTAATATAGCTTCTGGAGAGTTAAATAATACTGCAGCAAAGAAGTATGATATAGAATCATGGATGCCTGTACAAAACACCTATCGTGAAATGGTTTCGTGTTCTAATTGTTTAGATTATCAGGCAAGGAAATTAAATATAAGATACAATGTTAACGGTGAAAAAGGATATCCTCATTTACTAAATGCAACTGCAGTGGCAACACCACGTATTCTTGTAGCAATTTTAGAGAATCACCAACAGAAAAATGGTTCTATTAAAATTCCAAAAGCCTTGCATAAATATCTCAATTTCAAAGTAATTAAGCCAAAAAAGTAAGTTTTTTCCATAATCCTTAAATAAATAGCTTTTTCTTCGCATTTTCATGGTTGAATTAATTTTCACAGAAAAACCTGCACAAGCTGAAAAGATAGCATTTGCTCTTGGAGATAACGTTCCCGTTAAGAAAACATTAGGTAAGGCGCCATATTATGAATTGCAACATAACGGTAAAGATATTATTGTTGGATGTGCAGTTGGTCATTTGTATGGGTTAAAAGAACTTAAGAAAAAGAAGAAGGGCTGGACGTATCCTGTCTTTGATGTTGATTGGATTGAAGGTCATTCTATTAGAAAATCTCAAGCGTTTTCTAAAGTGTATTTAGATGCGTTAAAGAAGTTAGTAAAAAAAGCTGATAGTTTTGTTGTCGCATGTGACTTTGATACGGAAGGGTCGGTTATTGGATTTAATTGTGTTCGTTTTATTGCAAAGAAAAAAGATGCGAAACGAATGAAGTTTTCAACGTTAACAAAGGATGAATTAGTTGAGTCCTATGAGAATGCTTCTGGACACCTTGATTTTGGTGTTGTGGAGGCTGGTCTAACACGTCATTTTTTAGATTACTTTTGGGGTATTTCTTTATCGCGTGCATTGACGTTGGCTATTAAAGCAACAGGGTCATTCAAGTTAATGACGGCTGGTCGTGTCCAAGGTCCTGCATTGAAAGTTGTTGTTGAAAAGGAAAAAGAGATTAGTAAGTTTAAACCAGATCCATATTGGGAAATTATGTTAGATGGTTCTGTGAATGAAGAACCTGTTGTTGCACGTCATAAGGAAGGGAGGATCTTTGATAAGAAACGTGTTGATGCTATTTTGAAAACAACAAAAAACAAACCTGCGTCTATTATAGCAATGAAGGAACGTGAGGTGAAAAAGGCACCGCCCAATCCATTTAATTTAACAGGATTGCAAACGGAAGCGTATTCGTTATTTGGTATGAATCCTAAAGATACATTATCTGTTGCACAGGATTTGTACACGGCTGGTTATATTTCGTATCCGAGAACATCTTCACAAAAGTTGCCTGCATCATTGGGTTTAAAGAAGTTAATTACAAAGATTGGTAAACAAGCAGCGTATGCTGATTTGTGTGAACAGTTACTTGCAAAACCATTACAACCGAATGAAGGAAAGAAGTCTGATTCTGCACATCCTTCTATTTTTGCAACCGGTGAAGTTGGTAAGATGACTGATCGTCAAGCTAAAATGTATGATCTTATTGTTCGTCGTTTTCTTGCAACGTTTGCTGATGATGCTATTCGTAAAACGGTAACGGCAGAGATTGGTGTGAATAAAGAACTCTTTTTAGCAAAGGGTACAACAACAAAAACACCAGGATGGCATGTCTTTTATGGTCCTCATGTGAGATTGAAAGAAGAAGTATTACCGCCATTGAAAGAAGGTGATACATTGGATAAGCCGAAGATAACAAAGGAAGATAAAGAAACAACACCACCTAAACGGTATTCTCAGGCGTCACTAATTAAAGAGATGGAAAATTTAGGTATTGGTACAAAAGCAACGCGTGCTGCCATTATTGATTCATTGTATCAAAGAAATTATGTTGTTGAAAATTCTGTTACAGCAACGAAGTTGGGCATGGAAACAGTTCGTTCGTTAGAAAAGTATTGTCCTGAAATTTTAGATACAAAATTAACACACCATTTTGAAGAAGAAATGGAACAGATTATGGAACAAAAGAAGAACCGTGAAGATGTGTTAGAAGAAGCTAAAGTTGCATTAACAAAGATTTCTGATCATTTTAGAAAACATGAAAAAGATATTGGTGAAGTGTTAATTAAAGCGTCAAGAGAAACAGAGTATGAAATTAATACATTAGCTGATTGTCCTAAATGTGAGAAGGGTGTTATTCAAATTCGTATGGGTCGTTTTGGTAAGTTTGTTGCGTGTAATCAATATCCTGATTGTAAAACAACATTTTCATTACCAAGTATGGCGTTGATTAAGAAGCAAGATGCATTGTGTAAGGATTGTGGATTTCATACAGTGTTAGCAATTCGTGCAGGTAAACGACCGTTCACCTATTGTTTGAGTAAAGAGTGCCCGCCAAAAGTAGCATGGCGTAAAGAACAGGAAGCGAAAAAGGCTGCTAGGGAACTAACTAAGAAAACAACAAAGAAGAAGGTAAGAAAGAAAGCTACGAAGAAAGCATCTAAGAAAACAACTAAAAAGGCAACAAAGAAAACAACGAAGAAATGACAAACACTATACTTATTGGAACACCTATTTACGAGGGTGCAGAACCGTTCTTTGAAGAGTACTTGGAGGCAGTTAAGCAGCAAGAGAATAATCCTCATATTCTTTTTGCTGATAATTCTAAAACGACAACGTTCTTTGCTATGTTAAAGAGTAAAGGGTTGGACGTTATCAAGACAGAAGGTAAGGATAAGTTTGAACGTGTTTTTGCATCACGCGAGGCCATTGTAAAACAGTTTTTAGCTGGCACCTATACACATCTCTTTTGGGTTGATGCTGATGTTGTTTTGCCTGCAAATGCGTTAACATATTTGTTAGCTGCTGACAAGCCTATTGTGTCAGGTATGTATTTGAGTCCTTTTGTGTATCCCAATGTTTCTTTGATCCATCCTGTTGCATACAAGTTAACCGAGAATGTAGAGTTACGATTACCCTTGCAATCTCCTGAAATTCGTCAGGGTGAAATTAAAGAAATGCATTCTGTTGGATTTGGATGTTGTTTAATCAAACGTGAAGTTATTGAAAAAACACCATTACGGTTAATCCCTAAGACGAATTCAACTGAGGATATTTTATTCTGTGTTGATGCACGTAAGAATGGTTTCAAAACCTTTGTTCATGCTGGTGTGTTATGTAGGCATGGTATGATAGTTAAGGGTGAAAAGAAGTTTATTGATGCTGATAAGTATATTCGTCTTTAAAATAAGAAACCAGTTTCTGTTAATGTAAAGGGTGTTTCATGATCATTGATACGTATTGTTCGTTGTTCTTGTTGTTCATCTAAGTAAATAACATGGTCGCACCATTTAGTTACGTAGTTTTTTCCGAGTGGTTCTGTAATGTTTCTTGTTATATCTTGGTATACTTGGTTACAGACAACAACAAGTTTTGTGCGTGCTATTTCTTTTAAGATACGCATTTGGCGTGCAAGTTCGTTATTGGCTTCTGTTCTACTTTTTTTACTTGCTTCACGATAGTGTTTGCCGATAGTATCTAAACCAATGAATGAAAAGAGTTGTTCGTTATCTGATGTTCTGTTGATTGTTTCTCCTTGGTTTTCATAATCTTTCGGTCGAACAACGAGTAAGTTATCTAATGGAATAGTATCTTTGGTTATTTGTTTGAAACGGTCAATACTAAAGCCATGTTCTGTGTCGATAATGAAGGCCTTGCCTGTGCAGCTGCTTGCAAGTTCCATTAAGAACGTTGTTTTACCAACACCTGCTTTACCATACACTAAGAAGAGTCCTTTATCCGGGCTAATGCCTTGGCGTGCGAGGAACTCATGAAGATTCATAAGAGCTTCTGATAATGGTGCTTTAAGAAATAATCTATTCAGAAATCGTAGGATTGTTTTTTCAACCAATACATTTATATACAGCACGTATATACTTCTCGTATACACAATGAAATCTCTCAATGAAGCATCTATTGTCTGTAAAGAATGTAAGCAAGAAGCAAAGAAATCATATGTCCATAAACAGGGTTTTAAACTTCGTTCGTGGGAATGTCCATCATGTCAAGAACAATGGATTCATCCGCTTGATGTAGAAGAGTATAAAAAATTCAAAAACATGTGTAATAAGACCTATTCCGTTAAATTACGGTTAGTAGGCAACTCATACGCTGTATCTATCCCTAGAGAAATCATTGATTATCAACAAGATGCCTTCCAAGAAATAGACAACATCATTCGTATGTCCTTAGAATCACCGGAAAAATTGAGTTTATTTTTCTCAAAGAAAATGGGGGAAGATTTATTAAAGCGATAACATCAAAATACCAAAAATGAAAGAACCAACCGTCCAACTCAAAGTACAAGAAGCATATCAAGAAGAAGCCTACAAAGGTATTATTCGTATAGATTCGCAAACGATGCGTGAAATCGGTATTAAGACTGGTGACATTGTTGAAATTACTGGTGGTCGAACAACATTAGGTATTGTTGATAGAGCATACCCTTCTGATATTGGTCAAAAGATTATTCGTATGGATGGTTTAATTCGTCGCAATGCTCGTACAGGTATTGGTGAAGCAGTGACGTTAAAGAAAGCAGAAATGCGTGAAGCTAAATCTATTACAATTGCTCCTGCACAACAAGGTGTTATGATTCAAGCAGCTAATCCTGAATTGTTTAAACAAGGATTGTTAGGTCGTGCTGTTTTGAAAGGTGATGTCATTTCTATTGGCGGTTCGAAACGAAGAAAACGTACAATGACTGGTTCACCGTTCGAAGAAATTTTTAATGTGTTTGAAGACTTAAGTGGTCCCACATTTGGTTTTGGAACGTTAAAGTTTATTGTTGCTGATGTGCATCCAAAAGCTCCTGCTATTATTACAGAAAACACTGCGTTAAAGATTTCTTCAAAAGCTGTTGAAGTATCTGATGGCGAAAGTAAAGTTCCTGAAGTAACCTATGAAGATATTGGTGGGTTGCAAGAAGAAATTAGAAAGATTAGAGAAATGGTCGAATTACCGTTAAAGAAACCTGAAATTTTTGAAGGGTTAGGTATTTCTCCACCGAAAGGTGTCTTGTTACATGGCCCACCTGGTACAGGTAAAACATTACTTGCAAAGGCTGTGGCTACAGAAACAAATGCTAATTTTATTTTAGTTAATGGTCCTGAATTATTATCCAAGTTTTACGGAGAAACTGAAAAGAAGATTCGTAATTTGTTTGAAGAAGCAGAAAAGAATGCTCCTACAATTATTTTCATTGATGAGATTGATGCTATTGCACCAAAGCGTGAAGAAACATATGGTGAAGTAGAACGTCGTATGGTCTCACAATTACTCACAGTTATGGATGGGTTAAAGTCACGTGGTCGTGTTATTGTTATTGGAGCAACCAATAGGCAGAACGCATTAGACCCTGCATTACGTCGTCCTGGACGTTTTGATAGAGAAATTACTATTGGCGTTCCTAACCGTGAAGGTCGATTAAAAATTATGAAGATTCACACGAGAAACATGCCACTTACAAAGGATGTTAATTTAGATAAGATTGCTGCTAAAACACATGGGTTTGTTGGTGCAGATTTAGAATCATTATGTAAGGAAGCGGCTATGAATGTTATTCGTCGCGAAATGCCTCTTATTAATAGTCATGAAGAGGAAGAAGGAATTGCACAAGAAGTAAAGAAAAACTTGAAAGTAACTGCTGAAGATTTTACTGCAGCATTACGTATTGTTCGTCCATCTTCATTACGTGAAGTTTTAGTTGAAGCACCAGATGTTAAATGGGAAGACGTTGGTGGATTAAAAGAATTAAAACAAGAATTATCTGAAGCTATTGAATGGCCGTTAAAAAATCCTGAAACATTCCGTCGTTTAGGTATTAAACCCCCGCGTGGAATTTTAATGTATGGTCCACCTGGTACAGGTAAAACCTTAATGGCTAAAGCTGTAGCTAACGAATCTGAATCAAACTTTATTTTAGTAAAAGGTCCTGAATTATTAACCAAATGGGTTGGTGAATCTGAAAAAGGTGTGCGTAAAGTCTTTGAACGTGCACGACAAACTGCTCCAACAATCATTTTCTTTGATGAAATTGATGCGTTAGCAACGAGACGTGGTTTGGATGCTGGTTCGCAAGTAACCGAACGTGTCGTGAATGCATTGCTTGCTGAAATGGATGGTCTTGAAGAATTAAATGATGTTGTTGTCTTAGCAGCAACGAATCGTCCAGACTTAGTCGATCCTGCATTGTTACGTCCTGGTCGTTTTGATCGTATTATTGCAACACAATTACCTGATGAAGAAACACGGTTAGAAATCTTAAAGATTCACACAAAAGATATGCCGATGGCTAAAGATGTTGATCTCAAGGAAATCAATGTTAAATTAGAAGATTTTAATGGTGCAGATATTCAAGCAGTATCTCGTGAGGCAGCAATGTTTGCGTTACGAAGTGATATTAAATCGGGTGAAGTATCCCTTAAAGATTGGAATGCTGCATTAGAAAAAATAATGCCTTCATTAAAACAGGATGAAATTAAGAAGTACAAAGCTATTGAAGATAAGTACTTACGTGCAGCACGTGTAGCACAACAATCATCTGCTAACCAAAGTTATATGGGTTAACACTATGAAAAAGAAAACAACTATTTGTGGTATGTCTAACGAGTCTACAGGCAGTGCATTCTATGGATTGGGATTTGTTGGTGCGGCTGTGTATTATATATCTACAGCAACAACCTTTTGGATGGGTGTTCTTGGTGTCTTAAAAGCAATTGTTTGGCCTGCATTTTTAGTTTTTGAATTGTTAAAATACTTAGGTATGTAAGAACTAAATCTTCGTCGTAATACCTGTTCCTATTTCAATGGTATTCTCGTGTTGTGTGACCATGCCATTTTTCTTTTCAGGTAAGATGGTATATTGTTTGATAACACCTTCTCGTTCTAAGAGTGCTAATAAGAATTTAATGTTGGGTGTATCTTTTAACCATCGTTCTGTAAAGGGTAATGTGTTGTAAGTTTTTTCTATGTGTCCCATTAACTTTCGTGCTCCTGGTAATCGTACTGGTTTTTTCTGTAAGAAGCCATACACGCCACAAGGTTTACCTTCGCTGACAGAACCAATACCATCGGTAGCAAAGGGTTCTATGGCAATGTATTGTCCTTCAACAAGTGTTTTTTTATTACCATTATCATAGTTTGGTATTGCAGGTGCAGTATGGACCTGCCATAAGCCAACACCATGACCACTTAAATTTGTAATAGGATTGAATCCATGACTGCGAATAGTATCTTCAACAATAGCACCAAGTTGATAAATAGGTCTACCCGGCGTTGCTAAATCACATGCAGCAAGACATGCTTCTTTGGATGCACGAATAAGTTTTGCCCATTTGTTTGTTCCAATTTCAACAGTACATGCATTGTCTGCAACAGCACCGTTAATGTGGACACCAATGTCTAACTTAATGACGTCTCCTTTTTTCACAATGTTTTCTTCAGGATCGTCAATGAAAGGACAGTAATGTGCGGCAACATGGTTGACGGAAATATCCATGGGAAATGCTGGAAAGCCACCTCTCTTTATGATGAAATCTTCAACAGTATCCACAATATACGTATAACTTTTACCTGCGACACATACTTCTTGTGCATATTCACGTGCTTGTGCTGCTAATTTTCCTGCTTTGAGCCAATCGTTCATTAAAAGTCTCCTAAACTTTTTTGTTTATGTTCTGCGAGTAAATCCTCTTTTTTATATCCTACTGCTTCGAAGATACGTTCTACTGCAGGAATAATTTGGTTCTTAATATAGTATTCGGCATCATAGGCTTCTGCTTCATCTGCTGGCACGGAACGTCCACCAATACTCCCTTTTCCTTCCTGGACAACATATGTAATGGTACTGCCAATACCTGGTGTTTCTCCTCGTTTAATGAGTTGTCGTGCTACTTTAACATGGGGTCCTTCTGCAGTGTATTCGTCAACGCCTCGCGTAAGTTTTTTACTGATGTGTACTTGTTCAATAGGTAGCTTGCCACTTTCTGTTTTCATTAAAACGTCTCGCACGTATCGTACGGCTTTTTTTATGTCATTATCTTCGAGAATAATACGTAAGACTTCTTTTTGTGTGTCTTTAGCAATGCCACTCCAATCACCACGTACGGTTTCAAAGCCAACAATTTTTACGTCATGTTCTTCATCAATGAGTGCATACTTTTTCTTTGCTCCTGTTTTATCTCCTTTTTTCATAACAAAGATGCCACGTGGATAGAAACCATCAAGTTCTAATTCCATTAAACTCGGTAGTTCTTTGTTAACATCGTCTAAGAATGTTTTTGCATTGGCTAATGTTTTCTTACCACCTAATGAAAGAAAGATACTATCGGTGTCTCCATAAATAACTTTGAACTTTTCTTTTTCTGCTTTTTCTATAAGCTTTGCAATGTAATCTCTTCCGTAGGCTGTTGTTGATGCTGCACATTCTTTACAATACCATCGTGCTCCTGAAAAACCAAAATATCCATAGGCACTATTTGCAAGTATTTTCAAACTGTATTGTCGTGCATGTAACACAGGATCTTTTTTATTTTTCTTTAACATTTCTTTAATGCGATTTCTTCGTATTAAAATATCACGAATAAGTTTTGGGAAGATACCATCTTTTTTGTAATTGTAATTGAATGTTCTTTTCTTTCCATGAAAGGTTAATTCTGGTGTTGTATGTGCATCTTTTTTGCCAGCAGTTAGGGTACTTGGACAAATATTGTGAACACTGATAATAGTTGGATACAAACTTTTGAAGTCAAAGACGGCTACGTCTTCATACACGCCTGGTTCTGGTTGGAAAACAAAAGCTCCTTCAACACGGTCCCCGTCACGTGCGCCAATAACATTTTGATAGGGTCTATTGGGTGCAATTTCATTGAATTGTTGTAAATTTTTGAGTAAATAACTTTCTACAAGGCGTCCATAACTCATGCGAGAAACTTCTTCTGGCGGTAATCCTGTTATTTTAACAAATTCATTTAATTGTGGTATCATGATCTCCATGAGCTGAAACGTCCGTTTAGCGTCGATAAGGTTGTATTCTGCGTATTCTCCTAATCGTTCACCACCTTCATCCCATGCTGCATATAATTGACCAACGTCTGCACCTGTTTTTCCTTCACCAAGTAAATGTTTGGCAACAGCATCTAGCGTGTATGAGGGTAAATTTAATTGTCCACTAACGATACGTCGTATGAATTTGAAAATATCCATGTGAGGCATACCCGTTATTTTTGCTGTGGAAGTATTTGCTCGCCGTGAAAAGCGAACATTACTTTCGTCAAGACCCAAATCTAAGTCAATACCCATTTGGTGTGCTCGATCTTTCAAATAAGGAAAGTCAAATCCATCACTGTAGTATCCTACTAAGTAATCTGGTCCAAACGAACGTACGTCATCAAGAAACATGGCAATGAGTGCTTCTTCATTTTTTACAACGGTAACATGTTTTTTTCTTCCAGGATAATCTTTCCATGTTATTACTTTCTTATAATTCCCTGTTCCATACATTGCCACCATAACGATAGGGTCTTCATCACTGTTTGGAGAACGAATTTTATTATAGACTTCAATGTCGAAAGCAAGCATTCTTGGTTGTGTTAACAAACTATCTTCTTTTGCAGTAAGATGTGTTGCTTCAATAGTCATGTCAGTAATGTAATCTTTTTTAATGGCTGTTCCTTTAACAGTACATAATTGTAAAGGTTCTATTCCTGTATCAACAGTGTATCGTTGTGCTAGTGGAATATCTGTTTCTGTACATTTGATAACACCTGTCATTTCTTTAATGTCATCTTTTAAGACGTTGATATCTCGTGGATTGTTAACAGCAATTTTTAATGCATGAACAGTTTCTCCAAGGAATTGTTTTTCTTCGTAGGTAACATTTGTTGCGTGGACGATGCGTTTTGTTTCATCAAGTTTCAAAGCAAGTATTTCTTCTGTTAAGGATTTCACACTACTTTTTTTATCGATGATTGCCCAGAAATATGCTGAAAAAGAGGGGTCTAAAACACAAACGCGTTTATTGTCTGTAGTGCGTCCAAAGAGGCGAATAACACCGCTATTGCCTGCTTCAGGGTCGGTGATACTATCGATACTTAGTGGGTAAAAGGAAAATTCTGGCATAAATCATTGTTCTGATAGTGGAATATAAGCCTTGCCCTCATGGGTGGTCTTCTACAAGGGTTAAATGGGGTGTTAATGTTTCACAGTCCATGTTTTTATGTTTGATGGGTTCTGGTTTGAACATATATGCTCGATCTGCATCAAAATACCCGCACATAAATTTCTCTAAGGGAATACCTGTTCGTTGACTTAACATTAATGTATAGAAATAGACTTGTGTGTTAGCATATTTTTCTCGATGTGCATTGGGTTTGTAGTCCCACACCCATATTTTTCCGTCTTCAATACTCAAAACATCAATGTGTCCTGTTAAGGGTTCATCACTCTTAAACAATGTTTGATATCCTTTCAATTCTTCTGCATGTAACCAAATAGGAACTTCGATAGCAATGGTGTTTTGATCGTTTTCTAACATGAATAATTGTACTTTGCTGTGATTACTTTTGAATCGTTCTTTATTTATGGTCAATCCATTCTTTGCAAAGTCACAGACACGATGACCACGTAAATCGAGAGTACTATGTGTTGTTGAAAACTTCAAACTGCTTCCTCGCGGTCCACTATGGAAGTATGTATCAGGACACGTGTCAAAAACAACGTCAAGATATTCTTTTAATTTGATAATATCATCTGTACATAAAGAATCCAGCTTTGCTTTGTGCACTCGATAGATATAAACACCGCCAGGATGCTCTAGTTTTGTATAACGTACCACCACTTTCTTAAGGGTAAATCACTGTTGTTTTAAAAGCGTTTATATAAGAAAGTATATAAATTCCGGAACGAAAGAAGAGATTATGGGTGTCAAACTTTCAGATCTTGTTGAAAAGAAGAGACTAACGTTCGATGAATTAAAGCATAAAGCAGTTGCCATTGACTTTTCTCAAGCTGCATATCAATTTTTATCATCTATTCGCCAACAAGATGGAACACCATTAACAGATGCTAAAGGAAATGTTACCAGTCACTTGTTAGGTGTGTTATCTCGTTCGGCAAATGTGATGGCGCAAGGCATTAAGATGGCCTATGTGTTAGACGGTCCTCCTCCTCAACTAAAAGTACAAACATTAGAACAACGCTATGGTAAAAAACGTGATGCTGAAGAACGGTTTGAAGAAGCAAAGGAAGAAGGTGATGAGGCGTTAATGTTAAAGTATTCAAAACAGTTTGTTCATTTGTCAAGAGACATGGCAAAGGAAGCCGAAGAACTTATTCAAGCGTTAGGTATGCCTACGATTCAAGCGCCTGCTGAAGCGGATGCACAATTAGCGTATTGTTGTAAACAAGGTGATGTGTGGGCTGCGGCAACGTCTGACTTTGATACATTATTACATGCGTCTCCTAAAATGTTGATCAATTTAACATTATCACAAACACGGAAAACATCATCGGGCGCTCGTGTACAAGTCTTTCCTGAACTTATTGAGTTAGACAGTATGTTAAAGAATTTGAATATATCTCAAGAGCAATTGATTGCATTAGGGATGTTAGTTGGCACGGATTATCATCCCGGCGTTAGGGGTATTGGTCCAAAGAAAGCATTAAAGATTGTTACAGAATTTAAAACACCGAAGAAAATCTTTGCGGAACATCCGTTGGAAGGGCAGGATTGGCAAGAGGTATATGATTTGTTTACTAAGATGAAAGTGCAAAAAAAATACTCGTTAGAGTGGTCTCCTCCTGATATTGAGAAGGTGTTAAAGATTTTAGTTGACCGTCATGAGTTTACAGAAGAACGTATCATGGGAACGATTGCTAAAATGACTGGTTCTAAGAAGAAGTTAACGGCTGATCAAAAAGGATTGGGGTCGTGGATGTAATGGTTTCCTGGCAAATGTTAGTTGGTGGTACAGTTATTCTGTATGCCCTTGGTTCAATTCTTGAAAAGAAGTCATTATTCAAAGAACATGCAATGGAATATTCAGCAACGTTTTCTTTCTTAACAGCACTATTATCGTTGCCATTATTATTTTTTATTAATTTGGATGTTTCTGGATGGTATGTTGGATTAATTTATTTAATTTCATTATTTGGGTCATTGTCCTTTTTATTGATTGCAAAGGGTACGAAGCACATGCCTATTTCATTGTCATCACCGTTGTTTTCTTTTGGTCCTGCATTTACTGCGTTGTTAGGGTATTTTTTCCTGAATGAATATTTGACAGGTAATCAAATGTTGGGTATTATATTAATTCTTCTTGGTTCCTATGTGTTAGAAATTGAAAAGAAAAAATCATTCTTTGCAGAATTATTATCCCCTATAAAAACAATGGCTCATTCGAAGTATGTGCATTATGTTGTCTTTGCAATTTTGTTAGTGAGTGTAGGTGGTATTGTTGGCCGGTTTATGTTGAATACAGATAATCCTCTTGCCGTCAATCCTATTGCATATTTGATTATTTTCCATGTCTTTACTGCGTTTAATTTTTATGTTCTTATCACCATTTATCATGATGGGTTCAAAGGTATTCTCCACGGTTTACGGAATTCTGGTAAGATCATCAGTTTGAATGCAATAGTCTTTGTTGCTGCACGATTACTGTTGGTAACGGCTATGGCAATGCCTGCAGCTAAGATTGCATTGATTGCCGGTTTGCGAAGGATGAGTACTGTAGTTTCTGCTGTGTTAGGTGGTAAACTCTTCCATGAAGGACACATGTTACAACGGTCTATAGCTTGTTTGATCATGGTTGCCGGTGCCATTTTGGTGGTTGTATAATGCGGTTACATGAGCGATTAATCAAAGAAAAGGTTGTAACAAAAAAAGAAGCTCTTCTTGTTCCGAGATCGTTTGATGTTGTGGGTGATATTGCTATTTTCAATGAATTTCCTTCAGCATTACAGAAGAAAGAGAAGAAGATTGCCCGTTGTTTATTGCAGGAAAAACAGATTAATGTTGTAGCCAAAAAGAGTAAACACTACGCTGGACGATTACGAACACCGACAATTACAGTGCTTGCTGGTGAACGGCGTAAAACAACCATTCATAATGAGTCTGGCTGCCGCCTTGCTGTAGACGTAGAAAAGTGTTATTTTTCCACGCGTTCAGGAACGGAACGATTACGTCTTGCTAAACTAATAAAAAACAATGAAAATGTATTAGTGATGTTTTCAGGTATTGGTGCGTTACCCTGTGTACTAAGCAAACAATCCAAAGCAAAAGCAATTGGTGGTATTGAATTGAATAGTACTGCGCACAAATACGCAGAAAAAAATATGCAATTAAACAAGTGTACAAACGTTACACTCTACAAAGGGAACGTTACGAAAGTAGTGCCCACGTTACGAAACAAGTTTGATCATATCATTATGCCGTTACCAAAAACAGCTGAAAACTATCTTTCTCTTGCAATAAAAAAACTAAAACCAAAGGGAACAATTCATTTGTATACGTTTGCTGAAGAAAAAGAATTTTCTACGTTAAAAAAACACTACAAAGAACAATTCAAGACAGTTAAAATAATTAAAGCAGGAACATACTCTCCAGGTGTGTATCGTGTATGTGTTATGTTGCGTTAAAAATCAAATGTCACTTCTTTCTTTAATTTAATAGCGCTTGGTGCTTCTCCACCGTGCCAACTACGCTTTGGATGGATGCGCACAGGGTAGATACGTTCACTATTATCATCTAAGATAATGGCGCTCCCACGTAATTTGGGTAGTGTATTCAAGGACATTGCCAAGTCAGTAGTCAAGTACGATTGCATCATGCTATTCAACGCACTAATATCCATACTGCTGGTTAATTTATGACTCAAAACAATATCACTTTGTGTTAAAACGTCTTGATGAATCTCTCCGGGTTGTTGTGTTACTAATACCAAGCTTATTCCTGGTTGTCGCCCTTCACGTAATAATTGCACTAATGCGTCGGTAGCAGGAGTCTTACCATGTTTGGGTAAGAATTCATGTGCTTCATCGATCATAATCCAAACCATTGGCTTGTCTTGTTTTTTTTCATCAAAGAAATAACTTTGTTGCCGTTCTATAGCTGCTAATTCTTCTTCTTTTCTCGCTCGTATGCGTTCATGTAGTAACTTTTTACTAATCAATCCAATAACTAATGCTTTAATCAAAGGATTAGTATAACAGCTAATATCTAAGACGTTCACACTTCCTGATTGCATTAAATCTTCTATTGTTGTTCCTTTTGTTGCAAACAATCCCCATGATTGTGCTGCAAGGAATCTATTTTCTGCTGCGTCACGTATTTCTTGTGTGCTTTTAATATCTTGTTGAATGGTTGCAATGATATCTGAAATACCATACGCATGTCCACTACTGCGTAATTTGCTTAAGGTTCGTTCAACAAGAATCCCCACAGGATGGGTAAGTTTAATATCAAAAATAGTACACCAGTCTGTTGCATCAATTTCTGCTGTTTGTAATGCGAAGTCGTGATCTGTTGGAATACCTTTTGCTTTATATTTTTCACTGTATCCATGTGGTGTAAAAATACTAATATCAAATCCTTTTGGTACTAATTGCCATTGGTTTAATAATTTTTCTTGGCGTTTGTTAGGATATTTCATTGTCCAAAACACTCCCATAGTGTCAAAGAACAAAACAGAAAGGTTTTGTTTAACAGCAGCATCTAAACGGGATATTTCTTCTGCAATGACAGATGCTGAGTAGCTATTGTGTATAATTATATCATTTGCCAAAAAATTATGGTATTTTGGAACAGAGATATCATAAACTTCAAAATTTCCTTCAATTTTTTCAATACCCACAATTTCATCCCAAAAGATATCAGAATTGGCCAATAATTGTATTGATTTATTTTGATCACTCTTTCCAATTTGTAGTAAAGTCTGTCTCGAAGGAGAATATTTGAGTCGTTCTCTCATAGCTTTTGGATGAGCATATCCAAAATCTCTTCCTATCTGAGCCCAGCTAACAGAAGGTTTGTAAACATCCCACAGTCCTTTTGGTATGGTATCAACATTTGGATTTCCAACAATATTTTTCAAATCTTCAAAACATTTCTTACTTTTTTCAATCTTATCAGGATGGTAAAAACCAATTTTTTCAATAAATTTGATTATGTTTTTAGAAGAGATGATAATTTCGTAACTATCAAAAAGTTTACCATCACATTTTACTTTCTTGGATCTAATCTTGGATAAAATTCCAAATCGAAGGAGCAAGTGATGAACTTGGTGTATAAGTTGTTTTGAAGAAGAGCTATAATCTATTTCCCATCCATTTCTAGAATTATTATAATAAATACTTCCATCACAACTAAAAAGCCGATTTAAAAATAAGGCCAAATCTTCTTTTTTCAATTTAAATATCTCTTGGTTAATATCTTTTTCTTTAGCTAACTTGCCATACTGGTTAACACTTTTAAGCCACTCCTTGACAAGATTTTTTTTCTTTCCATGAGGGTTATTTTTCCTAGCAACACGATAACATCCAGGTTTACTGTGTTCTTCTACTTTCATGTCAGAGTCAAATTTCTTAACACAGTCTTTAAATTCATTTAGAAGTATTTCATTTAAATTACTAAATAAAACCCAATGCCCTTTGGTATGGCCTTCCGCAATCAGATATGCAAGCAGTTTTATTTTATGACTTTCCATGTGGTCCTTACCAAAAGCCTCTATTTTTCTAGGTGTAGCAATTCTTGATCCTATAAGAAGTCCTTCAGCAGGCACCCACCCTTTGATGGTTAGTAGTGGGTGTTCAGGTGTCAACTCTATCTCTTTCCCACTTCTAAGTTTTACTTTCAAGATCTCATCAACAGTTCTTTTATAGAATCCCTCTTTTCTCATAGGTTTTATATTCAATTTATCATTAAGCCCAAAAACAGCATTATTATTCTTTTCAAGATCCCTAATTGGCAATGTTGTTCCATCGTTTAAGGTTATTAAAGTATTTCCCAAAACACACTTCCCACTCCCGCGCTTACCACAAATAAGCATGACGTGTGTTTTTACAACGTCAAGATAGACTTCACTGCTTAACGACGTTGTCGGTCCCATGGTAACATATAATTTACCAAGGTATGCAGTGCCTTTATCTTGGAATTTATAAAGATCTTCCTTATTGCGTCCTACAATGATCTTATGGCTCATACAGAATGGTTCACCTCAAAGAAGCGAGTGGAAGCGTTTATAAAAAGGTGTTGGTTAAAGAGTGTGGGGTTTACACAACATGTTCCTAAATCGATTAAAGACGTTCCTATTACTCGTAGGACTAACAGCAATCATCTTTGCCATTGGTGGTTTCCTTGGTGGTCAGACAGGATTAGCTATTGCATTTGGCTTTGCTATTTTGATGAATGTTGTAACATATTTCTTTTCTGATAAGATTGTGTTAAAGATGTACAAGGCACAACCTATTACGAAAGCAAAAGCTCCTGATATTCATGCAATGGTTGAACGGTTAGCAAAAAAGGCAAACATTCCCAAACCGAAGATTTACTTAGTACCCACAGAAACTCCTAATGCATTTGCTACAGGGAGAAATCCGCAAAATGCTGTTGTTGCAGTAACACAAGGTATTGTTAAATTATTAAATAAAAAAGAGTTAGAAGGAGTATTAGCACATGAGTTAGGTCATGTAAAAAATAGAGATATTCTTATTTCAACAATTGCAGCAACATTGGCAGCAGTTATCATGTATGTTTCATCCATGGCACGATTTGCAGCAATCTTTGGTGGCTTTCGTGATGATCGTGGTGGTGGCAACATTGCAGAGTTATTAGTGTTGGCTATTGTTGCACCTATTGCAGCGATGCTTATTCAATTTGCTATTTCCCGTTCTCGTGAGTTTATGGCTGATGCAACGTCTGCACGGTTAACGAATGAACCTGAACATTTAGCGAGTGCATTACAAAAGTTAGAAAGTTACGCAAAGCGTATGCCCTTACGATTAGGGAATAAAGCAACAGCATCATTATTTATTATTAACCCATTAACAGGGAAGCAAATGATGAATTTCTTTTCTACACATCCTTCAACAGAGCAACGTGTTGCAAAATTAATGGCGATGAAGTAATATGAAGAATAAACCGTTACTCTATAGCGTTACTATTGCATTACTTATTATTTATTTTTCTGTATTACATGCTGAAATGGATGTAATAGAAGAACCCCTTCAACACAAAGAACTTGTTATTGTTGAACAAGAAGAAGTTATTGTTGAAAAAGAGCACTTTGTGTATATTCCTGATTCTCACAATAGTCGTATACAAGTGTTTGATCTTCAAGGAAATAATGTTTCTATGTTTGGCAAGTATGGTTCTGATAATGGATCGTTCCGTATGCCTTCAGACGTAGTAGAAACTTGGGCAGGCATTTATGTATTAGATAAAGGAAATGCACGTATTCAAGTTTTTGATAAAGAATACAATTATTTATTTTCATTTGGAAAAGAAGTCCTCAAGTGGCCAATTGGTTTTACCATTGCAAACGATACAGTGTATGTTGCTAACACCTACAAATCAAAGATTTCTGTCTTTACGTTAAATGGAACGCATCTACATTCTTTTGGCAGTTTGGGAACGGAAGAAGGACAATTCAGGTATGTTACAGATGTTGCTGTTGATGAAGAACATATCTATGTGTTAGATACCAACAATCACCGTATTCAAAAGTTTACACAGAACGGTACGTTTGTTACAACATGGGGAACATATCAATTAGCTGATGAAGGTATGCGGTTTCCAATGGGACTTATTTTGTATGGTGAAACACTCTATGTTTCTGATCCAATTCATGGTATGATTAAAATATACACAACGAATGGAACATTACTTCAAATGATTGGATCGTTTGGTCGTGAAGAAGATCAATTCCGTTTTAACAGTAAGTTGTGGGAAGTTGAAGATATGTTATACATTGCAGATACAAGGAACAATCGTATTAAAACATATTATCCCAATGGCACATTAGCATTTAATTTTGGTAAGTTTGGAACAGGTGAAGGCGAGTTTCGTGCTCCAGGTGTTTTAAGAATTTTCGGCAATAATAAACTTATTAATAAAACTATCAATGGTACAGGTTAATTATTTCATCAACCAAGCTTCTTCGTCTTTGTCTAATCCTAAGTCTGGTAGCTTGTTTTGTTTTGCCATGAACTGTAAGAAAGGTATGTCATCTCTGAAGAAGTGTTTTTTTGACGTGTGTGTTTTTAGTGCAAATTTTTCACAAATAAGTTTTCCACGATGGTTTCGTTGGTTTTTCATCCATATGCGTAATGGTCTGCTACTACGTTTGTACGGGACAAACCCTTTTTTATTTTCATTTTTTGCAAGGGCTACACCAGTACTCAAAAACTGATAGACATAGACTAAATATCGCCAGTATTGCCATCGCATAATGCGTCTCGTAAAAATATCTGCTTTACTTAAGGCGTCATAGGCTTTCAACAATTCTTCCCCTCGATATTCATAAGGTATGTTTTGATCGACCCATAAGAGTATTTCTTTATGGTCTTCTTTTACATTGTCAAAGGCGTGACGTGCTGTTTCAAAAGATGTACTTTTCAAAACTAAGGTTAATGCATCAATAATATTTTGTTCTTTTCCTCGTTCGTGTTGTTCATTGGTGTCACTTAAGACAAGCGTGCCAGTGGTTGCGTGAATTTGTAAATCATTAATAGCACCACGTATGTCTCCACCAACGCGTCGTGCAATAGTTTTGAGATCATCTTCTTCGTATGTAATGTTTTCTTGTTCGCAAATAGGCTGTAAGACCTGCATGATTTGTTCTGGTGGAACGGGTTGAAAAGGAATTAATAAAGATTTTTTCTTAATGGGACCAAGTTTTGTCGTAAAAGGGTCTTCTGCAGTAAGAATGATAGGATATTTATTTTTTACAAGGAGTTTTGCTAGCGTCTGTATACCTCCGCGATCTTCATTACCTGAGATACCATTCAATTCATCGATGAGTATAATTTTTTCTTGCATGAACAAACTTTGTTGTTCTAAACTTCCACCAATTTTTTTTGTAACACCATCGCTGTTACGAAAGTCAGAAGAATCCATGCTGATGAGTTCATAATTGCCTAATGTGGCTATTAATTCAACGGCACAGGTTTTTCCTGTTCCTGTTGGTCCATGGAGTAAGGCTACACCTTTGTTTTTAATAACGGCTTCTAGTTGTGTATAGGCGTTACCAGTAACAATTTGTTCTTTGGTTGTTGGTTTGTATTGTTCAGACCAAGGTTTCATCATGCCTTGTACATCCCAAAGCTTGCGAGTAATGCTTCAAGTTGTATGAATGGGTCGCTTCCTTCAACGAGGCGGAATTCTACTTCTCCACAGCGTTCAATCATTTTTAGTTTTACGTGTTGTTCGATGTCCATGTTCATTATTTCTGATTGTATTTGTTTGATAACATCTAATCCACTTAATCCATTTGTATGAATGACATCTAAGAGTTTGTCACGTGATTTTTTGAAGGCACCATCTAATGCCATTTTAATAACGGTATCTACATCTTTTGGTCGAGCGTAGTTTGCAATGTCAAAGACCATTTGTTCAGTCACAGGTGTTTCCATAACGGCACAACTTTGTAATATGTTAACCACTCTTCTAACATCTCCGCCGCTCACGGTAAAGATGGCTTCTTTTGCTGCAGCATCTATTGTCATGGATTCTTTTGTTGCAATGCGATCAACGAGTTTGATAATAGCTTCTTGTGTTAAATGTTTGAATCTAAAGACTGCACATCGACTTTGGATAGGATCAATTATTTTACTAGAAAAGTTACAACTTAAAATAAATCGTGCAGTACCAGAATATGTTTCCATAGTTCGTCGTAATGCTTGTTGTGCTTCTTTTGTTAAACTATCACATTCATCTAAGTAGACAATTTTTGGTAATGTTGTGTTGATGGCTTTGGTTCGTGCGAAGTCTTTGACTTTATTTCTGATGACATCAATGCCACGTTCATCACTTGCGTTGGTTTCTAAAAAATTTGATTGCCAGTGTTCACCAAAGAGTTCTTTTGCTAAGGCTAAGGATAAGGTTGTTTTTCCCACACCAGCTGGACCTGAAAAAAGGAGGTGGGGCATATTGCCTTGTTTGACAAATGCTTTGATTTTATCAACGACGTGTTCTTGGCCGAGAACGTCTGCAAACTGTGTTGGGCGGTACTTTTCGGTCCAAATTTGTTGTGCATGATCAACCATCATCACATTTTGGTAGAGCTGTTTATAAGATTTATTGGGTTGTACAAGAAGTGGTCAGCACAATCTATTTAAACGTGGTTTTGAGACGTCTGGTGTATGTATGATTTTAAGCATGTTGAGGAAGAGGTACTAAAAATATGGAAGAAACATGCGAAAGCGTTAGAAGAATCATATCAGCATGATAGTAAAAAGAAGTTATTTTCGTTCTTAGAAGGGCCACCAACGGCTAATGCTCCTCCTGCGTTGCATCATGTTGAAATGCGTACGTTCAAGGATTTGTTTTGTAAGTATAAATTTATGCAGGGATTTTCTGTTCCTCGCCAGGGTGGATGGGATTGTCATGGATTGCCTGTCGAAGTGCAAGTGGAAAAGGCCTTAGGATTACAATCAAAGAAAGAAGTGATTGATTATGGTATTGCAAAGTTTAACAAACAATGTCGTGATAGTGTGTTTGAATATATTAAAGAGTGGGAAGCAAATACAAAAAGAGTTCATTATTTAGTGGATTTAGAAAAACCCTATGTTACGTTAGAACGAGATTACATGGAAAGTGTCTGGTGGTCATTAAAAGAATTACATAAGAAAGGATTGTTATATGAGGGGAAAAAAGTTGTTCCGTATTGTCCTCGATGTGAAACACCATTAAGTCATCATGAAGTTTCTCAAGGGTACAAAGAAGTGCGTGATGCAACGGTTGTTGTTTCATTTCCGTTAGTTGATGAACCTGATACATCTATTCTTGCGTGGACTACAACGCCGTGGACGTTACCATCTAATTTGGCATTGGCTGTTGGTTCTAACATAGAGTATGTGAAAGTTGCGCATGAAGGGAAAAAATACATTCTTGCAAAAGACTTAGTAAATAAATATTTTGAACAACCAACAATTATTGAAACATTTCACGGTAAAGAATTATTAGGAAAAAAGTACGAACCGTTATTTCCTTATTTTGTTAGCAAGTTTAGTAAAACAAAGGCATGGTCTGTTATCGAAGCAAGTCACGTTACAACAGATGATGGTACAGGTATTGTGCACATGGCTCCTGCCTTCGGTGAAGATGATTTTGAAGCATGTCAAAAGAATAAGATTCCATTTATACAACCAATTGATACTGCGGGTTTATTCACAAAAGAAGTGCCTGATTTCAAAGGAATGTTTGTAAAGAAAGCTGATAAACATATTCTTGAATATTTAGAAAATCAAGGTTCTGTCTTTAAAGTAGAACATTATGCACATCAATATCCCTATTGTTGGCGGTGCAGTACACCCTTGTTGTATTATGCAACGGATTCATGGTTCATTAAAGTTACAGAAATAAAAAAGAAATTATTGAAACATAATAAAGAGATTAAGTGGTATCCTAACCATATTAAGGATGGACGTTTCGGTAAGTGGCTTGAAGGTGCGCGTGATTGGGCATTGTCAAGAAAGAAGTTTTGGGGTACACCGTTGCCAGTGTGGCGTTCTGAAGATGGTGATGAAGTCGTCATTGGTTCTGTGAAAGAGTTAGAAGATCTTTCAGGTAAGAAGATTCCCGATTTACACAAACCATTTATTGATACAGTAACGTTTACGAAGGAGGGGAAGAAGTATACGCGTGTTTCTGATGTTATTGATACATGGTATGATTCTGGTTCTGCAAGTTTTGCTCAATTCCATTATCCGTTTGAGAATAAGAAGTACTTTGAAGAACGGTTCCCGTATGATTTTATTGCCGAAGCGATTGATCAAACACGTGGATGGTTTTATACATCACACGTCTTAGCTACAGCATTATTTGATAAGCCTGCATATCGTTCTGTTGTCTGTGCAGGACATTTAGTTGATGAAAAAGGTGAAAAAATGTCTAAATCTAAAGGCAATGTGTTAGTTCCTGCTGAAGTGTTTGATGCTGTTGGTGTTGATGCAGTGCGTTTACAAATGTGTGCGACGTCTGTTGGTGAGCAAAAGAAGTTTTCTATTCACTTAGTCAATGAATCAATCTTACCCTTCTTGAATATTTTATTTAACACGTATCGTTTTACGTCACAAGCAGCAACGTTAACGGATAAAAAACCAAAGGAATTAGCATTGGAAGATCAATGGATGCTTTCACGTGTAAATAGTTTGGTTACAGAAGTGACAGAAAACATTGAACAGCATAATTATCATGGGTGTTTAAAGAGTTGTGTGCAATTTGTGAATGGGGATTTTTCTCGTTGGTATATTAAGTTAATTCGTGATCGTTCTAAAGATCTTGCTGTAGGGTATGTGTTACAGTATGTATTTGACAGATTAATTCGTTTGTTAGCGCCATTCATTCCATATCTTCCTGAATATTTGCATGCAGAATTATTTTCTGACACAACGTCTGTCCATTTAACACAGTGGCCGAAAGTAGATACAAAAGTAATTGATGCAACAAGTGAAGAAACGATGGATGTTGTGCGTGAAGTAACCTCATTAATTCTTGCAGAACGTGAAAAAGCACAGATTGGTGTACGATGGCCATTAGCAAAGGCAACAGTGATGGTTCCTAAAGGAATGATTGCTCGTGTGAAACAGTATGAAGCATTAATTTTAGCGCAAGCAAATATTAAGGCGTTAGTGGTTGCGGAAGGAAATATTATTACGATTAAAGTGGATAAACGTATGACTAAGGCATTGGAAGAAGAAGGGTTTTATCGTGGTGTTTCTCGTAAAGTGCAATCGATGCGTAAAAAGATGGGTCTTGTTGCGCGAGAAAAGATTTCTTTGGTTATTGAAAGTGAGTATAGTATTGAAACGTTTAAAGATCAGTTACAAGAGCGTGTTGGGGCAACAAATCTTGATTTTGGTACGGTAAAGGGTGATTTTGATTTGATTGTTGAAGAAAAGATCAAGAATCAAACGTTTAAAATTGCTATAAATAAGGCATAATTCTTTACTATGAAGTGACATGGTTGATTTAAATACCTTTATAAACCCCTCTTCTCCAATATAGATAATTAAAAAGAGGGCATTTGACAGGGGGTTACAATGCCAAAAAAAACTGCAAAAAAAACTGTAAAAAAAGCATCAGCAAAAAAACTCGATAT
>CAZUSA010000002.1:65972-91482 GCA_964622835.1 Candidatus Woesearchaeota archaeon | reverse complement strand
CAAAAAAAACTGCAAAAAAAACTGTAAAAAAAGCATCAGCAAAAAAACTCGATATTAAGATTGTTAATATTGTCTGTTCATCTTCATTAGGACAGGACATACCGTTAATTCGTTTGGCGGAAGCATTACCTAATACCGAATATAATCCAGAACAATTTCCTGGGTTAATCATGCGTATTAAGGAGCCTAAGACCTCTGCATTAATCTTCTCTTCAGGTAAAATCGTTAATACAGGTGCTCGTTCGCTTGCAAAAGTGCGTTTATCTATTGATAAGATCATAGAAAACCTTGCTAAAGTTAATGTTAAAATTAAGATTCAACCAAAGATTGAAGTGCAAAACATGGTTGGTTCTGGCAGTGTTGGTATGGATTTAAACTTAAATTCCTTAGCAATGGAGCTAGAAAACACAGAATATGAACCTGAACAGTTTCCAGGCTTAGTCTATAAGCTTGCAGGAACACGGGCAACATTCTTGTTATTCAGTAATGGAAAGATCGTTTGTACAGGAACGCGTTCTGAAAAGCGATTAAAAGAAGCGGTTACTGAGTTAATTTCGGTTTTAAAGAAGAAGCGGTAAGCTTCTTTCTTTTTCCTTCTTTTTTATATAAATAATTTCTCACCTATACACACCACCATAGGTATTGTTTTAAAGTTGTTTTAGCCATATCTCTAAATACACCAGTTTTGAGGGGTTTATCATTGGTTAATGCACAAGATCAGATCGAGAAGTTTCAAACATTTTTAGAAACATATCACCAGAAGGATGTTCATGAGTTAGTAAAGCAGGGTGGTCGTTCATTGTCTGTTGATTTCAATGATGTGGCAATGGCTGACACAGAACTTGCTGAAGAATTATTATCCGAACCAGAAGATGCTATTCGTGCTGCTGAAATTGCATTAGCACAGTTTGATATTCCTGATAAGATGATAAAGGTGCGGTTCTTTAACCTACCAGAATCCTCGCAAGTACGTATTAAGGATATTCGAAGTGAACATATTAACAAGTTTGTTTTTTTTGATGGTATCGTTCGTCAATCATCTGACGTTCGACCACAAATGACATCGGCAAAGTTCGAATGTCCTGCGTGTGGTAATAATATTACATTAATTCAAATGGATGAAAAGTTCAAAGAACCAAATAGGTGTTCGTGTGGCCGTGTAGGTCGTTTTAAGTTGGTTGATAAGTTATTAGCTGATACACAACGTGTTATTATTGAAGAAAGTGCTGATTTATTAGAAGGTGGTGAACAGGCAAAACGATTTGCTGTCTATCTCCGTGATGATTTAGTAGAACCACGCATGGAAAAAAAGACAACACCAGGTTCTAAGGTGCGTATGTTTGGTATTGTTCGTGAAGTAATTATTCCCTCAAAGACAGGTGGGCAATCAACACGGTTTGATTTGTCAATGGAAGCAAATTTTGTTGAGTCTGTTGAAGCATCCTATGAGGAGATTATTATTAACGAAGAAGATATTGAGGAAATTGAACAATTGGCAAAGGATCCTCAAATTTATGAGAAGTTTACCTCATCGATTGCACCGTTTATTTTAGGGCATGATGATATCAAAGGGGCGTTATTACTCCAATTGATGGGTGGTGTCTACAAAGAGCGAGGGGATGGTCAAAAGATTCGTGGTGACGTTCATGTGTTATTAGTGGGTGATCCTGGGGCTGCAAAATCTTCCTTAATTAAGTTTATTGAAACAGCAGCACCACGTGCAAGATATGTTGTTGGACGTGCAGCAACATCTGCTGGTATTACAGCAAGTGTTGTGCGTGATGAGTTTATTCGTGGTTGGGCATTGGAAGCTGGTGCAATTGTGTTAGCAAGTGGTGGTTTCTTATTATTAGATGAGATGGATAAAATGTCTGATGAAGATACTTCTGCAATGCATGAGGCAATGGCACAACAAACAGTAACGATTAGTAAAGCAAATATTCAAGCAACGTTAACGGCAAAAACATCAGTGTTAGCTGCAGCAAATCCAAAGTTTGGGCGGTTTGATCCGTATCAACCGATTGCAGCACAGATTGATTTGCCCCCTGCATTAATTAATAGATTTGATTTAATTTTTCCCGTTCGTGATTTACCGAATAAAGAAAAAGATAGTCAAATTGCAACACATGTATTAGAATTGCAACACAATCCTGAAGCAGTAGAAGCACCAATTAATTTGGAATCAATGCGTAAATACATTGCATATGCAAAACAAGCAATTCATCCTAAATTAACACCAGGGGCTATTGAAGAAATTCGTGATTTTTATGTTAACTTACGTAATACAACAACCGTCGGTGAGGTGGAAGGGGTAAAACCTATTCCTATTTCTGCACGTCAGTTAGAATCGTTAGTACGTTTGGCAGAAGGTTCTGCTCGTGTTCGTTTATCTACAAAAGTAACGCGTACAGATGCAAGAAAATCCATTGCTATTATGCGGTATTGCTTGATGCAAGTAGGTTTAGACCCTGAAACAGGACAAATTGATATTGATCGTATTTCTTCTGGTGTTACGGCTTCGACAAGAAACAAGATTCATCTTGTTCGTGAAATTATCGGTTTATTTGAGTCAAAAGGTAAAAAGTCTATTCCCATGGAGGATATTGTTGCAGAAGCAACGGAAAAGAATATTCCAGAAGCACAAGTTGAGGAAATTATTGAAAAGTTAAAGCGTGAGGGAGAAATTTATGAGCCACGACGTGGTTTCATTAGTAAAATTTAACGATGGACGTACAAACAACAAATATTCAATCACCACAAAAGGGAACGATCGTACAACGACAAGTTGCGCATAAAATTTGGTTATCTAATTTATTGAATGGTCAATTCGTTCAAGGTTTTCGTGCGGGTGAACAGTTTTCTCCGAGTTTTGTTCAACTTGGTGAAAAAAAGGTTTCACGGGTTAATGTTATTGCAACGTTGATTGATGTGTTTAAGAGTGAAGATGGGAATTATTTTTCTTTTACTGTTGATGATGGCACTGCTTCAATTCGTTTGAAAGCGTTTAATGAAGATACGAATGCATTGTTAGGATTTGAAAAAGGATGTTTGGTGTTAGTTGTTGGTCGTGTTCGTGAGTATCAAGGTGAGTTATATATTGCTCCTGAGATCACAAGGAAAATTACTGATTTGAATGATGAGTTAGTGCGTAAAGCAGAATTATTACAGATGATGGGTAAACCGGAACAAGTAACATTAACAGCACAACCCGTACAAGCAACATTGCAACCAGTACAACAAGCAGGAGAATCTACTGATAAAGAATTACGTCAAAAAGTATTAGATATGCTGATATCTCATGAGTCTACGGGTGCAGAATTACGAACGATTGTGCAAGAACTCAAGAAAGATGAAGCAACAACAGAAGCAGTATTGAAGGAACTCTTGTTAGAAGGGGAAATCTATGAGAATAAGCCTGGTTGTTACAAAGCAATCTAACACAACCCTTAAAAGACGGTTCTTCTCGGTTCTTCTATGGATTATAGTGCGTTATTGAAGGAAGCAAAGAAGCAACTCCCTGATGTTCAAGAAGAAAGTGGACGTTTTGAGATTCCCAGTGTGAAGGGTCATGTGCAGGGGAATAAGACTATTATTACTAATTTTCAACAGATTGTTGATGTCTTAGGCCGTCCTCAAGAACAATTATTGAAGTTTTTACAACGTGAGTTAGCAACACCTGCTGTTGTGGAAGGTCCTCGTTTAGTGTTAGGAAGAAAGATCCCTTCAGGATTATTAAATAAAAAGATTGAATTATACTGTCGTGATTTTGTGTTATGTAAGGAATGTAAAAAGCCTGATACGAAGTTAGTAAAAGAAGGTAGAGTATTATTATTGCGATGTACTGCATGTGGGGCAAAACACCCTATTAAATCCAAAATATGATGTATGCAAAAATACACAAAGATAAGGAAAGCACGGTTGTTGCTGTCTGTGATGAAGATCTTATAGGCAAAACCTTAACTGAAGGTGATGCTGAACTTGTTGTTTCTGAACATTTCTTTAAAGGAAAATTATTAGAGAAAGAGGCTGTTATTCGTTTGTTACAAGCAGCGGAAAATGTTAATTTAATTGGTGAAGAAGCTGTTGCATGCGGATGTGATGCTGGTTTAATTGATAAGGAAACAATTGTCCGTATTGGAGGTGTTCCTCATGCCCAATTCTACAACCTCTGATGATGTGTTATCATTTAAGTATAAACCTCCTGGTGATAAACATGAACATTATTATGAAGCGAAGATTCAAGTACGTCCTCGCGATAATGAAGTTATACGATTTATTATTAATGCAGTTAATGAGAATAATAGGGTAAGAATTTCTAAGATTCTTGAAATTAAAACAGGTGTTGATATTTATGTGTCTTCTCGTAAGTTTGCAACGATGATTGGTAAAAAGTTAAAGATGCGATTTAAAGACGGTAAGTTGGTTGTTACAAAGACCTTATTTTCGCGTAATAGACAGGCAAGCAAAAATATATATAGAGTAACCGTACTGTTTAGAAGAGAATAAAAGAGTGTGAAATGAAAGTAATCTATTGTGTGCTGTGTATAGTGCTTCTGGTGGCATCAGCAGTCGTTGCCGAAGTGTATGATTATGGAAGTGGTTCTGATAATGTTGAATTAGAAGAGGAATTTGGTGATGTTTTTCCTGTCTTAACATCATTACAATTAGGGTTATTAGCAGGTTCAAGTGTGTCAACAGATGTTGGTTCTACAGACACAACACAGTCATTTCGTTTTGGTAATGCGTTAACAGCGTTACAATCACCAAAAGTATCTTATGTTAATTCTGATGATGGTGTTGTTGATTCTTTTTTATTGATTACTAGCGGAACAACAGAAACAACGTCTTTTTTTGAGTATGAATTAACATTTGATGATGGGTTTGATAGTGGTATTTCTTCGACAGATACGTTGGAAGATTTTGAAGATGTAGAAATAAATTTGTTAGGTGACACATATACGATTGTTGATACAGAGATCAACAAGGGAACCTCGTTAGTAAGCATTAAGTTAGCGGCAAGCGCTATCACTGATTACTTGCAAGAAGGTAATGTTGCGGTGTACACAGTTGGTGCAAATAAATATGAAGTCAAGGTTACAACTATTTCTGATAATCCTAAATCTGTACGATTAGATGTGAACGGTGCAGACATTGGTGCGTTAGAGGAAAAGGATTTTTATCATTTAGCTGATGATACGATATTAGGTATACGGAAAATATTATCCTCTTCCGGCGCATCTCCTGATGTTGTTAGTTTGTTTGTTGGTGCACAAGTATTAGAATTTGAAGATCATTTTGATGATAGTGATTTTGAACAAGGGTTTTCATTGGATCAAGAAAAAGTTACGTCTGGTTTTGTTTCGTTAAAAGGTTCAGTGAGCGGATCATCTTTTACGATGACAAGTTTGAAATATCGAGGTGCTTCATCATTAGATCTGTACATTGGTAATGGTGAACGGTTATCTACAAAGTTAGATGATCCTTCTGTTCTGTTTGGAAATTGGGATTTATTATATAATGGTTTCAAAACAGTGTCTGAAACACAAATTATTATTGATAGTACAGACGATCTTACGTTTGATTTGACATTTAAGAATGATCTTGGAAGCCAATACAAAGTTCCTTTGTACAACAAAGATGGTTCGTTAGGTGACGGGACGCGTTCATTGCGTGTTGTTGAAGGGTCGAGTTCTTCTGATTTTAATGTGTCATTAAAGGATTATATGATACTCTCAACAGGATCTTCAAAAACTGATAAGAGTTTTGTTGTGCAGTATGATAGTGTTGATGTGAGTAATAAAAAAGTGTTATTTACAGAGGTGTTGTCAACGGGTGGTAATCAAATTACTGCAACATATAGTGATTCTTCTGTTACCGGTGCTATTGGTGAAGGCACTGTGACTGTTGGAGGAACAGGATTTCAGTTTTATGTTCAGAACGATAGTAGTTACAAGTTAGCAATAGACTTGGATAGTGATGGGTCTGTTTCAAGTACAGCAGTTGATATTATCACAGAAGGTGGTGCAATTATTGATGTGGGTACATCTCAAGATCCTGGAACAACATACACAATGAAAGTAACAACAGATGGTTCTGATTTGGAAGAATCGTCCGCTAATCAAGCGACATCTTTTGAACTATCTGGTGGTAGTGCTGTTGGTATTTCTCCTACAGACTTTAGCGGACTAACAATGTACAGTGAAGGTTCTAAAAGCTCTGCAATGTCGACATATGGTGCTGAGTTCCTTGTAGTCAATACGAATGCTGCAAATGCAGGGAGTTTAACGATTAATTATCCTTTACAACAACGGTTTGCTAATGTTAAATTTGAATTGTTAACAGCATCAAGTACAACTACTGGAACGGAAAAATCTGATTCAACATGTTTTGATGGATTACAAAACGGTGATGAAATTGATATTGATTGTGGTGGTGTGTGTCCTGGGTGTATTCCTCTTGTTTGTTTGAATGGTGAGTTAGATGATCTTGAAGACGGTGTTGATTGTGGTGGTGTGTGTCCTGATGCCTGTACAGAAACACAAGAAGCTTCACAAGACACTGGCCAAGGTGCAGGGACGGAAACAGGTGGTCCGACAGCAGTTGATGATCCTGAATGTATTTTAGGTTGTGTGTATGTGACGGAGGACGATATTATTATTTGTGTAGAAGTTGGGGGATCTGTAGGAAAGTTATATTGCCAAGGTCCTGGTGAGTTAGTTGAATCATTAAAAAATGGTGCGACGTGTGCTTCGGATCAACAATGTTTGTCAGGAACGTGTAACGAACAAGTATGTGGTCGAAGGACAACACCTTTAGCTACAGGATTGAATATTGCGTTGATTATTTTTGCTCTTCTCGCTGCGTTTAAGTTGCATGGGTTATTAAAATAAGCCCTTCAGAAGGTTTATAAAGCGCTTTTTGTGAGTTTTTTTATGCCTCCACATAAGAGACCTGTACGGAAATTTACGAAGAGAAAAGGTACGCCTCCTCCTACGTTGAGTGAGATCACTCGTGTTCGTACGCCTCGACCTCCTCAAGTGTTTGGAACGATCGAACAACGGTTAGGTGGGTCAAAGATGCGTGTACGGTGTTTAGATGGGAAAACACGGTTATGTCGTGTTCCTGGGCGTATGAAGCGTAAGTTATGGGTTCGTGAGGGTGATACTGTTATTGTTGAGCCGTGGGAGCTCGGTGGTGGTGAACGGGGTGATATTATCTATAAATATAGGCCAACACAAGTGTTATGGCTGAAGAAGAAAGGCTTAATTAAGCAAGTTGAAGAATTTGATGATTTCTAAGATGTTTGAACAGGAAGTTAAGATTCCCAAAGAAAGGGTTGCTATTCTTGTAGGTACAAAAGGTGTTATGAAACGGTTTTTACAACGTAAAACTAAAACAAAACTAACCATTTCTCGCGAAGGTGATGTGATCATTGCAGGGAAAGAAAACATTGATGTGTTTGATGCAGTGCCTATCATAAAAGCTATTGGACGTGGGTTTAACCCTGATATTGCTATTATGTTGTTGGATGAAACATTTGCATTTGAATTGATTTCATTAAAGGATTTTGCACGTAACGACAAAGATATGGTGCGTGTTCGTTCACGTCTTATTGGTACAAATGGTAAGGCACGTCACATGTTAGAAAAGTTAACAGGGTTATTTATTTCTGTGCAAGGGAAAACTGTTTGTTTAATTGGTAAGATTGATGACATGGCTATTGGTATGCGTGCTATGGAAAAGTTATTGAAAGGCGCACCGCATGGTAATGTGTATAAGTTTATCGAAACAGAGAAAGAAAGAGTATTAAGAGAATAATATAACAAAGTTTATAAATCATATTTTGAAACAGGTCGTTCATGGTTAAAAAAACAGTAAAACAAGTTGATCATGCTGAACGGTTAGCAAAAGAACAAAAGACTATTTCTGTATCTCAATTTTTTGAACGTAACCGCCACCTATTGGGTTTTGATAACCCTATCAAGGCATTATCGACAACGATTAAAGAGTTAGTTGACAACTCCTTAGATGCCTGTCAAGAGATTCAAGTCTTGCCTGAAATTCTTGTTCAAATTAAAAAATGTAAGGATGAAAACCGTTTTGTTGTTATTGTGGAAGATAATGGGCCTGGTATTGTAAAAGCTCAAATTCCTAAAGTATTCGCTAAGCTCTTGTATGGGTCGAAATTCGCTAAGATGCAGCAATCTCGTGGCCAACAAGGTATTGGTGTTTCAGCTTCAGTGTTATATGGTCAATTAACTACAGGGAAATCTTCAAAGATTACTTCTCGTACAGGAGAAAAGAAGCCTGCTCATTTTTATGAATTACACATTGATATTAATCATAACGAACCTGAAGTTATTCAAGAAAAAGAAGTTGAATGGTTAAATAAAGTTCATGGTACACGTGTTGAGATTGAATTAGAAGGAAAGTATCAACGTGGTCGATTAAGTGTTGATGAATATATTAAACAATCAGCTATTGCTAATCCTCATGCATCAATTACATATATTCCTCCAGATGGTAAGTCCATAAAATACAAACGTGGTACTGAAGTGTTACCAAAAGAACCAGGTGAAATTAAACCGCACCCGTATGGTATTGAGTTAGGTGTGTTAATTCGTATGATGAAGGTAACTGCATCTAAAACGATCCAACATTTTTTTACGCATGAGTTTTCACGTGTGTCTTCAAATGTTGCAAAAGAAATTTGTGATAAGGCTGGTATTCCTGTTACTGCAAAACCACATTCATTTGGTCATGCAGAAGCAGATAAATTATTCCAAGCTATTAAGAAAACAAAGATTATGGCTCCTTCAACGAATTGTTTGTCTCCTATTACTGAAGAAATTTTAACAAAAGGATTAAAGAAAGAAATTAATGCTGAATTTTACACAGCAACAACACGTCCGCCAACAGTGTATAGAGGTATGCCGTTCCAAGTTGAAATTGCATTTGCGTATGGTGGTGACTTGCCTGGTGACGAATTGGCTAAAGTGATGCGTTTCGCAAATCGTGTTCCTTTGCAGTACATGCAGTCTGGATGTTCCATTACCAAAGGCGTATTACAAACAGCGTGGAAGAATTATGGTGTTTCCCAGTCTAAGGGTGCGTTACCGTCTGCTCCATTGATTATTGCCGTACATATTGCATCGGTATGGGTGCCGTTTACGTCAGAATCTAAAGAGGCTATTGCACATTATCCTGAAATTCTTAAAGAGGTTAAATTAGCGTTACAAGAATGTGGTCGTAAGTTAGGTATTTATTTGCGTAGAAAGAAACGTGCTGCTGATGAGGAAAAAAAGAAATCATATATTGTTAAGTACATTCCACACGTAAGTGGTGCATTACAAGAGTTGTTAGCATTGTCTGATAAGGATGAACAACAAATTCAGGTTATTTTGAAAGCACAATTGGAGAAGGAACGATCATGAGTCCTAAGAAAACAGTCGAAGTAGTAAGGAAGAAAAAAGCAGATGCTTCTTCAAAGAAAACGTTAACAGCTATTAATGATTCTGCTACTGATATTTTTAAGAAAATTATGAAGAAAAAAAGTCCAGAGATGACGTTTCCTATTCGTGCATTAAACAATGTGAAATATGATCCTAAAAAAGGTTTCTTTGAATTGATTGGTAAGATTAAAACACGTGCATTGAATGTTAATACCGTTAAAGCATTTGCCCAAACGTTACGTATGATGGGTTTTTCTAAAGAATTATTAGAAGCAAATGATATTGCAACGAAAAGAGAAGCGTATTATGTTTCAAAGAACTGGGGTGATGCTCGGTTTAAGGAACAACCTGAGTCTGATACGGTGATGGATGATGTTGAAGCAATGTTTCGTATTAATCGTGAACAGTTAGGCTTTATCCCTGAAGAGAAAGGTGGTGCTGTTGCTGGGCAATTGGTTGTTGTTGATAAGGATCCGACGACGGGTAGGGACTTGAAGATTGATTGTACAAAGTTTGGTTCTGGTGCGTATTCTGTGCCTACATCTGTTGAACACTTAAAGTTTGAAACGAAAGCAAAGTTTATTTTGGCTATTGAAACAGCGGGTATGTTTGAACGTTTAAACAAGCATGGGTACTGGAAGTCGGCTAATTGTATTTTAATTTCGATGGGTGGTGTTCCTACACGTGCTTGTCGCAGGTTTATTAGACGATTATCTGATGATAAGAATTTACCGGTGTATGCGTTTTGTGATGGTGATATGTATGCGTTCTTTAATATTTACAGGACGTTAAAGGTTGGTTCGGGTAATGCTGCTCATTTGAATGAGTTCTTTTGTGTTCCTCGTGCTCGTTTTATTGGTATTACACCACAAGATATTGTGGACTACAAATTACCAACGCATCCATTAAAGGATGTCGATATTAAACGTGCAAAAGATGCATTAAAGAATGATCCATTTGTGCAACAGCATAAGGAATGGCAAAAGGCTATTCAACAACAAGTAAAGTCTGGTCAACGTGCAGAACAGCAAGCGTTAGCCAAGTGGGGTTTAAATTATGTTCTTGATAAGTATTTGCCTCAAAAGTTGAAAAATAATAAGACATGGTTACCGTAAGCCAGTATATTTTAAAAACATATTTTCTTTATTGTTATTATGCAAAAAATTAAAGCTATTTTATTTGATATAGACAATACATTGTTTGATATTAAAGATATTAAGAAAAATGCTATTGCCAGTGCAGCACAAGCTATGTTGGATGCTGGATTGAAGATAGAAAAGGATGAGATTATCCGATTACTAGAAAAGGAATATTTTGATGAACCAAAGTTTTATGGTCGCACTGTTATTTCTGATTTTTTGCAAGAGCAAGCTATCCATGATCCCAAGATTGAGGCGGCAGGTATTGAGGGATACAGGAAAGGAAAAATACCTCATATGAAACCCTATCGGGGTGTTGTTGAAACGTTAAAGGCGTTAAAGGGGTTGAATTGTGCATTAGCCATAGTTTCTGATGCTCGTGAGGTCAAAGTGCATCAAAACCTCTACGCATTGGGTATAGATCATTTTTTTGAGGTGGTTATTTCGTCAAGAACATTAAATACATTTAAACCGGATAAAATCGCTTTTGCGGCAGCATTGGAAGCTTTGGGAGTAACGCCTGAAGAAACAGTGCATGTGGGTGATAACATAGACAGGGATGTTCAAGGGGCTAATAACATAGGTATGCATTCTGTGTATGCTGTCTATGGGGAATGCCATTCAGAAGGCATCTATGAGGGAAAGGCTGACTTTGAAATTAATAATTTTTCTGAGATCTTGGGTGTTGTTGAGTCATTGAACCAGAAAGCTTAAATAGCCTTTTGTGAGGTTGTAGGTACGTTTAACGTTTGTTTAAGCGGAAACATGGGGTTTTTTCACAATGACGCAAGCACAAGGTAATCAACCGATTTTTATCCTGCCTGATGGCTATTCAAGAACCTTAGGTAAAGATGCACAACGGAATAATATTCTTGCAGCAAAAGTTGTTGCTGAAACAGTTCGTACAACATTGGGTCCTCGTGGTATGGACAAGATGTTAGTTGATTCGATGCAAGATGTTATCGTAACGAATGATGGTGTAACTATTTTGAAAGAAATGCAGATTGAACATCCTGCAGCAAAGATGCTTGTTGAAGTAGCGAAAACTCAAGAAGAAGAAGTTGGTGATGGTACGACCACAGCTGTTGTTATTGCTGGTGAATTACTCAAAAACGCTGAAGAATTAATTGAGAAAAATGTTCATCCAACGATTATTTCTAAAGGATATCGTTTGGCTGCTGAAGAAGCACAAAATATTTTGAATGCTATTGCTGAGCCATTACATGCTTCTGATAAAGCAACGTTAAAGAAAATTGCTATGACTGCTATGACGGGTAAAGGTGCTGAGTCTGCTAAAGAATTATTGTCTACATTAACTGTTGAAGCAATTACACAAATTGCAGATGGTACAAACATTTCAAGTAATGATATTAAGGTTGAAAAGAAAGTTGGTTCTGGTATTGATGATTCTGAATTAATCAAAGGATTAGTTATTGAAAAAGAACGTGTGCATGCAAACATGCCAACACATGTTCCAAAGGCAAAAGTATTATTGTTAGATACTGCTATTGAAATTAAAAGTACAGAAACGGATGCTAAAATTCAAATTACTGCTCCTGAACAAATGGATGCATTCTTACGTCAAGAAGAACAAATTATTAAACGATTAACAGATAAGATTATTGAATCTGAAGCGAATGTTGTCTTTTGTCAAAAGGGTATTGATGATCTTGCTCAGTTTTATTTAGCGAAGGCAGGTATTTATGCAACACGTCGTGTGAAAAAATCTGATATCGAAAAGTTAGCACGGGCAACAGGTGCATCTATTATTACAAACATTGATACGATTACGAAAGAGTCTTTAGGCTTTGCTGGTGTTGTTGAAGAGTTAAAGATTGGTGATGAAGAAATGACCTATGTTCGTGAATGTAAGAATCCTAAAGCAGTTACCATATTAGTTCGTGGCGGTACAGAGCATGTTGTTGCTGAAGTTGAACGTGCTGTTGAAGATGCTATTGGTGATGTTATTTCGGCATTGAAAGATGGTCGTGCTGTAGCTGGTGCAGGGGCTGCTGAAATGGAGTTAGCACGTGGTTTGCGTAAGTTTGCAAATAAGTTATCTGGTCGTGAACAATTAGCTGTTATGGCTTTTGCAGAGTCTATGGAAGTTATTCCTCGTACGTTAGCTGAAAATGCTGGATTAGATCCTATTGATGTCTTAACAAGTTTGAAAGCTGCTCATGATAAGAAAGAAAAGTTCGCTGGTATCAATGTGTTCACTGGTAAAGTTATGGATGCATGGAAAACTGGCGTTATTGAACCCTTAAAGATCAAAACACAAGCGGTAAAATCTGCGTCTGAAGTTGCAGAGTTGATTTTACGTATTGATGATGTAATTGCAAGTTCGCCTACTGGCGGTCCTCCTGCAGGTGGAATGCATGGTGGTATGCCTCCTGGTATGGGCGGTATGATGTAGATATGAAAAAATTTCTTGTTGATGGTTGGGTCAACCCCGATTGTTATGACTCTCGTAAGGTTTTTCCAGTAATTTTAGACCACTTAGAGGTGTATGGTGTGGAATTAATAACACCAGACAAACAAAGATTTTGTACACCCAAAACTGATCCTTTAGAGCTAACATATCTTCTTGCAGAACAAGGTGTTGTGTTAACGTACAGTTCAGTTGAACTTCAGGAGAGGAAAGAAGCTAGCTTGCCAGGTTCGAAGGTAGTTGTAGCATTACATGGTCTTGAAGCTAATGTGCGTGTAACAGAACAATCCTTAGGAAACATCAGAAGACATTTTTCACCATATGCACAGGATATAGCCGAACGTAGAATTTTTCATGATGACATTATGGTGTTAGTAGATAGATTAGCAGATCTTCAAACATCATCATAAATAAAGCTGAATATTTTTATACTTTGTTTACGTAATATATTCATGTCATTACAGTTGAAAAAAGAGGATCATCAACGTGTTGCTCGTTTTCTTAAAAAGAAAAGTATCACACATGATAGACCGTTAAAGAGTGTTCTTTCACAAGTTGTTGATGGGTCGAAAGGTGCTATTCTTGCTGAAGAACAGTTTGTTACAAAACAAAAACAATCTATTTCTACGTATGCACAAGCGATTGCATTACATCAAAAGAAAGGTCTTATTCAAGATGTTGTGGTGTCTGAAAAAGCAACGCAAAGAGAATTGTATGAGGTTATTGTTTCATGCATTCGTTTTCTCAATAACAAAGGTATGACGTCTATTGAGTTAGTAAGTAATAAACGGTTAGAACCGTTATTCAAAAAAATGTCCTTTGTGCGTATTGGAGAACGAGAACAAGATGTTTTTATGAGATATGCTTCACCAAAGGAAGTACAGTCTAATTTGCAAAAAACATTTCAGGACACAGAATTATTAGAAAAGGTGTCTTCTGCAACGGCTGAACGGCTTCGTAAGCTCCACTAATCACCAATACGTTTATAAAGTTGGTTCATCTCTGGCGTAAGAAGAGGAAAAGAGGACTATGCCCGCAAAAAAAGTTTCTGCATCTGAACCGTTAGTTGATGAGTTAATCAAGCACAATATTTCTTTAGAAAAAGTATCGTTAGAGTTGTTAGAGTCTGTTAACAAGATGACTCACCGTATGGATCGCATGTTATCATTATTTGAGGAAGCTGCTAAGAATATTGAAAGTGCAGAAAAACTGGATGAAAAACCTCTTGCTTCACAATTGAGTGATTTGGTTGAACAAAATAAAACGCTTGCTCGTGGACTGCTCTTAATTGAACGGTTTATTCGTGATAAGACGTCTGTTGGGTTTACTCCGGGTACTATGCAACCAAAGCCATTACCAAGGATTGATTAATAATGGCTGAAGATGTGTCATTTGTTCTTGATACCAAATTACGTGAAGTTAATCAAGAGATTGAAAAATTAGTATTTCAAATTAATAATCCTCTTGCTGGTGAAAAGATTTTTATTATTAAGAAGTTCACACGTGGTTTAATTAATGCGTATGCAAAAGAACGTGCATTAACATTACATCGTTCCCTTCCTTCTGATGCGTTAGTAATGCGTACAGAAACAGGGACGTTTGACGAACCTGAATTTAATTTACCTCCTTTAGATGAGAGTCCGTTTGCAGTTGCTGATAGGCCAACAAAACTTCCAAGAGATTGGTTGGATTCAACGGTTAAAGTGCAACCGCGCGTTTCTGTTGCTAAAAAGCCTTTGGTTAAGGTTGTGAAGAAACGATTACTTCCTAAACCGTTACCGAAGAAACTTCCTGAAGAAAAGATTTCATTAATTACATCGAAGATTACGAATGAAGAGATGGCCTATGGTTTGCAAAAAGGTATGTTCTATTTTGTCCATGAGGCGGTGTTAGAACCTGATGAAATTACTGTATTGAATGCAATGCGTCCACTTGTTGAAAAAAAACAAGAGTTATTTCAGGATAAACAAAAGTTTACAAAAGTAATGTTGCGTATGGCAAGAAAGAATAAAGTGCCTAAGAATGAGTTGAGTCCGTCTAAGTTGCGTTATTTTTTAATTAAACATTTAGTTAACTTTGGGTTGATTGATCCGTTATTACATGATACTGCGATTATTAAGGTGGTATGTGATGGTCCTAAGTTGAAGTTGAAAATCCTACGTGATACAAAAGAGTTAATTACTAATTTGGAATTTAAGTCTGAAAAGTATTTGAATGATTTCTTAAAGACTATTGCTCAAAGAAAGGGTGTGCCGTTAGACGAAGGAAATCCTACATTTGATGTTACGTTTGAACATTTTAGAATGCAAGCAACATTGGGTGTTGCTGGGTTGCCTTCAACGTTTATTGTTGAAAAGACTATTTAACGCCAGAAAACGTCAACGTCATCGGTTCGTTCGTATGGTGTGATGGCAACTTTTTGTTCTACTTTTCCTGCGTTGTGTTCTAGTAATCCTTGATAGGCAATCATTGCTCCGTTATCAACGAGTAAGGATTTTTGTGGAATAAAACATTTTGCTCCACGTTCTTTGCACATGATACCTGCCATTTCTTGTAGTCGTGCATTGCATGCAACGCCACCACCGAGTAAGAGTTCTTTTTTTCCGCAGTGTGCCATGGCTCGTTCTGCTACTTCAATGAGCATAGCAAAGGCTGTTTCTTGTAAGGAGTATGCAAGGTCTTCTACAGGGTGTTCTTTTTTATCGAATTTTTGTTTTAAGTTGGTTAACATACCTGTTAAGGAAATGTCCATGCCTTTGACAGAATAGGGTAATTGAATAAGGTTTTTTCCTTTGAGTGCAAGTTGTTCTATTTTTGGTCCTCCTGGAAAACCAAGACCGATGTGACGTGCAAAGGCATCTAAGAAGTTTCCAATACCTTGATCTAATGTTTCTCCAAAGACTCTATACTTCCCTCCTTCATATGCAATAACTTGTGTGTTTGCACCAGATGCGTAGAGTAAGACGGGATTTTTTACGGGTGTTACTAAGTTACCTACAGAAAGATGGGCGATACAATGGTTGATGCCAATGTGTGGTATATTCATTCGTTGTGATAAATCTTTTGCAGTGTTTTTCCCAACATGTAAACAGGGTCCAATACCTGGTCCGCGTGAATATGTTATGATATCTATTTGTTTTCCTGGACATTTTTTTTCAAATTGTGCTAGCGCTTCTTTGATTAATCCATCTCGAACACGTTCATGGTGTTTACCCGCGTCCATGGGAATGATGCCGCCTTTCTCTGTTGTATAAGAATCTTTTACGTTAACAAATACTTCTTTTGCACTAACAATGCCAATGCCAAACGTGTGCGCTGTTGATTCGATGCCTAAGGATATCATTGTTTAGAGAACAAGATGACTGTCTTGAATGGTATGGTAAAATTTCATGTAGTCTGCATGATTTTTATTTATTTTCATGAAGCGTACTTTTTCACAGATGTGTGCAAAGTGATTATTTAGCCGTTCTTCAACACGTTCTTCTTGATGGAAGTGTTTTACAAATAAGGTGTCAATAAGGTTGTCTTCATCAATGTCTTGGTTTGCTTGTGATTTGACGAAGTTGATGATGCTTGTTGTGAGTGTTTCTGCTTTTTTTGTTATGTCCATGGTTACTACTTGTGTTTTTGTTTCACCGTTAACATTGTAGGTTAATCGCATAGTTGCAATAAACTTCTGAGGATCAAAAGAGACCATTTCAAGGCGGTTTATTGCTAGTGGTATGTCTTTCATGAGTTTGATGGTGTTTATTTGTTTAAATGGATTATTATTTTGAGGTCATGATTTCAACAACATCACCATCGAGTAAGGGATGTTCTTTGCCTACAGGAACGCGTTTTTTAACGTCCATGGCTTTGATGAAACTGTTACCAATATCTGTATGTATTCTGAAGGCAAATTCTAATGCTGTTGATCCGTTTTTGAGTAAGAAACAATCTGGTAAGACATTGCCATCTTTGTCTTTTAAATTATTCATGCCGCCAGGATAGACGTGGATGTAATCAAGTAGAGTAAAGACGGCTGTATTCAATGCTTCTTGAACACCTGTACTTCCATAAACATCTAAGATCTTTTCTTTGATAAAGGTTAATGCTTTTTGTTGTTGTTCGTTAATGTCATTTGTTTTCGTTGTAAACGTTTTTTCTCCGGGGATATATTCGATAACGTCATGTTTTGCTGCTTCTCGTAAGGCTACTTCTCCATCTGAACTGCAGGCTATAATGTGGTAATCGGGAAACGTTTCCTTGAGTGTTGGAATGTTTTTTTGTGCTGCAACTGTATCTGCTTTATTAGCAACAATAACTATTGGTTTTGTTTTCTTTCGTAGTGATTGTGCAAAGGAAAGTAATTGTTGTTCATCCCATGTTTCTGGTGCAACATCTCCTAATGTTAATTCACGTAGTGCTTCTTCTACATGTGATTCGGTAACGCGCAATCCTGATAATCGTTTTGCTATTGTTTTGACAACGTTTGTTTTTTCTTGTTGCATTGTTCGTGCAAACTTATCCCATCCTCGTTGCATAATGCTCAAGTACCATTGGTCTAGTTCGTGTTCTAAAAATTGTACATCGTTTATGGGGTCGTAACTTCCTTCTTCGACGGTTTCTCCTTTTTCGTTGGTTCCACCACTTGCGTCAATAACATGGAGTAATGCATCTGCTGGTTGTAAGTCGTTCAAGAATGCATTTCCTAATCCTTTTCCTTCGTGTGCTCCTGGTACTAAACCTGCAACGTCAATAAGTTCGATGGATAAGAATCGATTGTGATTGACACATGATCCTGTTCGTGGGTTGCATTGTGTTTTGAAAAACGTGTCAACACAGTTTACTTTCACATGACCAACACCAGAATTTGGTTGTATGGTTGCGAAGGGATAATTAGCTATTTCTACATCGGCAAGCGTTGCTGCCTTGAAGAAGGTGCTTTTTCCTACGTTTGGTTTTCCGACGACGCCGATAATCATAGGTCTTGTTCGTTTGATGAGTTTTTTAAGGTTTTGTGCAAGACAAAGGTTTAAAAGAACACATACACCAGCCATGGGATGTGAGCCCGTAGCTCAGCCTGGTAAGAGCGCCAGTCTTATATGACTGCATTTCGTTCAAGAAATGTGCTAGCTCTAGGAAAGCTGGAGGTCGAGAGTTCAAATCTCCCCGGGCTCATTTTTTATTTTAAATATCTGTGTTTGGAAATAAGATTTTCATTTCATTGTAGGTGGCTGCTTCAAAGAGGCTGTCTTCAAAAAAGCTAGTCACATCGTCTGCACTGGATGTTGGGCGTGTATGGTGGTGTAAGGAGGTTCCACTATCAGCGTCTTGCATGACTGGGAAGAGGTTGTTGTAATCAAAATGACCTTGGGGTGTATCAAACATTGTTTGTACGGCCGATGCAAAATGTTTTTTGCTAAATCTATCTAATTGTGTAACCCTTGTGACAAGTGCATCTCTTTGTAAGGCAGCTTTGTGGAAGCGTTGAAAGTTTTTTTCAAGGGAGTCAAAAGTAGAATAAGGGATGTCAACAAACTCTTCGTCATCAAAACCAAGATGTCTTCCTTGATGGGCTGATAATCCTCTTCGTTTTGTGTGCATTTCTGTAGCTTGTCTTTGTACAGTTTCTGCATCATGGAACCAATAATTTGCTCTTCTTTTTACGACAGCATCAATAGTGGGTGCATCAAGAGTTCCTTCATTAAGAAATGTTTGTACATTGGCTGATAAAATATCTGTTAAAACAACGGCTTCGCTGTCAAGATCCAAAGACATGTGTGCAACACTATCTACATCATTTCTAATATGTGTTCGCATTTCTTGTGGGATTGTTGTTTGAAGATATCTTTGTGCAACAAAGGTTGACCAATCATGTAATGCGTTTCGCGTGTATGCTTCATCTATCATACTTATATTGTCCAACATATCCTTTATAAACATGGTCTTTATTGGGAAGCTTTATAAATCAGTTAAAAAATAATTTTAAGGTGGGAAAAAAAGAGGAAAAGGGATCTTTTGCAATTACAGCTGTAGTATTATTGCTCTTTGCATCATTAGCTCCTTTTTTAACAGAACAGCTTGAAGGACCATCTACGGTTAAAATAACGGGAATGCAACCAGTTAATCCTAATCCTAATCCTTCATTGCCTAAAGTCGATTCTTTCACTAAATATTCTTATGAACGTTGGGTTAAATATCTCGTAAAACCACTTCATCGGTTGAAAGATGCAATTTTTGGAAAACATAAAGGAAATCAATTTGATGCATGTTGGAAATTAAGAAGAATACAACATTGGATTGCTGATGTTATTTACCAACTTAATGTTGATGGTGTTCCCATTCCTGATTTTTTGAGGGATCTACAACGAGATTACAACGAACCTGGGCTTAAAGATGACTGTTGGAACAATGAACAGTATCGAAGATATGTGCAAACGGGTGGAGAACCTGATCCGCTGGACTGGCCGTACGAGGATCTTTATATGAAAAAATTTAATCCTTCGGGGAGTTATAATAGGGCTCCTGGAATCGGTAAGGGTTTTTCATTTGAACTTCCATTCATACCTATACCTTGTGGGTTAGGTGCGCAAGTAGCAACATTTGCTTCTGGTGTTACTTCGGCAGTGTTGAACTCTATCAAAGGTGCTTTAGCAAACCCTAGTACGCAACTTGCTGTTGCTTCTGTAATTGTGACAGATACTGCAGGATTAACACAACCAATGTCTACCACTGATGCAAATGCGTTAAAGAATATGATTGATAGTGGTACATTGCCTAATCCTGATGAATCTCTTTTGGCAGATACATGTAAATCAGGTGAAAGTGGGGGGGCGTTAACACAGGGGGATGCAGGTACTGGAAAAAATAGTTGTAATGCTGCGTTATTAAAACAAGTTGATATTGATTTTACATTTGATTCTATGGGCCCACATCTTGGATGGGATGTTTACCTTAATGTGCCTGATGCTATGGGGACTGGTGCATTGGAATCGATTGATTGGCCGAACACTGAAATAAGTTATTCTGATCATCATATAAAAAAGCTTTCAGGTAATGACATGTTGATTGAAGGTGGTGTTCTAATTAAAGCGAGTGAAGATTGTTTTGCAACATATCCTGTAACTTTTAATTTTGCATGTGGATCGGCAAGTTCATTTTTTGAAGTTGATTGTGATGGTAATGGTATTTATGTTCCTGAAGGGAACGAGGGTGGTGTGACATTTTCGGGTGGCGGTTCAACTATTGCTGGTGATGGTGCGGGTAGTGGTTCTGGTGCTGCTGGTACTGGTGCTGGTTCGTTATGTTCGTTAAGTTCAGATGGATTATCGTGTGTTGATGGTGGTTGTTCTGATTCAGGTGGTTTATGTACGCTAACTGAAGGTAGTTGTGCATGTATTGGTAGCACGGGTGAGCCTATTGGTCCACCAAGTGGTACGCCGCCGAGCGGTCCTATTACTGGTAATGTTGTAAAAAATACTTTTAAAACAACAAATGTTGGTTCTTCAACAACATCAATGATAGTTGGAGGTACACCACAACCAAGTATGCAAAGTGTGTTGGGCAACCAACAACAAATATCTGTGGGCATACCAACAATACCCTTTAACAAAGGAGATTTGGTGGAGTCCTCTGTTGTGTATACAATTCAAAATGGAAAATTACTTAGTTTAGGTACAGAAATATATGAATATGGAGATATCGTAACGACTACAACAGAATTTACACCTTTTGGTAGGCCATTAAAAAGTACTGTAACTGATACAGAATATTTAGTAGACTACACTGCTAAATGGATCTATGAAAATAATGATCCTTCACAACCACAAAATAAACTTTTGAGAATGGAGGATAACTTCGGAGCATTTGTAGATTATTTAGATCATACAACAATACAAGGTGATCCAGATCTGTTTGGAAGTAGTTCACAGTTTTCTGTTCCTACATTATCTAAAACAAGTATGCTCTCTAGGGTGGATAGTGTAAATGATGTTTTCTATATGGCTTATGATTATACACCTATAACTCTTTTAACAACAGGGGAAGAATACATAAAGATTAATAGTTATTTTGATTTGACCCAACAAGGTGTGTTAAATAAACAATCACAGGGTATTATTTTTGGAACAGAGTATATAGAAATACCTAAATTAACTGCATATATTCCTCAAGAAGGAGCATCAAGTACCATAAAAAACACATATGGTAAGAAAAGTAAACTTATTGAAAAGGAGAAGTGGTCCTTTAGAGGTTGGTTTGAAAAGGAAACTTTTGAATATAATAATCCTTTAGGGCAAACATCAAAATATGTTTATTCATTTGATTTAGAAAATGATGGTGTTTTTGAGGAAGTAAGGGATGTTGATTACACATACACATCAAACGGTTTTTTACGTTCAACAACAATCAATGATGATTACACATACACTCTGACTTATAATCCTGAACCTGTACAAGATCACTCACTTATTGCAGACATCGTTACTGATGATGGAATTTCTGTGATGGGTGCTATGGAATTTGTTACACCTAGCGGTCCTGAGTTTCCAGAAAATATTTATCAATAATTGTTTTGCAATAATTTAATCTTCAGTATTTTATAATACTCACATTGCTTTGGTGATTTGGTGGCCACGTACTGCTTTGATTACTATTATGTTTTAAGGGCCAGGTCCAACTATTTTTTGCTTCATGGTTTGCGGGCCAGCCTTGGCTAACATATTGAATATGCCCTTCAGCGTAGGGTGATTGCTCATAGGTATAGTTTTGTTCTTCAAGAGTTTTGTGAAAGTCCCGTTTTGATTCATAAACAAGGCAACTCCAATATGTAGAAGGTCCAGTAGTTTCATCACAACGAGTTGTGTAGTTAAGAAAGTCTTCCACATCAAGATAATCATAGTAAGGTGATATGGCTACACGACTATTTTTGAATGTTTTAAAGTTGCCATGCTCATCAATACCGCCTGCATATTTTGTGTAAGGGTACACTGCATGGATTTTCTTTCTGATAGCTAGTCGTGGGGGGAGTTGGTCGAAGGGTCCATCAAAATAATTATTGTCAAAGATGTTTCTTCGTAAGACACCTACAAGAATTTTTCGTTGGTAAGTTTTATCATATAAGAAAATAAACTGTGTTCGTTTTCCTTGATAAAATTCTTCTCCCAGTGGTAGGAGTTTATCAGTGATACCATTTTCTTCATCTAAAACATAATAAAATGAGCTATTTTGTTTGTTGAAAAGAAGAAACATTTTGATACCAGATTCATCATAGATGTGGGCTACAAATTCCTCCTCAGGAAGTAACTGAATATCTTCTGGTTGTTGTAATGCAAGGTCATTAAGGTAGAATGTAACTGTTTTTTCTTTGTAAGTAACATCATATTCATAGGGTGTTTGTTGTTCAATGGTTAGGCCATCTTTTTCTGAGAGTGTTGTATAGTATGTTTCTCCATGAGGATCATATTTGTCAAAATAACCAATATGAATAGTTCCGTTACCTGCATCAAGAAGTCTCAAATTGCCTGAAAGAATAATTTCTGGAAGTGTTATTTGATAATAATAATATGTTTCTGTAGGGTATACAACTGCTTTGGTTGGTACATGTTCGAAAAGATATGAAAAAACTTCACTAGTGTTTGTGTAATCAATAACGATTTTTTTGTGGGGTGTAAGAATTTCTAAACCATACAGGTAAGAAGAAGAAAGATAATGTCCTACTGTTTCCATGCTTGCCGCACCATGGCGAATTTCTTGTTCTTGTAAATAAAACTGATTAAAAAAAACATTTTCAGAAAGAATACCGACAAAGAGGGGGAATAACAATAACAGAAGAATAAGAGTAATTTTTATCGTTTTTTTTAAAATCATTATTGCTCGCAATATGGTTTTCTTTTATAACAACATGTTTGATGAAATATAATTTAACAATTACCTATGTTTGTTACATCAAAGTCGTGGTTTGCTGGCCATCCTGGGCTTGCTTGTGTACTATGTTCTTTTGGCCATTTTGTACTACATTTTTTCTTGTGGTTTGCTGGCCATGTAGCACTTGTGGTTTTTGAGTGAGTTGAATCCCATGTTTTACTAGCGTCCTTGTGGTGGTTTGCTGGCCATTTTATGCTCGTGGGTGCCCAATGATTTTTTCCCCAACTTTTTGATGCATCTTTACCATGGTCTGCTGGCCATTTTTTACTGGTAGTAACTCTATGGTTTCCCCATGTGCTACTAATTGATGATGCATGTTCACTATTCCATCCTGGACTAAGTGTCGGATCATGGCTTGCAGGCCATTTGGCGCTTTGTGCTGATGTATGCCCTGGTGGCCATCCTGGACTTGTTTGTGCATCATGGTTCTTTGGCCATCCTGGACTGGTAGTTAGATCATGATCTTCTGGCCATTGGTTGCTGGTTGTTTGGCCATGGTTTGGCGGCCATGATTGGCTTGTACTTTGATCATGATTGGTGTAAGTAGCACTATTTTCACCTTGATGATCTGCTGGCCATGATTGGCTTATGTCGGTACTATGTGTTGGTGGCCAATCTTGACTGCCACCTGCATAATGGTTTGGTGGCCATGTAGGACTTGTTGTACTATCATGCACATAGCTTGGATCTGTCCACGACGAACTTGGTGATTGGTCATGGTTTGCAGGCCAGTTAGCAGCGCTTACTGTTCCTGTGTGAGTCCATGTTCCTGAAGAAGGCAGGGTATGTGCCCCCCAATTTGTGCTAGATTGGAAGGTATGTGCTCCCGGCCAATTTGTTCCGCTTATAGCATACATGTGTCCACCATTTGTCCAACCATCTGAGTATCCAACACTATGATCACCAGGCCATTGACCACTATTTGCTTGAGTGTGGCTTCCTTGTAGCCAAGATAAAGATACAGAATAATCATGGCCACCAGCAAATTGATCAGGAGGAACAAATGCAGCTCCTGTTATCTTTTCTGGCATTATTTGTGTTGGTTCTTTTCCGCCAAAAAAGCCGACAACAAGTGCAAGCACTAAAAAAACAATACCTATTGAATGAAGAACTGAACGATCTTTCCCTCTTTGCATAATTTTTATTTAAAAGTACAGATTAATAAATGTTTGTATAACTTCTTTTTCAAAAAGGCCCTGGTAAGGGCAAATCCAAAGTTTTTTAAAACAATTTGAAGACGATTGCCAGATGCTCCTGTAGTGTAGTTCGGTCTAGCATTCCGGATTTTCGATTCGGCGACCCGGGTTCAAATCCCGGCGGGAGCGCATTTTTCTCCTAAATAGTATTACTTTAACCACTATGGAACAACAGAAAACATTTATATACTCACTACGAGTGAAAGGTATATCACATTTTTAGGATGAGGTGAACGGAAAATATGGCTGCAAGAAGAAAAACTGCACGAAAAAGAACTACACGTCGTTCTACGGCACGACGTTCAACTGCACGACGTTCGACTGCACGTCGATCAACGGCACGAAGATCTACACGAAAGAGATCAACGGCACGAAGATCAACGGCACGAAAGCAAACTGCACGAAGATCTACCGCACGACGTTCTACAGTAAAGAGAAGAACAGTGCGTAAGCGACCAACACGAAGAGCATCTGCTGTAACGGCAACGTCAATGCCGAGTGTTGCAAGTCACAGTAAGAATCATGATCTTGCTGCAATGTATTTATCCATTTTAATTGTGGGTATTGCTGGAATTATTCTGTTAGTCGCACGACCAACAGCAATGATGCAGAAAGTTATTGGTATCCTTTTAGTGATCCTTGGCCTTTGGGGCCTTATGATGAAGAAGTAAATACTTCTTCGTTATTCTTTTTTTTTTAATCTCGTATTTCTTTCCAGACTATTTTTTTATTAGTGATTAAGTCTCGAATGTGTTGTTGTTTTTTTGAAAGTTTCGAACTACCCGTTTTGAATTCGATAAAAGCAACGTGGTCATCTTCAAAACTGACACCGTCTATGGGTGATCCTAAGAAACGAAAGTTGGATGGATTGTAGGGATAGTGGTTCATGAAGGGAAAAAACTGTTCAAAGCTTTTACCATGTTTAACAATTTTTGATCGATGGGTAAAGGTTAAATCTTGATGTAATTCTCGTAAGACGTGGAGCTCTTTATTCTTCATGGAAAGGACTAATAATAGGATACCTATGAAGGCCAAAAGAATGAAGAAGAGTATCGTTATAAGGACCATACCGCTCAAACGGCGTGGGAGTATAAAATTCTTGCCTTCTCAAAAATGGACACCACAAGCTTTAAAAGAGGATTTCTCGGCTTCGCATACACATGAAGAGAAGTTCGAAACGATGGAAGAAACGTCATCAGATGCGCTGGAAGTGGCAGCGGAAACGTATGAATAAAGAGAAGCGTAAGCGTCGTGCGAACAAGTAGTTGTAAGTAATCTTTTTAAATGTCATATTTTGGTTAGTGTGTAGTATGCCACCATAGCTCAGCGGTAGAGCATCAGTTTTGTAAACTGGGGGTCGGGAGTTCAAATCTCTCTGGTGGCTTT
>CAZUSA010000002.1:50187-65872 GCA_964622835.1 Candidatus Woesearchaeota archaeon | reverse complement strand
GAGAAGTTTACAAGCGTTTAAACATAAAAAAAGATGTTTTTGAACGTTTAGGATAATAAAAAGGTGTTAAATGGCATTTCCTACTGAGGAAGAACTCGTACAGTTCATCAAGAAGAAAGACTTTGTTAACTTCACGATGATTGCTAAACAGTTTAATATCCAAAAGGTCACCGTCTCTGATATTATTGCATCATTAGTGCAGAAAAAACTAGTTAAAGTAAAGAAAATAGGTGGATCAAAGATGGTGGTGATCACATGAGGAAAGGCCAGGCTACGGTATTTATTATTGCAGGCTTACTCATTGTGGCTATCAGTCTCTTACTGTATGCGTTCCGTACAGAACTTCTTGGCCAATTTGGTGATGATGCTACAACAAACCAACCAACGAATGAACAGATGAAACGCGTTAAGGTCTTTACTGAAGATTGTATTAGTAGTGCATTAGAAAATGCTGTGCAGCAAATGGGTATTCAAGGTGGATATCTTACATTACCTGAAGATGCATTCCCACCTGCACCGTATAATGTGTTATCGAATGCTGTGGATATTTTTGGTGAGGGTGGATTAAAAGTTCCGTATTGGTCGTATGTTACACCCAATAATATTGAAAGAACAGCTATTCCTACAAAGCAAGAAATGACAGAATCGTTACGTGTATTTGTCGAACGAGAAGTGGATGCATGTACTAATGATTATTTGTTATTTTCCGCAGAAGGATACACTATTACAGCAACACCCCCACGCGTGGAAATAACTATTGCTGATGAGGCAGTCATTGCAGAAGTTCTTCTAAATTTAGATGTCACCTACAAAGAGATAAATCAACGATTTTCAAAAATGAAAGTAGAAGTTGATGCACCGTTAGGTTCATTATACACGCGTGCATTAGAAATTATGCAGTATGAATCACAAACAACATTCTTAGAAAATTTCACATTGGAAACGATGGCGATGTATGATGAAATTCCCTATTCTGGTATTGACATGGATTGTACACCACGTGCGTGGTTACGGACAAAAATGATTATGGATCTTAAGAAAATTTTAGCGTTGAATATTCCTACGTTAAAGGTAGCTAAAACAGATTATGTTTTACGGACAAAACTTGATGAAATATTAGTGCATGATGCAATTAAGGGCAGTGAAAAGGATATGTCTGTTCGATTCATGTTTTCTGAGAATTGGCCTATGTTGATTGATGTTATTGGTGAAGATGGTGCGGTCTTACGTGGACAACCGTTAACGTCCGAAAATGAAGCGTCTAAGTTTTTATTACCCCTCTTTTGTTTAAATGATTATCATTTTGTGTATGATATTCAATATCCTATTGTTGTGCAGTTATCAAAGGATGATTACATGTTCCAGTATGGTATCATGTCTGTTATTGATAATAATCAGCCGAAGAAGAATACGGTGATTGTACCGCAATTTTCTGAAGGTCCTACAGTGTGTGATCGTGCTGATACAGAAGTACGTGTTGTTGCTTCTGGTATTGCTTCTGATGGAACACCTGTGCCTATGAAAGATGTTGACGTGTCATTACAGTGTGTTTTTGAAGAATGTTCATTAGGTACAACACGTGATGAAGTGGGTGGTGCTGCATTAGTAACGTTTGTTCCTTCATGTCTTGGCGGACAATTAGTTGGGTCGAAGCCAGGATATCATCAAGGAAGATCAACGGTTGATACAATGGATGGTGGTATTATTTCTGTTGCATTAGAACCGTATCATTCATTACCTGTTGATGTGTACATCCAAGATGGAACTCAAACACGTGTACCCTATGATACAGAAACAGTATTCTTCCAATTCCAGAATGAGGATAAAGATTATTTTACCTCCTATATGTATCCTTCTGATGCACCCTTGCAATTAATTGCTGGTTCGTACACGGTTGATGCAACGTTATTAGTTGAAACAGATCAAGGATTCCACTTTGATAAACAAACGATTGAAATATGTGTTGACGCACCGAAGAAAGGTATTGGTGGTTTTGCTGGTATGACAGAAAAGGAATGTTCACAACAAGTGATTGAACCAATGGACTTAGATACTGTATTAGTTGGTGGTGGTTCATATGGGTGGAGTGTTGCACAATCAATTTTGGCAACGTCAAATAAAATAGTTTTATATGCCAAGCGTGGTCCTACACCTACAACGTTAACGGCATTAAACAGTGTGTATGAAAATAAGGAGGCATTCAGTAAGGGTATAAAGAAACCGACGTTTGAATAACTATGAAAAAACAACAAGTAATGTCTCTGTTCATGATGATGCTAATCATCACCTTGCCCGTTGCAGTGTCTGGTCAATTCATTAAGGCTGATCCCGAACAACAAGTGGATAATATTGTCAATGAAGTTGATCGTCGATTAAATGATCCTCCGACAGGCCGTGATATTCTTGGTGAAGATATTATTTTGAATGTTGTTGAGTATGATCCTGATGTTCTTCGTGCTGGTACGTTGAAAGATCAAGGAACCATTGTCTATGCTCGTTTATCGGGTACGCCAACAAATCCTTCAATTGCTATTCCTAAAATTCTTGATGTGGATATTATTTCGCATGATGTTGTTACTGATCCTCCTGGTGTGAATGTGTATGTTGGTAATATTGCGTATGTTCCACCGAATGATGGTGTTGTTTCCTATAATAATATGGGATATTTGGCTATTCCTATTGGTCGTCTTGAAAAAGACTATGAAGTACCTGATGCTATTACTATTCAGGTTGAAACAAGAGTTTTGTTTGATGTTGCTTCTGGTGTTGGTGCGTCACCGACAAAGATGGTATTACCTGAAGAACCGTATTCTGTGTGGACACAAAATAAGGAGAAAGGAAAATATCTCGGCGTGTATGTTCATGCTACGGAAGTTGGTTCGTCAACAGCAACGTTTGATGTGTATGATGATCAATCAAATGAGATTGTAACGGGTGTAGAATTACGTCGTGGTCAAAAGTCTAAACCGTATCGGTTACAAAATGCGTATGCGCGTGGTCAAGTCTTTGATCAGTTTACATTGTATTTACAAGATATTAAGAATGCAGGAAAGACAGTTGATTTGTTAATTGTTAAGGATGGTCGTGCCCAAACACAATCTGTTTCTGAGGGTGGATCTATTTATCCTGGTTCTGGTATTATTTTGGAACGTGTGGATGTCCAAGGTGAGTTTATTGTTGCGTATTTCCGTGGTCCTAATAATCAAAGGAGAAGTGCAACGTTTCCATTAAAGGTATTTGAGAAAGCAGGAAGTTTAGATCTTGAGGATTTTAAATCGACAAATAGTAATCCTTCAGGTCAAGGGTCTACATATGATCCTTTTGCACCTCTTACCAAGCCAAGTATTCTCAGTTCAAATCAATTCTGTAAACCTATTTCAAAAGGAAAAATCTTAGTAAGTGATTTTATTGTAGCAGCTGCAGATGATATCAAAAATGTAGAAAATCATGAAATGTTATTTAAAGATATTAAATCCTGTTGGCCTAAGCGTCCCATTTATGATAAACTTGGAGGACAAAACATGTCCCAACTTGAAGCCAAAGCAATACAAGGGTTGTTAGTTGATTTGGAAGCAGAAGCGGCAAAACCTGGAAAGTCTGACGGATTCCATGATGCTGTTGCACACACGTTAGAAGAGTTTACTATTGAATACAAAAAAGTTTATCCAACAGAATCATTATCGTTAGGATTATTATCTCTTGATAAACAAGCAAAAGAATATTATGATCGTGCAATAGCTGAGTATGGTAAGGTTGTTACACTTGCTCAAGGTGGAACAGTAGTCACACCGTTTGGTGAAACAATTATTCCTAAGTTTTTTGCACAGTATGAAAAGGCGTTATTGACACATACAAAGAAGCAAGATTTACGTGCAAGTTATGATGAATATAAATTATTAGGAGAAATCTTATTGAGTTATGAAAATAATCCTAAGCAAAAGAAAGCTGCAGAGTCTTTAATGTCTGCACGAGAAATTGAAAATCGTATGGATATGTTATCTGCATTAGTTGTAAATCCTGATAATAGTCGTGTCGTCAATCGTATTCAGATGAAAGAAAACAATGGTGAATATATTACTATTATGGTGGAAGGATCAAGTTTAGAAAATTATGGTGAGGACCGTATTGTTTCACAGGCGTATATTGGTATTCAGCCTCCAAGTACACAACCCATGAGTTTTGAGAAGTATCAGGAAGGGCAAGAGTTACCTCTTCAAATCCCTGCTGGGAATGCGTTACGGTGGACGGTTCATCGTGTTTTAGATCAAGCAGTTATAATTAAACCTTCATTACCCATTTATAATGAAATGCGTTTGGAAGAAGATATTGATTATCAAATTCCTCTTTCTGATAAAGATGCTACCGTGCAATCACAAGTTGTTCGTTTAGAGAGTGTTGACTTGAAAAAGCAAGCACATGTTGTTGTCGCGCCTAATCTTGAGCGTGGATTTAGTGGTGCTAATTTTAATTTGCATTTACCTATTGAAAAGAGAGCATTAGATTTGCCCTTATTTTCTGATTCTATTGCTGAAGAAATTAATGATACTGAAGAGTTAATTACTAAATTAGATGAAATTTTAGTGAAGGTAGAAAAGGTTCATAATACGTGGAAGCAGTTTTGTTTTGGTGTGTATATTGCTATTGCTGCGTGGAACTTTTTGAAGACTGCCTTCGGGGGTTCTGGAGCGCGTGCAAAACAAGATGCTACAGAGCATTTCTGGAATAAGAATCAGGCAATGTGTCAAGAAAATGGCTTAACATTAGATGAGTGTGTCTTTGAACATCAAGAGGAGTATGAAGCAGTGCTGGATAGGTATGAAGAATCCTATGAGTATGCTGGTGATGAAGATGAATGGAATAATGACATAAAGGCATTAGTTAGAGGTGGTGATGTTAATGAAATGCCTCGTGAAGAAAATGTACGTGAACTTGCAAAATTACAAAAGTATGCAGCATTAAACCCTGATGACATTACAGCACAAAAGAATTATTATACGGCGTTATTGCAAGAGCAGGAACGGTATGATTATGATGGTTTAATTGAAGGGAAAAAAGTAACATCGTTGAATCCTGAAGATTTACAGAAATTTAGAAAAGATGTTTATGCTCGTTCTTTGAAACGTTTTGATGATGCAAAAACAAAATTGAAAGATTCATTTACTGGTGATACGCTAGAAGGTTTACAAACACATCTTAAGGGGTTAAGAATAGGTCGTGCAGTGGATTTGCAACCAAAACAAAATATAATTTATCATAAGGCCTTAACAGAAATCACACCTGTTGAAAGAAAAGAATTCAATAAAGCATTAATAGAAAGAGAATTGAATCCAAAAGATTTTACAGGTGTTGATTTTATGCATCTTCCTGCAACGGGTGACCCTATTTACTTTAAGAATAATGAAATAGGTGCAAAGTCTGTCTTTAGCCGTGCTGGCGGAGATTACACATTAACAAAAGAAGCAATTTCAGAAACGTTAGATCATACTGAGATGGCAACGTTCTATAGTGATGGCCCAAGTGAAGGAAAAGTCCATAGGATAACTGTTGATGCAGAACGATATGCAGAAGTAACCTACACAACTGGGGGGCGTATTTCAAATATTCAAGTGTTCACGAGATTAAATCCTAATGATAAGATTCGTGCTGATGAAACAGAACGTGCAGGGGCGTATGGTGGTGAATTTAGTGCAGTGAGAAAGAAAGCAAATGAAGATAAGAAAAATAAACTTGTTCAAGATTTGAATATGGTTGAAGGATGTATTAGTAAGTTAAACAAAGAAAAGGTAGAAGGAAGAGACAGTGTTGATTGCGGTGCTGCCGTCTATGACATTGCTGTTGATCCTCTTCGTGCTGGTAAGGCATGTACAACATTTTACAGTCCTGCACAATGTAAACTTCTCTTTAACGCGTGTGATCCGGTCTTATGTCCGTCAAGTAGATGTGATCTTGGTGGTGCATGGAAGGTAGATAATGTTATTGAAACAGGTATTATTGGTGGTGCTGTCTTATGTGCACCAAACTTTGGTTCGCCTGCAAATGGTGGTGTGATTATGCCTATTTGCATTACAGGTATTTATGCAGGATTGCAAAACTTACAAACAGTATTGATGGAGTATCGTGATTGTTTGAAGAGTGCGTTAGCAGAAAGTGAATCGGTAGGTATTTGTGATTTGATACGAAGTTATTATATTTGTGATATTTTGTGGAAAGAAGTTGTTGCTATTTTTAATATTAAGAGTGGTCTTATTGGTGAGGCGTTGAAGTTTTTTAATGGTCCTGATGATGGTGGCGAATATTCTGATTTCGATGCAAGTGTTGACCAGTCTATTGGTGGTTTAGAATATTTCACACAAAGTTACGCTAAGAATACGTTTATTCAATTTGCTGGTGGTTCATTGCCAGAAATTGGTGCGGAAGTGTGTAAGGCTGCAATCTTTGGTAAAGTTCCTGGTCTTGGTTCGTTTACTGATCAGTTATTACGTCCTGAAAGTCCACCGCAATTTACTGCGTTATTAGATGTGGCACCGTATTCAGATATTCCTGATACGCCACGTGCAGAGTATCAAGTGTATTATCGTATGTATGCTGGTGCAAATGAACCTGTTTCATTCTCCGTATATTTGAAGTATGCTGGCCTTGACGGGCAAGTTAATTTACCTGTGCTTTCGTTAATTCAGAATCAACGATTAGCTGCTGATGCGTTTGATGCGAATACTATTAATTTCCAAGCGCCTGATGGATATAATCAAGTGTGTGTTGCGTACAATAGTCCGACGCATGGTTTACGTGAAGAATGTGGGTTTGGTAAAGTAACGTCTGGTTTTGCAGTGAATTGGGCTGCGCGAAGTTTTGCAAAGAATCAAGCACTTGAAAAAGGTATTCAAAAAGCGGATGAGTGTGTGACGTCTGGTTCTCGATTTACATCACCGAATGCTGGTATTGTTGGTAATACTGGTCGTATTCTTGCTGGTGGTATTTCTTCTGGTTTGTTAGAATCTGGTATTGTTCGTGTGTGTTCTGGTGTTGATCCGGGTGATCCTGGTGAGTGGCAGATTGTTGGTGATTGTTGGGAAGGCGATCCTGGTTCAAGTCGTAATTTAGGATCATGTTGGTTGCACGTAAAATCTGCAGAACAGATTGCAACGAAGAATTATGCAAATCAGCAATTAGCTATTGATTCATTTAGAGATGATTTGGGTGAGGTAACACAAATAGCATTGGATGATATGGCAGAAGAAGTTGAAAAGTGGGATATTGATTTAGGATATCTTACAACGGAAGAAGTTGATGCAGCAAAAGAAAAGCTTAATGTGTTGTTAAATACAATTGCGATATCACGTGCTGAGTATGAAGAGGCAGTGGTGATCATACAAGATATTATTGATAGTCCTTTGTTGGATAAAGAAATTATCTTAGAGTATAGGTTGTTACTTGCTCAGACCTACAAAAAATTTGCAGAGTTTCTAGAAAAAAATCTTCCATCAAGTGGCCCCTAAATGAACATCAAAAAAATCTTACAACAATCAGTGAAGACCTTTCGTAAGAATGTTCTGTCGTTGTGGTTGTCTCAGTTAGTGTTATTTTTTACATCATTATTCTTCTTATTATTTTCAAAGGGAAAGTTAGGTGGTTATCTCCAACAGATGAACGCGTTACAACCTCAATTAACAACTGCATTGCAAACGGCTGATGCTACTGATCCTGCATCTATCGCATATTCGTCTGCTGTTGTTGGTGCGTTAGATCAAATTACGGGTAATGCATTACTCTTTGGTACTGTTGTTGTGCCCTTAGGATTGTTAGTTATTTGGGTGTTATGTCAAGGATGGTTTTGGGGTTCTATTAAAGAAAAGGCTATTGCAAACAAAGGAAAGTATCTTGCACTGTTAGCTATTCCTTCGGTTATTATTGTAGGTATTACGGCGAATACATTGATTATTCCAAAGGATATTACCTCTTTTTTTAATACGTTTTATGATAGTACAACAAGAATTGTTATTACAACGTTTATTGTGTTGTATTTTTTAACGATGTTATATGCGGTGTTAGGAAATCAGTCGTTACAAGATGCATTGCGAAGAACATGTAAACTTGCATTCAAGAAAGCATATATCTTTGTGCCATTATTTGTTCCGTTGTTTATTAATGCTATTTCTCTTGTGTGGATGTTAGCTGTGGGTGTTACGCAACAAGCAACAAAGGATGCAGTGTACATGAGTTCCGCATCATTAGTGATTACGGTTGTTCTCTTGCTCGGCCTTGGTGGTTGGTACAAAGTATTATTACAAAAAATTGTTGATGCAACACAATAATTATGGTGTTATTGGTTGTTCTCGTTGAGCGTACAGTTCGTGTGTTAGTGCTGTTGGTCTACCAAGTCGTTCATATGCTTCGAAGGTTATACCTCTTCTTTCTGTAGGTTTTGAAGATGCAGGGGAAGGGACATCATAAAAAACAGTGGCAATTCTTCCAGAAAGAAAATGTCTTCCTATGGGTGGTTCACTAAGAGTAAAAATACCTGTTTTGTCAACATGTGAAAGGAGTAATGTGGCAAGATTTATTCCTACAATTTCTCCAGGGTGCAAACCTGCAAAATAACCAGCACCACATAATATCCGTGTTGGTTCTATTCTTTTTGTTTTTGTCATTATTTATCGTCTCCGTTTAAAGTACATGATTATTCCAAGTAGGATAATCCATGGTAACAACATAACCACAAAGCCCAGTAAAGTATTTACACTATTTACAAAGCGTTTAACTAAGTCTCCGAAGTGAATAAAGACTACTGCGTAGGGTGAGGCTTCTTCTTGGATTGTTAAATAGACACTGCTATACATAACCCCTTCTCCTAGGTTGGTTAATCGTTCTTTGAGATAAGTAATTTGTCGTTCTTGATTAAAGATACGGTCATTCAATAATAACTTATCTTCAATGCTTGTTGATTCTTTATACAAGTCATTGTATCGTTGAAGTCGTGCTTGTTCTGTTTTCAATGATGTTGTTGTGTCAAGTGTTTGATCAGTAATGTCTTGACCGTTTTCGTTAAATGAAGTCACATCTCCAAGTGTTTTAAGATTGTTCACAAAGGAAACAACGTTGTCTGTTGGAACGCGATACGTATAAGATCCTGTGGTATATGCTTGTCTGCCTTCGCCATAGGTGTTGGTATTTTCATTTAATGTAATGGCTTGTGCTTCTGTAACATATGTTTTCGCTTGCGTTGCTGTTGCAATAAAATTACCGTGTTTAACGGTTGTTGTTAACGATGTTGTTGTTGCAACGAGTCGTTCATCACTCTCAGGGGCAAAGCCACCAACGAAGTCACGAGCAACTTCTGCAAAGGCACCGTCGGCACCCATAATGCTGGGCATCATTTTATTTTCTTGAAAAGAAAGACTTTGTGTAAAGGGTTGTACTGTTGGTAGGAAAAAGACAGCAAGAAGAATAACGACTAAAAAAAGCCAGTTGTCTTTGAGTGAAGTAATCTGTTTCTTGAAAGTCACAGTATTACTCTTGTTTCTTAACTTTTAAATGTTGTGAAGAAAACTGTGGGAACTAGGACTCGAACCTAGGTAAGCACTAAGCTACTGGGTCCTAAGCCCAGCCCGTTTGACCACTCCGGCATTCCCACGTGGTAATTGCAATAGAGAAGTCCATTAAAAGCTTTATGCTAGCTTGAACGTGTTTGTCTTACGTTTACTTCTATGTTGATTAATCTTTGCAGCAATACGGACTTTTGTAACATCTTTTTTATGCCAGTTGTTACGTCGTAGTTTAGCGCTGTTGCCGTAGCCACAGCTACTGCATTCACTTTTAATTTTGTGATAGGATGCTTTTCCACATCGTCGACAACGAATGTGTAAACGTCCCTTATTTCGCTTTAATCCTTTTGCTGCGGTTCCTTTCATTGTGGTGTAATAAGAATAATCGTATCGCCGCGTATGAACGTTGTGCCCAGTTTCCTGGTTGTTTTTCCGTCTTCTAATTCTTCAACATCATCTAAAACAGTATTGATGTGAATATCGAAAGAACGAAGAACGCCAACGAATTGTTTGCCGTTTTTTAGTTCGATAATAACGCGCTTGTCGCGGCTTTTATTTAACGAATCTAATGGTCTGCTCATATCCATGGTAATAACCCCCAAATGGTTGATGTTAGCCTTGGAAGACGGTTTTTAAAGCTTGTGTATGGGCTTTTACCTAAATCCAAACGCTTAAAAACAGTTTTTTCATCCTCTGGTTATATGGCAGTTGCACAACATCGATCGAAGCGTAAGGCATCTGGCGGACGCTATGTTGCATGGCGTACGAAGCGATTATATGAGCTAGCTCGATCACCGACATTAACACAAGTAGGTAAACGTGTTACGAAGGTATTACGTGGTCTTGGTGGTCGTACACGAAGTATTACAGTGATGGATGCAACAGTTAATTTATTTGATCCTAAAACGAAGAAATATTCTCAAGAGAAAATTGAAGCGGTTGTTGAAAATCCTGCAAATCGTCATTACGTCCGTCGTAATATTATGACGAAAGGAACAATTGTTAAGACCGGTAAAGGGAATGCACGTGTTGTTTCTCGTCCTGGCCAAGAAGGTGTAATAAATGCAGTCTTGGTGAAGGCATAGTGGTTGAATTAGTGAACGGTTATGATTGGAACGTTGGTGGTGGTTCAAATGGTGGTTTTTTTATTGGAAGAAATGATGCTCCTTTAGATATTGGTGGAACTGTTGTAGAAAGACCTTTAGTACATTTATACCGTCACTTGCAAGATGGTAAATTGTATGTTGCTGAAGAGGGCATGGATGTTGAAGTTCCAGCACAAGTGTTTGAACAACAGGGCAAGCCTTTTGATTTACGTTGGATGAAAGTTAACACGCCAACATTGGAAGCGCTTGAACAAGGAATTGTGGCACATGTGAGGGATGTTGGTCTTAGCAGTACAGTTAACGCTTTCGCTCGTAAAAACTATCTTGGACAAAGAGGCCAGGGTCGATCATGTACTATTATGCTTGGCATGATTCCGCAAGATTTTTATGAGGGTGTTATTGGCGATATTACACGATTGAGAGAAGCAAGAGCCTCACAGTAAATAGTTTTAAATAGGGTCTAGTTATTTTTTTGTGTATGTTAGCAGAATATGTTTTAAGTTTAAGTTTAATGCAAGAACATAATGCAGAAATATCTTATTTACGAGTGTACGCACCTACTTCTGTTGTCACACCTTATGATAATACTCCTCCTACAAAACCAGAACCTCAAGAGCCTGTAAGAAACGGTGTGGGCATACTTGTGTGTCGTTTAGGTGAAGGTCATTTTAAGGGGTTGGATGGTTTGGTAAAAAGTAGAAATGCGCCAAGAAAGGGGATGGCCTTTCGTAAAAAAACTATTAGTCGGCGTCCAACAAGTCCTCGAGCACTAAGGAATTTTTTATAAGTTATTCAGTAAACAATCCTACTTCGGTACAGTCTACTTTGTGACCACAGTTATTACAAACAAGTTTACATGTTCCTTGTCTTAGTTCTGTATTACAGCGATCACATACCATCTCTTTGGTAATGCCATATTCTTTTTATGTGTTATGTTTGTAATGTTTCTCGTAATGTTTTGAGTCCGCGATGAATGCGTATGCGTGCGTTATTTGATGTTATGTTCAATTGTTTTGCTATGGCTGAAGGTTGTAAACCATCATAGTGTCGTAAAAGGACAGCTTCTTGTTGAATTGTTGGCAGGTTATTACACAAATCACGTGCATACTCATAAGTCTCTCTTGTTTGATTAGTTTGTTCTTTTACAAGTAAAGGATCTTCTACAATGACAGAAAGCCATGTTGTTTCATCGTCAAGTAACCCATGATGTTCATGTTGTTTTCTTGTTGTTGTTTGTCGAAACCAATCAATGGTTTTGTTTCGTCTTATTCTCGCTAACCATGCTTCGGGATTACGTGGTACAAATCCTCGTTCGAGTGCTTGGTACACACTTAATGATATGTCTTGAAGGATGTCATCTGCATCTGCTTCTTGTGTTCTCCGACGAAGTGTGGAATAAATGGTTGGTGCGTGGTGTTGGTGGTATGTTTCAAAAGTAAAGGTCATCCACTGTATTATTTATTTCTTTTAATAGCAGTTGAGTGGGAATTTCTGTAAATGTTTTGAAAAAGAAATGATTATAAAATAAATATTCGTTAGGTTTTATCCATCCATCAAAATGTTTAACCTTTTGACCCTCAAAATCGCTCTACACACCCGCATGCGAAGTATAAACGACCAAAAATATAGAAAGCCTTATATACTACTAAAGTCGCTTTTCTGTTTATAAGTATTATTATTGTTGACAACCATAAATTTTGACACAGTTATGGTGGCGTCTAGGGGGAGTTTGACTATGCCACAGAAAACAAAGAAATGTCCTGAGTGTAATTCTACCAATTTAGTAGCTGATCATGATCGTGGTGAATTAGTATGTAAAAGTTGCGGTCTTGTAATTGAAGAACGTATGGTTGATTTCGGTCAAGAATGGCGTGAATTCGAAAACGACCAAGAAAAGCGTCGCCGTACGGGTGCACCCATGACCTATACTAGATATGATCGTGGTTTAGGAACAGATATTGGTCAACGAGGAGATATTTTCCAATTAGACGGCAAGGGAATGAATAAATTCCTTCGATTACGGAAGTGGCAATATAGAATTTCTACGGCTATCGAACGTAATCTTAAACTTGCATTAGCTGAACTTAAACGTGTTGCATCATATTTGAAGTTACCTAAGGCTGTTGAAGAAGAAGCAGCTAAGATTTACACATTAGCAGTGCAGCGTGGTCTTGTTCGTGGTCGTTCTATGGAGTCTGTTGTTGCTGGTGCATTATATGCGGCATGTAGAAGACATGAAATTCCAAGAACATTAGATGAATTAAGCGAAGCGTCAGGTATTGAGAAGAAAGAAGTGGGAAGGACCTATCGTTTCATCACACGTGAATTAGGTATTCGTATTTTACCATCAAATCCTGTTGATTACATTCCTCGATTTGCTTCTGCATTGAAATTAAGTGCTGAAACACAATCAAAGTCTGTAGAAATCTTAGAAGCTGCAGAAAAAGCAGATTTAACTTCTGGTCGTGGTCCTACAGGTATTGCAGCAGCGTCATTATATGTTGCAGCATTGATGAATGATGAAAAGCGAACACAACGTGAAGTTGCTGATGTGGCTGGCGTGACAGAAGTGACGATTAGAAACAGATATAAAGAACTGTTCTTACGTTTAAACCTCAAGGACAAGATGAAGAAAGAGCCTGAAAAGAAGAGTGAATAAACATGTGTTGGAAAGAAGTAAAAAAGAGTTGTCGGCAATTGCACCCTCGGTTAATCATTCCTGATGTTTTCTTTTTTATTATTGCAAGTCTCTTAGTTCTTTTTTTAGCAACATTTACTGGAATAAATGAAGTTACTCCTGAAGAACTTCCTATTCATGTTGAAAATAATTTTGCACAATTATTAGTGTCTCTTACATTACTTGCATTGGTTACCTTCTTTGTTGGTGCACGATTAAAATCATGGAAGTTATTCATGATTAAAGAAGCGATAGGCAAAAAAAAATCATTATTGGTGACTTCGTTTAAGGCGTCTAAAGCATGGTATGCCCGTGTTATTATGTTAAAGATTTTATATTTCCTTATTTTATTATTAACGATGGTTGTTGCATTGATAGTGTATTCATTCATAGAACCATTTTCTCCGTTCATAGCATCGGTCATAACAATAGCTCTTGTGTTGTTGGTTATATTAACATTATTCATACGTGAAGCTGTATTGTTTATGGGTAATACATCTGCTTCTGAAGCTATCAAAGAAGCAAAAAAGGCATTCATACGGCATAAATGGCATGTTGCTGGTACTGCTGCTATTATTTTTGTTGTAAATATGTTGTGGATGTATGTTACGGGGTTGACACCTGAAGGTGTTGGCGAACCGTATCTTTCTATGGTGTATTTACTTGTTGTTTTATTGATCTCTGCATGGTCAACATTATTGGTCTTTAACGTCTTTGGTTCGTTACCGAAGGCAGTATCTGTTTCGTCAAAGAAGCGTGCTGCTATTAAAAGACGTACGCCTGCTAAGAAGCGTGCTGTCAAGAAACGTGTACAAAAGACAACGCGTAAACGAACAAGAAAACGTGCTAGGCGCTAATTGTTAAAAAATCGTGAGCACAGGTTACTTTTTTTCCAAAGACTTTTTTTGCTTCTCTTTGCATTTGTTTAAGTGCTGCTTCATCGTATCGTTGACTAAAATGGGTAATAACTAAATGATGTGCTTTTGCTTTTTTTGCTATGGTGCCTGCATCTGTTGATGTCAAATGTTTGTATTGTTTAGCGTTCGCTTGTTTTTCTGCGAGATATGTTGATTCACAAATGAAAATATCACTGTCATCAGCAAGTTTGATTGCACGTGGACACATACCTGTATCGAGAACGACGGAAACTTTCTTTCCACGTTTTGGTGTTGTTACTTTTTTCCATGAAATACTTTTTCCTTTGTAGGTAATATTTTTCTTTTCTTTTAGTTTACCAATAATTGGTCCATTCGGTAACTTGTATTTCTTTAATTGTTTTTTATCAATAACTAACGTATCTTTTTCTTTAACACTAAAGCCTAAACAAGGAACACTATGAAGTAAGAATGCTGCACTGTATTCATGATGTTTTGTTCGTAAGAAGATTCCACTTTTCTTAATCACAGTAAAATCAACATGTATTTTTTTATCTAAATTAAACGTTCGGAGTAATTGATTAACTTTAAGCTGTACTTCTTTTGTTCCATAAATTGCTACTTTTTTTATGAAAGAGTTTTTTGCAAGATTTTCTAATAATCCAGCAAGACCTAACACATGGTCTCCATGCCAGTGGGATATAAAGATACGTGTAATTTTGGGAGGGGCTATGCCTGCAACGCGAAGCTGTCGCTGCGTTCCTTCTCCACAGTCAACCAAGATTTTTTCTGCACCACAATCGATGAGAATGCCACTTTGGTTGCGGTCTTTTGTTGGTACCATTGAGGATGTCCCCAAAAAGGTAACGTGCATGCTTGCCATAGTGCTCACAGACCCAAACGCTTTTATAAATGCCACTGTTACAACGACACATGGCAGTGAAAAAGACCATTTCAGGAATGCTCGTCGGAGAACGGATTATTGCAGATGATAGTCCACAAGCTGTTTTGGGTGTGGAAAAAAGTCGGTTAGGAGAACACCAAAAGGGCAAAGTTGTCTATTCATTCTTAGAAGCAGTCTATTTAGTTGAACAAGGAAAATTATCTGTTCTTTCTGGTAAAACAGTAGTAGATGCAACGGCATTAATAAAAAAAGCACAAAAGATTGACAAAGAGTTTCTTACACGATTTATTGTTTTCAAAGATTTACGTGATCGAGGATATATCGTTAAAACAGCATTGAAGTTTGGTGCTGATTTTCGTGTCTATGATAAAGGTATTAAACCTGGTGAAGGCCATGCGAAATGGGTTGTTTTTCCTGTTCATGAATCAAAGACATTAACGTGGCAGGACTTTTCTGCGAAGAATCGTGTATCACATTCGACAAGAAAACTCTTATTGATTGGTGTTGTTGACGATGAAGGCGCCGTAACCTATTATGAGGTTGCGTGGAAGCGACCGTAACGCAATAATCCTTAAATAGTT
>CAZUSA010000002.1:0-50087 GCA_964622835.1 Candidatus Woesearchaeota archaeon | reverse complement strand
GACCGTAACGCAATAATCCTTAAATAGTTTCTAACGTGGTTTTGCATATGTTAGAAGGGAATAATGCTCAAAAGACGGTGGAATCTCCAGCACAGCCTGTGCCTAATTTAAGAAAGCAAGTGTTTGAGTTTTTACAAAAGAAAGGACCATCTGTTCCTGTAACAATTGCTGAAGGTGTTAAGAGAGAATCTTTTTTTGTTGGTGCAGTTTTATCTGAGTTGTTTGAATCTAAGAAAGTGTTATTATCTCATGCAAAGATTGGTGGATCTCGTGTGTATTATATTAAAGGTCAAGAAGAACAATTGTCTGTGTTGTTTAATTATTTGCCAGAGGCAGAAAAACGTGCGTATACATTGTTGAAAGAAAAGAATGTTATTCGTGCTTCTGAAACGGAACCAGTTATTCGCGTTGCGTTATCTAATTTGAAAGATTTTGCTCGTCCTGTTGCTGTTGGTAGCGAACCTGGTTGGCGATGGCATTTGTATCAAGAAATTGTTGAAGCAAAACCTGTTGTTAAACAACCCGTGATTGTGAAAAAACAAGAACCGTTACCCGTTCAAGAAGAACAAAAGACAATACAACCAAAGGCAAAGAAAGCACCGAAGGTTGATGTGTTTGGTGATACAGTGCAACAATATTTATCACAACAAAATATTACGTTGCATGAAAGAGAAGTCGTACGAAAAAACAGTGAATGCACAGGCATCGTTACTATTACTTCACAATTAGGTCCTTTATCGTTATTTGTGTGTGGAAAGAATAAGAAGAAGATAAACGATCAGGATCTTGTGTTAGCATATCAAAAGGGTAAGGATAAGAAGATGCCTACATTATTATTGACGACAGGTGAACTCACAAAGAAAGCCCAAGAGTACCTCGTAAAGAATTTAAAGGGCTATGTGATTGTAAGAAAACTATGATAAAACACCTTTTATTCCTCATTGTAGTAACAAGCCTCTTGAGCTCTGTTGTCCTTGCTGAAGTATCCTTAGATAAGACATTAACAGATGTTGATGATTATTATTCTATTGTTTTTGGAGAAAACACCATTGGCGGTGACACGTTTGTTGGTACAGGATTAACGTTAGCATTTCAAAAATATAATTATGCTGATGTAGATGGTGTTCTTGAAGGTGAAGTGAGTGGTGATGTTGCACAAATTTTTATTGGTACACCCTGTAATAGTTATTTGGAAGCAGTGTTAGGATATTCGTGTGCTGAATGGCCGTTTGAAGAAGGTCAAGGTGTTGCTATTGTTCAAAATGGCAATGTGTACATTACGGGAACAACATCTGAAGATCGTCGTCGTGTTGGTCTTGTATTAAGTAGTTATCCTGATATTCCAGAATTAGCATTGTATTCGTTTATTATTGTTCAAGGAACAACATTAGAACTTGATCAGTTAACCATTATTCCTGGTAAGGCAGAAGATGAGTTTGTCTGTGGGGATGGTATTTGCGAACCTGGTGAAGCGTTCTTATGTTATCCTGATTGTAATAAACAATCCTGTTTTCAAATATGCCAAGAGGAAGGATATCCTTCTGCAACCTGTGATGTTGTATCGTCTAATACCAATATAGGATTATGTGTTGACGGTAAGAACATGGGATTACAATATTGTGCTGCAGGTAATGTATGTTGTTGTGAAGAGCAAGATGCTTCATCAAATGAACCGCCTCCAAGTATGGATCCTGCATCAATTGAACAATCAAATGATCCTGATGCTGGTTCTGCACGTGCAGTTGTTGTTGTGGCTATTGTGTTGTTGACATTGCTTGTTGTTATTATCTTTATTTTTGTTCGCGGATGAGAAGTTGTGGAAAGTCTTTTAAACAGCCCTATTTCCTGTCTGTGATATGTCTCGGTAGCTCAGTGGTTAGAGCACACGGCTGTTAACCGTGAGGTCGAAGGTTCGAATCCTTCCCGGGACGCTTCTTATTATTTTTGTTGTACCAAAAGAAACATATTTATATAGATTTAAGAAACATTCCTATCGATAAAAAGAGGTAGAGATGGTAAAAAAAAGAAAAACATCGAAGACTGCAAAGAAGGTTGCACGTTCCATTGGACGTATAACAAAAGCAACATCGGTGAAAATTAATAAAAAATATAACCTTTCTAAAAAAGTTAAAGCTGTTAAATATGATATTATTGAAGGTATCATTTCATTCAAAAAAGAAATTATTAAAACAGTGGTTGAGGTTGTATTATTAATTACAGGAATATTATCGTTGATTGTTGGATTAATTATTTTTTTAGCAAAAAGGTTTCCTATTGAAAATATTCTTATACTCTATGGTGTTATTGTAACTATCGTAACGTTATTATTAATTGAGGCGAAACCAAAATGATTCAGAAGAATAAAATTAGGATGTATCTTTCGTTTTTGATTATTATTATTCTTGCAGTTGTTGTTTTCTATGGGTTATTGCCCTTCATGAATGCTCTTTTTGGTGGATTAATTCTTTTTGCATTATTCAAACCGCTCAATGATTATTGGGTGGTAAAGAAACACTGGAAACCTTCAAGAAGCGCTGTAACGGTCATTATCTTGAGTATTTTAATTATTATTATTCCATTGAGTGTTTTATTTTCTGTTGTTGGTGCAGAAGTGGTGGATGCTATACAGAATAAAGCTGTGTTGGGATATGTTACTTCTCTTAACGATCAATTTCCTCAATTTTCATTACTTGAAAAATTTAATGATCAATTACCTAAGGTTTCAGCATTCCTCGTTAATTTGGTAACGAATGCATTTTCTCAGATGGGTCAAGTTCTTATTAATTTTATCATCACTTATTTTATTTTCTATTACTTGCTTATTACTCCCAAACATGTAAAAAGAACATATGTGCATGCTATCATTCCCTTTAGTAAAAAGAATTCTTTGATATTATTGGATAAGTTTTCTGCTATTGTTAATAGTACGTTATGGACGTCTGGAATCATTGCGTTAGTGCAGGCTGGATTAATTCTTGGTTCATTTCTTTTTTTGGGTATTGAGGGAGCATTTTTTTGGGGTCTTGTTGCGTTTGTGTTATCATTCTTACCTGCTGCAGGAGTGTTCCTTGTGTGGGTTCCTGTGGATGTAGCATTATTTGTTAAGGGTGACTATACCGGTGCGATCATCTTACTCGTTGTGGGTATTTTTATGAGTACAATAGACAATATTCTGAGACCATTATTGCAACAACATAGTTCTGCTAAAATGCATCCTGTGACAACATTAGTAGGTGTCTTCATGGGATTATCATTATTTGGCATTATAGGCTTGATCGTAGGCCCTTTATTGTTGACATTTTTACTCCTTACCGTCCAAATGTTCAATGAAGAGTATGTGAAATAAATAAAACATTTTTCAAGACACTTTTTTTTTACGTAATTTCTTCGGTAACCCATACTTCTCAAGTGCGCAGTAAGCATCTATAAATAAATAATAAAATAGTTGTATGATGGAGATTCCGAAAAGAATTACACCTTTGCTTGCAGAAGAAGTTGGTTGGCATATCGGTGATGGAAGTATGAATTGGTATTCTAAACAAAATGGGAAAAATAAAGGATTTTATCAATTAAGAGGGCATCACACAGATGATAAACACCATTATATTAAGAGGATAAAACCAACATTCAAAAAATTGTATGACATTGATATTTCCTTAAGAGATATGCCTTCAACGAGAGTATTTGGATTTCAATTGTGGAATAATACCTTAGTTGCATTTAAACAAGAATTAGGTCTTCCTTTAGGAAAGAAAACTGATATTGTTATTCCAGAAACATTTCTAAAAACAGAAGAATTAACAAAGTCTGTTTTGAGAGGTATATTTGGTACTGATGGTTGTATTTATTTAGATCCAAGAAAAGAAAAGCTTTATCCGCGAATGGAAATAAAAACCATCTCAAAAACATTAGCAATCCAAATACACAAGGAATTTAATAATCTTGGCTTAAGAACCACCAAATACCTCTACGAAGACAATGGGCTGGGAAATCGTAAGCCATCGTATACCATCGTGACAAGGGGCGAAAAGATGTTGGAATTATTCATGAAAACAATATGCCCCAAAAATCCCAAGTTTATCCAAAAGTATTATTTTTATTGTCAGAAAATCTTATAAACTACTTCAAAGAGAATTATTCCTAAATGAGCCCGTGGCCCAGTCTGGCTAAGGCACTACTCTGATATGTATATCACAGAATATGTGTTTGTTGATTGCTCAGTAAGGTAGGGATCGTCGGTTCAAATCCGATCGGGCTCATACACATTCATAATGGCAAAAAAGAAACAACAAGAATGGATGAAACATGCAGGTGGCATAGTATTGCTTATTGTTGTTTCATTAGCTGTTTTTTCTGCTCTTGAATCTTTAGAAAAAAAATCGTTGAGTTCTACGGCAATGTTTGAATTGACGGAGGATGATATTTTTTCAACTACGTTTAATGCAAATGATGTTGCTGTCTTTGGATTGCAAGTGGGTGATCGTCTGCCTGAAGTTGTAGAACGATTAGGTGAGCCTGATGGTAAAAAAGAATTTGCTCAAGGTCGTGAAACGTGGGAGTATGGTGAAGCGTTAGCGTTAGATGGTACAGGGTTGATTGTTGTGTTTGATAATGGTGTTGTTATTTCTTTAACGATTCGTGAACCGTTCCGTCCATTATTACATGGGTTAACACAAGAGGGTTGGACGAAAGAAGCTATTTATGGTGAATTTGGTATTCCTGATAAAACCATCTTTTTACCTGCGGATGTTAATTCTGCATTGATTGTTCGTTTGTTAAAGTATGAAACGAGAGGGTTAGATATTATTGTTCGTAAAGAGAATGTTGTTGGGTTTGTTTTAAACTTAAATGATGAAACATTTGTTTCTGATGGTGTGCATGAGACAGAGACACTACAACCTGGCGTTAATGTTGTTACTTGATTGTTGCTCCGGCTTCAATGTCTGCATCTGGTTCTAATAAAATACATTTACCATCTTTTTCTGCTGCAAGTAACATGCCGTGGCTTTCTACGCCTCTGAAGGTTGCTGGTTGTAGGTTAACAAGAACGATAATACGTTTATCCTGTAGTTGTTCTGCTGTGTAATATTCTTTTAATGAGGTCACAATAGTAATAGGTTCGTCGTTACCCACGTCGACCGTTAAGACATAGAGTTTATCTGCATTTGAATGGTCTTCTACTTTTTTTATGTGTCCTACACGTAAGTCTAATGTTTGCCAATTGTTGAAGGTTATTTGTTCCATAGTGTTTTTCTTTAGTGGGAATTCTTAAGCGTTTCTAAAAGCAAATGGTTAAAAATAGATTATTCTGTGCTTCGTTAGCGGAAAGTCCCGTAGTGTAGTGGTCTAGCACGTGAGGTTCTGGGCCTCGAGACCCAGGTTCGACTCCTGGCGGGACTACTTGTACGCTCCTGTCGTCTAGTCCGGTTTAGGATGTCGCCCTCTCACGGCGGAGGCCCGGGTTCAAATCCCGGCGGGAGCGTATTATTTTTTTATTAACAATAGTGTATATTAACAATTGTTATGCCAATGTTTAAATAACAAAAGAAGATACGTAGTGGTATGGCAAAAAAAGGTGCAGTGTCAACGGCTGAATGGTTTTTACGTATTGGTGTGTTTGGTACTTTTCTTGGTCATGGTATGTTTGCATTAGGGGGTAAGGAAGGTTGGATTCCTTATTTTACATCGGTTGGTTTTACTGAAAGTATGGCTGCTACATTGATGCCGTTGATTGGTGGGATGGATATTGTTGTTGCATTCCTTGCATTGTTTATGCCATTACGTTTTGTTCTTGGTTGGGCTGCGTTATGGGGTTTTGTTACTGCGTTAATACGTCCTATTTCTGGCGAACCTATTTGGGATTTTGTCGAACGTTCAGCTAATTGGGCGGCACCATTGGCATTGTTAGCGTTGCAAGGTTTCCCGAAGAAGGCGAAAGACTGGTTGAAAGTTAGATAATGTAATCTACAAAGAAAGGGAAAGAAAAAAAGAGAGGTGTTCTTGAAATAAAATGATTGCAATGGAGAGTTTTAAGAAATTACAACAGAGAGATTGGATGTTGTTACTTGCTGCAATTATTTTATGGTTTGTTGTTGGTGCATTAATGCAATTGTTTGTTGGTCCGCAATCATCATATATTGTTGCATTATTTGTTGTTAGTTTGTTAGTTGCGTTAACAGTGTATATTAGTGGGAGAAGTTGGATTGCATTGTTGTTTTTTACGGTTGGTGCATTAGTAACATCTGGCATGGAAAACATGGGTGTGACAGGTTCTGAAAAGTTTATTGTGTTTTTAGTTGCTGGTATTGTGTTTGAACTTGTTTTTGTATTATTGAAAATTGAAATAAAAAATATACCTTTAGATATTACTATGGGTGTTGCTATTGCTGCAGCAAGTATCCCAATTACGACAGGATTTGTTTTATCATCTCAATTAATGGTTGTTTTATTGAAACCAATGATTAATCTTGCATTAGTGTCCTTTTTTATTGGATTGTGTGGTGCGTTAGTAGCGTTGCTTATTTGGTCTCGTGTGCGTACGACGAAATTTACGTTGCGTTTTAGATTTGATAGCTAACATTGGCATGGTTGCAGTCACGAAATGGTTATATACTATTATCATAAATAATTTCTTGTGAAAAGATGGTAAAAGAACCGACTTCTATGGGTGAGTGTATTTATTTTACTATCCGTACTGTTGGCTCGGGTAAAATACGTGCATGGGTGTTTAAAGCAACATGCCCTCAATGTAAAAAGGGATTAATGGGTAAGCCACGCGATCCTAAAACGGGTAAACCAAAGATTCGTGCTAAAGAATATGTGTGTCATGAATGTAAATATTCTGAAGAAAAGAAGGAACATGAAGAAAAGTTAACAGCTTCAATCAAATACACGTGTCCTCATTGTGAAAAGAGTGGTGAAACGGAAATTCCGTTCAAGCGTAAGAAAGTGCAGTTGTTTAATGAAGAAAAACAAAAGAAATATTCTGTGGATGCATTGCAGTTCTTATGTGATCACTGTAATGAAAAAATTAATATTACAAAAAAGATGAAGTAGTTTATTCTATATAATCAGTATGGTCTGCATGGAGAAGATTTCTAAATCTTACGGTAAATGCATCTTGTTCAAAGGGTGTGTGGGAATAAGTTTTTTCTAGACGAAGTCCTCCGACACTAACAGGGTGGTTTGGTGGATTGGGATGAGTAATTGTCACTAATGCACCTATAGTAACAAGAGGTTTAAGGATCATACCGATAGTATTTCTTACAGTCATTGTTTGTTCTCCTGTCTGGTTAACTACCTCTTCAAAACACGGTATTAATGTGTATGTGCTAAACGTACGTCGGCAGCTTTAATAGTTTTTCTTCCAGAATGGAGAGAAAATTTGACTGCTTTTTTGCCTATTTCTTCTGCGTGTGCTTCTAAGAGATCTTTTAATGCTTCTTTTGCTTCTTCGCTGACGCGTGGAGCTCCTGCTTTCTTGAGTAGTTTTTCCATCGCAGCTAAGGGTAAAATGGATCGTGTCATAGATAATACCTCCAATTTGTACTTCTTTTTACGAATAAAGGCTTTATAAGCGTTTCTGAATCTCAGACCAACACCTTTAAAAAGCTCGAATTGGTCAAAAAGTTACCCTACTGAAAAAACCGTTCGTGTATGCAAATGCACGTAAAAAGCCTAGTAGTCGTTGATTCAACGCCAGATTTCTATCGATAGTATGTGCGACAGTACCACAAGCGTTAAAAAGCAAATAAAGGAAAAAAAGTCACAATACAATGGGTAAAGTCAATAATAGTCCAAGAAAAGGAAGTAAGCAGTTTTGGCCGCGTAAGCGAGCTAAGAAGCTTGTTGCGCGAGTGCGTACATTTGCTTCCAGCACCGATGCGAAGCCATTAGGGTTCATTGGGTATAAGGCGGGGATGACGCATATGCGTGTCCGTGATAATAACCCACACTCTCTTTCTAAATCTCAAATTATTTCTATTCCAGTAACCATCATTGAATGCCCACCGTTAAAACCTCTTTCTCTACGATTTTACAAAAAAACAATTGACGGTTTACACTTACTTTCTGAAGTCTTTGCGGACAATGTTATCAAGACGATTAAGAAGGGTAAATCAGGGAAACAACCTGATGACGGTGCCTTTACTGAAGTTCGTCTTGTAGTGCACACGGAACCAAAGAAAACTGGTTTTGGTAAGAAGAATCATGATATTATTGAAGTTGCTGTTGGTGGTAAAGATCTAACAGAACAACTAACAAAGGCACAAGAGTTATTGAAGAAAGATTCTATTGCTATTGCTGAAGTTATTGATGAAGGTCAGTTAGTTGATGTTCATGGTGTTACAAAAGGTAAGGGAACCCAAGGTCCTGTTAAACGATTCGGTGTTCGTATTCGACAACACAAGTCAGAAAAAACAAAGCGTGGTCCTGGTAACTTAGGTGCATGGACGCCAAAGCGTGTTGCTGCTGGTCAAATTGCTCATGCTGGTAAGATGGGTATGCATCAACGGACAGAGTATAATAGGTTAGTTATGAAGATCGCAAAAGCAGAAGAAGTAAACCAAAAAGGTGGTATTAAGCAATATGGTGTAGTAAAGAACGACACAGTACTTATCAAGGGTTCTGTTGCTGGTGCAGCAAAGCGTCCTGTTATTTTTACCATGCCGTTACGAGCAAAAAGAAAAGCAGCATCATATGAAGTATTAGATATTAATGTGGATAATAAACAATGAAAGCAGATATTTACGCAGTGGATGGAAAGAAAAATGGTACTGTTACATTGCCAAAACAATTTAGTGAAGCTATTCGCCCTGATGTTATTAAGAAAGCACATGCAATTATTGAAGCAAACCAACGGCAACAATATGGTGCGTATGTTGGTGCAGGTATTCGTGCAGCTGCAGAAATGTCTCGTCGAAGAAAGAAATTCAAAAGTTCATATGGTATAGGTATTTCACGTGTACCAAGAAAACACTTTTGGCGTAGAGGGACACAATTTGGATTCATGGGTGCATTCGCTCCAGGTACTGTTAAAGGAAGAAAAGCACATCCTGCAAAAGCAGCACGTATTTTTGAACGTTCATTAAATGTTGCAGAAAACCGTTTAGCTATTCGTTCGGCAATGGCAGCAACTATTCATGAACACTACGTGAAAGAACGCGGTCATCGTTTTACTGAATTAATATCTGTTATTGAAAACAAAGCTGAAGCATTAACAAAAACAAAAGATGTTACTGCATTTTTAACAAAATTACAATTAACAGAAGAATTAGAACGTGTAGCAGTAAGAAAGGTTCGTAGTGGTCGTGGAACCATGCGTAATCGTAAGTATAAAACAAAGAAAGGTCCGTTACTTGTTGTAAGTAAGCCTTGTGCATTAACAAAGGCTGCTGAAAACATTGCTGGTATTGATATCTGTGAAGTGCGCAATATGAACGTGCAATTACTCGCTCCTGGTGGTGTTCCTGGACGTTTAACATTATTCACCGAAGCAGCAGTAAAAGCGTTAGAAGAACAAAACTTATTCTTCAAAACAGTAAAGAAACCTAAAGAAACAAAGGTTGTAAAAAAGGCTGTTAAGAAAATCGTAAAGAAGGTAGTTAAAAAAACGGCAGGTAAGAAACAATGAAAGATCCATACACTGTCGTAAAATATCCTAAGCCTACAGAAAAGGCAGTACGGTTAATGGAATCAGAAAATAAGTTAGTCTTTATTGTTGATAAGAAAGCAACGAAGAAAGAAATTAAAGAATCATTAGAAGATATGTTTAAAGTAAAAGTATTACAAGTGAACACAACAATTATGCCTACAGGAAAAAAGAAAGCATATGTTAAGTTATCACTTGAAACACCTGCAATTGATATTGCAACACAGATGGGTATGTTATAATGGGTAAGAGAATTATTTCACAACGACGCGGACGAGGTACGTCCACATATAGTGCTCACTCCCATCGTTGGAATATTGCTATTAGTCATAGAAAGTATGATGACATTGAAAAGAACGGTGTATTAGCTGGTACGGTTAAAGACTTAACACATTGTAAAGGTCATACGGCACCAATTGCTATTATTCAATTTGAAAATGGTGAGTACCATTCTGTCTTTGCTCCTATTGGTATCAAAGTTGGTGACACAGTATATACTGGTGAAAAAGGTAAACCTACTGTGGGTAGCACATTACCACTAAAGAGTATTCCTGAAGGAACACCTATTTGTAACATCGAAGTACGTATTGCTGATGGTGGTTCATTAGTGCGCACATCCGGGAGTGGTGCTAAACTACTCAATATCACTGATAAAGGCGTTGTTGTACAGATGCCGTCAAAGAAGAAGAAAACATTTAATCCTGAATGTCGAGCAACGATTGGTCGTATTGCTGGTTCGGGAAAGAAAGAAAAACCGTTAGTAAAAGCGGGTAAACATTATCACATGATGAAAGCACGAGGAAAATTATATCCACGTACATCAGGTGTTGCTATGAATGCAGTGGACCATCCATTTGGTTCCGGTCGTGGTCGTCACGCTGGTAAACCCTTAACGGCTCCGCGGTTCGCACCGCCAGGTAGAAACGTTGGTAAGATTCGTGCAAGAAGAACAGGGAAGATACGATAACAATGGCAGATGAAATATTTAGATACAAAGGAAAGACGCTAGAAGAATTGAAGCAATTAGATATGAAGGCATTTGCAGAGTTAGTTCCTTCTCGTAAAAGACGATCGTTACGTCGTGAAATTATTAAGAAAGCAGAGCCGTTACTCAAAAAGATTCGGTCTGCAGGTGATGGGTACAGAAAGAAACCTATCAAAACACACATGCGTACCATGTTAGTTGTTCCAGAAATGGTTGGAAAGACTATTGGTATTCATAACGGCAGAGAATTTGTCGAAGTTATTATCACAGAAGAGATGCTTGGTTTGTATCTTGGTGAGTTGTCACAAACACGAAAGAAACTATCGCATGGTTCTGCAGGTGTTGGTGCAACGAAATCCAGTACATCTTCAGCATCAAAGGCTAAATAATGAAAACAGACGAACATAGTGCAAGCGCAATGGGAAGAGATTTGTCTATTTCGACGAAGCATGTAAAGGTCATTGGCAATTACATTCGTGGAAAACCAGTCAAATGGGCAAAGGAACGGCTCACTAAAGTTATCGCTATGAAAGAGGCTGTGCCCTTTACCATTCACAATCATAAGATTGGTCACCGTTCTGGTCACATGGGTTCGGGTAGATATCCTGTAAAGGCATCGGCAGAAGTATTAAACCTCTTGAAGTCTGCTGAATCAAATGCAGTAAATAAAGGATTAGATGCTGAAGCGTTAATCGTTCAAGCATTCGTACCTAATTATGCGTCACGTCCTTTCCATCATGGTCGTCAACGTCGTGTTAAGATGAAGCGTACACATTTGGAAATTATTGTTGAAGAGAAAGTGCAAGAGAAGAAGAAACGTGAACAAGGTAAGAAAGTTGAAGCTCCTAAGACTGAAGAAACACCAAAGAAGGTTGTTAAAAAAGTCGTTAAGAAGGTTGTAAAGAAAACAGTAGGTGAAAAGAAACAATGATTGAAAGAAAATTCGTAAACCAAAAGTTAAGAGAATTCCAGATCCAAGAACACATTGGACGCATCTTTGCAAAGACTGGGTACTCCCATATTGAAATCAAACGTACACCGTTAGGTGAAAAAGTTATTGTATACACAACACGTCCTGGTATTGTTGTTGGTAAGAAAGGAGATAACATTAAGAAATTAACAGCATTATTAAAAAATAAGTACAAGTTAGAAAATCCTCAATTAGAAATTGGAGAAATTACCAACCCGATGTTAGATGTTGATTATGTTTCTGATCGTATTGCTGCAAGTCTTGAACGGTTTGGTCAAAAGCGTTTCAAGTCTATTGGATATCGTATTTTACAGAATATCATGGATGCTGGTGCTATTGGTGCTGAAGTTGTCCTTTCTGGTAAGATCCCTAGTGCTCGTGCACGTTCATGGAGATTCTCTGCTGGTTATTTGAAGAAGTCTGGTGAAATTAACCAGTCACAAATTAGTAAGAAGAATCTTAGTATGACAAACAAGTTAGGTTCTATTGGTATTGGTGTTCGTATTATGACTCCTGATATTTTATTGATTGATAAAACACTTGCTGAACAAACGTCTGCATTATCAAAGTCTGTTGCTGAACCTCTTGTTGAAGAAATTCCTCATAAGAAAGTTGCAGCTGATAAGACTGTTGAAGTGTCTCAAGTTGAAAACATTGATGTTATTGAAGTGAAAGATGAAAAGAAGACTGTAAAGAAAGTTGTTAAAAAAGCAGTTAAGAAAGAGGTAAAGAAAGTTGTTAAAAAAGCAGTGAAGAAAGTTGCTGAGGTAAAGAAATAAGATGGCTACAATCAAACGTCAGGAACTTGCAAAAATGTCTGTTGAACAATTAACAGCAAAGAAAGTTGACTTACAAAAGGAATTGATGAAGTTGAACATGCAACGAACAATGGGTACTACATTAGAAAATCCTGGTCTTGTTCGTGCAACACGTAAGGCCATTGCTCGCATTCACACGTATCTTACACAGAAAAATAAGAAGCCTGTTGAAAAACCTGCTGAAACAAAAGTTACGAAGAAAGTAACAAAGAAAGCTGTTTCACAATCGAAAAAACCAAAGGAGGAGAAGAAGACACAATAATGATCGAAAGAGACCCGATTACAGGGCTTCCGAAGGAGTTAGATGTTTGGGAAAACATCGCTAAAGGTGAGCAACGGATTAAAGTTGTAACAGAAAAAAGAAAGTTCGGAAAGTTGATCACAGTCGTAAGCGGTATTGATCCAAAAGCTATCGATCTCAAAGACATTGCAAAGAAGTTGAAGTCAAAATTGGCGTGCGGCGGTACAGTCAAGGGCACCAACATCGAATTGCAAGGAGATCACAAGAGAAGAGTGAGGGAAGAATTAGTCAAAATCGGTTTTGACAAAAATTCCATCGACTAACAATGCAAAGGAAGCTAAGAGACATACCAAAAGGAGAATTCATTGGAAAAATGGTAGAAGTAATGCAAGCGGAAAATCCCACGTTAGTGGGTGTACATGGTCGTGTTATTGATGAAACCAAGAATACATTCGTTATTGAAGGCGAAAACAAAGAAACAAAGACACTGGTAAAAAAACAAGTGACACTTAAAACAACAATAGATGGTAAGGAGTATCTCATTGATGGGAAGCTTTTACAGGGGAGACCTGAAGAGCGACTCAAGAAGAAGATGAGGATCTAACATGAAAACAACAAAACAAATTCGAACGCATGGACGTGTATTTACTGGGAAAGTTATTAGTGACGTTTTCCATAAGACAACAACGATAGAGTTCGCACGTCAAATATATAATAATAAGTATGAGCGATTCCAAAAGCGTAAAACAAGAATTAAAGTGCATGTTCCTGATGATGTTGCAGTAGTAAAAGGTAACATATTGAAGGTTATCGAAACACGTCCTCTTTCAAAAACAAAAAATTTCATTGTTGTGGAGGTTATGAAAGATGAAAGCAGTTAATGCAAACGTAACCCATTCATTACCGCACCGTGCAAAGGTGCAAACGTGTGATAACTCTGGTGCAAAGGTACTTCGTATTATTTCAGTTAAAGGTGCAAAGACCGTTAAGGGTAGAAAGCCGACAGCACGTGTTGCTGATTTGGTCTTAGCGTCAGTTATCAAAGGCACGCCTGCTATGAGAAAACAAGTAGTGCATGCAATCATTGTCAGACAAAAACAACCATACAGGAGAGCCGATGGAACACGTGTGTGCTTCGAAAGTAATGCTGCTGTGGTGTTAAAGGATGACAAGGGAACGCCAAAAGGGACAACTTTTAAAGGTCCTATTGCAAAAGAAGCCGCCGTTAGGTGGACGAGAATATCAAAAATAGCGAGTATGGTAGTATAACATGAAACAAGCTTTTGCGAATGCATGGAAGTCGAGTAAAAACCGTAGAAAACAACGGAAATACATAGCTAACGCCCCATTACATATTCGTGGAAGGTTTTTACATACGCATTTGGCAAAGGAACTTATGAAGAAATTTGGTCTTCGTTCTATTCGTGCAAGAAAAGGTGACAAAGTAAAGATTATGGTTGGACAATACAAGGGTAAGACAGGTACTGTTGAATCTGTTGATATAGATAACACAAAATTGCTTATTGATACTGCGTCTTCAACGAAACGTGACGGTTCAAAGGCATATTATCCTATTCATCCTTCAAATGTGCAAATCCAAGAATTATCATTGGATGATGCACGTCGACAGAAACATATGAAAAAAACGGACGGTAAACAATGACTCATCAAAAAAGATTCGCAGCAACAAAGAGAACAGCATTACCACGTAAAGGTACAAAGTATCTTACTGCTGTATGTCCTGGTCCTCATATGAGAGCTGAAGCGTTATCAGTAAATGCGTTATTGCGTGATACACTTACTATTACAACATCTACACGGGAGACAAAACAATTGTTACATGCTGGTGCTGTGCACATTAATGGTGTTGTTCGTAAGGATCATAAGTTCCCTGTTGGTTTCCTTGATGAAGTTTCATTTGATGGAATAGCTGATCAATATACTTTGATTTACAATACGTTAGGGAAGTTGGAAGCACAAAAAAGTAAGAAAGGTGTTCGTGCATTGAAAATCATGGGTAAGAAAGCAGTACAAAAAGGTAAGATTCAAATTAATTTATTCACGGGTGTTAATATTTTATTAGATAAAGACAAAAATTACAGTGTTGGCGATAGTGTTGTTGTTGAAAAGCAAAAAGTTACAAAGCATTTGAAGTTTGAAAAGGGTGCTCATGTATTTTTAACAGCTGGTAAACACGTTGGCCACCAAGGTGTTGTTGAAGAGATTAAGAAGACAGAAAGTTGGACACAACCAAATATCATTGTCGTAAAGACCAAAGAAGGAACGTTTGAAACATCACAAGACTATGCGTATGTGGTGGATGGAGCTATCTAATGCAAGAAACAGTTCAAGAAAACAAGATGAGAGAAATTCGCGTTGAGAAGATCACGCTAAACTGTGGTACAGGTGGTCCTGGACCTAAGTTAGAGAAATCTCTAAAGTTATTATCAATGTTATCTGGTATGAAAGCAGTAAGTACAAAGACCACAAAGCGTATTCCTACGTGGAGTGTTCGTCCTGGTTTAGAATTGGGTTGTCGTGTTACTGTTCGTGGTAAGAAAGCTGCGAAACTTCTTGATTTGTTAATTCAAGCAAAGAAGAAGGAATTGAAGAAGTCTTCATTTGATGATCATGGTAACGTTGCATTTGGTGTTCATGAGTATTTAGATATTCCTGGTATTGAATACGATCCTGATATTGGTATTATTGGTTTTGAAGTTGCGGTTACACTTGAACGTCCTGGTTTCCATATTCGTCGTAGAGCAAGAGGGAAGAAAAGTATCCCTTTAGCACATAAGATTACCAAAGAGAACGCTATTACATTTATGGGAAAAACATATGGAGTAAAGGCAATTTAAAATGACAACAAGCAGTTTCACAAAGGTATTCAAACAATTACGGGTTAAGCCGGTTAAGTTAGAGAAAGTTAAGAAACATAATGCTCCAAAGAAGAGAACGTGCGGTAAGGCATTGAAGAAGTGTCGTCGTTGCGGTTCGAACACAGGTCACATTCAAAAATATAATTTGAAGCTTTGTCGTAAGTGCTTTAGAGATATTGCAACATCGATAGGATTTAGGAAGTATAGTTGAGGAAATAAACATGTTAAATGACCCATTAGCGAATACATTGAACGTCATACAAATGGCTGAAAAAACAGGGAAGAAACTCTGTGTAGTGAAACCTTCATCTAAACTCATTTGTACGGTGTTACAAATCCTTCAGGATAAGAAGTACATTGGTTCGTTTGATGTTGATGAGAATGTTCCTGGTGGCCAAATCACAATTAATTTAATTGGTTCGTTGAATAAGTGTGGCGCTATTAAACCACGGTTTTCAGTGACGCTTGAAGATTTTGAAAAGTTCGAAAAACGGTATTTACCTGCGAAAGGGTTTGGTTTTTTGATTGTTTCAACGTCAAAAGGTATTATGATCCACAATAAAGCAAAGGATGAACAAGTGGGAGGCAAGCTTCTTGCGTACGTTTATTAGCAATGGTAAAGAAACAAGACAAAGGATTAGTAGCATCGGTTGCCATACCTGATGGTGTAACAGCAACGTTGAATGAAGCAATGCTTACTATCAAAGGTGGTAAGGGCGAAGTTATTCGTAATGTTCTTTCTCCATTAGTTGCTATTGAAATTAAAGATAAGGCTATTGTGTTAACAACAACGTCTGGTAAGAAGAAGTTTAGTCGTATGTTCCAAACATTATGTGCTCATGTTGCTAACATGATTAAGGGTTCTATGGAACCGTTCTTATATGAAGTAAAGATTTGTTCTGGTCACTTTCCAATGACGGTGAAGAAAGATGGTGACGAAGTTGTTATTAGTAATTTCCTTGGCGAAAAGATTCCTCGTCGTTCAAAGATTGTTGAGGGCGTTGCTCTTGACATTAAAGGTGATCTCATTACAATCACAGCGTCTGATATTGAAAAGGCAGGACAAACTGCAGCAAATTTGGAGCGAGCAACAATCATTAAGAAACGTGACATTCGTGTGTTCCAAGATGGCTGTTATATTACTGTAAAGCCTAATACAAAATGACTGACTTATTAAAATTACGAAATGAAGCGAAGGCAAAGAAGCCAACGTTCTTGAAACAAGCTGCGCATCTTTTACCAAAGTTAAAGAAGAACTGGCGTGCTCCTCGTGGTCGTCATTCTAAGTTCCGTACGAAGTTACGAAGTTATCGTAAGCAACCGTCTATGGGATATGGTTCTCCTAAGGAAGTTCGTGGTTTAACACATGATGGTCACAAAGTTATTATTGTTAGTACATTGAAAGAGTTAGAAGGTATGACTGACCCTGTTACGATTGCTGGTAATGTTGGTATGAAAAAAAGATTAGCATTAGTACAAGCATGTGAAGAAAAGAAGATTCAAATCCTTAACGTACAAGATATAGCAGTATTCAAGGAATCTGTTGCAACGACACTTAAGGAGCGTAAAGCATTGATTACAAAGCGTAATGAAAAGCGTGCTAAAAAGGCTGCTAAGAAGGAAGAAAAGAAAGACGATAAAAAAGATGATAAGAAAGCAGCAAAGAAAGAAACAACGGAACAACCTGAAGAATCAAAGAAGCAGGTAGAACAAGAAAAGCGTAAGATCTTGGAGAAGAAAGAATGAACTTAAGTAATAAGAAACGGATTGCAGCACAAGTATTGAAGTGCGGTCAAACGAGAGTTGTGTTTGACGTTGAGAGTCTGGATTCTATTAAAGAAGCAATCACAAAAGCTGATATTCGTTCTCTTGCAAAGGATGGCATTATTAAGAAGAAGCCGAAACAAGGTGTTTCAAAAGGTGGATTGCGAAAGCATTTAAAGCAAAAGAGAAAGGGAAGACGAGCTGGTCCTGGTCGAAGAAGTGGGACAAAGCATGCACGATTACCAAAGAAAAATGCATGGATGAACAAGACACGTGCTATTCGTGATTTGTTAAAGACATTGCGTGAAAAAGAAGTTATTGGTACGAAGAGTTATCGTTTGTTATATCGTAAGGCAAAGGGTGGCTTTTTCAGAAGTCGTCGTCATATTAAATTATACATTGAGGAGCACAGTCTTGGACAAAGCACTAAAAAACAATGAAGAGTTTCAAACGTCGTGGAATGTTGTATAAGAGAAAGCGTCAAGGTAAAACTGATTATAAGCGTCGTCTTGGTTTGTTAAAGGCTGGTCAGATTCGTTTAGTTATACGTCGTTCATTACATAATATTACTATTCAGTTTGTTCAATTTCATCCTGATGGAGATACTATTTTATCGGCAACATCTTCAAAAGAATTACAAAAGAAGTATAATGTTAAAGGTTCGATGAAGAACACACCGGCTGCATATCTTGTTGGTTTATTGGCTGGTAAGAAAGCGTTAGGATTGAAAGTAAAAGAAGCAATTCCTGATTTAGGTGGAAGAAAACCTCATACAGGTGGAGCTGTTTTTGCTGCATTACGTGGTGTGATTGATGCTGGTATTCCTATTCCTCATGAAAAAGTTACAGATGAAGGCTCTGTATTCCCTACGCAGGAGCGTATTGAAGGGGCTCATTTGACGGTAAAGCAGGATTATAAAGGGTTAAAGGAGAAATTGGTATAACAAAATGGTCGATGACAAAGCAAGCACAGTAGTGAATGTACCGAAGAAGGAAGAGCAAGTACCGCAAGGTGTTTCTCGTCAAGGTGTTTCTCGTGAACGTGCATTTGATATTGAAGCATGGAAACCTATTACAAAGTTGGGTCGTTTAGTGAAGGCTGGTAAGATTACAAGTATGGATGAAATTTTAGATAAGGGTATGACTATTCTTGAAGCAGAAATTGTTGATGCATTATTACCTGGTATTCAAAATGACTTATTATCTGTTGGCCAATCTAAAGGTAAGTTTGGTGGTGGGAAACCAAGTATTTGGCGTCAAACGCAAAAGAAAACAAAGGAAGGAAATAAAGCAAGTTTTTCTGCGTTAGCTGTTGTTGGTAATGGTGATGGATACATTGGTCTGGGATTAGGTAAGGCTAGAGAAACTGTTCCTGCTCGTGAAAAGGCAACGTTCCAAGCAAAGTTACATCTTATTAAAATTCGTCGTGGTAGTGGTTCATGGGAATCAGGAGAACCTAAGGCTAATTCTATTCCATTTGCTGTACAAGGTAAGTGTGGTTCTGTTAAGATGACATTAATGCCTGCACCGCAAGGTAAGGGGTTAGTGGTTGAGAAAGAATGTCGTAAGATTTTGAGTATGGCTGGTATTAAGGATGTGTATTCTAAAACGTCAGGTCACACGGGTACAAAATTAAATTTATTGAAAGCATGTTTCAACGCGTTAGAACAGTTATCTAAGGTGAAAGTTCAAGAGGAACATTATCAAACGTTAGGTATTGTGGAGGGTGCAAAAGTATAATGGCACTTGACAAGAAGCGGATTGCAGTCATTCGTATTAAGGGTAAGCCTGGTATGAAGATGGATATTAAGAATACGTTTATGCGTATGCGTTTGTATAAGAAACACACGTGTGTTGTTGTTCCGAATACTCCTGAGAGTATTGGCATGCTTGAAAAGATTAAACATGCTGCGACATGGGGCGAAATTGATGAAAAAACATGTATTGCATTATTAACGAAGCGTGGTAAGTTACCTGGTAATAAACCATTAACTGATGCGTATGTTAAAGATAAGTTAAAGGAAAGTATTCCTGAGTTAGCTAAAGATTTTATGTCGTTTAAGAAGGAATTGAAAGAAGTTCCTGGTTTGAAATTATTTTTTACGTTGAATCCTCCAAAGAAAGGATTTGAACAAAAGGGTATTAAGGTTCCTTTTTCTCAAGGGGGCGTATTAGGGTACCGTAAAGATAAGATTAATGATTTGTTGGAGAAGATGGTATGACTGCTCAACGAATTCGTAAAGCAAAGCGTGCACGCGGTACTAATACTCATGGTGGTGGATCTACGAAGAAACGTCGTGGTTCAGGTAACCGTGGTGGATATGGTAACGCTGGTACGGGTAAGCGTGCTGATCATCGTAAATTTACAGTATTACAGAAGTTTGGTTTATCATATTTTGGTAAGCACGGGTTTAAGAAAAAGAATGTTTCTCCTGTTAAGGCGATTAACGTGGGTGATTTACCACAAACACCAAAGGTTAATTTAACGGCTATGGGTATCCAAAAGTTATTAGGTTCAGGTACACCGCAAGGTAAGTACGAAATCACGGTTGCAACATGCTCTGCACGGGCTAAAGAAAAGATTGAAAAGCTTGGTGGCACAGTGCTTGTTACAACACCTTCTGAAGTGAAAGCTAAAGAAGAATAGTTAAAAAGAAGGAAAGGAACAAAGTATAATGGGTTTTTTAGAAAACGTTGCAAATATTTTTCCTGAAGTGCGTGCTCCTACAGAAAAAAGACTTTCTTTTAAGACGAAGTTAAAGTGGACGTTGCTTATTCTTGTTGCATTCTTTATTTTATCAGCTATTCCTTTATATGGGTTAGGTCAAAATGCATTATCTCAGTTTGAATCGTTATCGATTATTTTGGGTGCAAGTTTTGGTTCTATTCTTTCATTGGGTATTGGGCCTATCGTAACGTCATCCATCGTACTGCAGTTGTTAACAGGTTCAGGCATTTTGAAGATTGATACAAATACTCCTGATGGTAAAAACTTTTTCCAGAGTTTACAAAAGATTGTGACAGTATTCTTTATTATTTTTGAAGCGTTTATTTATGTATTCTTAGGTGGTCTCGCTCCTGCTGCGGAGTTGTTAGGAACATCAAGTTATGTGGCAATGCAGTTTGTGTTAGTGTTCCAATTAATTTTGGGTGGTTTCATGGTATTATACATGGATCAGGTTATTAACAAATATGGATTTGGTTCTGGTGTATCATTGTTCATCGCTGCCGGTGTGTCCAGTTCAATTGTCGTACGTGCATTCTCGCCATTAAACAGCGTTGGTGCATGGGCATTTGGTTCTGGTCAGGCGCCTATTGGTCAAGCGTGGGTATTTTTCCAGTCGTTGATGGGTCGTAATCCGTTGGGTGCAGGGTTGGCATTGGCTGTTATTATTGCAACGGTTGTTATCTTTTTGTTAGCAGTGTATGCTCAGTCGATGAAGATTGAGATTCCGTTATCGTTTGGTCGCGTTCGTGGTCATGGTATGCGGTGGCCGTTAAACTTTTTGTACACATCCAATATTCCTGTTATTTTAACAGCGGCATTACTAGCAAATATTCAATTATGGGCTAGATTGCTTGAAAATTGGGGTAAACCGTTCTTAGGGACGTTTATTGGGAACACGCCGTCAACGGGGTTGGTTTCATGGATTTATCCTCCGAATGTGATGCAAGGTCTTATTACGAGTTCGTTAACTGGTTTAGATATTGCACATGCTGCTGCGTACATGACATTAATGATTGGTGGTGCAGTATTATTTTCCGTGTTCTGGGTGCAAACGTCAGGTATGGATGCTGCCGCTCAAGCAAAGAAGATGATGGCATCTGGTTTACAAATTCCTGGGTTCCGTCGTGATCCGAGAGTGTTAGAAGCAATTCTTAATCGTTATATTCCTTCATTAACTGTGTTAGGTGGTATTGCTATTGGTGTATTGGCTGCTGGTGCGGATTTAATGGGTGCGTTAGCAAATGGTACGGGTATTTTATTAGCAGTAATGATTATATACAAGCTTTACGAGGAGATTGCACAGCAGCACATGATGGATATGCATCCTGCGTTGCGTAAAATGATGGAAACATAACAATGGTCTTAGAACAGTTTTTTGAGTGGGTATTTCAACCGTTATTCTTATGGGGTGATGCAGTGGGTATTATTCTTGTTTCGTTAGTGTTAACGTTAATGATCAATATTACGTATAAGTTGGTAACAGATCAGGAGTTGATGAAGACCTTAAAGAAGGAATTGAAAGATATGCAGAAAGAGTTGAAAGAGTTGAAAGATAATCCTGAGAAGTTTATGGAAGCACAGAAGATGATGATGGAAAAGAACATGCAGTATATGAAGCATAGCATGAAGCCAACATTGATCACATTTGTTCCATTGATTCTTATTTTTGGTTGGTTACGATTACGCTTTGGCGATGCTGGTGAGATTGTTTCATGGGGTGCAAAAATACCCTTATTTGGCACTGGTTTTGGTTGGTTAGGGTTATATTTTTGGTCAGCGATCATCTTTAGTTTGATCACACGGAAACTGATGAAGATTCATTAGAAAGACCCAAAAGCCTTTTAAAGCGTGTTTGGGCGTTCATTCTACGATGGTTTCAACATTAAATATGCGTGGAAAAAGACGTAAAATAGTTCGTTTACCTGGTGGTCGGAGAAAGAATGTAGTATCTGATAAGCATCCTTCAGCACCTGTTTGTGCTGTTACAGGGCGTCGTTTACATGGTGTTCCACGATTACGTCAAGCGAAGTTACGTGCAATACCACGATCGCAACGAAGTCCTACACGCCCGTTTGGTGGCGTATTAAGTTCAAAGGCTATGCGTGATTTTTTTAGAAGAAAGGCGAGGAATGAATAATGTTGGATATTGGTACCGTTTGTATGAAGCTTGCTGGTCGTGATGCTGGTATGAAAGCTGTTATTGTAGAGAAGATTGATGGTACCTTGGTGTTAATTGATGGTCAAGTACGTCGTCGTAAGTGTAATATTATGCACTTAGAACCGTTAGATCAAACGTTGGATATTAAGAAGGGTGCAAAACATGCTGATGTTGTTGCTGCGTTTAAGAAAATTCATGTTGTTATTGCTGATGTAAAATCGAAGTCTCCTAGGGCTCGTCCGATTAAAGTAAGAAAGTCTTTGTTGAAGAAGAAGGACGTTCCAAAGATAGAAGCAGTAAAGAAAGATGTTCCTAAAAAAGAAACTAAACTTGCGAAGAAGGTTGTTAAGAAAGTTGTAAAAAAAGTTACAAAGAAGGTTGCTAAAAAATGACTGAAAAAGATATGCAAGCAAAGTATATGGAATTCCAAATGATTCAACAGTCTATGCAACAGTTACAACAACGAAAACAAATTATTGAAAATCAAATGACTGAGTTTACTACACTTATTGAAACGTTAGATGGATTAAAAGGTGCTAAGAAAGCATCACCCATTTTTGCTCCGTTAGGTTCTGGTGTTTTTGCTAAAGCGACGTTAGAAGAAAATGATAATGTTCTTGTGAATATTGGTTCTGGTATTGCTATCGAACGTGATATTGCTACATCAAAAGAGTTAGTGAAAAAACAGTTAGTTGAATTGCAAGATCTTGCTAAGCAATTGGATGCTGAAGTAAAAGAAGGCATTGAAAAGGGTACAAAATTAAGTGCTGAATTGTCAAAGGCTGCTGCAACACAACAACAAGAGCATGTGCATGATGAGAATTGTGCTCACGATCATAAACACTAGTTTTCAGCCTGTTGACCCGCTAAATCTATTTAAACGCATTTCTGATAGGTCTTCTATGATCACTGACCCTGAGGCTTTACTACAGTTTTACGCTCGTCGTGATGTGCAAGATGCTATGGTTGCATTGGCAAAAGATCGTGAAGTTGCTGTGAAGTATGGTGATGGTGGTTTTGGTAAACGTCCTGATATGATCCAGTATCCTTCTGATGTTTTAGAGTTTGCACGGAATGGTGCAACGTCATTTCATGTGTCTGAAGAACGGTGGCGTAATCCTTTAGAAATTGTAACGGGTATGCCAAAGAAAGAGTTGGATGGGTTACGTATTGGTTGGGATTGTGTGTTGGATATTGATTCTCCGTATGTTGAGTATTCTCAAATTACAACGTATTTGTTGGTTGAAGCATTGAAGTTTTATGGGATTACATCTGTTGGTGTGAAGTTTAGTGGTCGTAAAGGGTTTCACATTCTTGTTCCGTTTGAATCGTTTCCTGAAGAAGTGGGTGGTATTCCTATTGAAATAATGTTTCCTGAAGGACCGCGTATGATTGCTGCATTTTTAGAGGATATGATTGCTGATAAGTTGCGTGATTCTATTTTGTCTGGACAGTCGTTGCAAGAGATTATTAAGGCGACAGGAAAACCTGAAAAAGAATTAATAACAGTTGATGGAAAGTTTAATCCGTTTGCTGTTGTTGATATTGATACTATTCTTATTTCATCTCGCCATTTGTTTCGTTCGGTGTATTCTGTGAATGAAAAGTCCGGATTGATGAGTATTCCTGTTGATCCTAATGCTGTGCAAACATTCAAGTTGGGATCTGCAAAGATAGACAAGGTAACAACAGATATTCCTTTTATGAGGAAGGCAGAACCGGGTGAAGCACGGTCGTTAGTGATGCAATCCTTTGATTTTTCAAAACGTCCAGGACAGGAGAAGAAGCGTTCTACTATTATTATGAAAGGGAAAGATGTCTTTGCTCTTGATGCAGCACAACAAAAGCATGATTTTAGCCAGGAAGCTATTAATTATGTTGAAATTAAAGAAGAGTATTATCCGTCGTGTATTCAACAGTTGTTAAAAGGTGTGCAAACAGATGGGCGTAAACGTGCAGTCTTTGTGTTGATGAATTTCTTTAATGCATTACAATATCCGTATGAAATTATTGATGCTAAATTGCAAGAGTGGAATGCTAAAAATTATGAACCGTTACGTGAGGGATATTTGCGTGGCCAATTACAATCGATTAAACGAAGTAAGACACGTATGTTGCCACCGAATTGTTCGAATAAAGCATATTACAAAGATTTAGGGGTTGCGTGTGTGGGATTGCATTGTGATAAAGTTAAGAATCCTTTGAATTTTACGTTGGGTAAGTTACGGTGGGAAAAGCAGAAGAAGAAAACAAAAAAGAAGGTTGTTAAAAAAACGGTAAAGAAAGCTTCAAAAAAACAAGCGGCGTAATGCGTTCCTCTCTTTTATTGTTCGTTGTTCTTTGTATAACTTAAGTGCACGTAAGATTTCTTTAGTGTTTTTACCATATCCTTGTTTGCGTAAGAATTGGCAAAATTGTGTAACATTCTTTGGATCTTCTGTGTGTTTACATCGTTCAAAGTCGATGAGTGTTACCTTGTTTTTTACAACGATGGCGTTTTTTGTTATACTATGCATTTCGAATTTGTTTACGTTCATTCTATCCATAATAGAACATTGGTCAAAGATCTGGCGTAAGATATCTTCTTTTTTTGCTGGCGTTTCTGTTTTCAAGTACACAGAAAGGTGGACACCGTCAAGGTATTCCATGACTAAGGTCGTTTTATCTGAAGTATAATATGTTGGTCCAATCTTTTTTTTATTGAGTTTTTGTAACCATTCTGCTTCAATGGCAATACGGCCGATGGCTGTGCTGTTTGTGTTTGTTATTTTGATGGCACATCGTCGTCGTCCATAGAATCCTTTGTACACAATGCCTCGTTTTCCTTTTCCTATAATATTTCCCCGAGTAAGGTGTTGTATCATGTACTGATCCTCTGTACTGGCGTCATAGAAAGGTATTTAAATACTCATCTCGGATGATGGATCAAGTAAAGAGGTTATATTAATGAGGTTAGGTTCTCAACGTGCGCTTATAGGAATAATTTTTGCGATATTAATATCTTCTTTTTCTGTCGTTGCAGCAAATGAGACAGAATTTGACCCAACAACAAGTTATGAATGGCTTATTGGTGTGTGTCCTGGTGGTGATTGTGGTGATGTTACCACAACAGCATTGTATGCAATGACGATGAAGCTTGCTGGATATGGTAATACCTATGGTGCTCAAGCAATTAAGATTATTCAATTAGAACAAAAGGAGTCTAAATCATGTTTTCCTACTGCTGGGTGTGATCCAAGGGATACAGCCATGGCATTATGGGCATTATCACAATACGGTGAAGATACGTCGGGTATTGAAGAGTATATGAAAGATGCGCTTGATGTTGGTCTTGATGATAATTGGTGGTTAGAAGTTGTAACAACGGCAGAAGATACATCATGTACGATTGGATATCCTGATGATAATGGTGTGCAACAACAAATTGATGTAACGGTTGATGAAGGGACGTTCCCTACGTGTAATGCTGGACAACCGGAAACATATTTTGATTTGAATGAGTGTATTGTGTCTGGTTTGGCAAATAATAATCCTGGTTTAGAATTAATTATTGATTGTTCTGCTATTGGTGATGGGACGGTTATTTCTATTATTTACAATACGGGTTCTGCCTTTTTCTTAACGGATCAAGCAACAACAGCGAAGTATAAGACACAATTACAGAATGCGTGTCATACAAAGAGTGGTACATGTAACAAGGAATCGTCGTTATGGGCGAATTGGGTCTTACAAAACTTAAATTCTGACATTAAAACGAACTTATATCTTTCAACGGTCTTTGATGAGTTAGATCCTGTTGATTTAACGTTATTATATTTAACAACGTCTGATACAACAAAGAAGGCAAAATTCTTAGAACAATTAATTGATTTACAAAAGTTGGATGGTAGTTTTAACAAAGATAATTATGAAACGGCTGTTGCTGTTCTTGCATTGTCTGCTTCTGGTTCTTCTACTGAATTAACAAATGCTATTGAATATCTGAAGGGATCAAGAAAGGTTGATGGTTCTTGGGATGGTAATGATGAGACAACAGCAATGGTATTGTTTGCTGCATTTAATGGTGCATCAATAACACTTCCTTCACCTGCTCCTCCTCCTGGTGGTTCTGATCTTTCGGCAACATGTGGTGATGGTGTGTGTGATCCTAGTGAAACACCCTTCAGTTGCGCAAGTGATTGTGCTGACGCTGGTGTTAATCCTTGTGCAGAAAATGGTTTTTGTGAAGTAGAGTTTGGTGAGAATAAACAAAATTGTGGTAATGATTGTTACTGTGGTGATGGTGCGTGTGATAGTGTTGAGTCAGCTGCAGGAAGTTGTGATGTTGATTGTGGTGGTTCACCTGCTGATGGTGCATACTGTGGTGATAATGTTCGTGAAGGCAGTGAACAGTGTGATGGTTCGGATGCTGGCGATTGTGGTCCTGGGTATTTCTGTGATAGTCAATGTGGTTGTAGTCCTGTAAGTGCTGGTGTTGATGATTCTGGTAGTTCTAAGACGTGGTTAATTGTTGTTGCTATTGTTATTTTGCTTGGTCTTGCTGCATACTTTGGGTTCGTGCATTACTTTAGTAAACAAAAGAAGAAGCCGAAGCGCTCGTTTGGTTCTTCTGTACATAACGTTCCAAGTATGGGTGGTTTTGAACATCCAAAGAAGGCAGCTCCTGCACGATCGAGAAGAGTTCCTGCACAACGCAAGGGGCCAAAGTCTGCTGCTGAAAAGGAATTAGAAAAATCATTAAAAGAGGCAAAGAAGCTTCTTGGTAAGTAGGGTGTGGGTGATGAAAAAAACCCTTTTTTTATTGTTTGTTTTGGTAGCAAGTAGTGTGTACGCCCAAGAGTTATCATTAATCGATGTTGCACCTCTGAGTGATGTGCTTGCCCCTGGCGAAGTGTACCAAGCAACAATAACCTTGCAAAATCCTATTACGTCGTTAACCAAACAGAAGATTACGTTGTATTCTCAAGATAACAAGGTTGTCAAACAACCGGTTGCTCCTTTTTTGATACCTCTAGGTAATAATCACTATTGGATGTATTTTGAAGTTCCTTTCTCTACACTTGATGGTACATATGATTTGCGTATTGAAGATCAATCATTTTTGGTAAATGGTGCATTGCAAGTTGTACCGTATGAACGTGAAGTAACTATTACTACATCGTCGCCTGCTATTTCGTTAACACCAGGTGTTATCATCTTACCGTTTGAAAATACTGGTTCATTTACTGTTACAGCAAAAGCACAGGACGTACAAACAGTGCTTAATTTTGCAGGTCCTGAATATATTTCTCATGCATATTTAACAGAACAAACGCTTGCTCCTAACGTACAAAGAACGTTTACGTTCACGTATGATACGAGTGCAGTAATGTCTGATACATTATTGTTTACATCTGGTACAAAGCAATGGTCGATTCCGTTAGTTATTGAAGGATGGGAAGCGCCAATTCTTGTTGATGATAATGCTATTGGTGAAGTCATTACGTTTGCTGTTCCTGGTGGTTTGTTAGAACGTGAAGTGTCTAATGATAAAACGTTACAAGGGTTATTATTTATGCATAATAGTCTTCCTGAAGCGTTGGGTCCTATTACGTTTGAACTTACAGGGAATCTTGCTAGTATTATTCAGTTGAATCCTGAACAGGTACAAAGCGTGGATGCATCTGCTGATTTTTCTGTAATGGTGATGATTAATGCTAATAAAAATCCTCAAGAAACAGTGTATGCAGGTTCGTTAATTGTTTCTTCTGGTGCGTATGAATCTATTCTTCCCATAAGTGTGGTTGTTCTTCCTTCAGATGGTACAGACGTTATTGAAGAGCCAAGTGATGATTTAATTGTTGATGATGATACATCTATCATTGAAGGTGGTGTGGATGATACCATTGCTGATCAATTAAATTTGTGGGATGATTTATCTGATGGGTATGAAGAGGAAACACAAGCGGCAACACATCCATTTATGGCATTAATTGCATTGTTATTAGTTGTTGCAATAATTATTTTCTTTTTATCTGGTAAGAAAAAAACAAGAAAGAAATCATTAAATCAAGTTATTCGTGAAAGTAAACGTTAGTCTTTTGGTTCTTCTTTTTCTACAGTAGCATCAGCTGGTGTTGGTTGTGCCATTTTTCTTTTTAACATGATGTTTTCTGCGTGTAAGTTTTTTGCTATCATGTCGTAATGGTGTAGTTTTGCAATAAGATCATTCCATAAGTTTTCAAGGATGTTTTTCTTAAATGCAAAGTCTGTTGGATGTAATACTTCAATGGAACTTGGCATGAAGTCTGCACAGAATCCTGCAACGTTATCTACGTCTTTAAAGGTAAGTTCAACATCACAATAAATACTCCAGAATTTTCTTCCTTCAATAGCACTTGTTTCTGCTATTTTATGTGATTGTAATTTAAAGGTCTCTGATTGTCCAAGTTTGTCTACAACTAAACCCATGGTTTTCTTTACATGTTCTTCTGGTGCACCCATTATTTCAATGATTGCCCGAATTGTTATTGGTTTGTGTTCTTCTTCCATGGTTCTTCCTTGAACAATACGTAATACGTTCCAAGGCCACTGGTGAGATACAGGAGAGAAAACAAGATGTTGTCTAACCAATCTTTTTGTTGTGGTTCTGGAGGTGGTAGTATTGTGTTTGGTGTGTCCAAAATCTGCTTTATATGCGTTTCTATAGGCTTCGGCGTAGAACCATTGAGCCAGAGAACATCTCTCCGTTCATAGCCGAGTCCTGTGACGAGAAGGATGTATTCTCCTGCTTCTGTTGTGCTGTTTGTTGCACAGGTTGCGACTGGTAGGGTGATGACTTGGCCTGTTTCTGGTTTGACCGTTAACGTCGTCGGAATGTTGATGTCTTGGATGGTTGCAGTGATCGTTGTTTGTGTGTCGTGATCGTTCCAAAAACCGATGTCTACGTGAACAGGCATGCAGGGTGCTGTGCCACTATAACGAATATGATCAATCTGAAAGTAGGCCTCATTGCTTGATGTTTTTTCTATTTTGTGTGGTTTTTCTTGAGTGTCTTCTTCATCTTCTATGATCTCTTCTTCTATGTCTTGACTATTGAGTACGCCTGGTGTTGGTGTGCATGCATAGGTGTCTTGTTGTGTAAAACAAAGGGCGTTCCCATCACTTTGGCCATATTCATTGGTATAACTGAAGGTAAGAACGGGCGTATTGTCAAGATCATACAACGTAAAGGTATCACCATTGTTATTGAGTCCGTTACCGATAGCTTTTCCCGCTGTATAGATACTTACAATGCTCGTATCAATGGTGTTTGCTCCTGGTCCTATATAGTCTTCTTCGATGATGAGGTTGATGGCAGTATTTCCTGTTCCTTCAAGAAGTAATAAGATGTCTCCATTACTTTCGTCTGCAATACGCCATCCATCAAGTGATGTTGCAGTATCAAACACAAGTTCTATGTATTCTTTGTTATTATCATTACCTGGCGGATCGTAATAGAGTTCGGTAACGTTTGCGTTAACAAGTGGTATGAACAATAACAGAAGGAAGAGTGTTCGAATCATACCGTTTAATGTATAATTCTTTTAAAATGTACTTCTTAACAATTATCAAAAAGATTTTATTTTTTTCGCAAGAGTGTTTTTAAGCTAATACCTTTGCGTACGATTAAATCTTTATCTGCATAATAATTTCCTTGTCCTTTACTGCGTCCCATGTCTGAAGGTTTAAAGAAATACCAAGGCATACTGTCAAAGCGTATTCCTATCCATGCTTCTGCACCAAAACCATCAGCAAAATGTGTTAACTCATCTATTTGTCCTGTAGAAATATACTTGCGTCCTTTACCTTTACCACTTTTACATTCGATAGCAAAGCATCGTCCTTTTTTTCCTGCTAATAAATCTGGACAGGGTAACGGCATGCTTCCACTACCTGCCATGCGAATACAATACCAACCTGCGTCCCAAAACAAATGTAATAACTCACGCTCGGTTCGACTCCCCTTTACTTTACTCATTATGGTACAATGTATTGAAGGAGTTTAAGAATATATGTATAAAAAAAGAAAGAAAAAAAGAAAAAAGAAGAGACAAAATTATAAGTCTCTTGCTTTGACAGTTGCTCTGCCGTTATCTTTAGCGCGTCGGCAAGCATCGTTAACGAGTAATTGTACTCGGTCACTTAGTGCGTCTGCGAAGTCGCCAGCAACGTTCATTCCTTTTGCTGCGTCCTTAACTTTACTTCGTACTACCAAAATTTCTGACATGTGATTAACACCCCACTTATGTTTTTTCTATTAGTTGTATCATGAAAAAGGGCTCGAGAGCGCCTGTATTCGATGATTACAGAAAAAAGTAAAGAAACTAGTATTTAAAGATTTCGCTTATATGGCCTCTATGTGCTGTTTTTTGAGGTTTTAGCGTTCTTACACAACCTATTTAAGGAGCCTGCTGTGCTTGTGAACAATGGTAGGGAACGCAGTAAATTGGGCTGACAATGCAGCAGAGCGAATTATACAAGAAAAAGGTGATAAGAAGAAATACGTCTGCGCTTCAGGTATTAGTCCTTCTGGCCATATTCATATTGGGAATTTTCGTGAGATTGTAACGACGGCGATGGTTGTTAAAGCATTGCAATCTAAAGGGAAGGAAGTGCGGTTTATTTATTCATGGGATGAATTTGATGCGTTCCGTAAGGTTCCTAAGGATTTTCCTCCAGAGTTTAAAGAATATTTGGGTATGCCGTTATGTAAAGTGCCTGACCCTCATGGTTGTCATGAAAGTTATGCAGAACATTTTGAAAAAGAATTAGAAGAAGCCATTGCACCAATGAATTTTGATGTTGAATTTATTAAACAAGGTGAGATGTATCAGTCATGTGTGTATGCTGATCAAATTAAAGTAGCCTTGCAGGATCGTGGAAAGTCTCGTGAAACCTTAAACAAATATCGTAAAGAACCTTTGCCTAAAGAATGGTTACCTCTTGAAGTGTTTTGTGAAAAGTGTTGGAAAAATACTACGAACATTTTAGCATATGATGAAGAATATGAAATACATTACGAATGTAAATGTGGCCATTCTAATAAAATTGATTTTCGTAAAGTGGGAAACGTAAAATTACTTTGGCGCGTTGATTGGCCGATGCGTTGGTTTTATGAGAAAGTTGATTTTGAGCCTGGTGGTATTGATCATTCTGCTGCGGGTGGTTCTTTTGACACTGGTAAAGAAATTGTTAAAACAACGTGGGATCGTGAAGCGCCAACGTACGTTGCCTATGCATGGATTTCTATTAAGGGTGGAGGGCAGTTTTCAAGTTCTGCTGGTGTGGTGACTCTTCCATCTGAGGTCTTAGCAGTCTACGAACCAGATGTATTATTATTTTTATTTTCGGGAACACAACCAAATAGGCCTTTTGATATTAGTTTTGATGTGGATGTGTTAAAAATTTATGAGGATTTTGATCATTATGAACGTGTTTATTTTGGTAAAGAAGAAGCTTCTGAAAAAGAGAAAGAGAAGTTAAAACGTGTCTATGAGATGTCTTGTCGAACTATTCCTAAAGTAATAGGAGATCAACCAACGTTTCGGCATATCACTACATTGTTACAAATTCAAGAAGGTGACATAGATAAAGCTATTGAGGGCATTAATTCAACACGAGTAAAGGAGCGTGCTGTCTGTGCTAAAAACTGGTTAAAGGAGTATGCTCCTGATGATTTCAAATTTGCTGTTCACGAAACTATTACTGATGAAATTAATGAACATCTGTCTAAAGAGCAAAAAACAACGTTACAAGCGCTTGTAAAAGTATTAGAAGAAAAAGAGTGTGAAGAAAATGAGTTGTTTAATGCATTTTATGAGATTTGTAAACAAGCTGACATTAAAAATACGGTTTTCTTTGAGGGTGCATATCTTGCGTTGATTGGTAAAAAGAAAGGACCTCGGCTTGCTCATTTTATTCTTGCGCTTGGACAGAAGCGTGTTGCTGGGCTCTTGAAAGGCGTACAATGAATTACTTGTTTCATTTGGGTAGGGATGCAGAATTGAGTGCGTTAGAAGTAGTGTCATACTTAGAACGGACGAAACGAACGTATCAGGTAAAGAAAGTAACGAAGCTCATTATGATGGTGTCTATTGATGCGTTTGATCCTGTTGAAGCAATGAAGTGTCTTGGTGGAACAATAAAGATTAGTGCTGCTGCAGAAGATGCTGATGCAATTATTCGTGCGAGCATGACAAAAAATCGTATTAGTGTGGGTATGACTGTTCTTGAGTCTGGTATTACAATGCCTGAACAAGTCGTGCAACAAATAAAAACTATTGCTCGTGAAGAACATGTGAAGGTTATGCAAAAACATAAGACTGGTCGTGATATTCCACCCTCAAAATCTAAAGGGTTAGATTTGGAAATGGTTATTTACAAAAATATATTATATCATGTTGTTGCTGTGTCTGATCCTAAGAGTTATGCACAACGTGATGAGAAACGTCCCTTCTTTGATCCGTTAATGGTTATTTCTGTGCGTCTTGCAAAAATATTAATTAATTTATCTCAAGTAAAACCAAACGGTGTATTATTAGATCCATTTTGTGGGTTGGGTACCATCTTACAAGAGGCTGCGTTAATGCAATTACAACCGATTGGTTCTGATGATGATTCTCGTAATATTCGGGAGTGTAAAGAAAACTTAGCGTGGGCAAAGAAAACAGTTGGTATGAATATACTGCCTAAAGTAACGATTCGTCGTGTAGAAAAGATGGGATTAGTAAAAGCAGACGCCATTGCTACTGAACCATATCTTGGTCCGTTTCTCAAAAAATTACCCTTTGAAAATGAAGCAAGAGATATTGCTGCTGAATTAACACCGATGTATGATTCATTTTTACGTGAAGCAAGAAAAACATTACGTGTTGGAGCAAAAATGGCAGTTATTGTGCCGTCATTTAAGACCAGAAATGAGAAAGTGATTCGTATTGGTTTTCAGACCTTATTGAAAAACCATAATTTTGCTATCGTTCAACCCTTGAAAAATACCCTTATTCCCCTTGAATACACGCTAAAAGGCAGTAAAATTAGACGACAAATATATGTGGTAGAAAAGCTTAAATAACGTGTTTGCACTGCTCTGTTCTATGGGAAGAATCAAAACACAATTGATCAAGCGTACAACGTTGAAGCTCTTAGAAGCAAAGAGAAGTTCATTTACGGATAATTTTGAAGCAAATAAGAAGGTTGTACAAGAGATTTTAGATATTCCTAGTAAGAAATTACGTAATGTTATTGCTGGTTATGCAACACGTTTGGTGAAGAACGAACCGGTATTATAGTACTATGGTAACTGAAGCAGGTGATCTTTCATCGTCCGATGAGGGCAAACGTATACAGAGTGATGATCAGATTGTTTTTGTTGGTAATAAGCCGTTTATGAATTATGTTACGGGTGTTGTTATGCAGTTTACAACGCAAGGTGCTGCTGAATCAACGATTAAGGCGCGTGGTAAGTTTATTAGTAAGGCAGTAGACATTGCTGAAGTAGCAACGAAACGGTTTCTTGAAGAAAAAGTGTTTATTCATAATATTGCAACGAGTAGTGAAGGCTTTCGTAATAGTGAAGGAAAAGACGTTCGCGTGTCTACGATTGAAATTTGTTTGAAGAAGAAGTGAATTTTAAATGATAGAAGCAATTATCTTTGATTTGTGGGAAACATTAGGAACAAAAAATATTGGTATTTCTAAAACATTAAGAGAAAGATTTGGTATTTCTAAAACCCCTGATTTTCTTACTAAATATGAACATGCTATCCAACTAACAGCATATGGTTCTCCTGTTGAATTAGCAAGAAATTTTCTACGTGAGTTTGGTATTGAACCTGCACAAGAGAGTGTTGATTTTGTAACAGAGACACTGCAACAAGGTATAGATAAAGCAACAATGTTTGAAGGAATGTATGGGTTAATTGAAACGTTGTCTAAAACATATCGGTTAGGAATTTTATCAAACACTACGGTGTTTGAATCAGTAGTACCTTCTATGTGGGGTGTTGAACAATTTTTTGGTACCCAAGTATATTCCTGGCAATTAGGTTCTCTTAAACCAAGTATGGAAAACTTTAAGGCTGTTTGTTTGGCATTACAAGTAAAGCCAGAAAATGCACTTTTTATTGATGATGGAGAAAAAAATGTTGCTGGTGCAAAAGCGTGTGGTCTTAAAGGAATCCAGTATCAAGACCTTGGACAACTGAAGAGAGAGCTTGTTTCATTGGGTGTAAAAATAGAATAAACGCCCAATCAAAACCTTTAAGAATTCTATAATTGTTTATAAATAAAGAAGTGGTGATATATGCAGGCAATTTTCTTTGAATTAGGAGTCGTTATTATCGTTGCAACAATGTTTGCATTGATTTTTCGTGCGTTAAAACAGCCGGCTATTCCTGCGTATATTCTTACCGGTCTTATTATGGGCCCTTTTGTATTAAATTTAGTAAAAACAACAAAAGAAATTGAAGCATTCTCACAGATTGGTGTTACATTCTTATTGTTTATTGTTGGGTTGAGTTTAAACATAAAATTATTGAGAGAGGTAGGTCGTGTTTCTCTGTATACTGGTTTGGGACAAATTTTCTTTACAGCAATTATTGGATTTTTCTTGAGTGAATTGTTAGGTTTTTCTACTGTTGAAGCATTATACATAGGTATTGCTTTGGCATTTAGTAGTACGATCATCATAATCAAATTACTCTCCGACAAGGGCGATCTTGAAAAATTATACGGTAAGATTTCTATTGGCTTTTTATTAGTTCAGGATGCTGTTGCAGTGATCTTGCTTATTTTTTTAAGCAGTATGAAAACACAAGGTACTGTGGAAAATGTTGGTATTGCTGTTGTTAATGGATTTATTTTGATTGCTTTTGCATATTTAGCGACGAAGTTCTTATTGCCATTGTTCTTTGAAAAAGTTGCACGTTCGCAAGAAACATTATTTTTGGCAGCAGTTTCTTGGTGTTTTTGTTTGTCTATTCTTGCTTTTGTATTGGGTTTCAGTATTGAAATTGGGGCCTTGATTGCAGGGGTTTGCTTAGCGTCGTTGCCTTATAGTATTGAAATTGCTAATCGTGTAAAGCCATTAAGAGATTTTTTCATTATTTTATTTTTCTTTGTGATAGGAGCTTCTGTTAGTTTTGGGAGTTTGGTAAGTCACCTTCCTATAATCTTTTTACTATCAGCCTTTGTTTTGATTGGAAACCCGTTAATTTTAATTGCTATAATGGGTTTTATGGGGTTCAAAACAAAAACCGGTTTCTTTGTTGGTTTAACTGCTGCACAGATAAGTGAATTTAGTCTTATTGTTGTAGCGATGGGATATCAACTAGGCCAAGTATCCACAGAATTGGTAGGTATTGTTTCTATTGTGGGGATAATAACCATTACTGCTTCAACATACATGGTTATGAATAACATGAAATTGTATGAATTTGTTAAACCCTACATTAAAATATTTGAAAGAAAAAAAGCACAAGAGAAATTAATTAAGCATCATAACAAAAAAAAGAAATATGATGTTGTTCTTTTAGGACAACACCGCATTGGTGATAGCATCTTAAAAAAGTTATTACGTAATAAACAAAAACCCTTGGTTGTAGATTATAACCCTGATTTAATTAAACGATTGATGAAAAAAGAAGTCCCATGCATGTATGGGGACGTTGTTGATCCAGATATTGTTGCTGAAATAAAAAAGTACAAACCAAAGCTTATCATCTCAACAGTGCATTTATACGAAGACAGTTTATTAATTGTCAAATTGTTCAAACGTGGGAAAAGTAAAACAACTGTGATCGTGACAGCAAATAATGTGCAAGAGGCGTTAGATTTGTATGATGAAGGTGCTGATTATGTGGTTATCCCACCAATTTTAGGTGGTGAACGTGTTGCTGATATGTTAAAAGGTCCGTTAGGAAAGAAAAATCAATTAGCCAAGTTACGTAATAAACATATTGAAACACTATTACATTCTGAACTCTTACGTGAAGAGACTGGCGCCGGGGAGATTTGAACTCTCGACCTCAGGCTTATGAAACCTGCGCTCTGACCAGGCTGAGCTACGGCGCCGTACGTGAAAGCGTTAGAAAATAGTTTAAAAGGTTTCTTATGTGTCCATAGCATCTCTGATGGTCTGGGCTATGGCTGCTCGTTCTTCTAGTGTTGTTTCATTGTTTGCCCATGAGGTAAGTCCATCATTGCTATTGCGTGGTATGATGTGGAAGTGCAAATGGAAGATCACTTGACCTCCTGCTTCATGGTTATTTTGTCCAACTGTACTTCCTTCATGAAGTGTATCCACAGCAGCAACACATTTCTTTAAAGGTCCCATTAAGCTTTTGAGAACATCTTCTGGCGTTTCTATAAGATTAACATAATGTTTTTTTGGTATAACAAGTAAATGTCCTGGTGTTATTTGTTCAAGACTCATAAATACAAGAACATCATCGTTTTCGTAGATAACATCTGCGGGGAGTTCTTTGTTGACAATTTTGCAGAAGATACAATCAGTCATGTTTTGTCACCCATGTTTTTGCTTTTATTCGTTGTTTCTTTAACCATCCACTTTTTTTTGGAGCTTTTGCTTTGGTTGGTGGTTTGCGTGGTTTTTTTGTGAGTGTTTTTTTAGGTGTTCGTTTGATTTTTTTAACAGGTCCTACTTCACGAAACGTTCCTTTTATTTTCTTCATACGTTTCTTTCGTAGATTGAGAACACGTGGACTCTTTGCTTTTCTTCCCATGGTTGTGTTGTATTCTTCTTGTTTTTATGTGTTTAGTATGAGTGGACCCGGCGGGATTCGAACCCACGGCCTCATGCGTGCCACGCATGCGTTCTACCAGGCTGAACTACAGGCCCTTTTTTGTTTAAAAATAATCAGTCTCTTTTTAGCTGTTGTGGTAAAGCAAATGTTTATATGTGTTAAGAGTCCTAAAAGATGATGGTCATGACACGAGGAAGAAGGATATTGACTACAGCGTTAACAACACTTGCTATTCTTGCGACACCTGTTCCATCATTGATGCCGAAAGATATGGGATCACTCGAGACGAATGTAGGACAAAATGTACCTGCTACTCCAACACGAGTAAGATTACCACAACCATCTGATGTTGTTCCTATTGTTCCTCTTAATATGAGACAGTTTTACGGATGTAAGGGTGCGCGTATTCTTCGGCCAACTCAATTGTCTGACCGCGGATATGATGTTAGAACATCTCATGTAGTGGAAGAAGCATTGTCTTATCATCAAGCTAAGTAATTATTCTGAACAGTCGTGTAAAAGTTTTTGTTGTAATGTTGCTACAAGTTCTTTTACGGATATACGTTCTTGTTTTTCTGTATTCCGATCACGTATTGTCACATCATTGTTGGTTAATGAATCATGATCGATGGTAATGCAATAGGGCGTTCCTGCTTCAGCTGCACGTAAATAACGTTTTCCTATGCTGCCTGCTTGATCGTAGGTAATCACGAAATGTTGTTCTAATTGTTCTTTTACTTGTTGTGCATATTCTGGTAGTCCATCTTTTTTCATTAATGGAAAGATAGCAACGTCTACGGGTGCAAGATGGTAAGGAACATTAAACGTTGTTTTTCCTTGGTCTTTGTCTACTTTACCATAAAACAAATCAAGTAATGCGTACAATGGCCTATCCACACCAAAGGCTATTTCTAACACATGGGGTGTTATTGTTTTTCCATTATCTGTTAGTGTTAGTTTCTCTTGTGAAAACTTTGTATGTTGTTGTAAGTCGTAGTCTCCACGATCGTGGATACCGCACACTTCTGTCCATCCAAAACTGTTCAAGTGTATTTCTATGTCCCATGCGTCTTTTGCATAGAATGCTTTTTCATCATCATGGTGTTGTCGTATGCGTATTCTACTTGCGGGTATTCCCATATTTCTAAATTGATGGTATGCTAACCACACACACCATGCGTATGCTTTTGTAGTAAATTGTTTTTTCTTTACCGCTTCTTCAACAGTGGTCATGGTGGGTTTTTTCTTACTTTTTTGTGCTGTTGCATCCCATAAGGGTAGTTCAACATTTTTAATGGGTGTATATTTTTCCCAATTGTTTTTTTCTGCTGGTGCTATGAAGATTTGTGCTTCTGCTTGCGTAAATTCCCGTCCACGGAGAACATTTTGTCGTGGGCTTATTTCGTTACGAAAGGCTTTTCCCATTTGGAAGACACCGAAGGGTAATTGTTTTCTAAAGAATTCCAAGTATCGTTTAAACGGTAAGTATGTTACCGTTGCTGTTTCCGGTCTCAAACTTGCATCAACACCGCCGGCTGTGGTTTTCATCATTAAGCTTTGATGACTAATCTTAAATTCTAAGGGTTTGCCGTTAGGTGCTGTTATGTCATGTTTTCGTATGAGTTCTAATAATGCTGCATCACTATGGTCAGTAATAACAATATCTTTGTCTTCTAATAATTTATCAGCTCGATAGCTTTCTTTTTTATCTTTGGTATGAATAACAGGATCGGTAAATGTTGTCAAATGACCTGATGCTTCCCAGACCGTATCGGGAATAACGATAGGACATTCTACTTCCCAAAAACCATGAGATTGAAACGTTCGTTTAACGGTGGTTTCTACTTTGTCTTTCAATAATTTTCCTAAAGGGCCGTACGAATAGAATCCTGCGAGGCCGCCATATATTTCAGGAAAGGGTCCCCAGATAAATCCTTTTGCTTGAATGAACGCCTGAAGTTCTTGGAGAAAGGCTCCACGATCTTTTTTTTGTACCTGTACTGGCTTGTGAGGCATAAAGAAGACCGCCAAGGAAGCTTTATAATCCTTTCCTTAGTGGTTGTGATACGATGTATACCTTTGATGAAGAAAAGCTCATTCGTGAGTTGAAAGAAAAGAACGCTCAGCGTGTCTTAGTACAACTACCTGAAGGATTAAAGACAGAAGGAGTTCGTATTGTTTCTATGATCAATGAGGCTGTATCGGCTGATGTTATTCTCTCCGGCGAGCCCTTATGGGGTGCTTGTGATGTGGCTATTGATGAAGCAAAACAGTTACAGTGTGATACGATTGTGATGTATGGTCACGCACCATTCATGGATGTTTCTTTTCCTATAGTCTATGTTGGTGTAACGTTTGATCAAAATATTATGCCTTCGTTGACAAAGGCCTTACCTGCATTGAAAGCGTTCAAAGCAATTGGTTTGGCAGCGTCTATGCAACATCTCCATCAATTACCACTCGTTAAAGAAGTGGTAGAAAAAGAAGGAAGTTCGGTTACGATTCCTGAAGGGAAAGGCCATGTGTTTTACGACGGCCAAGTGTTAGGCTGTGAATATGCAACGTATAAAACGTTAGCAAAGGATGTTGATGCCATATTTGTAATTGCAAACAGATTCCATGCGTTAGGTATGGCTATGGCATTGGATAAACCTGTGTTCTTACTTGATCCTGTGAATGAAACGTTTGAAAACATGCATGAAATAAAAGAACAAATGGTAAAACAACGCTTTGCTGCTATTGAAAAAACACGTGAAGCAAAAACCGTTGGTATTATTATTGGTATTAAAGAGGGCCAACATTTTGGTTCTGCAGAGACAGTACAAACAAAATTAGAAGCAATGGGTAAAACAGTTATTCTCTTATCGATGAGTGAAGTAACCAATGACAAATTAATTAATTTACATACCGTTAACGCATTTATTGAATTAGCATGTCCACGTATTGCATTAGATGCTGCTGCATTATTTGATAAACCAATACTTACTGCGAGAGAATGTGCAGTTCTTTGTGGGGATATGTCGTGGGAAGATATTCTAGAAAAAGGATTTGTTTAATTATTATAATAATTGATCTAACACAGTAACTGTAATGCCTCGCTCAGTAAAATAAGCAATTTCATCTTTTCTAAGAGGTTCGTGACTCATGGTATCACCGTCGTCATCAGTCCACCCCGCTTCTAGTCCTAAAAATGGTTTGTCAAAGGGAATCCTTCCTGTATAAACTTCTGTGAAACCATGTTCAAGAAGTTGGTCACATATAAAATCTTGTTGTGAAGGGTAATCTGCATAACATTTTCTTTCTAGTGCATCACCCTGGCGAAGATAAAGGTTAGTGCCATCGCCATACATTGTGTTTTCACCAGCCCAGCTATCTTCCACGTGGAAAACATAATGGCTTTTACCTAATTGTAATGCTGTTATTTCTTCTAATCTCTTTAATCCTGCTATTAGTTGTTCTCCTGGTACTGTTGAAGAATTAGTTTGTCGAAGGTGGGTAAAGATTCTTCCTAATTGGGCTATATCTGCAGGGGAGAATGCTAAAGAAAGTTTGCTTAACGTTTTTTTATCCGATTTAATCATAAGTGATTTTCAAAAGATTATTTTAAAAATATTTGTATGTTTAAAGGTGATTTCCTTAAGAAGTTTATAAAGAATTATTTCTTCTTACCTTTTAACTTTTCCACGGTTGCTTTTTCAGAAATAATACCACTATTACCAGTGGGATCTTCTATGACAATTTTTACGGGTAAGTCTCCACATTCTATTTTCCACAATTTCTTTAATAAATTCTTTGCACTTTTGCGTTCGCTACTATCATCTGAGTTGTCACGTACGTTTTCTATGATTTTTTTAAATCGTTTTAAGATTCCTTCTACATTTGAAACAAAACCTTCAGAAGCCGGACCAGGTCGCATGTCCATTTTCAACGTAGGCACTTTAACGTGTGCTGAAGAACTTTTTACAATGCGTACATCTAAGTCTTTTTTGTTTTCTGTGGTAAAGGTTATTTTACAAGGATCTTTCATTGTTGCTGCTTCGACGTCTGACTTAAAGAACGTACAACTACTGCATTTCATGGAAAAAGAGAATGTTTTGCCAAAAAAAGGAATATCTATTTCGTCTTGTAATAATGTTAAGGTCTTTTTACCACAAAACATGCACTGTTGACCTTTGAGTTCTTCCATAAAAAAATGTGTCAAGAACGACTTAAAAAGGTATCTTCTCCAAGTGAGAAATTACTCCGCGACTTCTGCGGTTTCTTGATTTCTGTGCACGCGAGCAAAGCCCGGTGTCACAACAATCCAATCTTCAGAGATTCCTGCAATGTCTCCTTCGATAGCATCGCATGTTTTCTTTAACTTGTTAATAGTACGTTTAAGTTCGACAATGTCTTTGTCTTTTAATGGTTTAATATTTACTAAGGCAATGGTATATCCTTCTCGAAGAGCACTTAACGTATCTTTGATATCGTCAAAATCGTTGATAATAAAGGATTTTACGGTTATTTTAGAGCGTGCACCAGTATGCTTTGTAGAGTCGATTTCAACGAATTCGTCTTCGCCGTACATGTCATCGAAGTCATCAACGCGGTCGCCAATGCCTAATCTGCTTCTAATGCGTGAAAATATTGCCATTTTTGTTAATTGTGTAATTACGAGTGGGGAGTGGTATATAAAAATATCTGTGTCTGATTATTTACTTTCGAGGGCGCTGATTGCACTCCATAATTGTGTCCGGGTAAACATGGGGATATTTGGGTCGTTGGATAACTCGTCAAGATATTGAATTGCTTTATCAACAGTGATATCAATAGAAGTACCGTTATTTTCTTGAATGCATGTTATGGTTTCATTAACCTTTGATCGAACGTTTCGTGGGACGCTATTATCGTCGCCTATTGCGGCGAGAAGTTCCACAACGATGTTCATATCTTGCATTATATCTATCTCCCATAACTATTACCTAGCGTGGTGTCAAAGAAGATGTCCTTTAAAAGCTTATTTGTTCTTCTGTTGTTGGCTTAGAGAACTCATAAGTTTTGTTTGTATACTTTCAAACTGTTCTTTTAAGGTTGCTTCTTGTTTTGTAAATCCATCAACGCGTACTTTAAGAAGTTCAACTTTTTCGTTTAATTCTTTTATAACAACGTCTTTTTCTGCCGCTATCATGATGGGTCCAACAATTTTGAAAGGTTTTCCTTCGTATGTTTCTAATTCTTTTAAGGAATTTTCTGCTTCCATGAGTTGCAATTGCATGTTTTGTCGTTGCATGTCTAGTGCTTTCATGTTTTGTTCTAACATTTGTAGTTGTGCCATTTCTGCTTCTAAGTTTTGTTCTGTCATTGTTATTCCGCCTTTACCGTTGTACTGAGTGTTCGTTCTTTGAATAAGACACGATAGCCACAGTATGGACAACGGATTTTCTTTTTAATATAATCTTGTTTAATGTGTTTACCACATTGGAAACATTTGTATGATGTCATGGTGAGTAAGCTCCTCCAGTGAACTTTGCATTACACTTTGAACACATAAATATTCCTAGGGAGACGCGTTTAACTTTTTTCTCTCCACAGTATTTACAGGGGTGACGCGCTTTCTGCTTTGATTCGATAAGATTGATTTTACGTCTAATCTTTACACCGTATCGTGCTCCGAATCGTCCTGCTGGTCCTTTTGTTTGTGCCATTGTGAATAAGATGTGAGGCTGCCAGAATTTGAATCTGGATCTTCAGGTCCCAAACCTGAGATGCTAACCAAGTTACACCACAGCCTCATACTGGGTGTTACTTCTTGTCTCCTCCTTCTTTTTTATCGGTTTCGCTTTTGGCTTCTTCACCTTCTTTCTTCTCTTCGCCTTCAGCTGGGGCTGCTTCTGCCTTCTTTTCTTCTTCAGCTTCCTTTGCTTGTTTCTTCTTTGCGAATCGTTTATCGAGTACTGCTTGGACGTCGGCTAGTTGTTGTTTGAGAACTGTTGCCTTTTCTGGATTGACGTCTGTTGTGCCTGCGCTAAGAATGCCATCATACGCGCCTGCATTGAGTTGTTCTGTAAAATCATGAGACTCTTGTCCTTCAACAAGGATACCAAGACTGTTACATGTTCCTGCAACGGCTTTGATAGCTGCCTTAAGATCTGTTGTAAAGAGACTTTCTTTTTTCATCTCTGCTATGGTAATAAGTTGTTCAACAGCGATGTTTCCTACTTTTAATTTTTCTGGTTCGCCACTGCCTTTTTTTATTTTTAATGCGTTTTTGATAAGTTCTGCTGCAGGTGGACTTCGAACAGTGATAGTGTATGTTTTATCTTTTTCATCAACGTTTAATTCTACAGGAACTTTCAATCCTTTGTAGGTCATTGTCTTTTCATTGATGTCACTAATGATGGCTTTCATATCCATCTTTAACGGTCCAAGTGTTTGTGCCATTGCAGGCGTAGTACTAGCTTTTCCGCCTTCAATCATAAGTTTTATTATTGCCATTGTTAATTTCTCTGTCCCGATCTGTATAAAGGATGTTGTCTTGCAGTATCTGTAAAACGATAAATACCTGTAACATCAATGTCATTCCGTGAACCTAAAGCATTCCGTTCAAGAAGAACAACGTCACCCTCATAAATGTTTCCTCTAAGGGGTTGGTTTAATGTTGCCGTCGCAGGACTTGTAACATCCATGCCGTCTCTTCTTACACTAAAAGTAAGTTTGCTCGTACCATCATGTTCACTAAGTTCATGCACAACAACACTGGAAAGTGTGTGGCTTGTTCCTGGTATTTGTATTGTTCCAAATTGATTTCTTCTTCTAGGGATTATTTTTGCCATTGTTATAAATTAATATCGAAGTCGTAATCGTCCATAGTTAAGTCAACATCATCGTCAGACCTATGGTCTTTCTTCTTCTTTTTCTTCTTTCCTTCTTCTTTTGTTTCTTCTTTATTCATTTCTTCGCTTGGTTCTTTTACAGGTACAACTTGTTCAGGAACTTTTTCTCTGTTCATGACTGCTGTTGAGGATGATTCGTCACGACGAATAACTTTTACTGCATCCATCTTTACCGTAATTGGGATGGGTACTGCTGCTTCTAGTAATTCAACAACAACTTCATCTTTAACATGATCAATGCGGGTTACTTTTGCTTCTTCTCGTTTGAATGGGCCACTGATAATTTCTACAATGTCTCCTTGAATAATATTAACTTGTACTTTTACTTGCTCAAGCATGTGTTCTATTTCTTTGTAATCAACAGGTTTTGGTAATAAACCACGTGCGTACGGTACTTTTTGGTAGGATTCTTCTGCTTCTTCTCTACTTTCTGCTTCTAAAAAGATGTATCCTCGCAAACCATGAGCGCGAATGACGCTGTAGACCTGTATTCCTTTTCGTTCAATATTTGTAGTAATGAAGTCAAAGACTTGGTCTTCTCTGTTGGATGTTGTACGTAACGCGAATATTGCCATTTTTTTTGTTCAAAACACTTGCCAAACGACTTGGATGATAAAGCCAATTATTCCTATTATAAGCATTCCGATGCCGCTTACTTTGACGATGACTTTGTATTCTTCCATAGAGGGTTTCTTGGTCACTTTTAAGACCCGTAGACACTCGTGAAAGAATGATTTAAGCTTTGAAGCCATCTTCTGAGGGCAGAATAGTGCTTTTTAAAGGTTGTGGGTGGATGCTTGGTTGAAGGATCGTTTGCAGTGATTTTTGTGCTTAATGAGTGAAAAATAAGTTTTATAACGGTATTTTTTGAGGATAACTGTATGATACGTGTTGGTGCAGGATTTGGAAGAATTGATAGGGAACAACTGTTAGCAGCAGGAAAAAGATCTGGTGCAAAGAATCCTAAAGCTATTCAAACACGGTTAGAAAATCTACTCGCAGGAAAGGGATTGGAGTGCACAAATGCAGACTTATTTTTCTTATGTAAACAAAGAAGTGATTGGTCGTCTGTTATTGGTGTGGGTGAAACTACTGAAAATATGGTTGCAGAATATTTGTTCCATCAAGAAGTGATTGATGTGCATCCTTCTTTCTGGCACCTCCCTGAAGTTCAAAGAACAGAACGAAAATGGTTTGAAATCGGTGGGGTAACATCATTAAATAACAATAACACAAGTTGTGGGTATGTTATTGGTGTTCTTCGTGATAGTCCTGAATCTGTAGGTGGGATTATTAACACTCGCCCTCGTTTACTTATTAGTTATGGCAGACAAGAAGATTGTTCTGTTCTTACTGTGCCAACATGGGAACCTTTAGATCAAACTTCGAGATATAAAAAAATAAGATAGTTATCTATTGTCGTGTAAGAAATCTATTCCTAATTCGTGTTCTATTTCTTTTTTTGCTTTTGAAGAAGCATCACTTGTTCGTCCACTTATTTGACTGCTATCAACACCAGTTACAATTAACATCGTACGTATGGTTTTTGCAAGATCATCAGAGATTTGTGCACCCCATATAATCTTAGCACCATCATTTAGTTGTTTAGAAACAGTTTCTACAACGGTTTTTGCTTCATCTAGGGTCATGTCAGGACCGCCTGAAACATTAACTAAGGCACCATCTGCGCCTTGAATATCAATATCTAATAAGGGATTGGTTAATGCTTTGTTAACACTTTCCATTGCTCTATTCTCTGAGTCACTTTCGCCAAGACCAATCATAGCGACACCACCGCCTCCCATGACGGTTTTAATATCAGCAAAATCTAAGTTTACTAAACCTGTTCGTGTAATTAACTCTGCAATTCCTTTAACAGAATTAGTAAGTATTTCGTCAGCAACTTTAAACGCTGTTTGTAACGGTAAGTCTGGAGCTAACTCTAATAATTTATCGTTAGGAATAACAATTAAGGTATCAACATGTTTTTCTAAATTTGCTAAGCCGACCATTGCATTATCAAAACGGTTTTGTCCTTCCATTGTAAAAGGAATAGTAACGACAGCAATGGTTAATGCACCAAGTTTTTGTGCTTGTTCTGCAATGACAGGAGCACTACCACTTCCTGTTCCACCACCAAGTCCACACGTAATAAAGACCATGTCTGCACCGTGTAATTTATTTTTTATTTCGTGTTCACTTTCTCGTGCAGCTTCTTCACCGACAGCGGGTTTTCCACCTGCACCACGTCCTTGCGTGTGTTCTTTTCCGAGTAAAATTTTATGATCTGCAGTGGTATAGAGTAAATCTTGTGCATCAGTATTAGCTGCTATGATTTCTGTTCCAGCAATACCAACTTCTTTGATACGATTAATAGTATTATTGCCTGCACCACCTGTTCCAACAACTTTGATTCGCGCTGTTTGCTTACGAACGAGGCTTTCAAGCTCTCCATCTAAAGAATTCTGCGTGCTGGGGAGGTGTGGTGTGTTTTCTTGAGCGTTGCGAATAAGGCTGTCCATTGAGTTGACCTGGTAAAATTGAGGTAAAAGAAATTGGCCGAAATTGCTATTTAAACTTAATTATTGTTGAGTGGTTACTTCGTTGATTCTGGAGAAGGAGTGTCTTTTTTTGCATAAATAACCTTTTTTATTGTTGGTACTAAGCTGGTAATACGATCGTTGAGAAGCGTTTGAAATTGTTCAGGTAAGTCAATGTCTACAGTGGCAGTTCCTTTGTCAACAGTGCACGTAACATCACGGTTGATGATACCTTTGAGTATGCCTGAAACTTTTTCTGCATCTTTTGTAATAACTTTAGTAATAGTTATTTCATAGGTAACTGCTTTACTTGCAAGAGGGTGATTAAAATCAACAAGAACGCGTCCACCAGAAACGGTACGAATAGTTCCGTATGATCCATCAATATTGACTTGGAGTCCTGGGAATGGTTTCATATCTTGTTTTTTAAACGTACTAAGAGGCATCATTTTGATGAGTTTTGCATCTTTTTTTCCAAAGGCATCAGCAGATTCTAGTTCTATAGTATAGGATTTTCCAACGGTTTTTCCTACGAGAAAGTCATCAACACCTTTGACAATATCACCGTGACCAACACAGACAATACGTGGTGAATACTCTGCACTCTTATTAGCAATTTTTTCTTTTTCTGCAACGTCTTTCTTCGTAAGATCAAAGATATCGCCTGTTTCTTTGATTCTTCCAACAAAATCTAACGCAATAAAATCGCCTTTTTTGAGTGTCATAAACCGTGACGTTGAAGATTGGTATTTAAAACTACCGTGTTTGAGTGAATACGGCCTAGCAAGTACACAATCTTTATAAATCCCTCAAAAGTGATTCTTAGTATGGCAACAAAACCGGTTGATGTAGGTAATCTCAAAGTAGGCAGTTATGTGGTTGTTGATGGCGTTGCTTGTACAATTAAAAGCATTCAAATTTCTCGTCCTGGTAAGCATGGACATGCAAAATCGCGTATTGAAGCGGTTGGTATTATTGATGGTCAAAAGAAGATTTTTATTAAAACAAACCATGATAAGATGGATACGCCCATTATTGAAAAGGAAATTGCACAAGTTATTTCTGTTACGAATGAAACAGCAAGTGTAATGGACTTAAAAACGTATGAAACCTTTGATTTAGCAGTTCCTAGTGAACTCAAAGAGGGTGTCAAAGAAGGCGTTAATGTCTTATACTGGATCATCCTTGGTGATAAGGTAATGAAGCAGGTACGGTCTGATTAACATGGCAAAATTTCCAGAAGCACACGCAAGAATGATTCAAGGTATCTTTGTGTGTAAACGATGTAAAGCAAAGCAACGAACGTCACCACAAAAGGTTGTGCTTCGTGCTGTAAAATGTCGCGGTTGCGGCTCTCGTGATTTTCGTGCGTTACGTAAGATTAGGGTGACAGGTAAGTAACTACTTCGTGCATGAAAAAGAGGAACTATGAATATTGATCTTGTATTAGCTGTTATTTTTTACGCTGCACTTATTACTTTTTTTGTTAAACATAAGAAGAATGTCCAAATGCAAGGAAGGATTATGGCCTTGTATCGTACAAAGTGGGGCATTAAGGCAATGGAAACAATTGCTAAGAAGTTTCCTAAAACATTACACCATCTTGGATTAGTAAGTATTATTACTGGTTTTATGGGTATGATCTTTATCTTTTATTTTTTAGTAAAAGGAACGTTTGATTTATTATTTGTTGCTGGTGCTGCTCCTGCTGTTGCTCCTGTTCTTCCTGGTATTCGTGTTGTTCCTGGTTTGCCTATCTTATCATTTATGCATTGGATTATTGCTATCTTAATTATTGCAGTCTTACACGAATCGTGTCATGGTATTTATGCACGGTTATATAATGTTAAAGTAAAGAGTTCTGGGTTTGCATTGTTTGGTCCTATTCTTGCTGCGTTTGTTGAGCCTGATGAGAAACAATTACGGAAGAAGTCGAAACGTATTCAATTGTCTGTCTTTTCTGCTGGTCCCTTTGCTAATATGGTGACGGGTGTAGTGTTCATTGGTGTGATGATGTTCATAACAATGCCAGCTTTTGGTGCGGTGTTTGAATCTGATGGTGTGCGTGTTTATGAAGCTGTTGAGGGTTTCCCTGTTGAAGCGTCTGGTATTGATTTGCCTTTTGTGTTAGAAGGTGTTAATGGAAAAGAAGTAACTGATTTTGATTCATTTGCGAATGCTACAAAAAACATAAGGCCGGGAGATACAATTATTTTAGAAACAGATGGTGGCAGTCTTGAGATTGTTGCTGGAGTGAATCCTGAGAATGATAGTAAGGGATTTATGGGTGTTGCACAATTTGAATTAGTGCGTATTCCTAAAGCAGAAATTGTAGAAAAATATGGTGCGTTCTTACCGCCATTAGTTGAATGGTTCCACATGTTATTCTTTTGGTTGTGGGTTGTCAGTTGGGGTGTAGGATTATTTAATCTGTTACCTATTGGTCCTGTGGATGGTGGATTAATGTTGCATACTGGTTTATTAGCTATAACGAAGAGTGAAAAGAAAGCAAAGAAATATTGGTCTATTGCAACATTTACCTGTTTATTATTAATTTTTGTTAACCTTGCTCCTTATTTATGGAAGCTCTTATTGTGGATCCTTAAGCCACTCTTAATTCTCTTTTCGCTAGCGTAAGAACCTATTTAAAGTGGTTTTCTTCTGTGTTTCATATGTTTGTTGATGTCCACAGTCATTTGTATTTTAAAGACTTTGATAAAGATAGGGATGATGTTATCAAACGAGCGGAAGTTGCTGGTGTTGTAACAATCATTAATGCTGGTGTTGATCATGCGTCGAATCTTGCTGCGTTATCTTTGGCAGAAAAGTATCCTGTAGTTAAGGCAACATTGGGTATTTATCCAACGGAAGTTGCTAAAATGTCTGATAAAGCATTGGATGATGAGATAGCATTTATTCGTAAACAAAAGAACAATATTATTGGTGTTGGTGAGGTTGGTTTGGATTTTAAAGAGACAACTGATGAAGAAGGAAAACAAAAACAAATTGCTGGTTTTAAGAAAATACTCACATCGTTAGAAGATTTGGATATGCCATTCATTATTCATTCGCGTAAAGCTGAACGTGAATGCATTGACATTCTTGAAGAATTAAAAATAAAAAAAGTTAACTTTCATTGTTTTTGTGGTAAGTTTAAGTTAGTAAAACGCATTGAAGAAAATGGTTGGACTGCATCATTACCTGCAAACATTGACAAGAGTCAACAATTCCAGGGTGTGGCTGAATTGCTCTCTATTGGCAATATATTGACAGAAACAGATGCACCGTACTTAACACCGCGCGGTGAATTACGTAGTGAACCATCATTCATTCCTGAAACAATTAAAACAATTGCAACAATAAAAAAGATGGATGTTAGTGAAGTACAAAAGAATATTTTTTTGAATTACCAACGTTTGTTTATGTAAAAAACACTTTTTTTCTTAATGGGAAAGTGATAACGTTACAAAATGCATGAACAGAAAACTATTTAAGGAAAAATAGGTCAGAATATAGCTATAACGGGCATCAAATTCATTGTCCACTATATGTAACGGAGGAAAAAAGAGGTGAAATTAACATGGTTGCAAGAAGAAGAACAGTAAGAAAGGCAGCAAGAAAAACAACACGAAGAAGAACTGTACGTAAGACTGCTGCTCGTAAGACAACGAGAAGAAGAGTTCGTAAGACTGCTGCTC
>CAZUSA010000001.1:291223-293497 GCA_964622835.1 Candidatus Woesearchaeota archaeon | reverse complement strand
AGTATACCTATTAGTTATCTTTGTTACAACATGGAAGAAAATGATGCTTGTTATAGTCGATATTTAACACGAAGTGATATGGAAACACAACTTGCACAAGCAATTCGGCAAGGGTTATCTGGGTGTATAAACTTACAAGCATTTTCACGTGGTGTTGAACTTACTGCAGGATCCTTAGCTGTTGATGTTGCTATTGGTGATTACACATCATCCGTTAAAATAAGCATGCCATTAAAACTACAAAAAGGAGATGTTCTTGTAGAAGAAGATACGTTCATTACAACATTAGACATTCCACTTGGAGCATTATACGATGTCAGTAGAGATGTTCTTGACGGTGAAACAACAGTTGGAGAATTTGATCAATTAGGTTATATGTTGACCCATCAAGGAAATTTTGTTATTGATAAAAAAAGACCATACCCAGATAAATTATACATACTCCAAACAAAAGATTCACCCTACGTGTTCCAATTCTTTGTTCAAGGAGAACCATCATAACAATTAGGATTACACTATGTTAACACAGCACTATCTTAAACAAAAGGCACTCTTTCAAATAGTTCTCATTGTTTCTCTGGCATTTGCCTTTGCTGTTCTACAAGCACCTCCTGTTGAAGCACAAGAACAACAAGTGTGCTGTTCAGAAACTGTAGCAGGAGATAGTTGTGTGTATACAGGTGTGAGCAACTGTGCACCTGGTGCCTTAAAATCGGCATCTTCCTGTGAACAAACAAGCTTCTGTAAATTAGGATGTGGCTTTGACCAAGATGACGGTATCTGTTTTAATAATATGCCCAAATTTTCTTGCCAAACAGAGGACGGTTGTAGTTGGACAGAAGGAGCAGACTGTGATGTGCCCCAATGTAATAAAGGATGTTGTGTGCTTAGCAATGAATGTTCATACACTACACAAGTACAATGTAAACAAATAACATCCCAATTCGAAGATATCAACATGACCTTTGATGAAGATGTCAATTCAGAAATAGCATGTATTAACCAATGTCGAAGTTTTGAACGTGGTGCATGTGTCAGTCCAGATGCAAGTTGTACTTTTACAACACGGGATGCATGTGCAGAAGATAATCCCGAACTTGGTGATACATCAACACCGCTTGTTGGTTTCCATCCTGACTTATTATGTAGTAATCCGAAACTGGGAACAGAATGTGCAGCACAACATTCAACAGGCTGTTTACCACAAAAAGAAGAAGTATACTGGTTAGACTCTTGTGGTAATGCGGAAAATATTTACTCAGATGACAAACAAGAGAGTTATAACAATGGATTTATTTTAGACAAGGCAAGTAGTTGTGATCCTAACACAGCTAATGTTAATGATCCTAATTGTGGGAACTGTGATTATTCATTAGGAAGTATTTGTGCACCTGCTATTCAAGGTGTCAATCCAACATTTGGCGATTATGCCTGTCAATCTTTGGCGTGTGATACAGGGATTGTGACTGTAGATGATAACGCACCTGCATCAGCAAATTTACCCTTAGGTAATGGAGAGAGTTGGTGTGCGTATGATGGTCTTGTTGGTTCAAATGAAAATGCAGGACTTGGGTTGGATCTTGCAGGAAGTAGACATTATCGGAGAATTTGTATTAATGGAAAAGAATTTACAGAACCCTGTAAAGACTATAGAGAAGAATTATGTGCACAAGGAACCATCGACCCATCAGTAGATCCTGCATTGCAAGAACTCTTCGGAACACAAGAAGGTTTTGGACTTGAAGGTGAAAGAGATCTTATTATTGCAGCAGCATGTCGCGACAATCGGTTCCAAGATTGTACAAATATACGAGAAAAAGATGCCTGTGAAAATACGGCACTGCGGGATTGTATATGGCTCTTAGGAAATACAGAAAAAGCTACTAAAGACTTTGTTGATGTTTCATGTGTCCCATTAGTAAGTCCAGGATTAAAACATTGGCCGGATAAAAGTACAGGACAATCAAGCAAAGTAGATCCGCAAGCAACCTGTGAAGCAGGCAATACACAATGTAAAGTGTATTTTCACAAAGATGGCATCAATGGTAAATGGAAAGCAGTTGGTAACAAAGAATGTTTAACGGCTAATTATCTCAAAAATGCTAATGCAGTGTGTAAAAGTTTAGGTGATTGTGGTGCATGGTATAATATTGCAGGAGAAAAAACATGTAATGGTTTTGTTGAAAATGTAAATTGGGGTATTGAAACGCTTGACTTTCCTTTTGATCCTGACGTGTGTGATAGTTTAGAACCTTTTGGTAATCTTAAAGGAAC
>CAZUSA010000001.1:0-291123 GCA_964622835.1 Candidatus Woesearchaeota archaeon | reverse complement strand
CTTTTGATCCTGACGTGTGTGATAGTTTAGAACCTTTTGGTAATCTTAAAGGAACAGGATTAGGCGGTGGAACTGATACTGGCTTTAGTGGATTCTGGAAAAAAGCGTGGAAAACACCCATTCCTTATTTATTGTTAGTTGAGGCTATCTGGTTTGGTGCTTTGGAAACTTATAGTGCAGGGACCTTCCTTTCTACCGCATTGACCACTCCTGTTTATGAGGCTTGGACGACGAGTTGGTCTACAGGATCAAACATTTTTATTGCTGAGGGTAGTGGTGTTGTAGCAAGCCCTCCTACTACTGTTACAACTACTATTGGAACTTCTGAACCTACTGTTGAAATTCTTGCCGAAGGAGTAGAGGCAACTGTGGCCCAACCTGCTATGTGGCTTCAAGTGCTTAATTGGATTATGTGGGCCTATCTTATCTATACACTCCTTGATATGGTTCTTGCAAATGATAAAACAGAAACAATTACAATAGAATGTAATCCTTGGCAAGCGCCCACAGGGGGAGATAACTGTGATTTATGTCAAGATGAAGGGAAAGCATGTAGTGAATATCGTTGTAAAAGTTTAGGCCAAAGTTGTAAACTTGTTAATGAAGGTAGTGAAGATGAAAAATGTATTAGTGCAAGTGTTAATGATGTCGTACCACCCCATGTAACGGCGGCAAAAGAAATCATGGTTCACTTAACTGATGGTGTTGATAATGTTAACCAAATAACAGAAGTGAAAGGGAAAGGATTTGAAATAACACAAAACATACCGCCATTTACTGCAGTAAGTTTAGCTGTTGAAACCAATGAATATGCGCAATGTAAATTTGATCTCAACCATGGAGTTGCCTATGAAGAAATGGTGCAATACCTTGGTGACTCAGTTTATTCATTCAATCACACAATGCTCTTTAGTCTGCCTGGGGTGCTTGCAGAAGAAGAAGTACTCAAATTAACCAACGGGGGAGAATACCAATTATACATTAAATGCCAAGATGGTAATGGTAATGCCAACGAAGTTGATTATTATGCAAAATTCAAGATAGATCCTGGACCAGATTACACAGCACCTATCATTGAAGCAACAAGCATCTTCAACAACGGTTTCGTACCTAATGGTATCAACAAAACAGATCTTACCATTTATGTTAACGAACCAAGCATCTGTAAATGGGATGATGTTAATGTTGCCTTTGATGATATGTTAAATACCTTTGATTGCACTTCAAATCAAGCACCTACAAGTTCATTCTATTATGGGTTATACAATTGTGACACGGAACTAACAGGTATTGAAGATAACAAAGAAAATAACTACTACTTTAGGTGTCAAGATCAAAAAGGAAATGTTAACCAAGAAAGTTTAGAATTTACCCTTCAAGGTACTGTTGGGTTGGATATTACCAGTGTATACCCTGATGATGAGCTTGAACTTAAGTTTACTAGTCCTGTACTCAAAGTCATTACTTCAGGTGGTGCCTTTGGTAATGGTGATGCATCATGTGGATATAACTTTGATGATCCAAGCATTTACAATAGTATAGAGTTCCTTAACTCTAATGCTAGTGTCCATGAACAACCATTTTTCAACTTAAGCACAGGTGATTATAACATCTTCATTAATTGTGCAGATGTCGCAGGAAACTTAGCAAATGAAACAGCAAGCTTTAGCGTTATCGTTGATGTCATACCTCCAACACTTTCACAAGTCTACACACGACCAGGTATCTTACATATTGTTACTAATGAACCAAGTACATGTGAATACAGTGTTGAAGGACAATTCTCCTATGGTACAGGAGTACTCATGACCGGTGCAAACACAGAAGATCACACGGCAAGTATTGAAGGTGATACCTATTACATCCAATGTGCAGACACCTACGGTAACATTGGCAGTTACACTGTCTTCTTATGAAGGTAGTTTTAAATAGCTCCTTCTTACTTCATTTTTTATGCATAAGAGAGGTCAAATAGTAGGCATGCCCATCGTATACATTTCTGTCATCATCATGATGGCATTAGTTCTTTACTTTGGCTTTGGATCATTAACAAAAATAATTCATGCAAAAGATATTACACAGGTAAGTACGTTTGTCTTAGATCTTGAACGCGACATTGACGTTGTCTACCATTATGACAGTGGCAGTGCAATATCCTTTCAATCAAACGCCTTACCAAAAAAAGTAACCCATGTGTGTTTCTTTAACCCTGGGCAATCATTTACCCTTTCCACAGATGCACTTGCTGCACTAGACGAAGAACTCTACTATTATATGGACACTAGTATTTATGAAAATCTTTTCTTACTACCTATTGCTGCATATCCACCACCATATCCAGATTATACCCTTGAAGAATTTACGCATGATGTAACACAACAAAACCCCCTGTGTATTGAAAACACAAACAAAGGTGTTTCATTGGTTCTTTATAACTATCTTGCAGACAACACACCCAAGGTTGGTGTCCGTCTACCATGAATTTCTTCAATAACAAAGGAGATGCGAATCTTTTATTCAAATGGATCTTTGGTGTCATAGCAGGTGGACTTATCCTCTTATTTTTCGTTCGTTTTTCATGGGTGCATATTGAAGGAGGACAAACGCTTGAAGGACAACAAATACTCTTAGACATCGACGATCGTCTTGATGCCTTTGGTGTAGGAGAACAATATGATACCTTTGATTTACGTGATGACTTTGACTTAACATTCCAATGTAGAGACATACGCGTTGGACAACTAGGAACAGTCAATCATTATTCACGAACAACACCCCATGCACTGTTTGCTCCTCCACAGTTATCGGGAGAATATCTTACCGTATGGACGCGACAATGGTCATATCCCTATCCTATTGCACAATTATATTATCTTAGTAACCCATCAACACGCATCTTTGTCGTGAGTGATACGTCATCATTAGATGAGGTACAAACATTAGTCGAGCGTATACCTGAACCATTTAACGTAAAAATTATACCACGAAATAGTTTTGATCCAACATTTTTAGCATCACAACTTAAGGGAGCAGAAACAGCAACCGTTGCCTTCTTTGGATCACCACCAAATAACGTAGAAGAATTATATTCCGTCGTACGAACATACACGCCACTAACGGTTATACTCATCAACCAAGATCAACAAACAGCAACCGTTACCGACAGTGACGGACGCAGTGAAGATGTGTACTATTTGAACGATGACGTCTTATACGGTTTACTTTTTTCAGGCAGTGGCTATCAATGTGTGCAAACACATACCATCCAACGACTACGAAGCATAACACAATTGTACGAACATAAACTTTCGCGACTCATAGGAAAAATACAAGACCAACACTGTAGAGATTTATTCCAAGAAGGAACACTCTTGTTACAACGCTTTGAACAAGCAATAACAAAACAAGAATACACCATTGTTCATGATAAACTTATACAACACAACATAAAAATGGAAGGAGCACAATGTCCAACAATCTACTAAAAAAACGCGGTCAAGTCCACATCTCAGAAACCATGTTAGTCATGTTCGTCGTTGTTGTTATCATCTTATTACTCATTGTCATCTACTTTCGCTTTGCCGCAGAACGAAACAAACAACTACCCGACGAATTAAGCGAACGACAAGCAACCATTTTACTCACACAAACCGTAGCATTACCAGAATTTGCCTGTGCAACAGACGATTGTATAGACACAGCAAAGTTTTTGCCCTTCCAACAGATACTCGGCGAACACAACGTGCATTACAAACAAGTCTTCGGAGCAAAATCAGTCACGTTTACACAACTCTATCCGCCGCCGCCTACAACAAGTGTTGGCGTCGAATGTGATATAGCCCATTATATTCAAGTAGACTACCCCAATAACTGTGATACATGGACAGTTTATGACTATAATCCAGAAAATAAGCCCGGAGCAGTCGTTTCAACGATTGTTGCGTTATATTTCCCAGAAATAGACATCTATCGTGTAGGACGACTCTCAATAGCACATTACGGGAGTATAGCCATATGACACGAAAAGCCCAATCAGAAGTCCTAGGATTACTTGTCATAGTCGTTATTCTCCTTGTTTTAGGTGTTATTTACCTTGGATTTGTTAATTTAGCCCAAGGGAGCTCATTAACCAACCAACGAACCAGCCTTGAAGCCGAACGAGCCCTTCAAACCCTCATGAAAGTCTCTTTCCCTGCATATGGTGACCAAACATTTGAAGAACTCATTGTTGCCTGCCACAAAGACCCTAAGGACTGTATACTGCTGGAAGAAGCCCTCCAAGAGGCATATTTAGTCATTTTACGCCCTGGAACGCTCTATTCCTTTACGGCAACCTATCAAGAGGAAGCCTTTTATTCCACAGGACTCTGCTCATTAGGATTAGTATCACATTATGTTTTCGTTACGGACGGACTTGCCTATGAAACTCAACTTCAACTCTGCACACAATAATGCGCACTCTTCAGTGATAGCTTTTAACAAGCGCTTTTCTCAGAAAGGCCTCAATTTCTCAAAAACAGCTGTATCCTTTATGAACGGGCAATGCAGCACTAATATGTATACGCTACCAGCTACATCTTTATAAATCGATCAGCGATACAACAGCCTATAGTAATAACATAACATAGACAAAACTGTCCGTGTGGACGCAGATAGAATCTCACAAGAATTTGTGAGAGAAACTAAAACATGTTTAGCGTTAAACATTACGGAGGTGTTTAACAAATGCAAAGACTAAAAAGAGCTGTTAAAAGAATTACAGCAATCGGAACTGGAATGGCAATGCTCGGTGCATCATTAACCGGCGCAATCGCACAACCAGACCTCGCGGATTTTCCAGCGCCCTTTATCGTGAATGGTAAAGGTGTATCTAACCTCGCAATTGTGGTTGGTGCTGATGCAAGATCTATAGATACAATTGGTGCTCTTGACATTGTAGAGCAACTACAATTTGATAGCAAAGTTTGTGGAGCAGCAGGCGCTAGTCTTACTAGTGTATCTGGCGACGCAGTAGAAATTTCACACGCTAGTGACTTACTAGAACTACGTGAAAGCATCGGAGACGTACGAGAAACTTTAACAGATGTTGAAGTACTTGGTGGCGGTCTTGCTGGTGGAAAAATAACTACTGACGAAGGTTCAACAAATTTCAATCAATACCTACGGTTTTTAGATAATTCTAATGCAATTACAAATGCACCCGTAGTAAACTTTACTGAAAGTGAAGGAATCTTTGACGGATACGTTGGAGATTACTTATACATCCCTGATAGCACAGATCCTACAAATGTAAATCTTGCTTTCTTCGAATACGAATTAGAATTCGAATCAGGACTTGAAAGTGAAGTAACATCTGGAGAATTACCAGACTTAGAAGATGAAGAAATCCTCATTCTTGGAACAACATATTCAATTGTTGAAACAAGTGTGGATACTGCAGCAGCAGACATCAAATTAACTATGCTCGGTGGCGCAGTTTTCGACATTCTTGGTGAAGGTGAAACAAAAACCTACAACATTGATGGAAAAGACTTCGAAGTAACCGTAATGATTATTGAAGATGTTACACCTGCAACAGTAACCTTTGAGATTAACGGTGAAATCACTAAACAACTTAAGGACAGTCAAACAACAACATTAAACGACGATACGCTCGTTGGTGTTAGCGATATTGTTCTTAACGAAGCTGGTGAAGCAGGATCAGGAGATATTGTTGAATTGTACTTAGGTGCAAGCAAACTTGTTCTTGAAGATCTAACCTACACTGATACCGTCTTTGAACAACGAGTAGAAATTGACAACGAAGAGATTACAAACGCTCTTGCTTCAATATCTGCATCGACATCCTCAAGCGGAAGTAAACTTGAACTTTCATCGATTAAGTACAGACTCTCAGCAGACTCACTTAATGGTGTAGACATCTGGGTAGAACCTGAACACGGTGTTCGTGAATACCTAGAAGAACCACAAGGAATGCTTGGAACAGCATGGGACATTCGATACGAAGGTCTTGATGATGTACAAACAAGTATTGTAAAGTTGGATCCAAAAGGTGACGATGAATACAGTCTTATCTTTGAAAACAAACAAGGTTTAGTGTACAACGTACCATTCATTACAAACGAAGGCGGAACCTTCAAGTATGGTAACGATGATAGAGACTTTGTCTTTGAAGAAGGAAACTATTCTTCATTAGGTAACTCCACACATAACTTACCAACCGTTGGACATTTAGATTACTTTTTATTAAGTGATATAGATACTGCTGATGGTTTGGACAATGATGCTATTTCGCATGTACTTCGTTACGATAACTACGATGCAAGCGATAGAACATTAAAATTCAAGGATATGGCAACTGGTGATACCAAAGAAGTAACATTCTCTCTTTGGACAACACTTAATGGTAATGGTAACGGTACAATCGGTGATGCTGATCTTGTTATTGGTGGAACAACATACAAAGTTTATGTAACCAACACTACAGGTAGTACAAACCCTCCATTAATCATTGATCTTGATGGTGATGGTAGTGCTTCTCTGGAAGAAGTCAGAGTTACCATTAACGGCGGTGGAATCCTTGATTTAGGTGACCACTCAAATTCCACAGGTGGAGTTTGGACTGCTGATGTTGGTAGTGCTATTGGTGACAATGGAACTTGGACAAATACAGGAGAGACTATCTCTACTGCCAATGTTAACTTTACCTTAATCACTCTATCAGAGGATTTCGATGAAGTTGGACCAACTAGTGCTGGTACAGCAGCTACACACGAAAATGTAACTGTTGTAATTGATGACCGATCAAATAATGAGATTGGAATTCTCATTAATGAAAGTCTAGCACACAGTTCTGGTGGTATCCAAGCACTTTTGGAAGACGCAGATAACGACGATTACTACTATGGTATGTCAGACTACGGTGCTTTATACACCCTGTATGACCCGTCGTCAACGGACAACCCGGAAACACTAACCATTGAGTACCCACTCACGCAGAGAGGCGCTCGTGTGTTCGTGACCTTCGGTGATACGACAACAACTAAAACGGCAACAAGCGTTAACTGTGAAATAGCAGATCTAACACTTGCTAACCTACTAGACTCTGATGTTGATGACATCTCAGACTGGAACGCAATTGTTGTTGGTGGTCCATGTGCAAATACCGTCGCAGCGGAACTTTTCGGAGCATGTAGTGCTTGGTCTTACGGACCTGGTGAAGCTGTTCTAGAAATGGTTGACAACGGCGACAATGTTGCATTACTCGTAGCTGGAACCGATGGTGAAGATACGAGAAGAGCTGCTAAGATCCTAGAGGATTATGCAAATAACGACCTATCCAGTAATATGGCTATGGTTTAAAGCTAAGTTGTGTAGCGGTAAAACGCTACACTTCTTTTCTTCTTTTTTTTCTCAAAACTATCTATTCAATTAACGTAACATATATAAACCGTCATTTGCGCACAGCCAGTACAATGATCGTAGGATTTAACTTCAAAAAAATAGCCGTAGAACGCAAAAAGAAACTCATTAAAGGCATGAAAGTGCGCTATGATATGGACCTTAAAGAGGTCTATGAAGAGTCTTCACGTCTATCTAGTGGTGGAAGCACCGTTCTCGGATTTGCTTTTGAATTTAGTGTTGATTATAATCCTGATATTGTTTCCTTAAAAATCTTAGGAACAGTTAATTACATGCTTCCACAAGATGAAGCAAAAAAAGTACTTGACCTCTGGAAAACAACAAAAAAACTTCCAAAAGATGTCTCTATACCCGTCATTAATAACATTCTTGACCGATGTAATATCAAAGCACTCGAACTTGAACAAGACATGGCATTACCATCACACATACCAATGCCCTCACTTGCAACACCAACCACGTCAAAAAAAGATACAGCTGAAGCAGAAAAATACATTGGATAAGCAGAGACGATGCGACGTACAACAAAACAAAAAAGTAAACTTTTTCTTCCCCTTTTTATCATAGGTATTATGGTCTTGAGTATGTTTGGTGTTGTCATTGGTGGACTATCAGACGATTCAACAACAATAAAATACAATGACATTGTCTTCCGACAAGATAGTGGCACATATCTCTTTACTATTAACGATATTACCTATAGGACACGTTATGACCCTACAACAGTAGAAGGATTTATTGATCATCTTTCACCATCATTCCTTCAAGACTTTCTAGCTACACCCACACTTTACCTTGACGTATCCAACCAAGCAACCGTCGTTTACATGCAAGAACTTGCCTTCAATCTTAACAGAGAACGAACCATTCACTTTTCTTGCACAGAAGCAGCAGCAGACGAAGAACACTGCTTAGAACTGCCCTTATACTCTTGTGACACACTTCCAGAAAATACACTTCTTTTTACATACGCCCTTGCAGGCGAACGATCAACAACCTATGAAAATAATTGTTTTGCACTTGAAGGAACAGAATCTTATCTTCTTGGCGTTACTGATGCACTCATCATGTACCACGGGGGAATATTTTCATGACAGACGAACCTGCAAAACCAACAAAAAACACTGAACGAACCATTGGTATCATAACTATTGTAGGATTTGTTCTCCTTCTTGCTATGGGTGTGTGGTTTTATCAAGCAAGTAATACTGCCATCGAACGTGAATACTTCACATATAACAGCATTCCTTTTTCACCAGCAGATTCAGGCGTAGGTTTTATCTTTGAATTCTACCTCAACGATGCACAATTTCCTACATTAATGAGCATCCGTGAAGACCCGCGAACACTCGAAGACATACCTATTGATCCATCCTATGTTAAAGAAATAATCCTTGATGCAACGAATGTCTATGTAACTATTGAACCATCAGATGAATTGCGCGGAGCAACAACTGTTGCAGCAAAAGAAATAGACTACTTTATTGACAACAATCATTTGTATAACATACCTGTTAATAGCTCCTTCATGAGTCCAACAGAAGAATCACAATTATCACTTGAAGAACAAACCATCAAAACATGTGAAGACTCACACGATGGAACACTCGTAATATGGTTACGTCTTGGTGAAGAAACAGCTGTCTTTGAAGAAGAAGGATGCCTTGTTGTTCAAGGAGCATCACCTAACGAAATGGAAATCATTCGAGCAGCAGATAGACTCGTTTTAACGTTATTAGGTATCATGAGGTAGGTTTAAAAAACATTCATCCCTGATTCTGCCATGCCGCGGTCGCATAATCTGGTATTGCGCAGGCCTTGAAAGCCTGTTTCCTTTGGATATGTAGGTTCAAATCCTGCCCGCGGCGTTCATACTATGTCACCACCAAAAGTACTCGTTGGATGTCCTATATCTGATCATAAGGCTTACTGCTTTGACCGCTATGTTAACGGTTTACACGCACTTACATACGCTCACAAGGACGTTCTCCTCGTCGATAACTCTAAAGATGATACCTTCTTCAAGACTATTCAAGCATCAAAAATACCCGTTCAACACATACCCTATCTTGAATCTGCTCGAGAACGCCTTATCCAATCACGAAACATCCTCCGTCAAACTGTTCTTGATGGTGGTTATGACTATTTCTTAAGCCTGGAATGTGATATTATACCACCCAAAGATATTATTGAACGATTATTAGCCCATGATAAAAAAGTCATTTCTGGAGTGTATTTTAAACCGTTTAGCCATGTTACTGAATCTGGTAAAGTTATCAAACGAGAAGTGCTACCAGTTGCCTATAAAAAACACTCAGAAAAAAGCACCTTTGTTCATCGTTTGACCTATGAACATGTACGGAAAGATGCAGTATTGCCCGTTGCAATTGTTGGACTTGGATGTATGCTTATCCATCGCAGTATCTTTGAAGAAGGCACACAATTTAGGATTGATCCTAAACGGCCAGAAGTTTTTGATGATACACACTTCTGCGTTGATGTCCGTGAAAAAGGCCACACAATTTTCTTAGATACCTCTTTGAAATGTATGCATCTACTTACTGGTGGAACTGACTGGAAAGACATACAAAAATAATTTCTTAGCACACTGTCACTGTATAATAAAAAAAAGAGAGGTGGAAAAGAAGAATTACTTCTTCTTTCCTTTAATTAACGCATACCCAATGATCAAAATGATCACTATAACGGCAAGCGTTACTGTGAGTCCGCCTTGAGATTGTGGCACCACTTCAGGTTCACTATCATCAAAGACTGCAGCATCATCAGACGAATCATCAGATCCTGTGTCAGTTACGGGTTCACTTACCAATTCAAAGGTTAAGTCAGCATATGTTTTTGCAAAGAGCTTGTGGTAGGTTACTTTTACGTCACCAACACCATCGCCATTCACATCAACAACTTCAGATTCACCAGCATTAATGGTTACATCAAACGGTTCTGAAGATACTGTTAAGGTCACACTATCATCGGATAATGTATCAACTTCAACAGTGTGTTTTTCACCGTTAATGTCCATTCTTAGACCAGCATTTACCTTCATTAATCGACTTATACCATCAGTAGTTAAACGACCACCATCAGCAACAGTACCTGAACCAATAGACGTCTTAGCGACTGGAGGTTCGAAGCCTGGAATTGCAGCAGCACTCGTACCCTTTAATACAACTTCTTGAGCTGTTAGGTTTAATTCAGAAGTGTTACTAAAACCAAGAACATCTTGAGTATGACATCGAATGCTATACGTTCCAAGTTTTTCAGTTTTTACACCCTTCAATACAGCTTTTAGACTTGTTGCCGTATTTTTGGTTAAGCTTAAGTTTTCGTATGAATTTATACCAGGGAATTTTACCGAAACATAACTTCCACTTGTTAGAACACCCGTTGTTAAATCACCAGCATCACAATCGATATTTACATCAGTACCATAGTCAAACTTACTAGTTAGACTATCATCATTATTATCAGTAGCAGCTACTGTTGAATTCGGCACTGTATTATCAAGTTGTAGACCCTCAATCGTTGTTGAGTTGGTTGTACCATCAAATCCTACAACAGTAATATTAATATCAATGTTTGAACTGTCAGCAATGGCAAGACCAGTAGTGTCAAAGGTAATATTTAAAGCTGAAACATTATCATCTTCTGAAACATTATGCGAGAAGAAAAATGTCCACGTTAAACTATCATCTGTACTGTAATACCATGTTGTATTTGTTACGTTTTCATTACCTGTACTAATATCTGACGCAGTTATATTAAGAAACTGTGTTGCACCGGTAAGATTTATGTTTGTGTTTGTTGGAGCAACGAAGGTAAGCGAGACTTGAGCGCTAGCAATACCTGCAACCAACAGAATGAATAAACCAACAACAAGTGTGCTGTAGGTCATCCTCTTATCTATCATTATCTTTCCACCTCACGTGTTATATTGATATTTTGTGATATAATTGTCACTGAGAAAGCGAAGCGCTGAGCTGTATATAAAGCTTTCTCCTTATCACACAATGTTTTACTCTTCTTAAGGAGTATATAAATTTTTTAAAGGAACTTTTTATTGTGGTTTCTTCTCAAGAAGATACATATCTAAGAACATAGACCCAATAGAAAGGATTAACGGACCAAGTATAATACCCAAAAATCCAAAGAGCTCTAACCCACCTAAGACACCTAACAGGACGAGAGCAGGATGGACATTACCACGACTACCAACAATACTTGGACGAATAAAATTATCAATCGTACTAATGATTAAGACACCATATAATAAGAGGCCAATTCCATTAAACATTTCACCTACAGCTAACTTGTATATTGCCGCAGGCAACCATACAAGAGCAGCACCTACAAACGGTAAAATAGCTACTATGATAGTTACTAACCCCCATAATATTGGAGAACTAACGCCAAAGACCCAAAATCCTAATGCACCTACAGCTCCTTGAACAAATGCCGTAACCACCATCCCATACAATGACGCATAAATAACATTATTAAATTTCTTCGATAACTCATGCTTTTGTTTTGCTTTTAAGGGAATATGATTCTTAATCTTTTCAATACATTTGTTTCCTTCCATGAACAAGAAATACATCAAAAACAACATCACAAAAATATTCAAAATCTTCTTCGGCAATGAGACCACAAACTCAGATGTTGCACGCGCAATCTCTAAAGAAATTTTATTTAAATTTTCACCAATCTGTTCATTAAGATTTTCGGCACCACCCAAATCAAATCCTAAACCATTTCCTAAACTTACCAAATCCAAATCTTTGGTCATATGAAAAAATTCTACAGACTCACCAATCAATGCATTAGCTGCAAAAATTAACGGAATAAAAATAATAATAACAACTAACAACGTTGTAAGAAGAGAACTTGTTTTTTTACCACGTACTTTTTTTTGTATGGCTACATACACCGGATAAAAAATATACGCAAGAAGTGTCGCACCAACCAACGAAATAATATACGATTTAACCAAATAAATAGATAACAGAATAACCCCTATAAAACTAGCTAAGAAGAAGAACTTTGAATAATTTTCTATTACTTCTCGCGCCATGCATTTATAAACACCCCTTTATTTTTAAGCCTTTTGCGCTCTTTTGTGAGCTCTTCGTTACCTTTTTATAGGCTCTTCCATCTTTTTGAGTGATGACAGACAATCCACAAACCCTTGGATTTTATGAAGATGTTATCATTAATACAAAGCATATTCGTGCAAAAGTAGACAGTGGAGCAAGTACAAGCAGTATTGATCAACGCCTTGCAGAGATTCTCAAGTTAGGTCCAGCACATACTACAACAAAGGTTTCAAGCAGCCACGGTGAAAGCATACGACCTGTTGTTGATGCAACTATCACTATCGGTGGAAAAACCCTCACCGCATCATTTACCATTGCATCACGAGAAAACCTCCGCTACCCCCTCCTCATAGGCAAAAATATCCTCCGTGAAGGCTTTATTATAGACCCTACGAAGAAACTGCAACAATCAAACCAACACCTTATTAAAAACACAAAAGACCTTGATAACCTTCCCAAGGAGTAAATCAATGAAACTTTGTGTCATCAGTTTACAAGGAGAAACCAGCAAAAATATCGCTAAAGAAGCACGGGCATTCTTTGATATTGTTACTGAACTACATCTTAAAAATATTGAAATAGCACTAGATGACAAACAAGGCTTTAGTGTTAAAGACAGTGTTGGAGAACTTGACGACTTTGACTGTGTCTATATACGCGGCAGTCACAAATATATTTTATTACAACGAGCACTTACGCGTGCACTATACAAAAAAGTATACATGCCACTAAAACCCAACGCATTTACGTTAGGACATAACAAACTTTTAGGAACATTAGAACTTCAACAAAAAGGTATTAACATACCCACAAGTTATTTTATATCAGACGCACAACAAGCAAAAAATCTTCTTGGCAAAGTACACTATCCCATTATCATTAAAATTCCCGAAGGAACCCATGGTAAAGGTGTCTTATTTGCAGACTCAGAAAGTTCCGCACGATCCATGATCGATGCACTCGATGTTTTTCACCAACCCTATATTATACAAGACTACATAGAGACAGGAGACATAAAAAGTGAAGACCTTCGTGTTATTGTTGCAGGAGGAAAAGTTGTCGGTGCAATGAAACGAGTATCATCATCAACAGACGTTCGAGCAAACATTCACTTAAGTGGAAAAGGAGTACCTGTAACGTTAACACCAGACATTGAAAAAATGTCCGTTAAAGCAGCACGTGCCCTTGGAGCAGATATAGCCGCTGTGGATATTTTAGTAGGGCGTAAACCTTCAGTTATTGAAATAAACCTCAGTCCCGGCCTCAAAGGACTCATGAAATACACAAACAAAAACGTTGCAAAATCCGTCGCAAAAGCATTATACGATGGTACTGTTGCCTTCAAACAAGACAAAAAACTTCCTACGCCAAAAAAAGAAAAAAACGGATTTGATGAACACTACATAGAAGCACACATCGACAAAGGATTGCTCACACTACCACGATTTGTCACAAAAGGAAGTTCATTTAGTAATGGAGACGATCTTATCATTCGACTCAAAGACGGAGAACTTCGTGTAACAAAACACAACATACGACGAGAAGACGATTAATAGATATCCTAAACATATATAAATGCACATACCACCTTTCACTAAAAGGTGATAGATATTGGTGCTTGAATCATTAACCTCCCCAGAACGTTTAGAAAAAAAACCATGGGATCTCTTTTTTCTTGGTGCTGTCTACGCACTTCTTGGTATCTTTCTTTCTCTTTGGGTCTTCAAAGAACAAGCAACCATTGTTATGGTTTTGCTAACCGTCATGGCAGCCGTTCCGTTAATGTACACCTTACTCAAAGCAGAAGAAAAAAAAGACTTAACCATTTCTAGTGAAAAAAATCTTCTCAAAGAACACTCCAAACTTTTGCTTGCATTGATGTTTCTGTTCTTAGGATTCGTAGCAACATTTTCCTTAGCATACATCTTCCTACCTGTAGACATCGTCGAAGGAACAGATGAAACACCAGGACTCTTTTCCTCACAAGAACAAACCATCAACGAAATAAACACGCGAGCCATTGGTTTCAACGAAGTTTCAGGAAAGACCTATGCTAATGGTTTATTCCTTCGCATCTTTGGAAACAATCTTAAAGTCATGCTCTTCTGTGTCTTCTTTAGTTTCTTCTATGGGGCGGGAGCCATCTTTATTTTAACATGGAATGCAACCGTCATCAGCGCAGCACTTGGAAATTTCTTTCGAACACACATTAGCAGTTATGCAGCCACGGTGGGATTAACAAGTATAGGCAGTTATTTTCAAGTCTATGCCTTAGGATTATTACGCTATTTCATCCATGGACTACCAGAAATACTCGCATATTTTATTGGCGGTCTTGCCGGCGGACTCATCAGTGTTGCCGTGGTACGACACGACTTTTCCACATCAGTCTTTGGACGCGTCATGAAAGATGCATTGCACCTCATTATTCTCGCTGTTATCGTTCTTGTTATTGCGGGGGTCCTTGAAGTCTACGTTACACCTGTAATAAGTCCATTATAGGCTAAGACATAGATTTTTAAAAGCCCATAGAACCACAAGCAGTATGAACATCCTCGCATTTGTCGTGGCAGCTATCGGTGCATTTATTACCTATCTCACGACGCCTTGGTTAATCAGATACCTTCGTCGCATAGACCTTGTTGTCAAAGACCAAAACAAAGAACACCGGCCACTCGTTCCTATATCTGGAGGTCTTGCCGTCTTTGCAGGATTCTTCGTAGGATTCATGCTCTTCATCTTTTTTCGCACATTCTTTGATATAGGTGCAGCAGAACTTACTCTTGAAAGCGGACAATTTCTCGTTCTCTTTGCAGGGTTTATATCTATTTTCTTAGTAACAATCATCGGATTCCTTGATGATGTGCTCATTACCAAATCCAAAGAAGCATCAGGAGGTTTACGCCAATGGCAAAAACCCTTTCTCACACTTATTGCAGCAATACCCCTAATGGTCACCCACGCAGGAACATCAACAATTTATTTGCCCTTCTTTGGTGATGTAGCCTTAGGTGTTATTTATCCATTACTCTTTGTACCCATAGGATTTGTCGGTGCAGCAAACATGGTTAATATGCTTGCAGGATTAAATGGTTTGGAAGTGGGCATGGGAATTATTTATTTAGGATCATTAGGTTTCTACGCCTTTGTTCATAACCAATACATAGCAGCACTCTTAGCACTCCTTGCCTTTACATCACTCTGTGCCTTTTGGTTTTACAACAAAACACCAGCAAAAATTCTTCCAGGCGATTCATTAACATACTTCTTAGGTGGGACACTTGCAAGCGTAGCTATCCTCGGTAACCTTGAAAAAGCAGCACTTATTATTTCAATACCTTTCTTTGTAGAATTCTTTTTGAAACTCCGTAGTCGTTTTACTGCAGCAAGTTATGGCATATGGGTGCATGGAAATATACAATCAAAATATGACACGCCCTATTCAGTAACACACTTGTTTATGAAAAACGGAAACTACACTGAAAAACAAATTACCTACTTCATCTTTGTCATACAAGCTTTCTTTGCTGCACTTATATGGGTGATATAATGGCAGATAACAAACATTTTTTTAAAGACAATTTATATTTACTTATTGGAACAGGTGTCATTAATCTTACAGGATTTCTCTTTCACTTTTACATGGGAAGGACACTTGGACCGGAAAGTTATGGTGTCTTAGCAACACTCATAGCCCTTACGGCGTTAATGGGTATACTTGCAACAACATTCCAATTTAGTATATCCAAATTTGTAACATTATTACATCTGAAAAAACAAACTGAACGCCTTCGTTATCTTTATTCAGACTACACCAAAAAAATGATATATGGGACAATCATAGCATTTGTTCTTTTATTAATTGTCAATATCTTTCTTTCATCCTATTTGCGCATACCCTACTATCTCTTGTTTATTTCAATACTGGCCATACTCGTCGTTCCTGAACTCTCTATTGTTCGTGGCTTTCTTCAAGGACTACAACACTTTCGCACATACGGTATGAACCTTGCCGTAGAAGGAACAACAAAACTCATTGCAGGAATATTGCTTGTGATATTAGGATACAGTGTTGGGGGAGCACTTGTTGCAATCATCCTTTCTTATGCCTTAGCAACAATATACGGCATTCGAAAAATAAAAACATACATTCAAGGAACAAAAGAATCATTCCCTCTTCGAGAAATATACAAATATACATTACCCATGTTTGTGACCGTTCTTTTCTTTACAGCATTTTATTCCCTAGATCTTTTCTTGATTAAACACTTTTTTCCCGCAATAGATGCAGGACATTATGCAGTCATAAGTCTCATAGGAAAAATAGTATTCTTTGCATCATTTTCCATCGTCCAAGTAATGTTCCCTAAAGTTGTTGAACTCTCCGAACAAGGAGGAGCACATAAATCATTGATGTGGAAATCAGCTGGCATCATTGGAATCATTACCGTGCCTATTATCTTAGGATATCACTTCTTTGGTACCTTTGTTGTACAATTACTCTTTGGTTCTGCATATCTTTCTGTTACACCACTTATCGTTCCCTACGGTATATTCATGGCAACCATTTCATTTTCAAAATTATTTTCTCTCTACTTACTTTCACTTAAAAAATATACCTTCCTTTACTTATTTGCTTTCTTTTTAGCACTTGAACTTATCCTCATCTATCTCTACCATGATACTCTTGCACAAGTTGTAACCCTCTTGCAAGGTGTCGGTGCAATACTCTTTATTGCATTATTCTTCATTGTTTGGAGGGTAAAAAATGAATAAACTTTCTGTTGTTGTACCCATGTACAACGAAACAAATATTTATGCAAACATGCAAGAAATGATAAAAAGTATAAGTAGTAATTTTAAGCACTACGAAATTATACTCGTTGATGATGGATCAACAAACAACTGTCTTGCAGAAGCAAAAAAAATACGCTCAAAATATTTACGCGTCGTAGGATATAAAAAAAACAAAGGAAAAGGACATGCACTAAAATATGGATACACTTTTGTTACAGGAGATGCAGTAACCTTTATTGATGCAGATTTAGACCTTCATCCAGACCAAATAAAACACTTTGCAAAACATCTAACCAATGCAGATGTTGTTATTGGTAACAAACGTCATCATCAATCAAATGTGCATTACCCGTGGTTTCGTAAATTCTTTAGCTTTGGATACCACATTCTCGTCTTTTTTTTACTCGGCTTACGATTACAAGATACACAATCAGGATTAAAACTCTTTAAGAAAGAAGTATTAGATAATGTACTACCACGCGTTGCCATCAAAAAATATGCCTTTGATTTAGAGCTTTTACTTAATGCGCATAAACAAGGATACAAGATATATGAAGCACCAATATCTCTTACCTATAAATTCAGTGGCACAGGGATAAACTTAAAAGAGATCTACTATATGTTCGTTGATACCCTGGCTATAGCCTACAGGCTCCATATCCTTCGATATTATGACAAAAAACACACAAACTAAAACATCGAATGAACCTTTTTTTTCAATTGTTATTCCCGTACGAAAAATAGGACAATACGTCTTAGATCACATTCCAAAACTTCTTGATTTGTCCTATAAAAACTTTGAAATTATTATTGTATCAGAAGCAAAAGAAACATATACTTTTCCTAATACTACCATTCTCAAAGTTGACCGTGTTAACCCTGCAACAAAAAGAAACGTTGGTGCACAAGCAGCACGCGGTGATATTGTAGCATTTATTGATGATGATGCTTATCCTGTTGCAGACTGGTTGGATCATGCAATACCCTACTTCGAAAATCCAGATATTTGTGCAGTTGCTGGGCCACAATTAGCACCAAAAGAAAGTACGTTTAAACAAATGGTTTCAGGATTTGTTTATGCACTTGGAGCAGGCTCGCAAAAATATGTGTATACAAAAGATAAATTCCAATATATCGTAGATTATCCTACATGTAATCTTCTTGTTCGAAAAAAAGACTTTGAAAGTATCAAAGGATTTAACACTTATTATTGGGGTGGAGAAGATACCAAACTTTGTTATGATCTTACACAAAAACTCAAGAAAAAAATGGTCTATGATCCTAACGTTATTGTTTATCACCATCGAAGAAAAACATACCAAGATCACCTACGACAAACCTACATGTGGTCCTTATACAGAGGGTATTTTTCAAGAAAATTTCCAGAAACATCTCGCAAGCTTGTTTACTTTTTACCTCTTATATTTTACGTTGGTGTCCTTCTTGGGCCTTTAACGTTTATGCTTCATAACTCTTTCAAAACGTTTTATTTTGTAGTCCTTGCACTTTATGCTCTTTATTCTATTTTTACGGCTGCAAAAACAAAATCATTTGCTTACTTTATCCCTGTATTATTCCTCTTAATTGCAACACATATGACCTATGCGTATGGTGTGTTTGCAGGTATCCTACGTAATAAAAGTCTGGACAAGACATTTAACCCAGCAGAAGCCTTGGAGATAGAATAAAATGGCTCAACAACCCACTGTTAGTATTGTCTTGCCGACATATAACAATGAACGAACCATTCAACAATGTTTAGAGGGTATCTTTTCACAAGACTATCCACGAAAAAAACTTGAAGTACTCATTGTTGACGGTGGCAGTACAGATAACACTCTTTCAATAGTAAAAAAATATCCCGTTATTCTCTGTAAAAATAAAAAGAAAGTTGAAGAATATGGACGCGTTGTAGGTATCAACAAAGCAAAAGGAACCATCATTGGATTTATTGACGCAGATAATATTATTTCTGATAAACAATTTCTTAAAAAAATTGTTGTTCCTTTCAAAGATACAACAATCACTGCAACAGACACACTCTTCTTTACTGCAACAAAAAAAGACAATCTCATAACACGCTACTGTGCACTTCTCAGTGGCGATGATCCTTATGCAATTCACTTAGGCATTTATGATAGGATGTGTTATATTACAGGAAAATGGACAGGACTACCGCACATAGAAAAAATATATAAAACACACAGAAAAATAACACTCATGCCAGGTAACGTTCCTGCAATGGGATCAAATGGTTTTTTTGTAAGAAAAGACAGACTTAAAAAAATAACATACACGCCATTTATACACACAGATATTGTTAATAGACTCGTTGTTGGAGGTTTTGACACCTTTGGTAAAGTCCCTGTAGGTTTAAAACACGATCTTAAAAATGTTTCAGATTTTTTTATAAAAAAGATACGTCGGGTGGATAGAAGACTTAACAAAGAAATAACCCTAGAATACCCCTACAATGCTTCTCCTCTTCGACTCTTTGTAATTTCACTTCTTTTCCTTACCTTTATTGTGCCCTGTCTTGAAGCAATACGTGGATTTATTAGAAAACCTTCATCAGCATGGATCTTTCATCCCTTTGCTTGCTTTGGCGTTTTTAGTGTCTATTCCTATAAAACAATACTTCACTTATTAAAGTAATTCTTATACCAATCATACGTCTCTTTTAATCCAACATCCAATGTAAATTCAGGCTTCCATCCCAAAATACTCTTTGCTTTTTCGGCACTCAAATACTGTTTTGTAATTTCAGCTTTTGCACTGTTTAAAATTTCCATGTTTAAATGTTGTTTTCCTGAAATTTCTAATATTTTTTTTACTAATTCTACAACTGTTACTGGTTCCTCTGAGCCAAAATTAAATGCTTCACCTTTTACCTCAGGTCTGTGTAAATTTTCTGCAAGCTGTAAGTATGCTGTTACCACATCTTTAATGTAAAAGTATTCACGAACAAACTTTCCGTCACTACGGATAATAGGATTTTTTTCATGTAAAATACTCTTTATCGTTTCAGGAATAATTCTATTAAAGTTTAAGTCTCCACCACCATACGTATTACCACACCGTGTAATTGCAACTGGTAATCCATATGTTTTGTAATAGGTTTGACTAAGAATATCAGCACAAGACTTAGAAGCATCATAAGGGTACCTCCCATTTAAACTAAACTCTTCTGTATAGGGTAATTCACTGTGTTCACCATATGCTTTATCACTTGATGCAATAGCCACACGTTCTACATTAGATTGGCGACAAGCTTCTAAAACATTGGCTGTTCCCATGATATTTGCTTTGAATGTCCCCATAGGGTCCTTGAAAGCAATGCCTACAATAGGCTGTGCAGCTAAATGGAATACTGTGTCAATTTCATACTCTGCAAGCGCTCTTCTAAGAGTATTATAATCTTCAATGTCACCAGAAACAATGTTAATTTTTTTATCTAATTGAAATGTTTTAAAATTTGTTTCGGGAATTTGATCCCTTACTAAACCAGTAACTTTTGCGTTTTGTTCTACAAGTTCTTTAGTAATCCAACTACCCATAAGTCCTGTACAGCCTGTTACAAAAACGTTTTTTCCTTCCCAAAAGTTACTCATTTAATTCTCCAGGGAACATCATTGTTCTTCCACATTTCTTCAAGTTCACAATGGTCTTTAAATGTATTCATTGTTTTCCAAAATCCTTCATGCTTAAACACACCCAACTTATTTTCTTCAACTAATTTTTTATACACTTCGTTTTCTAACTCGCCCAAACTTAAATAATTAAAAATATCTTTGTTCACTACAGCATATCCACCACTGATCCATGCATTTTTTAATCTTGGTTTTTCTTCGAAACCAGTTACTTTGTTTGCATCATCAATTTTTACGACACCAAAATCTGACCGCGGATTTATCACTGTAATGGTTACTGTATTTTTTGATTCAGTATGATTTTTTATAACTTCATTAATGTCTACATCACTGAGATCATCACCATATGCTAACAAAAAGTTTTCTTCAGTAATATATTCTTTAATTTTTTGTAATCGTTCTGACTTTGGTGTTGTTGCATCACCTGTATTAACAAAATCAATCTTAAACTCATTTTCAGGATTTTTCTCAAAATATTCCTTGATTTTATCACCTTTATATCCTAAGCAAAGAACAAACTCATTAAACCCTCTTGCTTGGTAAACTTTCATAATGTGCCATAGCACAGGCTTTCCACCGACTTGTATTAACGGCTTTGGAAGGTCTTCTGTCATCTCTTTTAAACGCGTTCCCGCTCCACCGCAAAAAATAACAACTTTCATTTTTACCTTTTTTTCCGATTTTTTTGAGTTTTATAATCATTTCGGTTGTTTTTCTTTCTTTTCTGAAAAAGTATTTAAATGGCACTTTTTCTTAGATTTTTTGATGAAATCGTTCGATGACTACTCCCAGGAACATGTAAATTTTTATGAACCAGGACTTGTACCTTCTCTTATAAAAAAAGCAATAGCATTAGCCAAAGAAAAAAAACAATCAATCTTGCTTGCAGATGTGGGTTGTGGCGATGCAAATATTCTTCATCAAATACTTTTTTTAGATCTTCTTACAAAGAAAGAAATACTTGGTATTGAACCGTCTCTTATACGGCATGATCGTGCATCGCAGAAAGTGCCCATCATAAAGGGACATGCAGAAAAAATTCCTGCAAAAGATAACACTTTTGACGTGCTTCTTTCAAACCAAGTTATTGAACATATTCCTGATGAACAACCTTTCCTTACAGAAGTACAACGTGTCCTCAAAAAAGATGGATTATTTTATGTCTCTTCTGTTGTAAAAAAACCATGGGGCATTTGGATCTATCGCAAAGATGGTGTCTTTGTTAGTGATCCTACACACTACCGTGAATACGCTTCTTCACAAGTATTTCAAAATATTATTGCACGTAAAGGATTTTCTATTGTTGATGTTCGTTGTACACTCTTTAAACATCCCGTCATAGATCTTTTCTTACGATTACTTATTAAGTTACACCTGCTTTCACCAAAAAAAGCAGGACAAATCTATGAACGACACCCCTTCCTCTTTTTCCTACGTAACCTGTTTAAACTACCTATGGTTGGATTCTACAATATAGAAGTGCTAGCTAAAAACCGCTGAATCTTTATTGAACTTGTAAATAGCTAAAACAAGATTATTACCTTGATTATAATATTTTACTAATTCTACTTCACCAGGGTGTCTATCTGGGTAACTATAAATCCATGGGGGTGTAAAGACCGGTTCAAATACATGGATGATCATGTAATCCGCATCAATATCCTTTATTTTCTTTCTAAATGATTCCTCTGTCTTTGCAAAACATTCATCCGTTTCTATCAATTTACCATAAATGTCATAACAATCAGAATGAGGAGTAACTTTGCTATAAAAATCATAACTCTGTCTTTCTGAATAATATTGGTTCTGTACAATTGATGCCACAATAACTGCTGCATCTTCTGGTGTGTTTTCTTTCAACCATAATCCTGCAAGCTTTTCTTCTTGATATGAATTAATTTTTGAAAGTGTCAAAGTATTTGTATGTTCAATCTGTTGAGAAGCTCCCATAATAAGGAATACAACAATAATGCCTAACGCTAACAGTTTACTCTTTTCTTTAACAAAATCAGATATGGAAGTTATACCACGCGCACTTAACAAAAAGAGTGGTGGAAGCAACATTAACAACCATCGATCATTGGCAGCTCGTAAAATAACCACATAAAATAAAAGATGTATGGACGTAAATAATACAATAAATAAATCAGCATTTAATTTCTTTGTTTTTTGCTTGAGAACAACATCCAATCCGATAACTAATTTGTATAATGTGAGTATGCCCAGAATAAATCCCCAAAACCATATACTCTCTAATAACTGAGGGATAATTGGCATAATGGTATTAAAAGCACTACTTATGGGGGTCTTCATGGACACGGCTTCATCGCCAAAATAAAAGTTAAACAATTGGAACTTTGTAACAATAAAATAAATGATATACGGTGAAAGAACAGCAGCTCCCCACAACATACTCTTTCCTACTACTTTATCTTTAAAGAATTCTTTTTGTTTTGTTAGTAATAAAAATAAGAAGATTGTGATTAGCACCAATGCCAAAGGGAATCTTGCAGTAAACGCCAATACGCCAAAAATAACAGCAAGATATAATCCTTTTGCTTCTTTTTCTTTAATGTATTTTGACCAAAAGAAATATACAGCAAGTAAACCTAAAAACATTGCAGGAATGTCCGTTAACAATCTTTGTGTGTAAAAATTATGCACCCATTGTACAGCCAACATAATGGCAGCAATAAAACCAACTTGACTATTGTACATATCCTTGCCGATTTTATATAATAAAAAAACACTCAAAATACTTGGAATGAGTAATGTAATCATTTTCACTAACCACTCAGGAGAATGTAAGAAAAACAAAAATCCCCATGTTACCGGCATTAATAATGGCCGAATAACTGTGAAATGTGACCACCACTCTGGACGTGCACCACCCTGGAACAATTCTTTGCCAACAGCAAGATAATCTCCTTCATCCCACCATACTGCTTGATCTAATGTTTTGAAAAAATAATATCCCTTAAACAATACAACACCTATAAATAATATCCAAAGAAGATATCGTTCTCGTTGTTGGTATATCTCTTCTATCTTCTTTCGAATCTTTGCCTTTTTTTGCTCAAATATTTTTTGTTCGTTTTTTTTCACGGAGAACCCCTCTTCCATCGTCTTAAAAGGATTGTGCTCGGGAAAGGTTTATAATCTATCTTTTTAGTGTCCTCTGATGGCCGCACAAACAAGAGTTATGCTCATAGGCAGTCCCCTTACTGGTAGCCTCAAGGCTGGTATCACAAATACCAAAGTCCCGTTAGGATTAGCCTATCTTGGAGCTGTCCTTGAAGAAGCAGACTTTTCTGTTAGAATTCTTGATTGTTTAGCAGATTATCATATCGTTCAACGTGTTAGTGATGACACCTATCGTGTTGGAACTTCTGCAATTGGTATTGAACAAGAACTCAAAGTATTTCGACCAGATGTTGTAGGTATTAACTGTTCATATTCAATGTATGAACAAGACAGTTTTGACGTAGCACGTATTGTTAAAAAAATATTTCCTGAAACACTTGTTGTTTTTGGTGGGGCCCATTCTTCAGCATCACCTGAAAGCGTTCTTGCTAACAAAGACGTTGATGTTATTGTTCATGGAGAAGCAGAATATACTTTCAGAGAAATTGTACAAACATTTGCAAAAAACAAAAAGAAATCTGCACTTAACAAGATTGAAGGAACTATACTACTTGACGCAAAAGGAAAAGTGAAAAAGAATGAAGAACGACCATTTATTTGGTCACTTGATGAATTACCTATGCCTGCTCGACATTTGTTACCCATGGAAAAATATCTTAAACATCCTTTGAATGATGTGGGTATTGGTAAAGGGCCTGCAACAGATATGATCACAAGTCGGGGATGTCCCCAAAAATGTTCTTTTTGTTCAATATTTACTGTATGGAAACGTGTTTGGCGAACACGATCAGCAAAACTTGTTGTTGACGAAATGGAACACCTTGTTAAAGAATACGGTGTTAAACACATACGCATTCAAGATGACAATTTTTCTTTAGATACAAAACGTGTTGCAGATATCTGTGATGACATTGTAGCACGTGGTCTTGACTTTAAATGGGACACACCCAACGGCATTGCTATATGGACTCTTGATGAACCCTTACTCAAAAAAATGGCTAAATCAGGCTATCATCGTGCATCATTTGGTATAGAAACAGGATGTAAAAAAACAATGGACCAATACATCCACAAACCCATAGACTATGATCACTGTAAAAAAATTATTACTGCATGTAAAAAACTTGGTATTTTTACCGTCTCTACGTTTCTCATTGGGTTCCCGGATGAAACAAAAGAAGACATACAAGAAACCATAGATTTTGCAAATGATTCTGGATTGGATTTTTCCCTCTTCTACGTAGCCCAACCGTATGCTGGCACACCACTGTATGATAAATTTAAGAAAGAAGGACTCCTCAGAGGCAACCAGCAAAGTAATCTTATCAATCCAACGTATGATACACACCATTTTACCGGAGAAGAACTCCAAAAAATGCAAGTAAAAGCACAAAAAAATTTTATTCGAAGAAAAATACGCTCCATGACCAATCCATTCTATTCCCTTCCTTGGTTATTTTATCATTTACGCGATACTAATAATCTCCACTTCATAACAAAAATGGCAAAAAACTTTCTCTCCTTTAAACACATTAGTTTCTTTAACAAATCACACATTGAAGAATATGCTTATGATATGCCTGATAAAGAACAGCCAGAGCAAGAAGAATTAACTGTTATACAACCAGCTAAAGAAAAGAACAATTCAGAAGAAAAAATATCACTTAACGTATTAAAATAAGATCTTTTATGTAATTTCTTTCAACCTTTTCAACAAGATCTTCCCATGAACGATCCTTTACGGATTTTTTTGCAGCACTTGTAATGCTTTTCCATTTTGTAGCATTTACTTTGTCTATAGCTCGAACTAATGCATCACTGTTACCAATAGGGAATAATAATCCTGTCTTTCCTTCAGTTAGTAATTCCATACCACCGCGTGTTTTAGAGCTAATACACACTAATCCTGCTGCCATAGCCTCAAGTAGCGCTAAAGGAACAGCTTCTGTTACGCTCGGAAGAATAAACACTGCATTTTTTTCTAAAATTTTCTTTTCTTCCTTCAAATCAAAAGGTTTTACTGTAATTGTAACATTTTTTGGGCACTCTGTTAATTCATATGAACCTTCTTTTGAACCATGAATAGTAAATGACCAATCAGGTAATTCCTTTGCAGCAGCAAGAAATGTTTCTAAACTCTTTACCGCAGAAATTCTTCCAAGATACACTGCCTTTTTTTTAAACGACGTTTTAAGATCAAATAATTCCTGTGGATAACCATTCGGTAAAAAAACAATATTACTTTCTTCACAACCAATACTTTTTAGGAGAGGAATTTCCCATTGGGATATTGCAAACACCTTGGAATAACTATTAAGTAATTTTTTCCCAATATATTTATCAAAAAGATCCACAAGCTTTTGTGTTTTAGATGTTCTAATATTCTTACCAGGGAATGGTGCATGTGTTGTTAAATAACAAGGAATATTTAAGTTCTTAGCAATCTTAGGAACAAGATTAGCATGAAAATGTCTATACGCATGAGCATGAATAATATCTGGTTGCACATTGATTAATGCTTTCTTAAAATTCCATATTTGTCCATTTTCACCAATCTTACCTAAAACAGGGAATCGATGATATGTTATTTTTTCATGGACTTCAAATAATGAAGACTTTTGATTTGTTCCTTTAATAGTATTACTCGAAAATATATGGACTTCATGTCCTCTTTTAATTAATTGCTTTGCTGTCTGATACACAACGTTCCACACGCCACATTTCGATGGAAAACTATAATCTGTTGTAAAGGCAATTTTCATACCAGAATTTTATCAAGACTCCTTTTAAAGGCTTCTAGATATGCTTTTAAACTGCTTTGATCTTTTTTCATTTATGCAAGATGGAGAAGAAAACCTAGAAATTGTAGGCCAATATGATCGCTTCAATGACTGGATGTTTGAAGAAATCGCTGATGACGTACAAGGTGACGTTCTTGAAGTTGGTAGTGGACTTGGAACCATTTCACAACGAATATTGCACCATAAAAAAACAAAAAAGGTTGTCTTAACAGATATTTCTAAGAATTATGTTTCACGTTTAAAGAAGAAATTTACGCAAAAAAATGTGAAAGTAACATCTCTTGACCTTGGAAGGGCAGCAGACTTTAAGAAATTCAAGAAAAACTCTTTTGATACCATTGTATGTTTGAATGTATTAGAACATGTAAAAGATGAGGTCTTTGCAATGGAGAACATGAAAGAGTTACTCAGAAAAAATGGAAAAATAATTATTCTTGTTCCAGCATATTCTGTATTGTATAATGAACTTGACAAAGCAGTATTGCACTTTAAACGATATCACAAAAAAGATATTAAACACTTAGAAAAAAGAGTTGGTATGTCTGTTGTAAAGATGTTTCATTTTAATTTCTTCTCTATCTTTGGATGGTTTCTTAATGGAACTGTTCTAAAAAAAGGAACAGTAAGTACAGGAGCAATGGGATTATTAGATACATGCATCCCGCTCTTTAAACTCTTTGAAAAATATATTCTTAGAAAAACAATAGGCCTCTCACTTATAGCAATCTTTCAAAAGAAATAGTTAATCAACAATCATATAACTATCAAAATACTCAAGTAACTCTTCCCACTCTTTATCACTTTTCTTTTCATCAATATGCTTACCAACACGCATAGCCATATCCAAACAATGATCAATATTATTGTAATTGAAAAGACCTTGTCTTCCAAAACTCTTCACATTCTTTATCGTAGCTAAATAATCAAAAATAACACGTAAATGTTTCTTGTAATCAATGTGATAAATAGGATAGACACGACGTGCTTTTCGAATGAAATGTTCTTCAATCTCTTCCTTTTTAGCGATATTTAGCTCTTCTAACTGGGGTACAATCTCTTTCATGATCTCTTCTTCAGTGATCTGAATACTGTCATCTGTGGGGATTTCAACCATTATGACCGTCTTATCCTTTGGTGAGGTATACTCACTAAATGCTTTTTGTTCAGAAATTCTACTAAACATATACTTTTTCTCTGGAAAGAAAATCCAACTATCATTCAATGCACGCTCTTTGTTAATAACCAAAAATAACACCTTGAGATCACGATACTTTAATTGATTTACTGCATTGAATACTTCTTCAGGTGGTTTTGGATTGATTAACGGTAAAAATGTATGTAAATGAATCGTTGAAACTAAATAATCTGTTTTTACCTTTGTACCATTATGTAACTCAAGATTTTCAACAAGACCATTCTTAAGATTAATATGTTTAATTTCTTCATTCAACACAATAGAACCATTATTCTTTTCAATTTCATTCTTTAAATTATCACTAACCACCCACAACCCATCTTTTGGATAATAAAAATGCTCAGCACTTTCTTTCTCTTTAACACCAAATAAAACACTTCTAATTAACTCACCAAAACTCTTTAAGGGAACACGCTTAATAGCCAATTCTTCTGTTAATGTTTTTGGATCACCCCACACCTTATAGGCAATATCCCTAAAAATAAGATTATATAATGTATCACCAAAACTCTTTCTTAACCGTGTTTCATATGATGTTCCTTCATACTTCTTAAACTTAGAAAGAATTATAGAAATACCAGACTTTATACCTATGATAGGATTTAAACGTGTAAGAATTTGTGATAACTTTGGTGGAAAAGAAAGATACTTACCCTTTAACACAATACTATTCTTCTTTGGCACCTTCAATAAATTAGTGGGAACAATCTTCTTAATCTCATCAATAATGCCAGGAATCTGTGAATATAATTTATGAGGACCATAATCTAACATGAAAGGACCGTGTTTAAAGCTGGCAGCCATACCACCAATCTTTCCTGTTTTTTCATATACAGTAACACTATTATTTTTAGAAAGAATTCTTCCAATGCCCAATCCAGAGGGTCCTGCGCCGAGTATACTAATTTTCATTTTCTATGAGCTCCCCAATTTTTGTTTTACCGAGGCCTCTTTTTAACAGTATCGAACCTCCCACAGCGATAGTAATTATGTTTTTTAATAAATGCTCAACAATAGCAATCGTCCCTGCCGTTAATGCGCTTACTCCAAAATATCCAAGGAAAAGAATCATTGTTCCTTCGTAGAGTCCAATACCCCCAGGTGTCGCAGGAATAACTTTAGAAATATTAGCAATTGTTACTGCAATAAGAATCAACCCAAAAGATATTTCTTCATTCAAACCAACAGCAATAGTATACGCAACTAATCCATCCATAACCCAACTCATAATAGAATAGAATAATGCAAGCATATTACCATTTGTGATAAGTTTGCCATAATCTTCAGCTTGTTCAACACCTTTCTTAATGACTTTCTTAAATAAACCAACTTGTAATTTGCCCTCAACAATTTGAATAATTTTTGTAAATAATCCTTTCTTGAATAAATAAACAATAGCAAGGAAACCAAAGACTACTAAAAAAATACCTGTTGTTTGGGGTAAGACACTTAATTCTTCATTCACATACAAAAAACTTAATGGAGCGGTAATTAATGCTAACGCAAGTAAATCAAGAATTCTACAATGAACAATAACATTAATACTTCTTTTTAATTCCATACCATACTTTTTCAACATGGCAATCATAGCAATATCACCAATCTTCAAAGGTAGTAATGCGTTGAGTGAATACCCACCAATAACCACACCAAATAATATCTTTGTTGATAATGGTGTATACACCTTAAGTCGCAATGCACGGAAAATATAGGATACTAAAACAATAACAGAAGAAATAATAACCCACAAAGGAGAAATATCTTTTATTTTCTTAAGAAACTCACCAACATCCATATAATACAAGATACCACCTATAAGAACAATGCCTAAGAGCGTAGCAAGGGTGTTTCTTAATCTATGTTTCATTTTATTATTCTATACTTTATGAGCGTCCAAATGGCTTCCCCACCATCATACCATCGAATATGTTTCCCCTCATCTTTCGTTCTTGGTCTATACGCAATAGGTAATTCCTTAATGTTATATCCATTCTTTTTTATCTTTGCAGTAACCTCAGGGCAAAATTCAAATCGTTTACATTTTAAATCAACACTATCAATAGCCTTCTTTGAAAAGACTTTGTAACAGGTAGGCTCGTCAGTTATTTGAGCGTTGTATAATACGTTAGCCATCAACGTTAATAATTTTGTTGCAACAAGATTCATACTAAAAAAATACTTATTTGTTTTACTCAAAAAACGAGAACCATACACAACTTCTGTTTCACCGTCAATAATAGGTTGTACAAGCTTAACATAATCTTTAGGATCATATTCTAAATCAGCATCTTGGATGATAACAATATCTCCTGTAGCATGTTTTATTCCCGTGCGTATGCCGCTACCTTTACCCATGTTCTTTTTATGGAAAAAAATCTTTACTTTGTTATTATCGCCATACTCTTTCACCAATAACTCTCTCGTACCATCAGTACTACCATCATCAACAATAATAATCTCCATATTCAAAGGAACAGCAAAAATTTGTTCCATCAACTCCTTAATAGTTGCACTTTCATTATATGCGGGAATAATTACTGATAGTTTCATTGTGGTGATCTCTTTATTTGGTGTTAAAAATCTTTTGTTTACCCAGCTCATATATGAGTGCGAAAGGGGCTAAAAGGGCTAATATGATTGTTATCCATAATATTAGATAACTGAACAACCACATTGTTTTTCCTATGAATGTCTTTGGATGTGGTGTGTATGCATCCCAATCACTACCCTTGCTTTGAATAGGGTGGAATAACCAGGCATACTCAACAAATGCTTGTTCTATGCCCTGTGGTAATTCAATAGTTGCTTTGTATACTTTAAAATGTGTTGTACCAGTATCCTCATTATACCCTCCGCCACTTGGTATTTCTTTGAGCAATGTTGCACCTTGACTAAAAATTTGTACTAATTCCTCCGTTGTAGTATTAAGCTTGCTGTTACCAATCGTTCCCCAACCACAATCATCAATACCGCATTCAATAAAATACACATCCTTAGCTTCTACTGTAAAATTTTCTTGATTCACTTGATTAATAATACCTGCGAATGTCATGGATTCAACATGTCTCCTATCATGAAATAACCATGCAACTCTTCCACGATAAATACGGGAATCAACAATAAGCAAAGCATTTTCAGGTATTTCCTCTCTTACAAAATCACGCATATCTTTATTTCCCGTTGTACTTGTTAGATGGTCTTGTAAAGGTGCTGAAACAATGAAAATATTTGCTAACAAAATAATTCCAATCAGAATTGCAGGTATTTGTTTTGGTACTTTCTTTAGTGAAGGAAGCTCAAGAACTTTATTGAGAATATATGCTGCATAAATGCTGAATAAAACAATATATGGGATGTAATGTGTTGGTAAACTATTTGTTCCTGTTTCTAAAAACCATCCTAAAATAATCATGCCCGCTAGTAAGTAATGTTCTTTTGTACGCCACAACCAGAAAGCTGTTACTAGGCCAATAACACCCAATAAAAAGATGATAGGATCTTGTGTGAGGAAAGGATCTTTTATACGTGCCCACGTAGTTTTGCCCATTTCACTCACACTAAATGGGTTAAGATACTTTTCTTCAACAATTTGTTGTTGTGCTTCCTTGTTAATATCAAAATATTGTCCAACATACAAATCAGTATATCCTTTTTCTTGATATAAGAGGATGTTATGGAAAAGAATAGGGCTAATGAGAACAAATAAGATTATGCCATATATGAGTGCTTTTTTTATTGCTTTTTTCCAATCTTTTCTTTCTGTATAAAACAAATAAACAAATAATGGCAATGCAAAAAATAATGCAATAGTCTTAGTTAAAACAGCAATACCTAACAATACTGAAGAAATATATGTGAGAAGATCTTTCTTTTCACGAACACCACGTATAAGCATGTACGTGCTTGCGATAACAAAAAAAGTAAACATAATATCCATTTCAATAAGTGTGTAACGAATATGGAATGTTGAAACAGCTAAAATACCTGCAGCAAGTAATCCCGTTTTTTTATTCCACAAATATGAAACAAGTAAATATAATAACGCAAGAGAAGCAACACCGAAAAGAAGCGAAGTAAACCGACTACTAACAATTGTTACACCAAAGATGTTATGAAAAATATCTGTCACATAATACCACAAAGGGGATTCCAAAGCTGTTCCAATCATTTTAGAACCAACAATGTTTAATGACTGGCTTCCATGAATCATCTCATCACCTAAAAAAGAAACATTTCTTGCAATGAAATATCGAAGAATACTCCCTAGAAGAATGATGTACAATAAGTACTTTGCAGCATTCTTTGTTAACACAACATTCAATATCTTGTCAAGATAATCAATGTCTTTCTTTGACCCCATAGGCTCTCTACAAAGCTGTTTTCTTTAAAAACCTTCTTCATTTTTTTGTTTATAAAGCAGAAACAAGAAACTTTAAATAGCAAGATTTGCGGATCGTGGTTATGCCTTCGGGAAAAGTAGCATTAATTACAGGGATATCTGGACAAGATGGTTCGTACCTTTCAGAACTTCTTATTAGTAAAGGCTATCGCGTTCGAGGAATAGTACGCCGTTCAAGTACATTAAACACAAAACGTATTGAACACCTCGTACAAAAATATGGTTCTGAAGACGATGTTAATTCACAATTTTTAGTAGTCTACGCAGATATTACTGACGCTTCAAGCATTCGTTCTATCCTTGAAAAATTCCAACCGGACGAAATTTATAATCTTGCAGCACAAAGTCACGTAGGTATTAGCTTTGGCAATGCACAATCAACCATTAATATTAACACTCTTGGTACACTGCGTATTCTTGAAGCATTAAAAGATATGAAATCAAATGCACGATTCTACCAAGCATCCTCTTCAGAAATGTTTGGCATCTCACCCCCCCCACAAAGTGAAACAACAGCTATGTTGCCACAAAGTCCTTATGGTGTTGCAAAACTTGCTGCATACCACCTTACACGATTATACAGAAATGCATATGGATTATTTACAGCTAATGGCATATTATTCAATCATGAATCTCCACGACGTGGATACAACTTTGTTACAAAAAAAATCATGCAAGAACTCGCAAGTATTGTAGCAGGCGAAAAAGACAAAATTACTCTTGGTAATCTTGACGCTAAACGTGACTGGGGCTTTTCAGGAGACTACGTCGAAGCTATGTGGAAAATCTTACAACATGATACGCCAGATGACTTTGTTATTGCAACAGAAGAAACACACACTGTGCGAGACTTCCTTAAAGAATCATTTTCTTTAGTTGGTTTAAACTACGAAGACCATTTAGTTATTAGTGATCGATACAAACGACCAGCAGAAGTACCAGCATTACTTGGTGATGCAACAAAAGCAAAAAATGTTCTTCAATGGGAACCAAAAGTAAAATTCAAAGAATTAGTAACCATGATGCTTGACGCAGAATTAAAAGAAAAATTTGAAGCAAAAGGAATACTCCCTGTGGAAAATGGTGTAGAACGTGAAGAAGGATACTACATCGAGAAAGCAAAAGAACTTACTTCTCGACGACAATAATAATGACAGAGTATACAGAATTTACTGTTGAGAATGGTGGTCATATAGACCGTGAACTGCTTCTCTGTGGACGTGTCCCTGATGGACCTTTTGAAGCAATGTATAATCATTCTGCTATGGTTACTGCTGATGTACTCATTCGTCAGGATGGCAATTATCTTCTATTTGAACGAAATGAAGAACCTCTCCAAGGTGAATTTTGGCTTGCTGGTGGCAGTGTGCCAAAAGGCATACCTCTTTTAGAGGCTGTACGAACAAAAGCAAGAAGTGAAACAGGGCTCACTATTGACGATTTGACTTTATTACAACACAATCGTGCCTTTTTAGCTCAAGATCATTTTGGTAATGGCAAGGGAACTGATACTATATCTCCTGTTTTTTTAGCTGAAGCTACTGGAGACGTTTCAGTAGATACTAACCACAAGACTGTGCATACTATCCCTTGCAAGTCATATACTACTTCATCTGTGCGTAATGATCTCCATCCTTTTGTTCGTGATATTATTGATGTCGCTGAAGGTTTACGACGTCCGGGAGGCATATCTGAATATGCTGTTGAACGTGGAGAACTAGTTGACCTCGCTCGTTTAACATCAGGGTTTGTAGATGACGATACGTATAGTTCAATTCATAAACATTCATGTCTCTTTACATCTGATGCTCTTGTATATCATGAACCCTCACAAGGATTTGTTCTTTTACGAAGAGATGGTGTCCCGATTGATAAGGAATGGCTCTTCACTGGTGGTCGTGTTGCTCGTGGTGTTCCTCTTTTAGATTCAATAGGAGAACGTGTTAAAGGCGAATGTAGATTAGAAATTTCAGACCTAAAACTTCTTCATGTTAGTAGAGAATTATATGGGACAGATCCTTTTGGGCATGGTAAGGGAACAGATACTTTCGGTTATAAATTTGTAGCAACAGGTCATGGAGATATTCAACATGATGGCCGTCATGATGGCATGCGTATTGTTAAACCGGATGAATATCCTACTCTACGATCTGAATTCATCCCACTCTTACAACATACTCTTGATATTGCAGTTGCCATGACACGTGTTGCAGATGCACAAGGTATTAGTTTTCCAGAATTTTTGAAACGTAACGCAACAGATGTTCCTTTAATTACCGCTTAGTGTACTACTCTTGAGGCGAATCGCCAACAATATTACCTACTCTAAACGTATCAGACTCATAATCCTTACCGCCTCTAACACCTTGGCTAAAGACTACAAATGCAGCATCTTCAGTAAATCGCAATGCATGAATTTCATTTGGAGGTGTTGAAATAACATCACCTTTTCGTTGAACAACAACTTTTGCAGGCTCATCAGAATCAACGGGTTTATACCAATATTCCATCGACCCTTCTGTCATCAACATATGTTGTGTTGCATCTTTGTGATAATGATTCCCACGAATAATCTCTTGATTATTCCCAATTTTTGTTTCGATAACAGCAACGTGATTAATCTCTTCCTTGTAAAAAATATCTGCGATCCTTCCTCTTTCATCTTCATGGAGCTCTAACGGCTCTTTAACATCTTTCCAGGTATTTCTCATTTCCATTTTGTTTATTTTTTCTTGCAATTATATAAGGTTTTCTAGTCTGCTAATGATAGGAATTGAATATTGGGATTAATCTTCAATAAAATCTCTTTCAGCATCCCTGAAATATTCCATGATAAAATTAACGCATAGGGTTTATCATACTTTGCAAAGACCTCATCACCCGTAATGGGAATTCTTGTTCCAGGAGTAAACTTACCTTGCTTGTGGGGTGACGCATCAGTAACATAATCTAAAAGCGTAGCATCAATGTTGTAATAATTGAGAAACGTATTAGCCTTTGCAGCAGCACCAACACCAATAATGGTAGCCCCTTCACTTTTCATCTTGTATAATTTTTGTAAAAAAGCATTTCTATGTTCTAACACCTTTTTCATTAACGTTTTGTATACCTCTTCAGTAAATGTGCCATAGGATTCTTCACGTTCAAGCAACGTTGCAATATCATTATTTTCAGTAGTCCCTTCTTGCTTCTTTGCAAACGTTCGTAATGAACCACCATGATAATCAACAACGCATGCATTACTAACATGTAATTGTGCACGTTCCAATAATTTTGTTATTGACTTAACCGTAAAATAACTAATATGTTCATGATAAATTTGATCAAACTTTCCTTCTTCCAAACCAATCTGCCAATAGGGTTGTTCAGAAACAAAACATCCATCATCAGCAAGTAATAATGCAACAGCTTTTGTAAATGCAACGGGATTATCAGAATGATTATATACATTATTTGCAATAATAAGATCAGCCTTACCATATTTTTCAATGATCTCTTTTGCAATAGCTTCATTAAACAAACCAACACACGTCTCAACGTCACGTTCCTTTGCTAGTTTAGCCATATGTTCAGAAGGATCAACACCAATAACGTTGTATCCTTTCTTTACGAAATTTGCACTCAAGTAGCCATCATTCGAACCAATCTCCACAATCAATCCACCTTCCTTTGCCTTTGTGGAAGCAATAACTTCATCAGCATACGCATCCCAATGATCACGAGAAAACTTGGAATTAGAAGATGTATACGAATATTCATGTTCGCTATAACGTCGTTCTGGTTCTGTAACACATCGTAATTGTACATTGCCGCAGGACCTACATAAATCACATACTAAAGGATACATTCGATCAGGATCGCTTTCTCGCTTTTTTGATACAAACGTATCAGCAAAAGGCTGTTGACCTAAATGAACAATCTCTTTAAGATCAGTACTTTCACATATTAAACATGTTGTTCTGAAACTCATGCTGTAGCCTCATCAAAAATACGTTTTAAAGTTTTTCTTTTCTTATCAAATGAAAACTCACGTGCTGCACGTTTTTGGCACTCTTCACTCATACGCTTTAAAAGCTCAGGATTATTAATCAATAACTCAATTTTTTTAACACTTTCATTTGTAACCCGATCACCACTTTCTTCTAAACTCTTAAGAAACTTTACAGAACGTGAATTAGAAGGATATGCAGGACTCTCCATTTCTTCATTAGGTTCCGGTTTTATACGGAATCCTGTTTTTTCATTTTCAATAAAGTCACTTACACCAAAGGTATCTAAGGCAATAATAGGAGTGCCATATGAAAACGCTTCCATATATGCCATGATCATATATCCACCATACCCCTGCATCAACATAATATCAGCATTCTTGTACAATGCTTGCACTGCTTCTAAAGAAATAATATCCTCAATAACAGTAATACCCGATAAATCATACTCTTTCTTTATAGTGTCAGGAATCTTACACTTAATCGTTAAATGAACATTATCATACTTCTTCTTTAATGCACGATATGCTTTAATTGCATCAATACCACCTTTCATAATAAAATCATCAGGATTATTAATAGAACCAATAAATAACATATTAAAATCAGTTCCATGACGTTCTTTTTTAGTAATCGTTAATGGAATAGCAGGCGTCATAACCTCAATCTTATCAATAACTTTTTCTGAAAAAAAGTGAGCCATCTTTGCCTTAGCAATATTAGTATGCACAATAATTTTTTTACAATATGGTGACAATAACTTTTCTTCAATCGTATCTTTATTTTTTAAAAAAATCTTATAATCATTACCACCCAATGCAAAAGGAGAATCTAATAACTTGATAACCCATGGTTTCTTTTCATCAATCAATTGACCTGTAGAAAAAATTAAATCAACATCATCAGGTGCTTTCTTATGAGAAATTTTATTTGTTAATGTTAATCCGTTACAAAACTTTTTAACAACATGAGTATACAACGAGGTTAATATCTTACTTTTTCTTACACTATCCATTACTTTCTTTGTTTTTTCTTGTTCATTAACAACAAACTCATACCCTTCAGGAGGATTCTTCAACAAACTCTTCATATATGTATGAATACTAATACTCGAAAAATAAACTTTCTTAAGAGGCTTCATGCTGGCGATACCATTGAATGGTCTCTTTTAAGCCTTCTTCTATCGATGTTTTAGGCGTAAATTCCAACTCTTTTTTGCATCGAGACACATCAAAACACCGTTTTAACTGGCCTTCTGGCTTAGAAGTATCCCATACAATTTCACCCGTAAAATCAAACTCTTTAGCAATCGTTTCAGCAAGCACCTTGATAGGTGTGCCTTCACCTGTTCCAATGTTTAACGGTTCAGGTTGATCATATCGTTCGGCAACAGCAATCAATGCTTCACATGCATCGTTAACAAATAAGAATTCTCTTGATGCTTTACCACTCCCCCAAATTGAAATACTTTTCTTCTTTTCTTTTATCGTTGTATCAAACCGTTTAATTAACGCAGGTAATACTTGAGCGACTTCAGGATCAAAATTATCTTCAGGACCATAAATACTTGAAAGAATAACATACACTGCATTGAAATCATATTCTTTTCTATACGCTTGTGCTTGTGTTAACAATAATTTACTTGCAATAGCAAATGGTGCGCCAACAGGATGGGGAGATCCCTTCCAAAAATCTTCTTCCTTTTGAGGAATAGATGCTTCTTGTGGATATGCAATACCCGTGCCAGTAATAATCATTTTTTCAACATTATTTTTTTGTGCAACATCCATCAACAGAATACCCATCATTGCGTTATCGTAAAATAATGTTCCTGGATGTTCTTTGTAATAACCCATACCACCCTTTTTTGCAGCCAAATGAAACACAACATCAGGAGCAAATGATGCAAATAACGTTTCTATTTGTTTTCGATCACGTAAATCACAGTCTTTACTTGTAGGAACACACAACTGTTCTTCAGAAATACCACGTTCTTTCAATAATTGTACAAGATGCTTACCTAAGAAACCGTGGCCTCCCGTTACAAGAATTTTTTTATTTGAAAGATTCATTTTAAATTTGTTTTATCCTTTTCAGGACCATTATATGGGCCATTTTTACATTCATACAATTGGGTTCCTTCCTCAAGAATACGATGGCTATGGCCACCTCCAAGGGTTATACAACAATCGCCTGACTCTAAAATAGTCGTCTTTAGAATTGTCGTATCATCAATATCATACAACGTAGACTCAATCTTTCCTTTAACGACCACAATAGCTTCTTGTGTTGTCTTTGTCACACGATCTTGGGGATTATGCTTATGTGCAGGAATAACTGTATCTTTCTCTGGAGAAATACTCATTACTTGCAAGGGTTCTTGAGCAGACGTTAAATCCTCGCGACCAGTAAACGTATTACTTCGTTGAATAACAAATAATAATCGTTCTGGCTCTCGCGTTGAATAAATTTTTTCCATGGTTCATCGTATTACTGATTCAACCCTTTCATGTATGGCCTGACCACATTGTAAATTTTACGTGGACGCCACATTTGTTTTCTCACTAAGAACTTTGTAACTGCACGCACACCAGGGTACGTCCAATTTGCAAAAAGAATCTTAAACCGTTGCTTTGCTAACCAGTCTTTCGTATGTTCAAAATAAACTGGTGTTTCAGGATTTGTTAACCAGTAATCGTCATCAATCATGTTCTTTGCTTGAGCAATTTCATAAATATCAGTTCCAGGATAAATCTCAAGATATCTTGCTGTCGTTAACGCTAACGGCTTACCTGAAAAATCAATAATCTTCTTTACCAAATCAATACTCTCATCAACAGTTTTTTCTGACTCATTAGGCAATCCTAAAATGAAAAACATTTCAGGTTCAATATTATCAGAATATTGGTACACTGTTTTGAACGCATTAAGAATTTGGTCAACTGTTTGATTCTTACCAACTTCTTCCAATAACTGTGGAGAACCAGTTTCAACACCAAAACTCAACATAATACAACCAGCCTTATCCATCCACTGTACCATCTCTGGTGATGTAGGATATACACGGCCTTCAGCACGCCATTTTACCTTAATTTTACGACGAACAATTTCCTTACAAATATCAATAACTCTCTTATTATCTAAGGTGAAAATATCATCCATAAACCGAATCTCTTCAATACTTGGATACTTTTTTACAACATACTCAATTTCATCAACCATACTCTTTGGTGTTCTCATACGATATTGGTGGCCCCAATGTAATACTGTAGAACAAAAATTACAACTATTAGGACAACCACGTGAAGAAAGGAAATATGCATGTGTACTCTTATCATCTAAATAATAATCATGCTTCAAAAAAGGCATATTATCTAAATCTTGAATTTGAGGACGTAACGCTGTTAAGGCTACTTTGCCATTTTCTTTATAGGCAATACCTTTGACATCTTTAAGGTCGCCACCACTTGTGAAGGTGTTTAATAAATCTTCAAAGGTTTCTTCACCTTCAAAACGCACAACAACATCACCAGGATGACTTAGTAAAAAGTGTTGAGGGAACATTGTTGGATGTACACCACCAATAACGATCTTAATATTAGGAGATAATTCTCGTGCTAAATTAATAGCATCATACACAGCCATGCGATTCATTGTAATACAATTAATACCAATAACTTCAGGATCGTGTTTTGCAATAACTTCACGAATAGATTTTTCTGTTGCATCCCAATCTAAACAATAGGTATCCTTTACAATAACATTCCATCCTGCGCGTTCTGCATACGGACCCAAATATCCCATAGCCATAGAATATGAAATAAGCGAACCGTCCATGTCATCAGCAGAATTTGGTGCTAAAAGAAACGCCGTTGGTTTTTTTGTCATAATTTTTTATTTCCTATTTTAGTATTTAAATGTTTATGTTCTTCAGTGTTTAACACCGTGAAGAAGCAGTCTTTTTAGCTATTTTGTTCAATTTTAACTGAACGAGTAATGGTGTTAGTATTGGTATAAAGAAGAAGACTAAAAACCATACAAAAGAATGCTTATCTTTTTGTAATTTTACTGCAAAACCTTCTGCGTATTTATACAACCAATACACATTTACCAATGGGATGACCATCAGCCATGCCGTAGGAATTTTAGCACCTTTTTGATTCATATTATTTTTTGTCTTCACAAACCAGTATAAACCGTACAAACCAAAGGTAATTGTCCAAAGAATGTACATACCAAGAATATTCCTATATTTAATAGCCATCACTCTTACATCTTAGAAATCTTTAAAAAGCTTTATGTGGCCGTTTTCTCCCCGTAAGATACATACAATGACACGCACAATCATACGATTACAAACAAACCAAGGTCCTATGGACTTTGAACTCTATGATGAGTTGGTTCCAAAAACCGTTGAAAATTTTAAAAAACTTATTAGCGAAGGCTTCTATGATGGTGTTCGATTCAATAAAATTTCTAGAGGAAGAACACTTGAAACAGGAGATCCTTTAAGCAAAGACATTCTTCTTAAATTAAAATGGGGAACTGGTGGTCCTGGCTATACCCTTGACCGTGAAGAATGTGCAGAACTTACCCATGACAAATCAGGATTACTTTCTATGGCAGTTGATGGTGAAAAAATAGCAGGAAGTCGATTTATTATTACATCAGCACCACTACCAGCACTTGATGGGAAAAATGTCGTGTTTGGTCACATAACTTCAGGTGAAGAAGTTATTGAAGGACTACGTGACGTTGGTACCGACTATGCCGGACGTGTTAGTTTTATAGGTTACATTGTCATAGAAAAAGCAACAATAATGTAACCCAATACGTTTATATGCTCTTTACGATAATTTTTAGTAACACCTTTTTATCATGAAACCTAAACAATACGATGGAAAAGGAAGAAAAGAAACACTCTACTTCTTTCTTCTTAACTTTGTATCCAAATCAGTAACGTATGTTGTCTTATTACTTCTTGCAAATCTTTTTACATTACAATACTATGGGAAAGCAGCACATGCAATTTCCTTATTTAATATCGTATTGCTTTTGTTATTAGTTGGCATACCCGAAACATTCGTCTCATGGTGTGTTAAAAAACGAGATGCATCATCAGTAGCATACTTCCTTACATTTCTTGCACTGTTCTTTGTTGCTGTTGCTCTTGCAATCTTTTGGCATCACATATGGTTATTGCCATTAATACTTTCATTACCTTTCTTCCTTATGAAAGGATTTTCTGAATCCTTCTTCCGTATCGAACACAAATATCATCTCGTCCAAGGTTTCGGCATTGTTACCATGATCTTATACTTACTCTTCTTATTACTCTTTAGAAACCTTCAAGAGTTTGGAATCCTCCTTTCTTATTCACTTGCATACTTTACCGTTGCACTCGTTATGTTTTGTATGCTCTTTGGAAAATTCAAAAAACTCTTTCAAACATTTCGTTTACGTGTAGCTCCTGTCCGATTATATTTTAAAAAAGGTATTGTGACTGCTATTGTTTCTGTATCCTTTGCTTTCTTAACATGGATAGATGCATCTATACTTGGTTTTTTATCAACCTTTGAAAATGTTGCACGATACAATGTTTCGGGGTCTATAGCAGCTGTTGCACTTGTTGTCCCTGTAGCTATTTCCATGTTCTTACTCACCCGATCAGCCGAACTAAAAAATAACAAAACAGCAGAATCATTATTGAAACGCTCCATACGTATAACCGTCTTTCTTTCTGTATCCTTTGCCATACTCATTGTTTCATTTATATCACCCTTTCTTCGTATTTTATTTTCACAATATGTCGGCATTGAACATTACATAGCTATCTTACTCTTTGGACTTATGTTTGCTGCTGTAAATCATGTTATTGCCATGTACTTTAGTGGGAGACTTGAACCAGAAATTATACTCTTCCCTGTAATGTTCGCTGCACTCTTTAATGTCCTTTTAGATTTTTTACTCATTCCAGCATACGGGTTGTACGGTATAACCATAGCCACAACCATTGCACACTTTTCAGCACTCTGCATGTTCCTTCGTAAAGTAAAACTCACACACTATTTAGTGCCTCTTTTCTTTGTTTCATTCTTTATTATTGGTGCTTTCTACTTGCACATCTTCGGAATCTTTGTTATTCTTCCACTTATTTTCTTCCTCTTACATGTAGGACTCTTGCAGAAAAAAGATATTATTATCATTGTAGATGTGATCAAAAGTGTTTTTAGAAAAACATAATATTTCTTTTTAAAGGAATCATAGGGGCAACGTATTTAAACAGGCTTTTGTGCACACCAGCGTGAAAGGTGACGAAATCCTCGCGAAACGAAAAGAGAAACTTAGATCCCTCCTCTTTACGAAGAACGCCTATCAGTGGATTGCTCTTGCATTCTTTATTGTTCTTGGATATCTCATTCGTATAAAACCATTAGCACACCTTAAGGATATTACTACTGGAAAATTCATTCCATTAGCCTTAGACCCATTTATTTTTTTACGATATGCACAGGAAATAGTAACTACAGGATCGCTCTCAGCAGTAGATGCCTTACGATATGTTCCTTTTGGTTACACACAAATTGGAGAATTTGGTGTACTCACTCACGTTATTGCGGGCCTGTATAAATTCCTTCACTTCTTCAATTCATCCATGACATTAGACCTTGCACATGTTCTTTATCCACCCATCTTCTTTTGTTTATCACTCATTTTCTTTTACTTGCTTGTACGACGACTCTTTGACTTTAGAGTAGGATTATTAGCAACGGCATTTCTCGTAGTTTTACCAAGCTATTTATACAGGACACTCGCGGGATTCTCAGACAAAGAAAGTTTAGCAATGTTCTTAATGTTTGCAGTGATGTACTTCTACGTTCGCGCATGGCAAGAAAAAACAATGAAACGCGCACTCGTCTTTGCCTTTATTTCAGGAGTTCTTTCGGGCCTCATGGGATTAACATGGGGTGGTGTAAGTTCATTATTCCTCATCTTCGGTGGTTTTGCACTCGTTGGTCTTGTTTTAAACATCTTTAGTGACAAAGATTTTGCAGTATATTCTGTTTGGCTTGTTACAACAATGCTTATACTAAAAACATTTTTTGGTGAACGATACACACTAGCCATACTCCTTCTTAGTGTAACAAGTGGGCTCATGTTTTTTGCATTCCTTGTTGGTGTTGTTAGACATATTATACAAAAAAAAGATCCATGGAAGGTTAAACAGAAAATACACAATAAAATACCTCTTGGTATTTTTAGTGCACTTGTCTCAGGTGTTTTAGGCATATTCCTTGTAACGGTTATTGAAGGCTTTCAATCCGTCTTTGGAAAAATATCTTCTGTTATACTTAACCTTCTTGAACCCTTTGGATTTACTCGCTGGAATCTTACTGTCGCAGAAAGTCACCAACCTTACATAGCTGATTGGATTGGGCAATGGGGCTGGATGTATATGTTCTTATTATTACTTGGTTCTGTCTTTGTTGTTTATCATCTTCTTAAAAAAACAAAGATACAACTCAAAGGAACCATTGGCTATGCATTATTTATTCTTGCATTTATTTTTAGTAGATTTCGTGCAGGCACTATCCTTGACGGTGTAAATACTTTTTCAAAAACATTATACTTGGGATCACTTGTACTCTTCATTCTTTGTGGTAGCATATTATATTGGCGCTCTTATAGAAAAGACAAAGAACTCTACCAATCTGTAAAATATTTTAATCATAACCTTATCTTCTTACTCCTCTGGTTTGTAGTATTAACCGTCGCAGCACGTGGTGCTATTCGGTTACTTCATGTTTATTCGCCTGTTACAACTATTCTTGTTGCCTACGCAATTGTTTGCATCTTTGATCTTATACGGAAAATTGAAAAGAAACATCTTCGTATTATTGGGTACTTTCTTCTTATTTTCTGTTTATTTATGCCAACTATACAAGGAAGTTTAACTAATCTTCATGCTCGTGTTAACAACCAAGCAGCAGCAACAGGGCCAAGTTATGGACCTCAATGGCAATATGCTATGCAGTGGGTGCGAGAAAATACTGATGAAGATGCGGTCTTTGCACACTGGTGGGACTATGGATACTGGGTACAAACAGGTGGACAACGTGCAACACTTACTGATGGTGGTAATGCAGGGGGCTATGCACTTAACTATTTCATGGGACGTCATGTTATAACCGGGCAAAGTGAAGAAGAAGCACTAGAATATCTCTATGCGAGAAATGCAACACACTTGCTTATGATATCAGATGAAATAGGAAAGTATCCTGCATTTAGTAGTATTGGTAGTGACGTTGATTATGATCGTTATGGATGGATTCCAACATACCAATTAGACTTATCACGAACACAAGAACGGCGAGATGATATACTCTTTGTTTACACTGGTGGTACAGCACTTGATGAAGATATTGTCTTCAATGGTGTTTTATTACCCAAACAACAAGCAGCCATTGGAGGATTCTTTGTGCCTGTTGTACTTCAGGAGGATGGGCAGGCAGTCATAGGACAACCCACAGCTATCATGGTGTATAACGGTCAACAATATGAAGTGCCTCTTAATTGTGCATTTGTTGAAGGTAAAGAATACCAGTTTAGTGACGATGGATTCGATGCGTGCCTCATGATTATTCCACGTATTAATGGAGATCAACAGGAATCACTTGGTTCAGCACTATACATTAGTCCAAAAATTAGAAAAACACTCTTTACGCAACTCTTCCTCTTTGATACACACAGTGAAGCCTTTGAACCCATATACACTGTTAATTCAAACCTTCAAAACCATCCTCTCATGGTATACAATGGGCGACTCATTGGTCCGTTAAAAATATGGGAATTACACTATCCAGATAACCTTGAACCAAGTGAATGGTATTATGGTAACGAACTTCCTGATCCGCGTGTCGCAGATGTTTAAATTAGCTCTCTATTACCTTTAATAAATCGTTTTATTGTTGAAGCAATAAGATATGGATTTCTAAATCGTCTTACTAATTTTTTAGGATTCTTAAGATATCTCTTTGCAGAGTAATAATAACTTGCACGAATCAAATGTTTGTTTACTTTATCCAAATATGCTTCATCAAATTCATCCGTTTCAATAAGGCCAGCACTTCCAGCAAGACTCTTATCAAATTCTGTTGGATCTGGTTCTTTCAAAAATCCTTTTTCTTTTGCAGTCTTATACAATGGAGTGCCATAAAATGGTGTGGCACGTAATGCACCGCTTACGATAACATCATATTTTTTACTTAACTTCTTAGCAAATAACACTGTCTCCTTAATAGTTTCTTTTGTTTCACCAGGAAAACCAATAATAAAATATGCTTGTAATGGCAATCCAATCTTTTTACACAACCGTGCAGTCTTTTCAACATCTTTAAGGTCAAGACGTTTATTAATAACCTCGTCAAGAATCTTTTGATTACCAACTTCAGGAGAAATACACACTTTAACACAACCAGATTTTTTCATCTTGGTAAGCATATCCTCATCTAAACGATCAGCACGAACACCATTTAATGTGTCCCATTCAACCTTAATACCCTGTTTAATCATACCTTCAAAGATCTCTCTTGCTCGCTTCATATCTAATGTGAAATTATCATCTTCAATATGTAGTCGCTCAACACCATAGGTATCAACAAGAACTTTCATATGTTTAAGCACATAATTCACAGAATTTCTTCTCCATACACTTCCACTCACGCGTGGAACAGAACAAAAACAACACTGTTCAGGACATCCTCTTGAAGTAATAAACGTAATGGTTCGTTTCGTATCTTTAACACGATTATAAAATCCTTTCTTCGGTAAATCTAAATAAAAATCCATATCAACTAAATGATAAGCAGGTAATGGTAACGTATCCAAATCATAAATGAAGGGTCTCTTTTCTGTCGAATGTGCTTTACCCTTTTCATCCTTCCAAGCAATACCACGTACTCCACTTAAAGGTGTTTTATTGGTAATTGCTTTGGTAATATCAACCATTGTATGTTCGCCTTCACCGAATGCACAAATATCAATAGAAGGGATCTTTTCAAGTTTAGTAAGCAAATCGCGATGTAAAAAAGAACCACCAACAACAATTTTAACATTAGGCAATAATTTTTTTATTTTTTCAGTCGTCCAAATAACCTCATTATACTGGCTCACAAATTGACCAGAAATACCTACAACATCAGGATTAAAGTCTTTAACGCGCTCATTAAAATCTTTTTCAGTAATACTATACATTAATACTTCAGAACCATCTTTCTCAGTTACATTCAGTGCTTCGGCTTTTGGATCACCAACACAATCAACAACTTTTACATGTATATCACTCTTTTCTACAAACGAAGCAATTCCTAACAAACCAATAGGTACACCGATATCTACTATTTCGGAGATGTACCCCGACCCACTACGCCGTATTTTAGGTGGATTAATCAATAATACTCTTGGTTTTGCCATGGTTGCACCTATGTTTTGAGATTTATAAGGATTCCCTTCATATTTACTGTAAATGGCTCTTTTTGCCTAATTGACGTAAAATACCATGCAATGTTGCAATTACGCGAACACAAAGAAATCCAGGGTAAATAAATAAAAGACCCCAATCCTTTTCACGACGTATTGTTTTTTGCGTCATAAATATAACAAAGACAATGAACATAATTCCACTTAGTATCAAACCATATCGTACTGCTGTTGCAGCAAGACCCATTATCCAACTTGTTATCCCAAAAATAATGCCTATGCTAAACAATGTTAGAAGAAGTTTTACATATTTTTTATTTGTAGAACCACCAATCCACCGTGCTTGCAAATATGTTTCTTGTAATGATGAAGGATTTTGATGATAGCACTGTGCATCATTAACAATTAATGCAGGACCAACCTGTGCTGTTAAACTTTGATCATCAGCATACCCCCATGATGAATCAAACCCTTTAGATTTTAAAAATGCAGAACGTTTTATTGCACGATAATTTTTTGGCGTTCGTGTAGATATAGACGGATCAATCCTTACTCTTCCCCAACATCTTGCCCAAGGGTTTTGTAAATTATTAGCATGTTCTTTTCCATGTGTTGTACCACTTGTTTTATTTTCTTGAATAGGTTTTATTAATTGTTTAATATAGTTTTTATCAAAGGTCATATCTGCATCAAGGAACAATACAATTTTACCTTTGGCATTTTTTACACCATTATTTCGTGCAGCACCAAGACCGTCATGCTTTTGTTGAACAATACGTACATCGTATTTATTTGCAACATCAAGCGTTTTATCCGTACTTCCGTCGTCAACAACAACAACTTCAAAATCAGTAAATGATTGTTCTTTAAGACTCAATAAACTATCATCAAGATAATTTTCTTCATTATACACACAAAGAACAACCGAAGCAACAGGTTCTTTCTTTGGACTTCCGATACTAATCTTTTTCATCGTCTTAGCCCGTGTAGGTGGCTTATAAACCTTTTCTTGCCTTTTTTTGAGACCAACAATACCACGATATTGCACGGGCATCCAGTGTTTTATCATGGATGAGTTGTGTGAAATCCAACGTTAAATGAACAATCATGCCTAACAGTGTTATAGCAAACATGTAGAACATCCAACGTTCTTGAAAAACATACATCAAGTAACTCATAGCAACCATCCAAAGAACAAATTCAACGGTATGGAAAATATGTAAGACACCTTTTTCATACCCTTTCTTCTTTTTTCTATCAAGATGATGGTAATATGATTTTTTTATAGAATAAATACCTTTTTTGTAACCAGTCCACAATACATGATCTGCATCAATAAGATATCCGCCAACTATCGCCCACAAACTATGCCAACCAATCCAAGGAAAAAGGCCAATAGTAATCATTATTGATGTTATGAAATGTATGGAAATATTCATTTTTTTAATAGTTTTTCAATCATTGCAGCAAACGCAGGACGTGTAATGAAGACGCCAATAGTAATACCGGTGATTGTTGTTAATGCAAAACCTTTGATTAATCCTGCACCTGCAAACATTAAGGGGAACATAGCAACAACTGTTGTTGCATATGCACTAAAAATAATAAAGAATGCACGTTTAATCTTTTCTTTCCAATTCATTTGGTGTTCGCGAGATTGCAATACTTCATCTGTAATAACAATTTGATCATCAACACCGGTTCCTACAGCAGCAATAATTCCTGCAATGGCAGCAAGATCTAAATTCCATCGTGCGAAAGCAGCAAACCCTAAAATAATAACTACTTCAGAAATACTTGTAATAATAACTGGTAAAACAATTTTCCATTGTCTATACCGAATAAAAATAACTAAGGCGACAACAAGAATAGACAGTAAACCAGCCGTTATAGCATTATTAATGAACTCTTTACCCATAGCGGGACTGATCGTATCAATCTTTACGATTTCTAACTGTAAGGGTAATGAACCAGTAATTAAAATCGTCTGGAGATTATTCATACTTGCAATAGCATCTGTATACGCATCTTGTTCAGTAATACCATATCCAGGTCCTGAAATAGAAATCTGCGTTGCTTCCTTCCCTTGCAGATCAGCAGAAATGAATAAACTATCAACTAATGTGCCATCAAGATACAAATCAAGAGGTTTTGATAAATAACTATTTGTTCCTGAATAATTTACTTCAAGAGCACCCGTAATAACTGCATGTTTTTTTGCTGCTTCAGGTGATAATGTAATAGCAAAACGGAATTGACATTGTGCACTTCCAGACTGTTCATTACATGATTCAATAACTGCACATGAACCATCGTCACGACACACATAGGGGACGTCACGTTTTCCACCTTCGAAAACAATATCTTCACCAATCTTTGCTTCGAAGACACCTTGTTTTGAAATAAGTTCACGCACTTCTTCACGTGTTGCACCAGCAACTTCAACAAGAATAAACCATTCACCATCTAAATCTTTTGCTGAACGAATTTTAATATCTGCAAGACCATACACATTCATACGCTTATTCATAACATCAATAATATTTGTAATATCTTCTAAGGTTACTTCGTTTTCAGAAATTGGTTTGAGTAATACACGTGTTCCACCTTGTAATTCTAATCCTTTTTCAATATTACTTGTTTGTGCAGTCTCAGCTATGATACCTAAATCTCCTGTTGATAAGAAAATATATTCTGCTTCATCCGTTATAATCGTTACTTTCGTTCGTTCAATTAATGTTTTTTCAACTTTGGTTAATGATTCAATACCATCAATAGGTTCATTATTAATATGTTCAAGAATAGCACCCTGTTCAACATTAGCAAAGTCCTCTACTGCAATGATTGTTTTATTTGTTCCAATACTAAACCCTACTGCTGTGGTAATTTCATATGATATTGTTCCTGCTGATGTGCCAACAGTAATCTCTTGTGATTTGGGTATTAACTTATCTATGGCCTCTTTAAAATCCGTCAAATCACCTATAGTAACGCCATTAATCTTTTCAATTTTCTCCCCAACACCAATACCTTGAATAGCAGCATCCTTTCCAGATTCAACGCTTTTTACATCTACACCAGCAGCTAACGGTGAGGGATCAATAGCTAATAATGATAAAAATAAGAAAGCAATCAAAATCCATACACGTGCACTGAATAGTTTAGCCATGTTACTTGCCACTCTCCTGCTTCTTCGCATACAATGCCAAAAACGGTGCATTGAACAAATACGTTAAGATAATATCAACTAACAGTCCAATCATAATAATCATAAACATTTGTTTTAATACTAATGAAGAAGAAACAAGATATGCAACAAATAATGCAGCAATCGTTGTAGCAGTCATGGTTAATCCCGTTTTCATAGAACTCCACACACCATCAAAAATAGTTCCTTGACGACGTTTCAGTATACGCGTTGTTAATAATACATCTGTATCAATAGAATATCCCATAAGTAATAATAATGCAGCAATACCAGCAGAAGAAATACGAACATCCATGATGTTTAAAATAGCAACAGTAATTGCTAAATCACCTAAAGCAACAATAACAACAGCCAATGAAGGTGCCCACTTTCTAAATGTAATAAAAATAGCTGCTGACATAAAAATAAAAGCAAACACTAATGCACGAACCATCTGGTCATAAAAGGATTCACCCAAAGAAGAACCGACAACTTCAATAGACATGTTCTCTTCCGTTAAAATAATACCTGTACTTTCTTGAACTGTTGAACGCATGGTCTCTTCATCCATTGCACTTGTTTCAATAACAAACCCAATCGTACGATCAGTACCAAATTCGGATAACGCTCGAATAACAACTTCCTCAAAATGCTCTTGTAAACTACTTTGTAATGTTTCAAGATTAATTGTATTATCAGTGTACACGGTTAACGTCATACCACCACTTAATGAAACATCTTTCTGTATTAACTCACCCGTTGAACTTTGAACGCTTAAAAGAAAGCCAAGAGCAAGAAGCATGAGTACAATAGGTATAATCATCATCTGTTTTGGACGATCTTCTAACAGACGTTTTATCGTTTCTTGCATGACTGCACACCCTGTTTAACGCATTAAAAACCTTTGTGTTCGCTTCTTTTGGACAATACTTTTAAATAGTTTAAAAAGGGCTTTTGGATTGGTGTTGGTACAGTGTGCTATAAAAAGAGGGATTCATGATTCATAGACGTTTTACATTCGTTCTCCTCATTGGATTACTTATTGGTCTGGTGTTTGTAGCAGCAGAAAGTCCTGTGATACCAATAACAGATATTTCCTTTGATTTGCCCTATGATAATACTACTAATGGCACAGTAATGCCCACGTTTATCTCTGGTTCGCCCTTTCTTTTTGATATTGAACTTGAAATTTCTGACACATTATCAACAGATCTTTCCCTTACCTTTGATCTTGACGGTATCACTACATCAGTCTTACTTACACACTTACTGATGATACAAAATATTACATATGATACAAGCGGAGGTACAGTAACACCATCACTTCCTACAACAACAGGAAATTTTCCTTTCAATGATTCAGGAAGTCAACTCTTTTACTTACGTGTCGATACAGCAACAGATACCCTTTCCAGTTTAGACTTTACCATTGCAGGATTTGGAACACCCTCACCCACATTACCATCCTTAGATATTGGGGATGATGGTATTATTGAATGGCAATACTTTGGAAACTTCCTTGGATTTGAAAGTGCCTATACTCTACCAGCAACATTAACAGAACAAGCAGACAGTAGCATTGCCATCCTTGATGAACCAGCTGCAAGTCGAACATACTATTGCATGGACATGGCCTTCCCCTATACACGGGATGTTGAACTTACTGCACAGTTCAATGATAGTGGCGTTGGTGCGGATATGGAAGCAACAATCTTGCAACTTGAAACCTTTAGTTGTCTTACCAGTGCAACTTCTTGTAAAGCTGTTGGTGGTCAGTATAGTTGTTCCCTTACGTCTTCCACTACTGATGCATTTGTAGAAGTTTCCTGTCCTATGCAACTAGGCTATGCTCTTGAAGGCAACTTCCTTGCATGTCTTTCAAATGTTGCTGATGGAGATGGTACAACAACACAAGCAGAACTCCAAGTAGAAGAAGGAGGGCCAACATCTGCATTTATTTGTTCAGAGGCTGGTGACAAATATGATTGTACAGCCTACACTAATGATGACTTTTTTATTAAAGTAAAAGGCGGCACCTACACAGAAACATTAGAAAATACCAATGCAAACTTTATGTCAGGCCTGGTTAACACCTATCAAGCATTTATTGACAATGTTAATACAGAGATAAAAAATTGTCTTCCTGTAGCTCAAGGAGGATGTATTGTTCCCGTTCGTTTAAGCAGTGATACTGGTGGTGTTGTTTCTCTACAAAATATGGCTCTCGAATACACAACAAGCGGTGTTACTAAAACAAAAAATGATTTTTACATGGCCTTAACCGGAAGTGAAGGAATAATACACACCATTGATGATATTTCTTTAACAGGTTTATCAGATAATGTTGTTTTACCTTTAACAACAGAAGGATTTTCTTTTTACGCACCATTAGAAACAGCAACAACAGAATATAACCTTACTCTTAGTTTATCAACAGGATCAAGTGATTCGACAGAAGTTATTATTGTTCCTAATTTAGCGCTTGGAGGAAATCAAACACTTAATATTACTAGTGCGCAAGCACTCATAACAGAATATAAATTATTTTTACAAAACCAACAACAAAACTATGGTGATATCTTACAACACTTCAACTTTGCCAGTCCTGTTTCCTCAGCATTAGCAAGTCTTAATTCCTATGCTGCCACGGCAAATAGTCTTGCAGCAACAAACGCTACAGCAATGTCTGCCTTTACAAATACGCTTTCAAGTGACCTTGATGCTGTCATGCAAACCGTTCCTAGTAGTATTGTTGTCCAAGGAGACCTTACCGACCACATTATACCTACCGTTAGCGATATTCATGATGGTATTGTTGCTGGTGGTGCTGAAGCCCAAACTGCTGCGTATCATCATCAAGCATCATTCAAAGTAACTGGGCGTGCACGCTATATTATCATAACATTGTTTGATGGAACAATCATTAAAGGAACACTTATTGAAAAGACAATAGCAGGACAAGGAAGTAACTATTACGTCTATGAAATTGTTCCAAAAGCTGTTGTTGCCAATCCTACAACCGAAGCTTCCTTCGAAACAGGCTTTACCTTATTAACACCAGTAACAAATGTTGCCCTCTTTAGAACAGACGTAACAAGTGTTGGTGGAACAACATTCACCTACTTTGTCCAAGATAATGTTGCTCCCGCACTCAACGAATTAAAAACAATACTCATACCAAAGAGTGGTGTTGTTACATCTAACTATGAAACCGTTCCTGTTTGCGGTGATAATAAATGTGCAGTCCTTGAAGTAGATGGTGTCAAGTTTTACTTAGAAGATGAAAATACGTGTCCAGAAGATTGTGCAAAGAAAGTTGATTGGACAAGCATAGGTATTGTCTTCTTGATCGGTGTACTACTTATTGTGGGTATTGGATTATACTTTAAATTTATGAAAAAACGTAATGGGACAAAACCAGTAACAAAAGGAACGACAGAGAAAAAACCCTTGTTTGCAACACCCAAAGATGAAAAAGCACTTCGCGATTACGTTACTAAAGCATTAGCCACAGGCACACAAGCACAAAAAGTTAAAGATATTCTTTTGAAACAAGGATGGACACAACTGCAAATAAATGCAGTCTTCACACCAAAAAAACCCGTAAAAAAAATACCTGCAAAAAAAACACCATGAAATTTTCTCTTATATTATTTATTGTACTTCTTCTTACAGCAGGTAGTGTCATAGCCGCACCATGCACGGAAAATGATAAACGGCCCTGTGGAGAATTCACCCAAGGAACCTGTCAAAAAGGCACACAATACTGTACCAATGGGCAATGGGGCTTTTGTATTGGTCAAATACTCCCTATTGAAGAAGTCTGTGATGACCAATTAGACAATGACTGTGATGGTGTCAAAGACAACGGTTGTGAATGTGATCTTGGAGAAACACAGGAATGTGGACCTGATATAGAAGAGGGTATTTGTGTCTTTGGTACAGAACATTGTACAACCTATGGGACATGGTCTGGTATTTGTTTAAACGCAACATTAGCAGCAGCAACAGAAAAATGTGGATCGCAAGGGTTTGGTAATGGCTTCGATGATGATTGTAATGGTGTCGTTGATGATGGTTGTGCAATAGCTGATGTTGTTACGCCAATACATTGTAGCAATAGAAAACAAGATGGTAACGAAACAGGTATTGACTGTGGTGGGTCTTGTGATGCATGTAATATTTGTACTAACGGTATTTTAGAACTAGATGAGGAAAAAACAACCATTGATTTAGGTAATGGAATAACAAGTGACTGTGGTGGATTTAACTGTCCGACATGTCCGACATGTCATGACAACATACAAAACCAACAAGAAAATGGTGTTGATTGTGGTGGACCCTGTGCCGTTGCATGTTTAGGACCGGTCAATGATGATCCAGATATTGATGGTGATGGTTTAACATTAACACAAGAACTTGCACAAGGAACAGACCCTAACTCATTTGATACAGATTATGATGGTATTTCTGATGGATCTGATTCTTTACCGTTATGTCCAAACAACTTTTGTGATATAACACGTGGAGAAACAGAAAACAGTTGTCCTGAAGACTGCAAAGAAGAAAATGGGCAAAACATACTCTATGTTATGGGCACACTTGTTATTGTTCTTGTTGGTATTGGATTATTCTTTTACTACCACTACAAATCATCCGCAAAAACAGTTGGCAGTATAGGATGGCAAGGACTACCCGATGCACGTAAACCACAATCACAACAACGACCTGTTACAGGAAAACAACGTCCAACAACCCGTACGAGAAAGAAGCCGTATGAAACAACAGCAGAACGCAAATTACGTGAAAGTGTTAACCGTATTAAGAAAAAATAAGTATGCGCCAGGAGGGATTTGAACCCTCATCAAAAGCTTGGAAGGCTTTTATCCTAAACCAGATTAGACGACTGACGCGAATACAAACCCATCAATTATATCCTTTTTAAGCCTTATTCTGTAAAGGTAACTGTTATTAATGAGTTTTTTTATAGGTCTATTATGGTTCCAGGAAGAAACTATCCTACGCATCGATCCCATAATCTTCTTACAGCCGAACAAATTAGAATAGGGCCAGAAATAGGTGGGCTTGTAGTACAACTTATCGAAACCCGTTTTAGAAATCTAACTACTTGTGCAGAGAGTCTTTATGAAAAGCTAGGAAGGAAATCTGCTATTGCTCTTGCTAGTTATCTTCAGAATCTTACTTCTTGGGGTCCTTATGCAAAGCGTGATTCACTAATTGTCCCTGCTGATACAAGTATTTCCTTAAGTCATCTTGGTCGTTTGTTGGGGGAATTCACCGACCCTCCGCCAAGTCCCGAACTTATTGATCTTGTTAAACAATACGATCCTGATATTGTTGCATATCTACCAAAGGATGAACCACCTACAGAAACATAAACGAGCCCGCCAGGATTTGAACCTGGGACCTATACCTTAGGAGGGTATCGCTCTATCCAAGCTGAGCTACGGGCTCACCATGATGTCCATGGTCGTAAACTTTTAAGCTTTTACTTCAAGTTTACTCTTTCGTTTATTAATAGCACGTAAGACATCACGTCCTTGCGTACTTTTCTTACTCAGTTTTACTTCGCCTTTCTTACTTGAAATAGCAGAAGCAACAAACTGACCATTTGCCCACACTTCAAGCATTTGTCCAGGATCAGTATAGATAATAATATTCTTCTTATCTTCTTTAAGAGAAAAAGGAATATTTTTCTTTGCTTCTTTTAACTCTTGAATGTCAAGACTAATACCAAGATCTTCTTCACTTTGTTGTATGTTTTTACCAGCACTTCCAATAACCTTAGAAATGGATTCTTCAGGTATGTAGACGGTTGCACGATTTTGGCTCACAACGTCTACTTTTACATGAGATACTTTCTTACGAAAATATGACTCAATTTCTTTAGCTGCTAGTTGTGCCATGCCAACACTTTTCGTATTTGATTGTACAGGGATAACAACTGTTTGCTCACCATAACTGTAAATTTCATACTCCAGTGTATTTGTGTCGTGATCACGCACTTCAATAATAGGGCGTGCAAGGTCGCTTTCAGTCATACCACTTGGTACTTTAACCAACATCTGTAACGTTAATACTTTCTTGATTTCACCTGCTGCCATAAAGATAATTGTATCAACCACATTAGGAATGACACCAATATCTAATCGTGCAAGGAACCGCTGTACAGCGTCAATAGCTTGAGCTGCGTGTAAGACACCAATCATATTTGAACCAGCAAGACGTAAGTCTGTGTATAATTCAAAGTCAGGCGTTGCACGCATTTCATCAAACAAAATATTGTCTGGACGTGATAAGAACAAGATATCATGAATTTCACCGTGTTCAGTAAAATTCTTTGAGTATTGTGTTACCGCATCGGGCAATTGTAAGTCACGTGGTGATTCAATTGTTTTTACAATGCGGTTATCTTTTACGTACCATTCAGCAATAGCTTGTGCTAATGTTGTTTTACCTGAACCTGTTTCACCTGCGATAATAATACCGCGAGCTTTATGTTCAACACGATCAGCTAACTTTTCAGGAAGATTATATGCGTCTAAGTCTAATTTCGTTAACGGATGGACAATAGTAATTTCCCAACCATCAGCGACCGGTGGACGAACAATAACAATACGTAATTTTTTGTATTGTACAACTGTCGTGCACTTTCTTGAAATTTCTGTATACGCATTACGATCTAAGCGTGTCTTTTCAATGATTTCCTTAGCGAATTCTTGAATTTGTTCACCAGAAAATGTTTTTTTAGACACAGCAACTAACTTCCAGTCACCTGGGTGACCTTTCTTTGCCATGATAGGCATATTTTCTTTAATATGCAATGACATCGTTTCATCATCAATATATTCTTGGAGTGTTAACTCCTTTTCATACTTAACAATAGAAACAAAGTCGACTTCAATGTCTAATGCTTTTGCAGATTCAGCTTGCACACGGTCAGCAGTAATTAATACTGCATCATGTTGTTCTGCTAAACTGCGTATATATGCATCAATTTCACCAGATTTCGCATGACGAATCTGATGTTCTGATGGTCTATCACCAACAAAATCTAACGATAACGTTTTTGATTTCTTGGTAATTGTCTGCAACTCTTGTAATTCTTCCAATCCAATAAGACCAATCTCTTTACCGCGGTTTGCCTGATTTTCTAGTTCGGCTACTACGGCGTGTGGAATGATAATCATTCCTTCTTTGATTGATTTATTATGAATTTTATTCGTTGGAATTTTTTCAATAATTGCAGATGTATCTATAACAAATGTTTTTTTATTTTTCATATTTTTTACTCCGAAACCCTTTTAAATAGGGTTTTCTTATAGTTTTTAGTGTTACATAATAGTAAGAAGTAAGACGTTTATTATTATGTATCACCAATTTGATTATTTTTAAAGGTTGTTATTTGTTTATTCTGTGTGATATAATGCAGTATTATCTCTTGTTGGTGTCGTTTTTTCAAGTTCATCTAGTTGTGTTTGTTTAAATGCAAGTGCTCTTCTTGTATCAATATTACTCATTCTAATTATTCCTTGTAGTGTTTCTTTTGATCTTGGATGGAACATAGCTCCATGACCATTTAATTCGGCAGTTAAAGGGGTTCCAACTGTTTTCATTCGTTTAAGTCCAGGTGTATCGTTGCCTGTGTATATTTCATCAACATATGGTAAAAATTGTGCCATTCCCCTAACGGATTTCAAAACCTTTCCACTTATTGTTGGGAGGCCTTGTTGGATGAGTGTGCCCCAACTACCTTCGGTTAATAAGTAGATAGTGTCATCGTGTGGGTGGGTTCCTAATGTCATTTTTAGTATTTTTAGAAGGATCTTTCTCTTTATAAATATTCTCTTTGTTATTACTTTTTAGTAATTAATATTTTCGTATGAAGATAAGAAAGGCTGTATGGCCTAAAGAATCATGCTCTGGACGACATACTCTGCCCTTGATAGTCCACTGCCGTTCCATCGTTTCAATGATATCTTGGACTAAAAAAGGATGATTCTTTGCTTGGAGTACAATCTCTTGTACTTGGGTCATATTAGGCACATAACACACACAATACCCACCAGACTTCAAGGATGTTTCAACATGGGAAAACACATCCCACGGTGCAGGTAAATCTAAGATAATAACATCCACCTTTTTTTCTGCAATACCCTTTGTAATATCAGCACATTTTGCAATAACAGGACTCCTCAGTTTTTTCAAATTACTTTTTGCAAGGGTATAATGTTCCTTTCTTTTTTCATACGTTGTAACATCATCAGTAATATTACCTAAATACGCAGCCAAAATACCCGAACCCGTGCCCGCATCAACAACCCTACTTTTTTTATTTAACCCTGTTCGTGCAAGAATGGTACCAACATCTTTTGCACTAATCGTCGCAGGACCTGTTTTACATTGTTCAACAGCATCAACAAATGACGCATCAAATGCAAACCACGTAGTCTTTTTCTTCGTTGTTATTACACCCTTCTTTACATCAGCTTCAGTAATTAACCCATCCTCTGTAGGTAAATCACCCGTACGCCACAATATCTTCTTCCCTTTTCTATTTGTTACAACTTTCATCGTTTCTTCTCCATAAAGTGCACAATCTCCTTAAATGCTTGCTTTGCATACACATCAAGAATAAACACATGATACGACTTTGGTATGCGAACAAGACGCTTATCCTTTGATCGGACATGATCTAAGATAAATAAACCACTCTCATTACTAATAATCTCATCATCATCAGTTTCCATAATTAATAAAGGTGTCTTAATCTTTGGTAAATACTTCTTTGTCAATGAAACAATTTTAAATAAATGTGTCAACGACCGTAACGGAATAGCAGAATAATGAATTCTTTTTCTTGTTCTATTAATACGTTCTGCATCCTTACTATACTTTTTCTTTTGGAAGATCTTAATGCGCTTTAACAGGGGTATTACAAAAAAGCGATTTATTCTATCATTACGGAAAAATATTGGAGCACCTAATGTTATAATACCTTTAATTTTTTTAGACTTATTTGCAGCAAGCAACGCTAAATTACCACCAAAAGAATTACCTATAACATAAATCTCATTATAATCCTGCGTTAACATCGCTAATGCCTCATCAACAGCCTCAATCCACTGATAATACTTCGTCACCGCTAATCGTTCAGGAGTCGTACCGTGGCCTGGTAGGAGTGGTGCGTAGACCGTAATATTCTTACGCGCTAAATATGCTGCCAATTCTTTGAACTCATGGGGCGTGCTCGTAAAACCATGAATGAGTAATACTGCTTTCTTTCCTCTTTTCTTAAAAAACGAATTAGCCCCCTTCATCATCTTCACAGGACCACGAACCTTTTTTCGAATAAGAAATAAATTAAATTCCTGATAAATTGCTAGTCCAGCAAGAATAGCTAAAACATACGTAATCACTTAAACAACCGTCCATAATCTCCAAACTTAATACCAATACCCTTCGCCCACGCATCGACTTTATGCCACTTCTTTTTCACACGCACCTCTAAATATTGATGAATATTAAACCAATAAAATGTGTGATTCACACGAACATCCTTTTCTTTAAACATACGACTCTTCACCAAAAAAATACGCATCATATGAGTAAATGTATGACATGGTAAAAACCCCTTACGGCTCCAAATTGTTTGTAAGTTTTTCTCCCACCATAATCCTGGACGTTTTAACACTGTATTTCTTTTACCATGATACCTGCGTGTCAAATAATTATATGTCTTCTTCAAATAATCTTGTTTGTTTTTTGATCTCTTTCGCAATAAATGAATACGACGTTGTATTCTTCTTGGAAGTTTTCTTGGAATTTTTTCCTTACGAAAACCCATAAACGGAATAAACAAACGAGGTAAAACAAAAATAACAATAGCATACCCTACAAAAATACCTACAATGACTAATGTAATAATCCAACCGATATCCATTTTGAAATATGTGGGAACTAGGACTCGAACCTAGGTAGGCACTAAGCCAGTAGCTTTTGAGGCTACCCCGTTTGACCGCTCCGGCATTCCCACGCTAACGATTCAGTCATTCCGTCAATTCTTAAAGGTTATGCCTTTAATTTATCCTTCTTTTATAAGCCAAAAGGTTTATAAATAATTTTGGTAATTGTACAGTTATGGTTATACGAGAGAGGTGTGTACCGCGCATAATGCAGCGTTCGTTATTAGTACTATTGTTTATTTTATTTACCGCTAGTGTAGTTCATGCACAAGTTTCACTTACATTTGTAGCTCCTACAACTAATACAACTGTTTTTACTGGTGGAGCGCAGTTTCTTAATATAACTGCGTCAGATATTAGTACAGGTAATGAAAATGTAACAAATACAACATGGTACTATAGTATAGATAATGGTGTGTCTTGGACATTTTTCTTTTCGCATAATGTTTCAGAAGATGATAATGTTACAGCTTTGAATATTACCTTTGATAGTACTGCTCTTACGGATGCTAAAAACTTTGATATTAATATTACTGTTGTTGGTTTTGATGGTACGACAAATTCAACAACACTGGGTGTTAATGAAGCAAATAACCCTAAATTAGATAACACTGTTCCTAACTCAACTGTTACGTTAGAAGATATTGCTGAACAAGATATCACTGATGATGCAGAATTAGGCTATGGAAATGATCTTTTCATCAACTGTAATCCTAATGATGACACATCTGGACTTAACACAACAAGAAATAGTATTGCTGTTCGATATCCTGGTCTTTCAAGCTTTGAAAACCTTAGTCTTACAGATAATTCAGCTACAGAACTTAAAGCAACTATTGATGGCAACGGCCTTGAAAAAATTGGTATCCTAGAAATTCGATGTACTGTCTTTGACTTTGCGCAACAACTGAATACTTCATTCTTTAATCTTACACTCACTAGTGTTGTTATTAAATCTCTATCACCTTTTGCAGATCCTACCTTTGAAGCACCTATAGCAAACAAAGTTATTGGTAAAGGGACAATAGAAGACTATGGTGGTAAATACGGTGAATTACCTGATCAAGGTATTGCACGACTCATCAAAAAACTTGGTGCAGTTTCTCTCATGGTTAATGGTGAATCACACACCATCAAAGTAATTGAACTTGACGATGAAGGTATTACACTAGAGATAGCAAGTGAACCATTTACTCTTGCTGTAGGTGTTAATGAAACTGTTAACGTTGATGTTGATGCGGATGGTATAGATGACCTAGAAATTTATCTCCATAAGATTCATACGAAAGCAGCAGACTTACTTATCAAAGCAATAGCAACACCCTCCGCTGTGGTTGTAGAAGATATTATTGCACCCGTTGATGATACACCTGTGGTTGCACCACCAGAAGAAAAAACAGGGAGTATGACTTGGTTGTGGACGCTCTTAATACTCGTTGTCATAGCAGTTATCCTCATGTTTATCCTTCACAAATTCTCACACAAAGATGAAGAAGGACCCGGATCTGTTCGGTTTACACCACGTGATCTTGGTAGCAATAAAGAAAATGACGCAGCATGGGGCATGCAAAAGAAAGAAAAAGGTCCCTTCTACTAAACTTTTTAAACCCCTTTTCTTTTTTTATTATCTATGGCTACTAATCCTGGATTTGAATTTCAACGAGCAGAAGAAGAATATAGAGCTGCAGATACTCCTGAAGACAAACTTAAGAAACTCCAACGCATGCTGCGAACAGCACCAAAACATAAATCTAGTGGTAATTTACTTGCATCCATTAAAGAACGCATTGCAAAATTAAAGAAATCCATTGACAAACAAAAAAGACCCAAAGGCAGTGGATATTCTCCAACCATTAAACGAGAAGGTGCCGCACAAATTTGCATCGTTGGAACAACAAACACAGGGAAAAGCACGTTACTTCACGCACTTACCGGTGCCAATGTTGCCATTGCAGCCTATGAGTTTACAACAAAACATCCAGAAATTGGTACGCTTGACCATGAAGGTGTTAAACTTCAACTCGTCGAAATACCCGCCATCGTTGAACAATTCGAAGATAGTGCTATGGGGCCAACATACCTGAGTATTATGGAACATGCAGATTTACTCATCTTACTTTTTAACACACCTAAAGAAAAAACATTACTTGACAAAGAACTAACAGATATAACAACAAAACGTATCATTTACAATAATGAAACAAAAAAAGTTTTTGCAAAAAAAGTCTGGAAACGATTACCATTAATTAAAGTATGTACAAAACAACCCGGAAGAGAACGTGACTTACCACCCATTTCATTTCCTAAAGGAACAACTGTTCGTGACGTTGCAAAAAAAGTACATAAAGACTTCTTAAAAAGCTTCAAATACGCACGTATCAAAGGAACCAGTGCAAAATTTTTATGGCAAACCGTTGGGTTAGACCACACATTAGCAGACGATGACGTTGTTGAGCTCCATTTACACTAGACAATACCTTTTAATAGGAGAATTTGATGGTACTTCAAATGATTGACACAAGCCACATCGACGAAAAAGAATCAGAATTTACTGACGCTCTTCAAAACCTTCGCAAACAATATGCCGAAAAAGAACCTGCAGATGAAAAAAACTGGCAACGAACCGTGGGTGCCTTACTGCTTAAAGATAATAAAATTCTTCTTGTTAAACGAGGTCATCAGCCCTTCAGAGAAACATGGACCCTTCCAGGTGGACATATTAACGAAGGTGAACAAGATACTGCAGCGATCATACGAGAAGTCACAGAAGAAACAGGTATTACCTTTACGCCAACCTATTTTGGTAGTTACGAAGAATCCTTTGAACACTTAGACTACTATGCTCATGTCTCCATCTTTCATGGTCCCTTTACCGGTGAACCAACACTCAAAAAAGTAGATGTAGAAGAAATTCTAGATATCCAATGGTATTCCCTACCAGAATTGACCGATCTTAAAATAGGTTTTGAACACAGAAAAATAATTGAAGAATACTTTACAACACAATAGATACCTATAAAAACTTCTTTGCTTTTTGTTCTTTCGGTGATACTATGAAAGTAACCTATTCTGGATTAAAACAACTCACTAAACAAGAAACAACTATTGTTAAAGCATTAGTTCTTCGGTACATGAAAAAATTAGATCGTTCAGTACCTGGAGCAACCTTGCGGTTTCACGGTAAATTATCTGACGTTGGTGGGCGTTCACGTAATACCTTTACGGTTCATTTACGTCATGGAAAAACATCATTGCGTGTTGAAGCAGAAGATTGGGACTTACAACGGACAGTTCATAAAGTCATGAAAAAACTTACCACAGCAGTAGAACATGCATTACATCAAGAAGGACAACCACAACAAAAATTCCATCCAAAAAAAGCAAAACGAGGCTTCGGAAAACACATTGCTCTTAAATTAAAACGTTTAGTGAGATTCCCATGAAACAAGTTATCCTCGTACGATCAGACCTTAAGATGTCTAAAGGAAAACTAGCTGTTCAAGTAGCCCATGCAAGTGTAGAAGCTGTGTTGAAATCTTCTACACCCAATGTTAACGCGTGGCGTAGAACAGGCATGAAAAAAGTCGTCTTAAAAGTTATTGACAAAGAAGACCTCATGTATTATCTTAAGAAAGCACGATCACACAAACTTATTACCGGTCTTATTACCGATGCAGGAAAAACATTCTTTGATACCCAAACAACAACATGCTGTGCTATAGGGCCAGCAGATGAAGGAAAAATAGACGTTGTTACTGGCGAACTAAAGATGATTTAAGAGAGTTAAACAATTGAAGGTCTTGCACGTAATGAACATAATGTCATCGCTTTGAGATCTTCTTCAGGCATTCCTAACATCTCATGTAATATTCCTTTCATAGTTTTTCTTCTTCTTCCTTCTTTTAAATATCGTGTGTCACCAACATCAAAAACAAAAAGACCATGCTCTTTATCATATTTTTTTGTTACATAGGCTGTTAAACCGCATTCGTAACCCTTCATAGTAACACTACCTCTATTCCATGTAACAGAAGTAAAACTAGTATTACTCTTGTATTCAACATATTGTTCAATGGTCGTTCCTAGCATAGTAATTAGTGAAAAAGAGGACAACGAACCAGAGTTCCCGTAACAAAGTACAGTACCGTCTGGAACGCGGACTTGCTTAACTGCTGTGTTCGGAATGGGAACAGGTGGAACCAAGTCGCTATGGTCGTCCGACAAGATCGGCATTATATGGCTTTAAAAAACTTCTGTTTAGCCAATAAGCCGCGTAAAGATGTCATGAGCATCAAGCCAGATACCAAAGGACACCATTAATCCAAGGGTTACAGCGAGGAAGATGATCAAAATCAACATCAATGTATTTGTCTTACGAATTTCTCGATTTGTCTTCTCTAAATTCTCCTGTGAGAACCCATATAACGTATTCCCTTTTTCATCTTTGTATTTCATATTCATATCACCAAACCTCCAAACCCTCTTCAGCACCATACGAGACATTTAAGCCTTTATCTTGTAGATTAGCTATAATCTCTGCAGGATCAGACGTAATTGTGGTATACTCTTGAGGGTTAACAACACCCTTGAAACCACCAGACATATCAACAAAGCAAAACTCAGTCAATGCTAATAAATTTTGCTCTCTGATAGTTGTTAATTCACCCAAAAATGACCTAAAGAATGCCATTTTATTATCATCAACACCTAATAAATCCCAAACGTGAGGTATGTTACGATGTTTATCAAGCACGGTTTCTAAACGTTCAATTGCTTCTAAACCAGAACTCCAACTTGCATTATAATAATATCCCGTATTAATTAAATATCCCGTTTCAGAACAAGCAAACCCATCTGCATCAGCAGCAACACCCTTTGGACCACTTGCACTTCCTAACAAATAATTCTTTTCAGATAATAACATTAATGTTCTTCCATCAATAAATAAGAGTAACGCTTTTTCTTCCTCTGATAATAAAGATTCATCTTTGTCTTTCACAACATCATCGCGTAGTTTTGTCAATGCTGTAGTGTAAGCATCAATATTTTCTAAAGGAACCATCTGGCCAGGAACTCTTTCCTTCTTCAGATCACCTCCATGCACTTTATCTAATTCTGTAATCTCAAAAAACCCTCGTTCAAACGTATAATCACGATATTGATAGGAGACCACACCAAGGATTAAGGCCAATAATACAATAATAGATATTGTCACTTGATTCTTTTTTTTCATAGAAAGATGCTCCAAAAAGTGGTTTATAATCTTTTCGTCCAAAGGTTATAAATAACCCTAGATTCATGGTAATTTATGGCCCGATCGAAGACCGATATACAACAGGTAGCTCGAGAACGTATTGTAACGTTGTTTGAACAAGCATCTACAGCGTTTACGAGAACACCAGAACGCAGTCACCGATACGTGCAAATGGCTCTTCGTCTCGCCGCAAAAGCAGGCATACGCTTCCCACAGGAATATAGGAGAAGCTATTGTAGAACCTGTAAACACTACTTACGGTCTGGAAACAATGCAACCATACGCACACGGCAAGGAAAACTTATTGTCTCTTGTTTTAACTGTGGACATCATCGGCGATTAGTGTTACAACCACGTTAAAAAAAACGTAACAACCCTTTCTTCTTCGGTTGATGAATAATCTGTGTTCGTATAGGTGGTTGAGATTTATGTGGCATTAACTCCTTGAACAATGGGAACCAATTTTCTTTCTGCCATGCCTTTTCTTTCTTTAACATATATGAAAAACCACGCTTCTTCAACTCATTTTCAACGACACCGCCTTTATGTGGATGCTTGTGTAATTGTGGTAAATGAGAATGGAAGCCATGAGCATAATGGGCAATCTCATGAGCGATGGTTACTTTAATCACATCTTCGGGAACGCGTAAATCTTGAAACAATGTATTAATAGCAATTTCCGTTTGATTATTTCTTCTCGTAATATGACCAAACTTGTTTTTCCAACGGCCCTTCCACCGAATATGAATATCCTTCTTCTCAACATCAGGAAAAAACAATGACCACATCTGATCGAACCGTTCTGTTAACCATACATCATCTCTCATAGAACTGACTATAGACTAAAACTCTTAAAAAGATTTGTATAACACACTTACGACTTCTTAAATGTCGCAACCGTATCAATAAGTTCAGCATGACCTAAGAATAAAGCCTTACAACAGTACCGCTCAATACCCAACTCTTTCATAACTTTTGTTTTTTCTTCGCCCTTCTCAACACGTTGCTTGTACTCTTCCCATACAGCACTCACGGGTTTTCCGCACGAAAAACATCTTACTGGAATAATCATTGTATAATAATCCTAACGATAGGACTTTTGCCTCTTTGCTCTTGGTTTCGAATCATTTGGTTTATGCGGCTCGTTACGACGAACATCTGCAATCAATAAATGACGATCATACTCTAACAAGTCCTTACGTACTTGAAGATTCTTATTAGCAAATTGATATAATGCCTTTGCTAACACTAAACGAACAGCCTCAATTTGTCCTTGGGAACCGCCACCATGCACTTTGATATCTACATCAACCTTTGCAGCAACTTCACCAGCAATCTCTAACGGCTCTTGTAATCGTAAACGAAATAATTCAGGTTCAATAACAGCTAACGGACATTTATTTACTCTAACATTACCTTTACCTTCACGAACAGTAGCTCGTGCAACAGCACGTTTTCTCGTTCCAGAAACAGTAATAATCTTAGCGCTCATTGTCCTTTTCTCCCTGTACGTCTGCACAGCTCTCCTAGTGTAATATATTTAAGCGTTTGGGTCTTTGTAATGTGTGCACCCTTAACTTCCGTTGTTTTATCTTCAGTAATCGTATCAGGAACACCACGGTAACATCTAACTTTTGCTAATGCAGTTCTTCCCCTTTCTTGTTTATGAGGAACCATACCACGAATCATACGCTTAAGTAAACGATCCTCTGTCTTTGGAACAAACGGACCTTTGTATGGATGACCACGTGCTTGACGTTCTTCCTGATGCTTCGTAACATTTGCTTTGCCACCTGTCATCATCACGTGTTCACTATTGTAAATAATAACTTCTTCACCAAGCAACGCTTGCTTCGCTGCGAAACTTGCTAAACGACCTGCAATTAAATGTTTACCGTTAATAATCATCCTATAATCCTCACATTCTTTCCTTGTGGATTTTCTTTTAATAAGGTTTCAATAGACATCGTTTCTTTAATTTTCTTTGATGCTTCTTCTGAAAAATCCCATGCTGCAACGGTTACTTTCTTTGTGATGTCACCTGTTGCTAAGACCTTTCCAGGAACTAAAATAATCTCACCATCTTTAGCACACTCTTGAATATGATATGTATTCACTTTACGACGTTTTCTTGAAGGCTTTTCTAACTCTGTCGCTACACGCTTCCATAAGGGTACTTTCTTTTCAATACTTACCGTCTTTAATGCAGTGATTAAATCAGCTAATACGGGATTTGTTGGACCTGTTCGTTTCATTGTAAAGTGTTGAGAACAAAAAGTTCTCCACTGTTCGCTTTCGCTCGCAGAGTAACCTCATTGTGAAATAAGGGCTTTTAAAGGTTATGGTATGAACGATACCTCTTTATATGGTACATCTTAAAGGAGATCATGTCTCATCCCAAAGTCCTTGTTGGATGCCCCACCTCTGATCATAAATCCTACTGTTTGCAAGCATTTGTAGCATCCTTGAAAGCATTAACATACCCTTCTTTTGATGTCATTTTAGTGGACAATTCTCAAAATGAAACCTATACAACAACAATGAAAGCCCTTGGATTATCTATAATTCATGTACCCTATACAGAACCTGTTCGAAAAAGAATTGCAGACTCCCGAAATGTTCTTGTTGAAAAAATGCTCACAGAAAAATACGATTATTTCTTCAGTTTAGAACAAGACGTTCTTCCACCCCCCGATGTTATCGAACAATTATTAGCCCACGATAAAAAAGTCATTTCTGGTGTGTACTTCAAACACATGGAATTTACTATTGACGGGAAAAATCGTAAAAAAACTCTTGCCATGGCTAATGTTTCTGTTGACAAAACAAAAGACTTAATCAAACCCCTTACCTTTGATGATGTTCGTGAAAATGTACTTATGCCTATTTCTAGTTGTGGCTTAGGCTGTGTGCTCATTCACAAAGATGTTTTTCTTAAAGGAATACGTTTTAGGGCAGAACAAGGAAAAAAACCTTTTGATGATATTTGGTTTTGTAAAGATGTTAAAGAAAAAGGATTTGAGATTTATCTTGATACCGCTATCAAATGCAAACATCTGCAAGAAGGTATGAACTGGCAAAATATTCGATAATTAATTGTGCGGCCTCCTTACAAGAGGAATGTAGTTGTTTGAATAACTTTTTATAGATAGGAAATATTTTTAACTTATGGAAGAAAAAGTTTTTTTTGAAGGTGATTTTGGGAAAATCTGTGGAGTTTTACACTCTGTTGAAGTTAAAAATGAAGTTGTAATAGTCATTCATGGGTTTAGCTCAAATAAAGAATCAAGTGCCAAGAGTAACTCTGAAAAACTGAATGAAATAGGCATAAACAGTTTGCGAATAGATTTGGACAATCAAGGAGAATCAGATTTAGATTTTAAAACCAAAGTAAGTATACCCCATTATGTTCAACAAGTCGAAGCAGCAATAACATTTGTGCAAAGTAAAGGATATAAAGAAATTAGTTTACTTGGAACAAGCTTTGGTGGTATTGTTGCTTTAGCAACTGCATTAAACCACCCTGAAATTAAACGATTATTCTTAAGAGCGCCAGTGTTAGACTATCAAAAACATCTTGAAAAGAAACTTGGAGAAAAAATAGAGGAATGTAAAAGGGAAAAAAGAATACCTCATTTCAATAAGGCTGGTGAAAAAACATATTTTAATTTTAATTGTTATGAAACTGCAAAGGACTATTCAATGTTTGAACAGGCACCCCGAATTAAACAGCCTATTATGATTATACAAGGTGATAAGGATCTTTCAGTAGATTATCATGTTGCAGAAGAAGTTGTGGGTTTATTTCTAAATGCCGAACTAAAAATCATAAAAGGTGCAGGACATAATCTGGGTGTTGATAATGACTTTAGTGAAGGTATTAGCATAATGAAAAACTTCTTTTCTGAATAATTAAATATGCGGAGGGTAGGATTCGAACCTACGTAGGCACTAAGCCCTATGGCCCTCAACCATAGCGAATTGACCAGGCTATCGGACCCCCGCATTATAGTTGAAATGTTTTAATTCCTTTTTAAAATTCTTTCTCTTTGTTTTAATGTTGTTTTGGGACTGCAAAATCCTTGTTTTTTCCATACTTCAAATTTTGTTTTATGTTTAGGGTTATTTGAACTAATACAATTAAACCACTGGATGACTCTTTTTCCTCCAGAAAGCCGTATAGTATATGATTTTTGCCAATTTTTATTTTTTGGTTGATATTCTTTGATATCATGTCCGATATTTAAACCCTTTAAAATTTCTGAAATTTTATTTATCATATTTTTTGAGCAGAGTGTTATTGTAAGACAAATTCTTTTGTGAATTCTTGGATTTTTTTCAGAAGTGTTTTTCAAAAAATAGATACACCCATCAGTGTCAAATAACCCTCTCAAAAAGGATTTTTTGTATTCTTCAGAATTTTTTATCCATAAAGGAATTTTTAGATTATTTTTCTTACCAACTGGAATTCCAAGAGTGTGGTGCAAATTATTAATTTTTTTACTTTCTACAGAAATGCCAAAACAATTTCCTTTTTTTATCATATACTGTTCCAACATTTCTATAAAATAAAGGTCTCATAATTTCTTTATTAAATAACGGGATGATAAACTCCGTATAATGTTTTCTTTCTTCAGTTGCATCACCTCTTAATTGGAATCGTAATTTTTTCGTATTCTTTCTATACGTTAAACTACCATCTCCGAAGCTTAAACCCACTAATTCTGCTGTTGCATTGTTCTTTGAAATCACAGCAATAAATTATAAGATATCAATAAGTTATTTTCGTTAGTGGATGGGAAGTATGAGAACTAAACTACTTCAACTTCTTTATGCCAGACTCAAAGTCTGATAACTTCGTTTCAAAAATTGTTAACGCTTGCGTCATAATCTCACGTGGAGGTAATTGGCCCCATGATTCAATCGTAAACATAAAATCTTCTTTACTTGAGGTAACAGCAACACCATTAGCTTCACACATTTCTTCATGTGCCTCATTCCATCGTGTAATATCCTTGATACCAAGACCAGTACCCTTCTTTTCTAGTACATCACCAAGCGCATCCATACATACTTTCACATTAGCATCTTTGGTTACTTCTAACTGAGGAACACCACGGTAAATAACCAAACCAGGACTATACTTTGCATGTTCTTTACCCCGACCTAAACGAGCTGTTGCAATAATCTCAATAGCTTGTCCTTCTAACAACTTCATTACAGGAATTTTTTCAGATGCAGGAACAACCTTAGGATCAGTACTTGTAATATCAGATGCATACACCATACACGGACCTTCTTTCTTAACTGTCATTTTTAATTCATATTGAGCAGTCTTTGGACGATCTTCATCAGCACCTTCCCATATTTTGTATCCCTTAAGATCCGTTGTTAATGGAACTAACCCTAACCGTAATGCAAGCATCTCATCAAAAAATGCAGAACCATTCTTCTTAATCTCAACAGTATCAATAGCCATCGTAGGTACGTATGCAAGCATATATCTTCGTAATGCATTCGCCATAGCAGGATTAGAACCCTTCAATTGAAAGGTAACCTTATTCTCATCCTTCTTCAAAACCTTAATATCCATCTATACTCTCCGACCACGCTTACCGTGCTTCTTACGACATCCATCAGCTGGTAATCCCGTGACATCTTCAATCACACCAATACGAATACGACTTCGTGACAATGCACGCACTGCAGCTTGCGCTCCAGGACCAGGAGAATTAGGACCATTATGTCCACCCGGTGCACGAATACGAATATGTAATCCTTGCACGCCCTTTTCACGCGCTTGTTCTGCAACTTGTTTTGCAGCAGCCATCGCAGCATTAGGAGAACTTTCTAAACGATGTGCTTTAACAACCATACCACCAGATGCTTTTGCAATAGTTTCAGCACCCGTAATATCAGTTACATGAATAATAGTATTATTATGGCTAGAGTAAATATGTGCAACACCCCATCTCATCTTTTCTTCAGTCATTTTGATTCCTCTTTCGGTTGTTCTTTAGCAACTTCTTTTGTTTCTTCTTTGATCGCTTCCTCTTTACCAGCCTCTTTTACTTCTTCTTTACCAGCTTCTTTTGATTCAACAACTTTTGCATCTTCTTTTGCAACCGGTTTTTCCTCAGGAAGAGACTCAACTACATCAACCTTTTTTCTCAACTCTTTCTTGGTAATCGTTAACTCAGGATGTTCCTTATCCGTAAACGCCGAACTTGGTGCATACGTAATATCAGATTCTTCACTGACTAACATTAAACATGAAGGAATATCAGTCTTACGACCTTTAATCATCACATGACCGTGACTAATCATTTGACGAGCTTGTCTACTCGTACGAGCAAGACCACGCGTCACCATCACAGATTGTAATCGGCGATCAAGTAACTTACGAATATTAATCTCTAAAATATCATCTAAAACAGCACCATCACCAACCAAACCAAGACGTGCTAACCGTTCTAACAATAATTTCTCTTCAATCTTTGCCTGTTCAGAATCACTTGCAATTAACTTCTTTGCTTGTTGTTTTAATCGACGTAACTTCGAAGCAATCTTCCAAATTTCTTTCTTATTCTTTAAACCATATTCCTTACTTAAAATCTTTTCTTCATCAATACGTTCTCGTTCCCACGGGTGACTAGGACCTTCGTACTTTTTCCTTGGCTTTCTAACAGTACCCATCTTATTTCTTCTTCTTTACAACTCCAACACTTTTACCCTTACGGAAATTACCCTTGGTACGTTGGCCACGAACAGGTAAACCAAACATATGACGAACGCCACGATAGGACTTAATCTTCTTCATACGACGTAAATCAAATTCTTTTGTTAACTTTAACTTAGGACCAGTAATGTGAATATCTTCGCCGGTGTCATGATCGCTTCTACGATTACGCATCCACTCAGGAATACCTTTACTTGCAGGATCAGCAATAACACCTTCAATTTCTTTAACACGCGCTTCATCCAATGAACCAATCGGTGCTGTTTTTTCTAAATCTAATACTTGACAGATAGCATTTGAAAAACTTAAACCAACACCATAGACCTTCGCAAGACCATATCCGATAGTTGTATCACCCATGATATCAGTATTCGCTAAACGAATGAGGTTCTTGATCTCTTGTGCCATTTTACAGCTTGAGAACCTCAAAAACCATTTAAAAGGGTTGTGGTGTCATTTGCTCTAGGATGACTGTTTAATTGCCAATAAACAAGCGATGCTTATCTTCTTCATTTAATTCAAGCAAAATACGCTTCATAATCGCATTTTCAGGATCAGGCATCAATTTTACACGAGCACGCATATCCTCAAAACTCTCAAACTGCTTTTCTTCACGTTGTTCAAGAATCTCCCACATATGCTTCTTCCCAATACCAGGAATTAATTCTAACTGATGACGGCGAGCATTAATAGGACCAGCATTATTAAAAAATTGTAAAAAACGAGCCTCATACTTATGCACTAACTTCTTCAATAAATCTTCCAAATTCATACGAGCTGTCTGTGTTAACTTAAAAAAATTAATACGACCACCAATATGATGAATTTCGTCGCGTTTACCTTCGCCCATATACACTTCTTGCTCAGGTTTAAGGAAAACTTCTTTCTTAGGAATTAACTCTAATAAAATAAAATGTTCAGAACCAATGGCTTGCGCTACTGCCGTCTTCATATGTGCAGGTCTTGTATCCGATGGATACCCGTTCGGAAGAAAGTCTAACACTATAGCGATTTCTTCCCGCGATGATGGATTCATTTTTGTATTGCATTCTATTAGGCGAAACAATCGACGATACGTTTAACGTCTTCTTGTTTGAGCGTGATGTTATCGCTAGACAATATTGCTTTAACACTGTCTTCGTCAGTTGGTTCAATATTAACCAAATTAATTACTTGGCGCTCTTTTAATCGAGGGATCTCCAAGCTTTTAACCTTTTCTTTCAAGGCAGCAAGGCCTTTTAACTGGTCTTTTCCAATAGCTTCAAGAAATTCTTCAGCTTTCTTCGCACGGAAGCCTAATTCTTCCTCGTCTCTATTTTTCTTAACAATCTTCAATTTTTCCGCAACATCAGCGTATGTCAACGGTGTTTCTGACTTTAATTCAATTTCTGGCATAGTTTAAACCTTCTTCAAATGCACAGGATGTGCAATGATAATTTTTGCTTTCTTTCCATCTTTAAACGCAACACGATAGCACGTTCCTTCCTTACCAATCACTGTTCCTGTTTTCCCATGAAAACGAGGAAAATACATTCCTTTCTGAACAGCAGGTTCTGCTTTGAAACATACTTTCATATCTGGTTTTAAGACCTGAAAATACTTGCGAATACTAATTTTTCCTTTTTCCTTTGGCGATTTACGAAGTTTACTTCTCGTTTTTCTTCTAAATCCCCCAACACGTGTAGCCATAGTAAATATTCCTCACTCGTGGGACGAGAACCCACCGTCGATTTATAAATGTTTGGGAGCGTTATAATGCCAAAATAGCGTCCAATGCACCGCTTAACGCAAAGAATAAATTATCTTCATCATGTTTTGTCTCATTATTCCCTGATGTCCGTTGACATTTTGCACAAATTTGTAACTGTTTTCCTTCTTTCTGTGTTAATTCCAAATGTAATCCTGTAAAATCCTCATGTTTTTCCGTTAAACGCTTTGTATAATTACCAACAATTTTCTTTACAACAATAAGCGTCGCTGGATCAACCGCATCAAATCCCTGTAATGTAATGTTTCCGCCAAGTTCCATCTGTTTTTACTAACGTGAACATGCTATAAATACCTTTCTTACTACGCAAAAGGTTTATAAGTCAGATTTATGTGTATTATACAAGCATAAAAGGGGCTCATTTTCATGAATCATGAACATTCTGTACTATTTCCAGCATTTTTAATTTTATTTGCATCCTTTCTTGCGTTTCATATGTATGACCTAGGCGTTGCCGACGTCATTGTTCCATCCAGTTCTTCATCACTTATTACCGGAGCCGTTGTTGTACCAATATCAAGTTCAAGCTGTGCATCCTTCAATGACAATGCTGTTCTTGGCATGTACGGTTCTCTTGTTGATGGCGTTATTGCTGCAACAAACTCTCATGTTATTACCGTCGATGCTGAAGAATCATTTTATTCACCCTATGGTCCTGATTCTCTTCCTTATTGTATAGAAGTATCCTCCGCACTAACAACAGTTGCACCAACACGAACCTGTTTATCTGATATGAGTAACTTAGTTGGCTATGTTTCCAATGGTTTACCTCCTGTCAATGGTACCGTAAGTGATGCACATTATTACGCACCTGAAACTGTATCAGCAAATCTACCCGATCCAAGTTTATATGTTCCTGTTTGTTATGACAACATTGCTTGTCAAACCCTTCAAGGAAGTTGTGATGGTCTTGGTACAGGATTTGAATGTCTCTTTTCCTTTGAAGGAGCAGGAGATAGTACCTATAATGCACATACTTCTGAATGTGACATCTTTGCAAACAATCTTTGTTGTCAATCCGTCGAACAAAGTGCACAATGTAACAACGATGGCAACCTTGATCCTGGAGAATTATGTGACGGTGCAAACTTCGGTAAAATAAATGGTTGTGGAGACTTTGGCTTTACCACAGGAATACTTGCCTGTACGAATGCATGTGGTATTGACACTTCCGATTGTAGTGGTGCTCTTATACCCGGCGTTGCCGATGCTGGAACCTGTGGTGATGACACCTTAAATCCAGGCGAAGTCTGTGATGGTACGAGCTTTGGAAACATTGCAAGCTGTGTTGATATTGATACCTTTGCCGCAGGAGATCTGAGTTGTACAGCAACCTGTGAATATGATACAAGTGATTGTTCTGCTGCCGTCCCATCTGTTTGTGGTAATGGTATTATAGAACCAGGCGAACAATGTGACGGTACAAACATGGGTGGCATTGTTACCTGTGAAGATTTCTTTGGTGATTTAGATGGTATGACTACTTCCCCGGGTACAGCACCGTTGACTTGTACGAGTGGCTGTCGTATTGATACTAGTTTTGGATGTATTTACCAATATGGTGGTGGAGGATGGTGTGGCAATGGATATCTTGATCAAGGAGACCAATATGCACTCCAAGAACAATGTGACTACACTTCGCAAGGTGATGTTATTATGGGAGCAACATCATGTGAAACCTTTGGCTTTGATACAGGATCATTACGTTGCTTTAAAGTTGGTGATTCTGCACTTGAAGGTACGAGTACATATGGTTCATGTCATATTGACACTAGTAACTGTTACAATATTCCTCCACCAGAACCCTACTGTGGTGACGGTGTTAAAGATATTGGCGAACAATGTGACGGTAATGATGACGCTACTTGTGGTGGCGATGTTTGTTTAAGTAATTGTATTTGTGACAATCCAGCAGTATCAGACCCGGATGGTGACGGTACATCATTGTGTGGTGCAGATGGTGTTTGTGGAAATAACGATGATGATAATTGTCCCAACCATCCGAACGGAGATAATCTTGGAACCTGTATTAATGCAGTAACAAAATCAAACCCTGATCCTTCACTTGATCCTATTGCGTATAATTTAGTCTGTACAGAAGATGCTGACTGTACAGGGAAAATTGTTGAGGGCATCCTTGTGGAATACTGTGAACTTACACAAGACAATGAAGATGGTAGTGGCACAGAAGGTGATAGTTGTGGAAATGCCTGTGACATTGATTCCAATGATTACAATACCTGTTTAGTGAAAGATGATGGTGGTATTATTGAACCTTCCGCATGTACACTAGCACTTACAACAGCAGCCTTTAGTTGGTCGCCTGTTGGTGATGATGGTTCTGTTGATAGGGGAACCGTTATGACTATTACACTAACATTGCCTAATAGTGACTGTGATCAATATACGTTTGCTCTTGATGTGTATGAAGCCAATGAAGGGACAAGTTCAAGTGCACAACCATCTCCTCTTTCTATTAGTGGTTCAACAGGTACTGCAACATGGAATGCAGAAAATACAAACCCTGGACCAACACCAGAATCAGCGTATTGGATGGTACGTGGTATTTATGATGGTGCAGTGGTTTCAACAAGTACTACGCTTGAAGTAACCAGTAGTCTAACAAGTGGTTACTGTGGTGATAATACCTTAGATGATACAGCAGGTGAACAATGTGATGATGGTAATAACGATGATGATGACGGCTGTAGTTCTGACTGTCTTCTCGAAGGAATAGACGGTGATGGGACTAGTGACAGTTGTTCTTCCTATTGTGTTTCAGAAACATCTATTTGTCTAACGAATGGCAATGTACAATTCTGTGGAGACTATAACAATGATGGTTGTAATGAATTAAGTACGCCACCAACAGTCTGTGCAGGTGGTAAAGTGTGTAATGCAGACTTTGGAAACTGTGTTGAACCTGGATGTAGTGTCAAAAATGCACCAACCGTTGTAGAACCACAATGTGTTGGTGTTAGTGAATCATGGATATGTGGTAAATGGTCAGAATGTATTGACAACGCAAAAACACGCAGTTGTAAAGAATGTGCAACAGGACAATGTTCCATTGCACCACAACAAAGTGTTGCCTGTAGTTTAGAACCAGCAGTAAAAGCATCCGTCTTTGACTTCATGAGCTTATTCTTAGCAATCTTGATATTAATAGGATTTTATAGTGTAAGAAAACGTTAAATCTTCTTAGAAACATACGGGCCTTCTTGAATATACTGTAATTGTTTCTTATAATATTCGCGAACACCCAAACCAGCAATAACAACCATCTTCTTCTTATCATACGTTTCACGCGCTAACTTTTCAGCCTCTTCCATTAGTTCTTTTCCAAGCCCACGATGTTGCACTTCTTTCGTTGGCTTCTTCTGCATATCTAATGCAGTGCCAAATACATGTAACTCACGAATACCAGCACTTGTCGATGTAATTTCCTTACGAACAGGCTTAAACGGAATACGCAAACGAGCATATCCTAACAACAAATCATTCGTAACATCTTCTTTTGCAATAAAACATTCTGTACCACCCGATGCTTCATACGTTATTACTTTCGTTGTAACATTATCAAAATCAACTGTTTGTTCTTTTGGTTCACGACAACGAATACATCTGCAGACAATTTTCTTATTATGCATTAACTGCCGTAAATTAGTTTTGTCAACACCCGCTTCAGTCATATATGTCGGTAAATCGCGCTGTACACGCATAATACGGCAATATTCAGGAATTGTTTTTTTCCACTCAATAATACGTTCCATCGCTTCATCAGTTGTGACCGGTGTGAATAATTTCTTTTTGTATTCTTCATATAACGGAGTGCCAGCCATCACCATGCAAGGATATACCTTTAACGAATCAGGACGAAACCGTGGATCATCAAACAACTGTTTTCCTTCTTGAATATCCGTTTCTTTCGTTGTTTCAGGAAGACCGACCATCATATGATACGTAATTTTAAATAATGCATCACGTAATTCTTGTGTAGCTGTAATCGTTGTTGCTACATCATGACCGCGCTTAATGCGTTTCAATACATGATCACGTAAACTCTGTACACCAATCTCTGCACGTGTTGTTCCATATCGCAACATCTCATCAATCTCTTTTTGTGTTGCACAATCAGGACGTGTTTCAATAACCAATGCAATACAACGAATACGTGCCGTTTCATTATTTGTTTGTTCATCAAGTACTGTAGGTTTTTTTAAATCACGCAATGCTTCCATACGCTTAATAATAATTTTTTCACGTTCTTTATCAGCATACGATAAATCTAATAAGAAAAAATCACGAAACTTTGTTTCATCTAATGTGCCTTTTTGTGTGTAAAACATTGTACTAAAATCATTCATCGCTTGTAACGCACGTGCAATAAACACATCACGATATGCTTTTTCAAATGAAGGAAACGTACCACCCATAACAATCAATTCCACTTTTGTTGGACACTGGTTTAGTAAATGATAATGTTCTAACCGATTAAACACCTGCAAATAGGGATCATACTTATTACGAATAGCTCTTTTAACAGCTGGAGCACCATCAGTATAACTCTTAGGAACATCACCAAAAATAGACTTTGGACCACCAGGACAATACGTACATAATGCTTGAGGAGGGCATGCAATAGGAGCACTCATAATAGCAACTGGTGCTACGCCGGACATTGTTCTCGTTGGCTTGGAAACAAGTAATGTATGTAAGCGTTCACGATCCTTCTTCTTTAACGCAAAAAGTATTTCAGTATTCTTAGGAACGTGTGTTAATGCTAATTGATGAGCCACGCGTTGTTTTAATGTTTGAAACGCCTGTTTAGACATCTTCGGATCTGCTTTTTGAGCTATTAGTTCTGCAAATTGTTCCTTGTTTAGGGGCATACAAGTTGCATATTTTTGCCCTTTAAAAAACTTCAAGAACCTCTAAAAACCAGCTTCAGCGATGATTGTATCATATTCTGCAAGGGCATCACTAAAAGCACGCCCATGTTTTTTCAATGCTCTTCCTTTTCCAAGACGAGACTCTTTTACTTGCTGTTTTACTTCTTCTAAACGTGTATTAAAAGCCTGAATGAGTTTACTATTTAGTGACCCATCTGCTGCGCTTGATGCTGCTAATCTTACAATAAACCTTGCAGTATTTGTTGCACTTAGTAGTGTCATTTCAGCAGTCAGAACTTCTAGAACGCCCCTAAAATTAATTAATTTGTTGCTATACTCCTTGCCATATCCTTTTGGGAGTTTTCCCACAAGTTGTTGTAATTTTTTTAATTCAATTTGTGCCTTTTCTAAATGGCGTGATCCTAAATTTTCATATTCATAACTTCTACTATCTTGGAGCCCTTCATTATCAATTGTTCTTATGGCGTTTTCTGCATTGGACAAATACCCCTCTAATGTTGTAGTAATATCTCTTACTGTATCATAAACTGCTGTGAGCCCACCACCCCCAAACATATTTTCAATTCCTTCATTAACTGCTGTTAATTTTTGAATAAGTTGGTCAAAATCTCCTGGAGGTGGTACTTTTTTTGCTTTTTCTGCAGCAGTGCATCCAGCTAGAACAGCAGCAAGAATAAGTGCACACAAAGATCGTATTTGTTTTCGTGTTCTAAGAAAATCTCTCAAAAACCTCTTTTCCTCTCTTGCCATAGTTTTTCTTTCTATCTATTTCTATTTAAATATTTCTTAGCTATCACATAGTTTAAATACCACACTTTCTCTTAGAAACTTGCAGAATAGGCCGGGGCATTAGTCGTGCCTTGTTACCACAAATTGGCTTTAGGGTGGGGCTGAGGCAGAGGGGAGGATTACTCTCTTGGTGCGGGTCTCATACCGTACTGCGAAACTTTGTCCCAATTGGCCGTTGGTCTTGAGAATCAGGTCAGGCCTTGATCGGAGCAGCCTTAATCATTGTCATTGGCGCTTTTGGGGTAACGAAGTGGAGGAAAGTATGGGGTTCCCCCGTATTGGTGAGTGATTCCACCCTCTGGTTTCTGCATTTATACTTTCATCACTCGTTCAACTTCTTCAACGATACTGCCTAAATTTGCAACAACAACTTCATACATACGTTTAACAATTAATTCATACAACCCTTCTTTTAAGGGACCATGACAATATTCCATCACTTGATCCATTTGAATAACATCTAACGAACGCATATCACCTTTTGGAATAATACAGGTCATTTCTTTCCCTTCTAAAAATTCTACATGCTCTTGTGCCGTTCCTTCCTGTGCACGTTCAAACGTAATAGTAATTTGACACTTATTACGCAACGTAGGATGCATCACATAGGAATACACATTGTTCTCACGAGAAATATACACTTCAGCAGGACTACACGTTGCAGCCTTTTCTTCAAAACATACTTGATCTTTCCCACAAAATTCACGCGTAAGACCAGTATAATAAGAACCTAAAAATAATGCACTGATAATCACCACAAGTGTGACTATCTGCGCACTTCGTTTGAGCTTTATCTTGCTTGCATACTCAACCAATCGATCACCTCTAATCTTTAAGTTCTTTCTTCGTTAAAACCTTTACTCTTGTTCGCACATCCTTCAAATAGGACTTTGTTCCTACTAAGAACTTCACCCTACATGATTCTGCAACATCTAAGAGCTCTTTTGTTAAAGAACCATCTGTTACAATAGTATGTGCTGATTTTCCAAGATCTTGAATAGTACCACCAACTTCTTTTGCTGGAACTTTTCCTAAGACGTTTCCACGACCATCAAGAAGATATGCTTCTTTTGAACCGTTTAACTCGTCAAGATACTTAATGAATCGTTCTCGTTGTGCCGGTGGCATACGTAGCGGACGATCACTAAAGCTCGGTCTATCATTGAAACTTCTTGGTTCTCTACTTCTAAATGAACTGCGTCTATCATCGCGTCCTTTAAATGAACCGCGTCTATCATCACGTCCTTTAAACGAACTACGGCGATCATCAGACTGCTCTCTGCGAACAGGAGCACTTCGTTCAGGACGACTTGTACTTGTGCTTCGAGGTGTACGTGCTCTTGTTTTTGAGCCACCACGTTGAATACGATCCATCGCTTCTTCAAACGTAATCTTACTTCGTAACGATTGATGAATTTCCTTATGGGTAATTTCTTCAACTTCCTTACCATCAGGAGCGCGAGCAACATGTTTTACTTCTGCACCCATTGAAGATAACTCTCTAACAATAAGATCTCCACCACGATCACCATCAAGGAACACCGTAATATCTTTCTTCTTTGCTAAATCAACAATTGTCTTTGGAACAGATGTACCGTTCATAGCAACAGCATTTTTGATATCATACTTCAATAAGTTAATAACATCCGCACGGCCTTCAACAACGAGTACTTCATCGTTACTGTCAATATCTGGACCTGCCGGTAACTTTTCTCTACCATAGGTTACAATATCTGCAACACGTACAGCATTTGAAACTTTTTCTTTAATATCCCGTGAATCCGGTAATGTACCATGTGTTAAATTACTTAACAATGCTTGTGCACGATCAATTACTTGACTTCGTTTTGCAGCACGTACATCTTCTAAACCAGTAACTTTAACTTTTGCATTACATGGACCAATACGTTGAATAGTTTCAACAGCTGCAGCAATTAATGCTGTTTCTGTTTTATCCATAGAACTTGGAATGTTAATTTGTCCACTTGTCTTACCGTCTTTCATCGTTGTTTCAACTTCGATGCGACCAATACGACCAGAACTTTGTAATTCACGAAGTTCTAACTCGTTACCAAGTAAACCTTCTGTCTGTCCGAAAACTGATCCAATAATGTCCGGTCTATCTACAACACCGTCAACTTCAATTGAAGCATGGATGATGTATTTCGCTGATACTAAACTAATTTTTCCCATTTTGCGCCTCCAGCGCGCTTTTGTTGCATCAAATGTTTTCTAGAATACGATGTTGGCTTTGCGCTACTGTCAGTCCTTCCTTCATAAGGGGACTCTTTCTCCGGTCATCATGACCAATGAATGTGATAATTTTTTTACCTTGACAGGTTCTATCGTATTTTTTTGATGAACATATGCGTTATGTTGTGATTATGATATAGCCCACAGCTAACTCCCAAGCTTCATTGCTTGATTGTTATCGTACTCCATTGGGTGATTCTGAAGTGGGCGATTCATATACCAAGCTTCCCTGGCCCCTTATATACTTTACTTTTTGTTCGTAGGGGTCTTAAAATAGTCTTTTAAGGCGTTTTTTAGGTTAATAACGTCTTTTTTGATCTCTTTTTCCTTTATATCGAAGCCACTATTGCCAATAAATTTATCATAAAATTCTCGCCAAAATCGTGTAAAATGTTTACGACTCCAGGTGTCTTCATAATCGCGTTTGATGTAAGTATTAATACTCACATTAATGGATCCTTCTTGAAGAAACTTATTATTGACTTTGACATCTTTAATACCTCTGCCAGATAAATCTAATTCCATACCAATCTTTGCATAATCTGAAACTTTCTTGTAAATATCCAATTGAATGAGAACATCCATGCCATCTTTACCTTTTGATGTTTGATAATTTAATTCAACAATATCATCATAATGATGTTGCCGTGCCCAACGGGTTATTTCCTTGTAGATCCCTTTGAAGTTAAATCTTCCTTTGTGGCTCATACGTATTCCTCGTTCTAAAAAATCAACGTATGCCATTGTTAATGTAAATACTCCTTTGCTACTGCAAGAAGACCATTTCCTTCACCTTCTAACCGTTCTTCACTGTCACCTAATTTTTCCTTTGCAACAACTTTTTCATACACATGACGTTGTGTTTTTCCTACAGGTGTTTTGTTAAAACTTTCTTTCCAATTTTTTTCCATTCTTGACATCAGTCTAATTTCAACATCGCCTGTTTGCATTGTCTTTCCATCAACAATAACATCAACTTGATGTAATATTATAATCGTTATTTCTAGGTAATATTTAATATATTCTGTAACTTCACGAAAACATCGCCATATTAATTTTGTTTCCTTTCCATCAGAACGAACAGATTCAGTATGCTCTTTTTGTCCAATATCATATCTCAAATTTTTTAAATATCCTGTCATACCATTCAATAAACCATCCATATCAAAAGTCCCACTATGTTTAATGGTAACATACTCTCTCTTGCTCCCATGTACGTATACTGGATTCTTAGATTCTTTCCCCATAGTCTTACTTTCCTGTAATAATGATAATATTTCCTCTTCCTTTCTTTATCTTCTTTACTCTTCCCTGTTCTTCTAATTCGGTGATCATTAAAGACACTTTTGCTTCACTTGAAGGGAATTGTTTTCTTATATCTTTCTGTGTTGTCCGTCCACCTTCTTCTTTAATGAACCTATAAACCTTTTCTAATAATTCATCTGCTTCACTTTTGAGATCGTCATTGTTTACAAAATGCTTTTTTGCCATGCGTAAGTATAGGAGAATTAAGAATAAAACAATGATTGTTGCTATAAGACCTGTCTTTGAAGATTCAGGTTCTTCCAACATAAACTCTTCACTTTCTGTTGTCAATTCATCAAAGTCATCTAGTGTTGGTGCAAGAATTAAATCAATAGTAAAGACACCATCACTTGTTATAGTGAGTGGTTCTTCGACGGTGTACTGTTCACTTGGGGTTTCATACATTGCAGTTATTGTATAGGTTCCTTGAGGAACACGTAGACTATATTCTCCATTCGTAGAAACAACTGTTTGTATTGGTTCTGTAGTAATAGTAATCACTGCTTTGTCAATTTCATTAAGAAACATATCATATACTGTTCCTTGGATTGTTGTTTCTGCACTTACGATTGGTAGGAGAAGTACACAAGTTAGGAAAACTAACAGAATAACCCTCTTTAGTTGTCTACGCATTATGCGTTGCATCCTAGAAGCTATAAAAGCCTTTTGTCAAGTGTAGAAATCTTTAAATATGGTGGACGATTGGGTTTAGTATCATGGTTTTGAGGTGCCTTTTATGAAACGACTTATTTCACTCTTTATTGTTCTAATGTTGTTCGTTGTTGGCTGTGCTTATAATGAACCCGCTGATCAACAGGCTGTTGCACCTTCGGGTGATGCTGCTGTTGATGATGGTTTAGAAAGTGCATTTGATGACTTAGACAGCGTTGCAGAAGAGCTTGCAGATGATGAGCTTGACGCGCTTGGCGAAGAATTCGCCTTTTAATCCTCTTTTAGAGGGTTCATTTTTTCTTTTATTTTACCACTTGTTAGTTATTAAAAACCCAAAGGTTTTTAAAGAGACTTCTCTCTGTTTTTCTTCCAAGAGGTGGGGCAAGATATACTATGATCCTCAAGGACGAACTCCTCAAAAAGCTTAGATCAGCATTTGACTTAAATATCTATGAAGTCAAAATTTGGACAGCACTCCTTTGTAGAGGCGTTGCAACCGCTGGTGAATTAAGTGATATTTCACAAATTCCACGAAGTCGAAGTTATGATGTTCTTGATTCTTTAGAAAAAAAAGGTTTTGTTATGATGAAACTTGGTAAGCCTATCAAGTACATGGCAATAGAACCACAAGAAATTGTTACCCGCATCAAAGATAGAGTACAAAAGAAATCAAATGATCGTATGAAAGAACTTGACAACGTCAAGAAAGAAACACTCTTCGGTGACTTAGAATTATTGTATAAACAAGGCATACAAAAAGTAGATCCTACTAACTTATCTGGCTCTGTCAAAGGACGAGACGCATTATATTCACAATTAAAAACAATGTTAGAAAACGCAGAAAAAGAAGTTATCATAGCAACCACAGCAGATGGTGCAACTAGAAAAATTAAAAAGTTCAAAAACCTCTTTACAAAGTTACACACAAAAGGTGTTACTGTTAAAATGCTCGCTCCAACAAAAGACATCGATCAAAATACACTAAAACTAGTCAAAGGCTCTGTAACTCTCAAAGAAGCAGAAGCTTTCGATGCTCGATTCTGTTTAGTTGATCGTAAAGAAGCATTGTTTATGATTTCTAATGACAAAGATGTTCACGAAACATATGACTCAGCAGTTTGGATCAGCACACCGTTCTTTTCACAAGCCTTCGGTACCATGTTTGATACCGTATGGAAAGGCGGTAAAAAATAAATGACTGTTAGTGCTTTGCGTTATGCAGGTCGCGAGTTTGTTAGGACACTTGGAAGGGATGAAGCAGAAAGAGAAGCTGGTGTTCCTGGATTACTTACTCTTCTTGCTATTCCTACTGTAACACTTGGTATTTTAGCTGCACTTACATTAACTGGTTGTAGTCCTCGCGTTGTTCCTTCAAATAGTGGAAGAGTAACTTCTGTAACACCACAAAAAATATTTGACCAAAATGTTAGTATTGTTGATACTTTAAATGGTTCTTCTTATTCGTTTACTCATTCTATTGGTTCTCAAACGAAACTTTATACAGAGTACACTCGTGAGGGGGATGTTATTAGGAAAAGAGAAGTTCCACTTGGTTGGCATCCTTAATAATTAATATATTGTTTACACAAACTTTTTTTTACAAGTGTTACTAACTTTTGTTGTTTTTTACTAAACACAACCTTTAAATACTAAAGTATGTAGTGCAACATAGTAATTACACTATATACTTATGGTGTTTTTACAATATAAACAAACCATAAAACATTCACACACATACGTGTGAACGGAGAAACAAATGGCAAGAAAAAAAACAAGAACTGCAAGAAAGACTGTACGAAGAGCAACTCGAAAGAGCGCACGTAAAACAGTACGTAAGGCAGTACGAAAAACTGTGCGAAGAGCACGTACAAAAGTACGTACAACTAAGCGCCGTGTAGCACGTAAGGCAACTCGAAAGAGTACCAGAAAAGCAACACGTAAAACTGTACGAAGAGCACGTAAAACTGTTCGTAAAACCGTACGTAGAGCACGTAAAACTGTTCGTAAAACTGCACGAAAGACTGTTCGAAAGACAGCTCGTAGAGCACGAACAAAGCGGAGACGCTAAGTTCACCGAGGGGAGTCAAATCCCCTTTTTCTTTATCTCACTATACCGATAACAATCAACGGTATGATCATTCACCATACCAGCAGCCTGCATAAAGGCATAACAAATTGTTGAACCAACAAAACGAAACCCACGTTTCTTTAACGCTTTACTCATCGCATCAGATTCTTCTGTTGTAGCAGGTATATCCGTCATTGCTTTATGCTTATTAACTAAAGGGTTATGATTGACAAACTGCCAAATATACTTATCAAAACTCCCAAACTCTTTTTGAATTATAAGAAAGGCTTTAGCATTATCAATCGTCGACTCAATCTTCAACCGATTACGAATAATACTTGCATCTTGGCGTAATCGTTTTACATCTTTTTCTGTAAATTTTGCGATCTTTTTCGCATCAAAATTCTTAAACGCCTTTTCAAAACCCTCACGTTTATTCAACGTAATCTCCCAACTCAAACCAGCTTGGAATGCATCTAGCACTAAAAACTCAAATAACTTTCTATCATCGTGTAAAGGTACACCCCACTCTTCATCATGGTATGCAATCATTCTCTGATTCTTTGTTCCCGGCCACGCACATCGCTTCATGGTAGGTGGGCATTACCTGTATCTTTATAAATATCATCCTCGTCAATGAGAACTATGGTTCGACTCTCTATCAATTTGCCTAAAATAGCACTCTTCGTCAACCTTTCAATACCTGTTATTGCCCTACTTTTTGGTCTTGCAGGACATTACATCTCATTTTACTTTCACTTTTTGACCGTTTTCTTTTTATTATTAGCAGGTATTAACTATTATTATCGGCATTTACAAACAGGGCACTCATTATTACGTAACTTTGGTATTATTGGACAACTACGGTATCTCATCGAAAGTGTTGGACCAGAATTTAGACAATACCTCTTTGCAGGTGACACAGAAGAACGTCCTTTTACTCGTGTTGAACGAGCAGAAGTCTATCGCAAAGCAAAAGATGTTGACTCCTCATCAGCTTTTGGATCATTACTAGAATTCAACGACAGCGAAATAAAACTTAAACATTCATTATATCCTGTAGACAAAGATGAACTCATACCCTATCGTGTAACCTTTGGTGAAGAACGTGGCATAAAAAATGCTTATACTATTACCAAACCATTTATGATCAGTGCCATGAGTTTTGGTGCATTAGGGCAAAACGCTGTACGATCACTCGCGAGAGGTGCACGTATGGCAGGAATACCTATGAACACTGGTGAAGGAGGTACGCCGAAATATCATTTAATGGAAGGATGCGATTTAATCTTTCAAATGGGAACAGCAAAATTTGGCGTTCGTAATGAAGACAGTAGTTTAGACGATGAAAAACTTCGTGATCTTGCAGCAGAAGACAAGATCAAAATGATCGAAATAAAATTCTCACAAGGAGCAAAACCAGGAAAAGGAGGATTACTACCTAAAGAAAAAATAACACCAGAAATATCAGCCTTACGACATGTTCCACTCAATAAAGATGTTATATCACCGCCCCATCACATAGAATGTACCACACCCACAACAACCGTACAATTCATCAAGCGCGTTCAGGATGTTTCACAATTACCTGTTGGTATTAAATTATGTCTAGGACGAGAAGAAGAATTTAGAACACTTATTAAAGAAATGAAAAAACAAAAAGTGTTTCCCGATTACATTGACATTGACGGGGCAGAAGGTGGGACAGGAGCAGCACCGAAAAGCTTCATGGATGATCTTGGCATACCCTTATTCAAAGCACTACCCTTTGCAAACAGAGTACTTGTTGAAGAAAAAGTACGCGACAAACTTAAACTTGTGTGTTCTGGAAAGTTAATCAATCCAGGACGACAATTAACAGCCATGGCACTTGGCGCAGATGCAGTGTATACCGCACGAGGATTTATGTTAGCACTTGGATGCATACAAGCATTACAATGCAACCACAATACCTGCCCCGTTGGAATTACGACGCATGATCCTGTATTACAACAAGGATTAATCATACCAGACAAAGCAAAACGTATTGCTAACTACGTAAAAAACTTAGAACATGACTTCATAGAATTATTATCAGCAATGGGCTGTCGATCAACAAAAGACTTATGTCCAGAAAATGTTTATATACCACGAAGCGCGCTCTTTACATTGCCGTCAACAACACAAAAAAGGACGTGGAAATCATGAAATGCTATCCCAAATGGTTGTGGATCTTACAAATAATAGCAGCAATAATCTTATTCCAAACATTATGGTTTAAATTTACCGGCGCACCAGAAGCCGTTGCAACCTTTACCTTACTAGGTATGGAACCAACAGGACGTATTCTTATCGGATTGTTAGAAGGTGTCGCAGGGTTGTTTTTACTCATACCACGACTCGTCGCCAGTGGTGGATTGTTAGCAATGGGACTCATGTTAGGAGCCATTATTGCTCACTTTACGCGACTCGGCATTGTTGTAGAAAACGACGGTGGACTACTCTTTGGATTAGCCGTTACTGTCTTCGTTATGGCAACAATCATTACCTACATACGACGCCATCAGTTGCCGTTCATTGATAAGACGTGTTAATGAACTAAATCTTTAAATAGTCTGTATAGAGTATGTTGGTATGGCAAAGACATCTTGGTTAGCAACTCTCGCACGATATGTATTAGGAATTGTATTAGTCGTCTTTGGACTCAATGGATTCTTACAATTCATGCCCATGCCAGAACTTACAGGCCCAGCAGGAGCTTTTATGGGAGCACTCTTTGCATCTGGATACATCTTTAACGTTGTTAACTCACTAAAAATCGTTATTGGACTCTTATTACTGTTTAATAAATATGTCCACTTAGCACTAATATTGTTAGCACCATTAAGTATAAACTTTGTGTTATTCCACTTGTTCTTAGATCCAGCAGGTATTGCAGCAGCAGCGTTAGTATTTATTATCAACATCTATTTAGGCGTTGTTCACAAAGAAGCATACGCTCACTTATTTGAAAACTATTAACCATGTTTGTTTTACCAGATGTGTTACATGTTATTACATTAGTGCTTCATATTCTCTTCGCTGTCATTGGTGTTGGTTCTGTAACCATTGTTGATTACTTTCATCTCATCGGCTTGAGAAGCAAACGACTAGAAAAACGATTAGTCTTTATTTACCCCTTCCTTTCACGCATGATCATCGGTGCCTTAGGTGGAATGTTTATTACTGGCGTCTTACTTGTCGCCAATAAACCAGAACTATTATCAAGTTCGTTGTTTCAACTCAAAATGGCATTGTTCTTGGTGATCGTTGTTAACGGGTTCTTTTTACATAAACATGTATCACCCAATCTTACCAAATGTATAGAAAACGGAAAGAAATATTGTACACAGAAAATCTTGTGGGTATCCGCTATATCAGGAACAATATCCATCGTAACATGGTATAGTGTCTTTATACTTGCATTAACCAAATCCTATGGTTATACCCTTAGTAACTTTCTTTATGCTTACATTACCGCCCTTGCCTTTGTCTTTTTGATAACACTTTTAACAGAAAAAAGTGCACGGAAATGGCGAACGTAAAAAAAATATACTCAGAAAATACTTTATATACACTTTTAACAAATAAAACTTAAAAAACAATGAATGAAATTTTAGTACGCATTAGTGTCTTTTTAATCATATTATTATCTATGATTCTGATTGAATTTATCATTCCCTTTCGTAAAAGAAAAGTACAGAGATCACTACGGTGGAAAAATAATATTTTAATTTTATTAATGGATAGTATTATTCTTAGATTATTATTCCCTGCTGCAGCTGTAGGCATAGCAATATATGCTGAAAACATAGGTTTTGGCTTGTTTCATCACATCACTGTTTCATTTATACCACTCCTCATTATTTCCATCATTTTACTAGACTTAACTATCTATGCCCAACACGTTTTTTTCCATTATAACCAAATACTTTGGAAGGTTCATAGAATGCACCACACAGACTTGGATGTTGATGTCACTACAGGATTTCGCTTTCATCCCATGGAAATTGTTCTTTCTATGGTCATAAAAAGTGTTGTTATCTTTCTCCTTGGCACACCTGTTATAGCTGTCATTTTATTTGAAATAATCCTCAACGGTCTAGCCATGTTTAATCACAGCAACATCAAATTTAATAGAACGTTTGATAAATATTTGAGATTAATAATTGTTACACCTGACATGCATAGAATCCATCACTCAACCATTATTCGAGAAACCAATAGCAATTTTGGTTTTAATCTTCCATGGTGGGACCGAATCTTCAAAACATACATTGATCAACCAAAAAAAGGCCACAATAACATGACCATTGGACTTAAAAAATTTGAAACTAAAGAACTTTGCTCTCATCTCTGGAATATGCTAAAAACTCCCTTTATTAAAATCTAATAGAAGCGCCACGACCCGGATTTGAACCGGGACGCCCAAAGGGCCAAGCTTACTGGTATCTTCTGGTTTTTCCAGGCTTACACTCGCTGTAATATATTCTACAACAACGATTTGTGCAATACCAGATTATGCGACCGTGGCATGATTATCTTGTTTGAAGTGTAAAATTTAGCTTTTTAAGTTTTGTTGTATGGTTAAATCCTATGAGGGACTTATAATGTAACTTATCCTTTTTTCTTATTATTGTTAGCATATAGACTTTTTTATGATTTTTTTGTTTAGGCATATATTCGTAAATCTTTGAATATATGTTCAAGTCTCCTAATAGCTCTTTTACTTCTTTTAATCCCTCTCCATTCACTGATTGAACTCTGATATATTTTTGATGAACATAGGCTTCAGCATCAAAGAACGCTCGTAACCACTCAATTTTTTCATTATTACTTTTCAAACTTTTTGGAATACTCCATGTGCTGGTTCCTAACGTTGTTGTAGATAAAATATCCTCAACCATTGGTTTTGAATCAATATTTAAACAATAATAATTTTTCTTCTTTATTATTTTTGGTTTTTTATTGTAGACCTTTAATGTAGCCTCGATATATGGTTTTATTAGTGAATGATGGTCTGGAAAAAATCGTACTGTGTTATGGTGTTTGTTGTTTTTTCCTGCAATAAGGAGATTCCCATCTCCTGCTAAAAATCCACATATTCTTGCCCTAAAATGCTTTGTCTTTTCTTTATTATCTCTAATGTATGCTCTTTCTTTTTCATGAACCTTTCTCCACCTACTCTCTACATTTTGTTTATTTCGTATTGAAAAATCCATATCATATAATCTCTTTGAGACATATATGTCTTTTCTCAACGGTTGGGAAGTGTGAAAAGTACCCCTCTGTCGTAACTCAAAATTGAGACAATTTTTCTTAGAACTATATACAGTATAGAAACATTTAATTCTATATCAACAGTTCTTATAAGTAAGTAAAGATATCAATAATTATAGGCTGATTATCATGCAACAAACAGTACATCCGTGCTGTGCACGCGATCGGAAGCCACTCGATGAAAAACAAAGGGATACACTCTTAATGAAAATACTGAGACTCGGAAACGAACACGACAAAGATCATGCAATGGATATTGTAGGAGACTTGAAAGTGTTTACCAAAGAAGGATACGACGTTGACAGTTATTTCATTATGTTTACTGGCTTCCTCCAACGGTACGGATTTGGAGACTGAAGGGTTAATTGACCCGCGCTTTACTGCGTACATTTATCTCCCACGGTTATGCGCTGATACTTTAAACAATAGAAAGCTTCGCTAGATTCTTGAAAAAATATTTATTCTATGTAAGAAAATTATTCTAATAACTCAATTTCAATATCCACTTCTTTTGGAATAGGGACTCTCATAACAAACCGTAATGCTCGTTCATTGTCAGCTAAATCAATAAGACGTTTGTGAATACGCATTTGAAAATTATCCCACGTAGCCTTACCATCACCACAGGGACTACGACGAGTCGTGTGTTTAAGAATTTGTGTTGGTAACGGAATAGGACCAGACATCTTTGTTTTTGTTGATTTAGCAATATCAGTAATATCACTACAGATCTGATTTAACTGCGTAATATTTGTACTTGCAATATTAATACGTGCCTTTGCCATGTGAATAGGAAGCCCAATTTGTGGTTTATAAGGTTTATGGGGTGAATTCTTTACAGAGCACACGCTCTAAAAAATAGAATAAAAAAAAGAAAAAAGAGCGCTAAGGTATAACCCTAGGCTGTTTTCTTTACAGAATCAATACACATACCAGCAGCAACGGTTGCACCAGCATCACGAATAGCGAACTTCGACATTTGAGGAATCTCACTAAACTTTTCAATAACAACTGGTCTCGTTGGTATCATCTGGATAACTGCAGCGTCACCTGTCTTTAAGGTGTCTGGGTTTTCCTTCAGAACGTCACCGGTTGCAGGATCTAATTGCTGCTTTAATGCAGAAAATTGACAGGCAACTTGTGCTGTATGGATGTGGAACACCGGCGTATAGCCTTGTGTTACAACAGTAGGATGATTCAAAATCATCACACGAGCAGTAAACTCACTAACAATCGTCGGTGGGTTTGCAGCGTCACCAAGGACGTCACCACGTGCAATATCTTTCTTACCAATACCACGAACGTTAAATCCAATGTTGTCACCAGGAATAGCTTCTTGAACTTGTTCATGGTGCATTTCAATAGACTTGACTTCACCAGGAACGCCTTTCCCTTCACGGCCAGGAACGAAGACAATCTTTTGTCCAACCTTCATCGTACCCGTTTCAACACGGCCAACAGGAACAACACCAATACCAGAAATGTTATACACATCCTGAATTGGTAAACGCAAAGGTAAATCCTTTGGTTTTTCCGGTTCGTCGAACTTATCAATCTGCTCACCAACGGTTGGACCTGTGTACCAACTCATGTTTTCAGATTTCTTGAAAATATTATCCCCTTGTAAAGCGCTACCAGCAATAAAGGTAACCTTTGCAGGATCATATCCAGCAGTCTTAATTAACTTTGTAATACCTTCTTGTACTTCCTTGAATTTCGCTTCATCGTACTTCACGGTATCCATCTTGTTAACTAACACACAAATTTGGCTAACACCAAGTGTTTTTAGTAACCATAAGTGTTCTTTCGTTTGTTCCATAACCCCTTCAGTAGCTGCAACAACTAAAAATGCAACATCAGCTTGGGATGAACCAGTAATCATATTTTTAACAAAATCTCTGTGCCCAGGAGCATCAATAATCGTTGCTTCATATTTTTGGGACATATACTTCTTGTATGAAAGATCAATCGTAACGCCACGTTCTTGCTCTTCCTTAAGATTATCCATAACAAACGCAAACTCAAACCCAGCTTTACCAAGTTCTTGCGCTTTTTCCTTTAACTTTCTCATAGCCTGCTCATCTACGTTACCTGAATCAAACATGAGGCGACCTACAGTCGTCGATTTTCCGTGGTCAACATGACCGACGAAAATAACATTCATATGCGGTTTTTCTTTTGCCATTTTATTGTAATATTACTCCCTTGAGTGCGTATGAATCGTAACCTGAAAACGATTTATAAAGCTTGTGGTAGGCTTTCTCGAGAGTATTCTTACAACCACCTAGACCTCAACCTTTTTAAATGAATTTGATCATGAAATAGATACATGGTTCGCAAAAGGGGTAGTGCGCGACGAGCGCAAGCAGCAACCGAACAAATGGTTCTTACGGGAATTATTCTTGTTCTTCTCATACCGCTGTTATTCTTCTTATCCCAAGGGAAAACACAAAGTCCCTATATGACCGATACTGTTAATACACTAGATAACGTCGTTGAATCATTAAGTAATTTAGGCAGTGGTAGTTCGGATACCATTGTTGTTAATGTTCCTAACATAGAAAGTGCACAGTTCGATCAATGTACAGATGCACTCTCAGATGGCACAACACAATGTAAAGTCATTACCATAAATTACGGTGGAACAGTCGACCAATTTGAAATGGATTATTTCGTCGGTGGCAGTTTAGACTTTTTATTAAATAAAGGTATTCACTATTTAACACTCTTTAATGATGGAACCAACGGACAAATTGTTTTCCAAGAATGTGGCGATGGATTAGTTACTGGTGGCGAACAATGTGAATACTGTGATGACGCAAGTGACTGTCAAGACATGACCGCAGGATATACTGCAACATGTGACGATGATAACTTTTGTGTGTATGATAGCAATCCTGTGGACCCTGCACTCATAGGATGCGGTCTACCTGGCAGTGATGGTGCATGTTCTTTTAGTTGTACCGTTGACGGTGACTGTCCCTATGGTAACTGCGATACTTCAAGTGGATCAGGTATTTGTTTAGGATGTGAAAGTGATAGTGATTGTGACAGTGGAGAATACTGTAGTTTAGGTGTTTGTAACACGTGTGATGCAGATGGTGATGGAGAAGAATACTTCTACAGTTCATCATGTGGTAACGTAGACTGCGATGACACTAATGATCAGATTAATACACTAGCTGGTGAAGGTGTAAGTTTCCCAACAACATGTGGAGACACCAAAGATAATAATTGTAATGGCCTAACAGACTGTGCAGATAGTGCATGTGATGGTGACAGTGCATGTGTTGGTGCAAACATTTGCGGTAACGGTATACAAGAAACAAGTAACGGTGAACAATGTGATGGAGCAGATGATGCTCTTTGTGGACTATCCAGTTGTACTAGTTTATGTACCTGTTATGGTCCTGATGATGCAGACGGAGACGGTTTAGGAAATTGTTTACCAGGGGGTAGTTGTCCTGGGCTAGATAATTGTCCACTCCATCCCAACGGTGTCTTGAAAGGAACCTGTGTAACTGTTAGTACATCATCCAATCCTGATCCAAGTCTCAATCCCTTTGATGCAGACATTGTTTGTACCAGCAATGCAGATTGTGCGGGAAAAACAACTAATGGTGTTCTTGTAGAAAAATGTAGCACACCACCCAACCAAGCAAACGCAGACGGCGACAGTTGTGGAGATGCATGTGATTATGATTCAACAGATAACACTGTGTGTAACTTTGGCGGAACCTACTTTTGTGGTAATAATAATTATGAACCAGCAGGTGGCGAACAATGTGATGGAGCAGATGATACTGCTTGTCCAGGATACTGTCAAATAGATTGTACATGCGGTGTTATTGGTGCCTGCGGAAATAATGTTCTTGAAGCAGGTGAAACATGCGATGATGGGAATACAGCAAACGGCGATGGCTGTGACAGTAGCTGTCAAACAGAAGGCGGTCCTGGAATATGTGGGAATGGTGTTATAGAAGGAGCAGAACACTGTGATGATGGTGACACTATCAATGATGGAATAACCGGTTGTGATGCAGATTGTACATATACAACGTTAACTTTGAAAATGACAACTTATACCGTGCAACCTGGTTCTTTTACAAAAGCAAGTATCTGGGAAACAAACTGGTATCCCAATACCTATCTGAAAGGGACTGTAAAAATATGTGATAACTCAGGCTATAATACTGCTACTGAAACGTGCATTGGTACACAAATATGTGGTTATCAAGCAAACAGTGGAACAGCAAAACACTGTGATGTTTACCCTCCTGCAATCACTGGCCAATATGGCTATTACGCGGGATTAAAAGATGTAGTTTCAACAAAAAAAATAATTGTCGTACCTGGATGTGGTAATGGTGTTATAGAATTTGGTGAACAATGTGATGATGGAAATGGTAACAATAATGATGGTTGTAATAATGATTGTACATTATCAGGAACACCTCCGCCTCCATCTGTTTGTGGGAATGGCCAAATAGAACCAGGGGAAGTATGCGATCCTGGTGCATTTAGTGGTACACCGCCAACAGATACCCTCGGTAATAACTGTAATGACTTTTTATTACAAGGCGTTGTACAATTGTGTAATGGTGTTTTGCAGTGTAATAATGACTGTTCTGCATATGATGTAAGTACCTGTGAGTTTTGTGACACATCAGAGTGCATCCAACTTGGCGGACCCCCACAGGTTAATTGTAATATCCCGCCTGACCCTGTATGTTGTAGTCCTAATTGTGGTGATCCCACCAATGGTTGTATAGGTGATGGTGACAAACCGACAGGCGTACCGCCTGATTGTTCAGGTACAGCGTGTGAGTGTGATGGTTGGAACAACCAATGTCCCGGTATACCTCCAGATCCACCAGATGATACTGGTGGTGGTGGTGGTCCTATTATTGTTGAACCAGGTGATGAAATTACAAGTACTTGTGGTAATAGGCCTGAATGTGTATCTGATGCAGATTGTACAGATTTCTGTTCTGATGGTGTTGGTTTCTGTGCAGGTGGTTTTGGTAATCCTACAGATCCAATAAGTTGTTGTGCATGTGGTGGTAAAAAAAGTGGAGGTGGTGATGGACCTGGACCTGGTAATGGTCCTCCTTCAACACCAATTTAATTTTTAGAAGTTTATTGTTACCAGTGTTTTTTCCAGTGTTGTTTTTTTAATTTACGAATTAATCTATTGTGTAGTATACTTGCACTAGGTGAGTGTTTTGATTGGTCCATGATGTTCTCTGTAGTGATAGCTGTTACAAATGGTGATTCTTCTTTGTAGTGGGATGGTTTTCCTTCTTGGTATGTGCCATAAATCACATCCAAAAGATGTGTTGCTTCGTGTGTTAATGAAGCTACCAAACCTTTCGGGTCTCTTGTTTTAAGTAGGTTTGTTGGTAGGCGAATTGTTCTTGAACCAGGGCTTGCATTTCCAGACATGCCAGTTATTTCTCCCAAACTTATTGTTTTTGCAACTACTTGTAAAAAATGTTTAATATCGCTACGTGTAGCATCCATCATTGTTCTAAAATTATCTTCGTAATCCTCTTTACCTGCTATCTTAACAGAACCCCATGTATTTCTTTTTCTTTGCCTTTTTCCATGATCTTTCCAGGCATCATATAAATTTTTCAATGGATCTCTTACGGTTTTAAAGGTTGGAATTGGTTCGCCACTGTCTAATATTTTTTTTATTCTATTATCTTTTGTAAGTTTTCTGTCTCTTAATTCATCTTGTAAACCACCTATACCGTCCATGCTTCCACACGTCCACAACAAATGTTCTAAAGTGTGGTCTGATATATGTGTTTCTTCTGTCTCTCTGAGATCTAATTGGTGCGGTTCTTTAACAGCTTCTTCAAGATATCTATAATATTTTTCAAGTAATGCTTTTTGTTCTTCCTTTTTATACGTTTGTCCAACAAGAGCTCCTGCACGTAATGCTGAAATGTTAATATAGTCTGGCACGCCTTTTCTTGGTTGTAGTACCTCTGCAAGTGCTTTGCGTTGTTCTTTAGTTACTTTTTTTGATGAGCCACAACCTATCAAACCCACTCCTTCAAATGCATACCCTTCTTCGAATGCTGTTATCCTCTCTTCTTCGGGAGGTGTAATATGTTTAACTAAGGTATCTAAGACTGCTTGTGTATCTAATCTTTCACATGCATGATACCATAATAACCCTCTCAGATGAGGCATTCCCATATGAAGGGATAACTCTGTCAAATATTTTGCTTCTGCTTGCATTTCATCTTTTGATAATTTTTTATACTTTTGTTTATCTAATTGTTGTAGAAATCCTTCAGTATCCATATAAATGGCTTGCAGGTCCGATTGTAATTTATGTTCTAAATCAGTTTGTTTTTCACGACTATTTTCATCATTGGTTTTTGATATTTTTGGATCACTTTTTACAAGTACATTTGCAACTTGTGAAGCGCGAGCAAGTGGGGAAGCTAATGTTAACCCCACAAGACCAGCAACAGCTATCAATCTACGTCTTGTTGGTGCATACACTTGATGTGTTTCTCCACTTCCACTCGTGTAGTGTTCTGCCATGATATTTTTCAGAGAATGGACTCTTTTTCAGACATTTCATGTGTATACTCTAGTATATAAATCTTATTTTTGGCTCTTTTTGTGAGCTATATCTCTTTAAGGGCCTCTAAAGGCTTTTTATGGTAATTTATCATATAGATTTATAAATAGAATATCCTACTCATTCCATTCATTTGAAGAGGCTAATTACTAATCATGAAATCACATATTATCCAATGGTTTAGTGTATTACTCTTTGTTATGTTGATGATGAGTTCATTGGTTTTTGCACAAACTGTTATATCTCCTAGCGGTGGTCGCATGCCTACAGCAACAACGAGTCCACCCTTAACACACGCACCTGGCAGTACTGTCTGTTGTACGCAAGGAGTATATGGTCATCCTGATGCTACCTGTTTTTCTACTATTAATGCACAACAATGTCGATTACAAGGTGGTGCAATACAGCATTGTACTCCCTTTGATAATGATACATCTGTAAGTTCTGGAACACTTATTCCTATTCCTGTTGGTGTAAATCCAGAGGATCATCCTTCACTTGCAACGTTGCCTCAAGATATTGCTGAAAGCGGTGTTGCAAGTATGACATACACACCTGTTACCAATGACTGCGATGATTTTGCTACGGATTTAGAACAATTTTTAGAATGGCAAAAAGGATACAACGCAGGATATGCACATTTTGTTGTTTATGATGAAATAACGCAAGAACCTCTTTATGCACATACAGCTGTTACAGTTCTTATTGATGGTGCACTCGGTGCCGTGTTTATTGAACCACAAACAGGGCGTTACATTAGTTTAGATTTTGATGATAATCTATTTTTTACTGTTTTTGCATCACCTTTTCCTTACATTCAGGGTTACTGGCCAACAGAACCTAATGTGAAAATATCTTTTTATGATAATCAGGCCTTTGCAAATGCAGCAGGCGTCCCTAGTGATTAGATACATAATAAAAAAATAGAATACTTTTATTCTTCTTCGCCTTCTTCTTTGAAGTCTTCATCCTTCAAACCTTTACGACTACGAATAGACGTAATAATCTTTTGTTGCAATTCACGTGGTAACCGTTCATAATCTTGATCAATCAAAAAGAAATTACCTCGACCAGACGTCATCGAACGAATCTCATTACTCAAACCAAACATTTCAGCAACAGGTAACTTTGCCTTTAACACAATTTGATCACCTTCTTGATTCATCTCAAGTAATTGACCACGCTTATTAGAAATAAGACCAGACATATCACCCATATTTTCATGAGGAGCGTCAATTTGAATAATCTGCATTGGCTCAAACATAACCGGTGTTGCTTGCGTCATAGCACCTTTTACTGCAGCACGAACAGCAGGTAATACTTGTGCAGGACCGCGATGAATAGCATCTTCGTGTAATTTCGTATCCATAACCGTAACTTTCATACTAATACCCGGTTCTTTTGCTAACGGACCTTGCTTCATCACTTGTTCAAACCCTTCATTGATTAACTCTTGCACTTCACCAATATGAACGATACCACGTGTACCATCAACTAAGATGTTACCATTACAAATATCCCGAATTTTCTTACCCTCTTTTACAGGAACACCAACTTTGTCTAACTTTTCATATAAGACCTTATCATTCTTCTTAACACGACCTTCAGGAATAATGCCGTCCTTAATCGCTTCAACAATTTTTTCATTTAACGGTTCAGCAATAATGTAAAACTTATTATGTTTATTAGGAGACTTTCCTTCCGTTTCAGGAGATACTTTTGTAATAGACTCACGGTAGATAACAATAGGAGGAGATGTTTTAACTTCAACACCCTTTTCAGACTTAATACGGTTTTCAATAACTTCTAAGTGTAACTCACCCATACCATGCATTAAATTTTCACCCGTCTTTTCATCAATCTCAATCTTAATAGAAGGATCTTCTTTTGTCACTTTACGTAATACTTCAATAAGTTTAGGTAAGTCAGCAGACTTCATTGCTTCAATAGACTTTGTAACAACCGGTTCAAAAATATGTGAAATAGCTTCGAATGGTTCGATAGGTTTACTTGAAACAGTTTCACCAGAGAAAATACCTTTCAATCCAGAAATACCCACAATATTACCTGCAACAACCTCATCCATCTGCATACGTTGTGCACCTTTGTAAATACTTACTTGTTGTACACGAACACTTTTTTTAGCGCCATTCAAATATACTTCTTGACCTTGTTTAATCGTGCCTGAAAACATACGTCCCGCTGCCACTTCACCCATGTGGGGATCAATAACAATTTTAACACAAACAAATGCAGGTTCGCCATTAGGATCACAATTAGTAATTGCTTTACCTTCAGGTGAATCACCATCGCCATGCCAAATATTAGGAATACGATACTTTTGAGCTGTAACAGGATTAGGTAAGTGTTTGATAACAGATCCTAATACCACTTCATGTAAAGGAGCTAATTTTGCAAGTTCTTTGTATTTATTATCATCTTCATCTTGGTAATGGTCAATAATATCTTTGAAAGAAATCTTTTTCTTCTGCATATAATCAACACTCATTGCCCAATTGTGGAACGCAGAACCAAAACAAACAGAACCATCTTGCACAGCAACTTTCCACTTACCCTTATGTTCAGGAGGAACAATCTTATCCATGAACTCATTAACAGAACCAATAATCTTGAGGAATCGTTCCTGCATTGCTTCAGGAGTAAGTTTTACTTCACGAATTAAACGATCAACTTTGTTAATGAATAAAATAGGCTTCACATGTTCACGTAATGCTTGCCGTAATACCGTTTCAGTTTGAGGCATAATACCTTCAACAGCATCACATAATACAATACATCCATCAACAGCTCTCATAGCACGAGTAACGTCACCACCAAAATCAACGTGACCAGGTGTGTCAATTAAATTAATTAAATGCTCTTTATCATCAACAGTGTGCACCATAGAAACACTTGAAGAATCAATCGTAATACCACGCGCTTGTTCATCATCATGGAAATCTAACGCTAATTGTTTACCTGCATGTTCCTCTGATAGCATGCCAGCACCAGCAAGAAGATTATCAGAAAACGTCGTTTTACCATGGTCGATATGAGCACAAATAGCGATGTTACGGATTTGTTCTGGCTTACGCATTAAGTCTTTAACGCTTTCTACCATATCCTTCGCCATAATTTAAAGCGTGAAAAAACGGTTTATAAAGATTTCCTAAGAAGAGACGCTATTCGCCTGTACTCACTCTAATCCATTTGATGCTTCTTCCCAAGCTCTTCTGTAATCCGCTGCCGTTCTCACTTCATCAGGTTTTCCAACTGGATGGTAACGTACTAAATCAAAGAATCTTGGACTTCCATTTTGTTCATACGTTGCAATATGATCCACTTCTCCATCACGAAGCGTACCAACATACCTGGGCTTAGGAAATAATGGTTTTATTGGTTGTTTGAATAATAATATTGATTGGCGTAATGGTTTGAAAGAAATATCCTGTTTTGGTTGGTCGAGCAGCCCAAACCCATCTGCGGTAAGCATATCCAAACTGACACGAAGTCTGATCGTTTTTATCACCAAAGGTTATTACTCTCATTGTGAGTGCGAACTTATTCAAATACTTTTCGTTCATAAAACATATAAATGCTTGAAGAAGTAAATATTCATCATGAAAACAAAAGAATTACTCCTGGCATTGGCCATTGCGATTATGGCAGCACTTTTTGTTGGACTCCTTGTTGATGCTATCTATGAAGAACCACAATATGATGATTACTGTACAGAACGCATCGCTCCAAAACCCTTAACACCACCAGCAGAAGATTGTTCAGATATTGATGAAGCAGCCGTTGAAACCTGTCAACAACAAAAAGGTGTTCCAGAATATGCCATGGAGAATGGTTGTCGTGTCTTTGATACATGCAATACCTGTTACAACGAATATCATGACGTGCAAGAAGTCTACAACAGAAATCTCTTCTTTATTATTACACCGTTAGCTGTAGCATCTATATTATTTGGATTATTTTATGCCATGGAAGTCATTGGTAGTGGCTTCATGTTTGGAGGAATCTTATTATTAATCTACAGCACAGGACGATACTTTGGTGACATGTCAAAAGTATTACGTGTCATCGTTATAGGTATAGAATTGGCGTTACTCTTATGGATTACCAAGAAAAAGATGAGTAAAAAATAACTAACGAGCAGCGTCAGCCATACGTTCCATTTCTAACTTCTTCGCAATAGCAGCACTCTTTTGATCAATCGCAAACGCAGCAAGAATCTCTTCAGCTAATGCGTCACGCATCTTCTTTTTCTTACCAAACGATGTTTGATATGCACCTTGAACCATAATACGTAATGCAACATCAATACGACGTTGAGGAGAAGAATCAACTGCTTGTGGATATCGTGCACCACCATACTCCACCGTCGTAATCTCTTCACGAGGAGCAGCATTCTCAATAGCAGTTACTAATACTTGAATAGGATTTGTCTTTGTCTTCGCTTCAATCAAATGTAATGTCTCACGAGCAACACGAGAACACGTCATATACTTACCAGAACATCTACCTGACGTTGTCTTATGTTTCTTCCCACGATGACCAGGAACCATCAAACGAGCAATTAAACGCTCAACAATATTTGTCTTACTTCGATAAAACCGTTGTGAAGCATTACGACCTTGCGATTTAGCAATTAACGCCGGACGAACATTGATCATTCGCTTCAAAGAAGCATCAGTAATCTGAATGCCTTGTGTTTCCCACTGGTTGAATAACTTCATCGTCTACCCTTCTCAATCTTACCACGGGATAACGCATCTAAACTTTGATCATTTACTTTAATAACTTGCCAACGAATACCAGGAAGATCACCTTTCGAACGACCACGACTACCACCAATACATTCAACAATTACTTCATCATGTTCATCAATACGTTTAATCGCTTCATTACCCGGAGCAAACACTCCAATCTTCTTACCATTCTTGGTTAATTGAACAATAACACATTTACGCATAGCAGAGTTAGGTTGTTTAGCTTCAACTTGACGCTTTTCGAGAACAATACCTTTCGCTTGAGCAGACTTACCTAACGGATTAGACTTCCAATATAAACCACGTTTCTTACGTTTGTATAACGGTTGCGACCATTTGTACTTGTTTCTACGCGCAGCTAACTTCTTACCAGCGCCTAGACCACGTGATTTCTTTGCCATGTACTCCAAAACCTCTTAATTTGGTTTATAAAGATTATGGTCTCAAAGTGCGTATGAGGCTATTTAAACAGCCATAACCTTGCGCTTATAATGGTGTTCTACCATACCCTTCAAGAACTCAATATTACTCCCACCACGACCAATTAGTCGAGCCTTTTCCTCAACAGAACGCATCTTAATCTTACACGTTATTCCATCATCTTCAATATCTACCGGTTCTAATGGGCGAATAACTTGCTCAATAAACGTCTTTACATCAGCAGAAAGAACAATAATACGCACTTTCTTCTGTAACCGATACGTTAACTTCTTTGCATGCATGCCATTTTTACCAACAGCTTTTTTGCCATCATCTTCTTTTACAAGAAACACTAATTGACCCTTATTCTCAAGAAAATCAACAGCATTAACCTTTGTAACCTCTTCAAAAATAGAGACCAAACCCATTAAACGCATATCTAACTTTTGTCGTGTCTTCATTCTAATAACTAATAACACTCACAGGAAAGTTTTTCTTACAGAATATAGAAATCTCACTACGAGGCTTACTCAATTTAATAATTTTAATCTTTGTGCCCTTCGCATAATAATGAATACTTTCATCAATCTTTTCACCACAATTACTTGCCAAAAAAACAACTTTCGTTTGCTTATTCTTCATATTTTTTATTGTCTGTTGTGTACCAAATATTAACTTCTCTTTCTTCATAGCCGCGCGTAAATCTTCAAGACTCATTTTTTCTCCTTCTTCTCTTTTGTTTTAGTTTTTTTACCTGTTAAACCAGGACCCATCTTCGCAACCAAGTCTGGAAGACCTGTACCTAACGGTACCGGTTGATTTAACATAACATTCTCAATAACAGAATTTAATTCATCACGTTCACCCATAATAGACGCATTAACAATATGTGTTAACGGTGTTTCGAACGATGCCTTTGCTAATACTGACTTCTTTTCACCAGTAATACCCGAACGTGTAATACCCTTAACAACACCATGACGACACATTGTATCAGCAACGCATAAAATATGACGAATATCCACATCTAATCCTTGATCTTCAATAACCTTTTCAGCTTCATTAATAATAATCTGACGAGCAGCCTCAATACCTAAGACCTTAGCCGTTTCGTGAATATCATTCGTTGTCGTACGAGACGCATCAACTTCAGGAATAGCCAAAACATCAGCTAAATTAGAACCAGCTGTAATAATCATAAACTCAGCACCGTTTTTTACAGGTAAAACATGAACAACGCCTTTAACACCTTTAATATACGTTTGTTTAAGTTTTTCTTTCAACTTATACATTTCCATCAATTCGTTCTCAGCACCCTCAATCTTTACACTAAAACCATCATCAGTAGCACGAACCTTTATACCCTTATGAGATTCTTGTAACTTTTCACTGATCTCAGGAACAGACGTCTTAATCTCACGCATACGAGCTTTGTTAATTTTAACATCTAACTGCATTTTACTCAAATTAATATTAAACTCTTCAGAAATTTCCTCAAGAACAGTCTCTTTAATCTGTGCAGCAACACCATGCACTTTATTCTTTTCCTTAGCAAAATCTTTCTTCAAATGAATAATCATAGACGGTGTTTTAATCGTCTTACGTGCATCTAAAATTTCAATTAAACGCGGAAGACCCTGTGTTACTGATACTTCAGCTACACCTGCAAAGTGGAACACATTCAATGTCATCTGCGTACCCGGTTCACCAAATGATTCTGCAGTAATAATACCAATGGCTTCGCCCGGATTAATCTTAGCCGCATCATACTGCTCAACCAAATACTCTAATACCTTCTTCACTTGCGAATCATTCAAACTACGCTTTGCCGCTTCTTGCTTCATATCATTAATAATCTTACCAGGAAGCTTCTTTACAAAATCCGAATACACATCAGCAGTCATTATACCTTCTCTCCTAATACATCATGAATAGCATTAACAACACTAATCGTACCACCTTCCGACTTGGAAACATCAATACTGTCATCACCATACTTGAACTGAACAATTTCCTTTGTCGCGTTACGAACCGTGTAATCATACTCAACCTTCAAATCTTGTAAAGCATTTGCTAAACGACGATATAAATAACCAGACTTCGGCGTTCTCAACGCAGTATCCATTAAAGAATCACGACCAGTCATAGCGTGGAAAAAGAATTCCGTCGGTGAAATACCCTGCTTAAAGGTTCCCTTAACAAAGCCACGAGCTTCAGGACCTAAATCATCATCCTTAAACGAAGATAACGTACGCTTTCTATAACCACGATTAATACGCTTACCACCCAATGCCTGTTGACCAATACAACCAGTCATCTGCGTAAAGTTCAAAATATTACCTTTTGCACCAGCCTTAGCCATAATAATAGTACCATTATCATCAGTAGCGAAATCTTTAACAAAATCACCCACTTCTGTACGCGTCTTGTTTAATACTTCCATCGCCTTAATCTCTAAGGTTTCTAATATTGTCTTACCAGGTAATGATTCAATTTTGCCTTTCTTAAACTCTTCAACATGTTCACTTACTTTATCATACGCACGCTTAATCATACCTTGAGATTTCTTACGAGCTTCATCTGGAACATCCGTATCAGCAACACCAGTAGTAAACCCTTTCTTTAAAAGAATCTTAATACCCAACTGGAAAATATTACCTAACAATTTAATGGTCTTATTTTGGCCATACTTACGATAAAACTCTCTAATAAGCTCACCATTATTCTCACCAATAGTATTCTTATCAATAATACCCGTAATAATCTGACCATTCTTGAAACTCATCACAATCTTATCATCCTTATTCTTACGAACAAAATTAAAATCACTTGGGAACAAGGCACTAAAGACCTCACAACCAGAAACTGTTTCTTTATCAAACGTAATAGTATCCAAACCAATAGACGTTAACAACTCAACTGCCTCACTACGAGGTACTTCCTTCGTCTTTGTTAACAAATAACACCCTGTAATAGAATCTTCAACACAACCAATAATATTATACCCATTCTTCGGCGTAATAATCTGTGTTTGCACTTCCATTAACACTTCAGATTCAGCACGTGCCTCTTCAGTTTGAGGAACATGTAAGTTCATCTCATCACCATCAAAATCAGCGTTATACGGATTACAAACAGAAGGATTCATACGGAATGAACGGCCAGGTAATACACGAACACGATGACACATTAAACTCATACGGTGTAAACTTGGTTGTCTATTGAATAAAGATTGGTCACCATCAATTAAATGACGTTCAACCTTAAACCCAACATCTAACTCTTCCATAATCTGTTCCATCGTCTCTTCAGTAATCTTCTTCTTCTTACCATCCGGCCAAATAACATAATTAGCGCCAGGATATTGTTTAGGACCATTCTTAATCTTCTGAATCAACCATTTCTTATTCCACTCAGTAACACGCTCAGGAATCGTTAACTCCATAGCAACGCTTTGAGGAATACCAACATCATTAAATTTAATACACGGATCAGGACTAATCACTGTACGCGCAGCAAAATTAACACGCTTACCAGCAAGATTATGTCTAAACCTTCCTTCCTTACTCTTAATACGCTCCGTTAACGTCTTCAATTCTTGACCAGAACGGTGACGTGCAGGAGGAATACTTGAAACAGTATTATCCATATACGTCGTAATATGATACTGTAATAAATCCCACAGATCCTCAATAATCATTTCAGGCGCACCCGCATTAATATTCTCAAATAACCGTTGATTAATACGAACAATATCACCCAACTTATGCGTTAAATCGTCTTCAGACCGTTCACCTGTTTCTAACGTAATAGACGGACGAACCGTTACAGGAGGAATTGTTAAAACACGTAAGACCATCCACTCAGGACGAGACGTTAACGGATTGAACCCCATAAGTTCTGCATCTTCATTGGTTACCTTTTCTAAACGTGAACGCACTTCAATAGGACTTAACCGCTTATCACCTTGCATGTATGTTGTTGGCTTTTCAATCTTCACAGCATCTTGCTTTGCCTTACAATGAGGACACTTCTTAATTAAACGCGCTTTTGCTAACACTTCTTTACTAATAACTCGCATAACATCAGTATTTTCATGCTCTTTCGCATACGCAAACCGTTCCTTGAATAAAGCTTGCTTCTTATCATCCATCTTTAACCGATGACACTCATTACACGTACCACGAATAACATTATACACTTGTGTCGCATAATTAATATGAATAACAGGACGTGCCAACTCAACATGACCAAAATGGCCCATACACTCTTTCAAACGACCACCACATGTTTTACAACGTAAACCAGGATCGATAACACCTAAATGAACATCCATTAAACCACCATCAACAGGATAGCCTTCTTTCTCATACAATTCAGCTGTAACAATCTTCGCAGCAGATGTTTCCTCAATAAATGTAGGGCTCTGCATACCAAACGTAATTTCACTAATTTTCTTGTAAATCTTTTCAGCCATTTTAGTACTTATTTTTCAACTTTATACTTGGAAGAACCCCCATCGATCGAATCTCATCCATTAACAACTTAAATGCATATGACATTTCAACATTATTAATCTCAACATTACCACCACATCGGTGACAGAACTTCTTCTTTCTAAAGACATCATCAACACCAATAAGACCACATGAACTACAAATAGGAACAATCGTCTTATCAGAATCAAATCGTTCTTTCAATAATAATGATGCACCATGTGCTACAAAACAATCTTTCTCCATTTCACCTAAACGAAGACCTCCACCCTTAGCACGACCCTCAATAGGTTGGCGTGTAAGTAATTGGATACGACCAGCAGCACGAGCGTGTAACTTATTTGCAACCATGTGCTTTAATCGTAAGTAAAACATGTTACCAATGAAAATCTTCACTTCAAACTCTTCACCAGTAATACCATTCATCATTCGTTCCGTACCATTCTCACGGAAGCCCCACTCTTTCAACATCTCACGTAAACTTCCTTCAGACTGACTTGCAAATGCTGTAGCATCAATCTTTTCTGCTTTTAACGCACCAGCTTTACCGCCTAATGCCTCAATCAAATGAGAAACAGTCATACGCGAAGGAATAGAATGTGGGGAGAAAATTAAATCAGGCGTAATACCCGAAGACGTAAACGGCATATCTTGTTGAGGAACAATTAATCCAACAACACCCTTCTGACCATGACGGGACGCAAACTTATCACCAATCTCAGGAATACGTTGGTGACGAATACGAATTTGTACTAATCGATTACCTTCTTCATTTTCAGTAACCGTAATCAAATCAACCTTACCCGGTTCACCAGGTTTAATCGTAACAGAACTATCTCGCATCTTATTAGCGGAAATACTAAACTCATCCATCTCACCCAAGAAACGAGGAGGAGACGTACGACCAATAATAACATCTTCATCAGTAATCGTTGCTTCAGGATGAATAATACCATCATCTTCTAATAATTTATAATCAGTTTCAGCGCGATATCCTTTAACATCCTTATCAGGAACACAAATCTTATCGGTTAACCCACCAGAATAGCGTAACTCTTCAACAGTATATGGCTTGAAGTATGTTGATCGTGCTAAACCACGAGCGAGCGAACCACCATTAACAATTAACGCATCCTGCATGTTATACCCTTCATAACTCATCAACGCAATAACAACATTTTGTCCAGCAGGATGGTTCTCTTGACCAGCTAATTGTGCATTACACGTTCTTACAATAGGATTAGAAGGATAATGTAAAATATTAGAATCAGTATCAATACGAATCAAATAATTAGCAGCATACATGCCAAGAGACTGCTTTTGTGCTTTAGAACCTCTGTTTAAACGTGCACTCTGACCAAAATTAGAAAATGGTACTAACGATGTTGTCAATCCCATAATCAAAATAGGACTCACTTCAACATGTGTATTTTCAGGAGTAATGACCTTTTCATTAATAGCAACAAATGCATTCTCTTCTTCAGCAGCATCCAAATATTCAACAATACCTTCTTTCACTAAATCTTCCCACTTAATTTCACTACTCAATAACTTCTTCTTGTACTCTTCTGTAAAGAGACTTTTACCTTTATCAACAATAAACAACGGACGTCGAGCACGGCCCTTAGAAATTTCAACAACAACTTCATTCAAATCTTTATTGAAACCAACATTAACCGTATCAGGTAACGTTCCTTTACGACGCTCTTCCTTAAAGGTTGTAACAAATGCATTAGCATCGTCAACTTGACCGATGAACACGTCTCTCATGTATACGTCAGTTTTCATTCTGATTGCAGCCCCATACCTTTCAATAATTTTAACATTTTTACTTCACTTTCATCTTCAGATGAAATATTAGCCATCAACGCTAAGTTCTTACGTAACCCAATAGATGTTCCTTCAGGTGTCTCAATAGCACACAAACGACCCCAATGGGTAGCATGTAATGCACGAGCAGCAAAGTTTTCTTGCGTTGCCGATAACAACGAATTAACACGCTGTAAATGAGATAATGACGATAAATAATTTGTTCTATCTAAATTCTGTGATAATCCCTTACGACCACCAACCCATACACCCGTAGCCATAGCACTGTTAATACGAGATGTTAATAATTTGTCTCGAATAATAATACTTAACGTCGTAAACTTCGTACGCTTTACTAACCGTTGAAAATTATACATAATATCATTAATTAATGAACGTAAATGCACGCGGAATAAATCTCCTAATAAGTCTCCGGAAAGTTTCAAACGTTTATGCATGTAATGATCAATATCTTGATTACCCAAATCTTTCTTAGTAATTAATAATAACCGCTTAACCATCTTACACAAATTAACTGCTTTCTTCTTACGATCTTCAGGTGTAACACCTAAATGGGGTAATAAATAACGATCCAAATTTTCTAACGTTTTCTTATCCTTATCTTCTTGTGCCTGATTAACACCCATCTTTTTACCAACATACTCAATTGCTTCTGCTTCTGTTTTCAAATCAATTGTGTTGTATAAGTTAACAAAAATATCATCATGCATCTCTTCCAAATCAATATGTTGCATAACTTCAGCATCTTTCGTTAACCCTAACGCCTTAATCACAGCGACAACAGGAACTTTCTTTAATCGCGTAAAGGATACATTAATCACACCATCACGTGTTTGCTCTAATAAGTGAGGAACCCTGTAAGACCCTTTTTCTGAGAATACGCGTGCAGAGAACTTCACAGGACCTGTCGCAATACGCTCAACAAACATACGATTAGATACTAAATCTTCAACAGTAATAAGCACACGCTCGTTACCATTCAAAATAAAATATCCACCAATATCATCAGGATCTTCTCCTTTTTTCATAACTTCTTCAGGAGACATCTTATTCAAATGACAATACTTACTCTTCAACATAATAGGAAGTTTACCCACTTGTGTGGTAAACGATTCACGTTGCACACCATCAATGTGAGCAGACACTTCTAAATTAATAGGACCAGAATACGTTAACTTACGTAATCTCGCTTCTGTTGGGAAAACATCACGTTTACTACCATCAGCTTCAATAATCTCGGGCTTATCAACCCAGATCTTATCAAACTTAATACGGAAATCATCCATGTCAGCAGGAATAACCGTTGGAATAATATCACCAACTTCCTCAATAATCTTTTGTAACTCAACATCAACAAATCTGTTAAATGAAGCAACATCAGCAGCAACCAAACTATTCGTCTCATAATACTTTTGAATAATATCAGTATTGTTCATTTAGATAACCATCCTATAGAACAATGATTTTGGTTCAGTCTTACTTGTTCGTTCGATCTTGATAATAGTTCCTGGTTCGTATGCTTTATGAACAATAACAGGATCGTTCATACTAATACGAGGTAATTGTTGTTTTTTTACGTTAAACTTTGAAAGAACTTTTTCGACTTCTTCTTCGGAACAGCGAGTATGCTTTGGTACAAGCGTGTGGTCAATGTATTGTTGTCTTTCTTCTGCCATTTTTTTTGTGTGAATGCGGGCCGGAAGGGATTTGAACCCTCGACCCCTTGGTTAAAAGCCAAGTGCTCTAAGCCAGGCTGAGCTACCGGCCCCCGCTTGATGTGACATTTAAAGCGCCCTAGGCGGGAATCGAACCCGCGTCACGGCCTCGACAGGGCCGTATGATAGCCACTACACTACTAGAGCATTCGTTTATGGCTCATATAACAGTCTGCAGACACACACGAAGTAAATCAACACAAAACTGCAACACTTTTTATAAACGAGAGCCCCATTCTGGGAATTGAAGCAAAATTATCGTATATAAGGCTTTCTTTTCGATAGAACCAGCTAGATCGCCTCATTTCTTGCTGAATAAGAGTAACGGTGCGGATCCTTATAAATATTATTGCAGTTCACTTAAGAAAAAAAATCTCCCACCCCCGGGACTTGAACCTGGAACCTCACGGTTACGGCTGACCATTGTTCATACATTGCCGCAGCGACAAACGTCACATGGATCTTCTACAGCCGTGCGCTCTACCATTGAGCTAGAGTGGGAATTCAGAAATGCATGCACGATTCCTTATAATAGTTTCTCTTATTGTTGTTTATGTTCTAACGCCAAACTTGCAGAACGTTCCGTAAAATGTTTACCCTTTTTTGTCTGATACTGGACAATCGAAGGAGGTAACCGCGCATCACCAATTAACTTCAATCGTGTTTTTACTTTATATGAAAAGATACGTTCTTCATGCGGTGCTAAATGAGGTATATCCCACACAAATCGTTTACCCTTGGTTCCTTGCTGCACTTTTGTTGGTCTCATTGTTCCAAACTCATCCAATGGCTGCATCGTATTGGGTAACACATCACTAATTCTTACATCAGTAATATCTTCCGTCTTACCATTACGAACATGAATTAATACTTTTAATTCAGATAATCCATCAGCAGTTTTCTTAATACGATACAATCGCTTTCTAATGATAACAGAACGATCAATCAAATGCGTCATCAACCATACGGCCAATGCAACAATAATAAGACCATAAAAAATAGGACGATAATTAGACGTGTACTTCACAACCGTGCTCTCACCAGGAGCTAAATCAACCGTCCAGATGTATTTACCCTTTGATACAGGTGCTTGCGGTTCTGTATTTGTAAACATACGCGCCAAAAAATTAACCTTTGCTTCAACCATTAATTCATTTTGAATATTACCTTCATTCGTCTTTGTAATCGTTGTTGTCTTTGAAAAAAATCCTAAATCCTTATCCTTCTTTTCACGAATATTATCAAATGACTCAATCGTAAACGCAGAAGAGTAAGAACCACGTGTTTTACTATCACTGTCGTACGCATGTATATTTACTACGTAATCACCCGCATGCGTATTCTTATCCGTCTTTAATATAACTGTTTCAATAATTTCTTCACCAGGACCAAAATCTGTAATAAAATTCTTATACAACTGAGGTAAATCACTAGAAATTAAAATTTCATAATTTTCTAAAGCAATGTTACCCCTATTTTTTAATCGTACCTTTATTTCTTGATCTTCACCAGGAATAACTGTATCGGGAATCTCTGGAAAAATTAAAATAACATCTTCAGCAGCAACCACATAGGTTTTAAGCGTAAATTCAACAGCAATATTTTCGTTTGTTAATGACGTTACTGTTAACGGCATTTCATAACTCTTATCTTCAAGCGCGTTTTCTAACACCTTAATCGTTACGATCATCGTCCCTGTTTCTTCAGGATCTAACTTTAATTGAGACGGTTCCGTCATAATACTTCGGGCAAAATCAGAAAAGGGATATACGGACAACTCATTATAACTGATACGATAAATATCACGATCGGGCTGTAAATTAGTCAGAGACACTTCGTAAATAGCCTTGCTTCCTGCTTCAGCTTCTTCTGCGCCTTCCAGGACATCAATAGTTACTTCATTTTCGGCAGACACTACTGTTGTAAGTAAAACACTCAACAACATTATCCATACTATATACTTCATTATTACTTCCTCAACGTCATTATTCTTACTGAAATTTATAACCTTTCCCCCTTATTTTTAAAGGTTTATTTTTTCCTTCTCATTCCTTTATAAATAATTTTAAATAGTCACTCATCTTGGTATTTTTCTATGAGAGGTGGTCTTAAACAGCGTTCTATATTATCTTCCAGAGGGCAAGCTGCCATGGAATTTTTGATGACCTATGGGTGGGCGTTACTCGTTGTTATTTTAGCTATTGCGTCTTTAAGTTTCTATTTTGGCTTTGGTGATAATCTTTTTGTAACTGAAACGTGTTTGATGGGACCTGGATTTGCCTGTGTAGATTTTGTTGCTGATGAAGGATCCATAACCATTGCTGTCTTAAACGGACTTGGTGATGATCTCATATCCTTTTACTTTTCCCACCCTGCATGTAGTGTGCAATCAGCATCACTCAGTTTAAAAAATGGACAAAAAAAATTATTTACAGTAACCGGATGTGAAGGGGTCTTTACCGAAGGAGACTTTGTTGAAGACGCACCAACCTTTGCCTACAAAACAATAGATAGCAGTATTGAACACACCAAAGCATTCAGTTTAAGCGCCATCGTTGCTGGAGGTACCAGCCAAAGCTTTGGTGGCGGCAGTGATGACGGTAATGGCTTTGCACCAGGTGATGGTGATGGTTACATACCAACCGGAACAACCGTCGCCTTATACAAATTTGATGATGCTAGTGGAACAACACTCAGTGATAGTCTTGGATCTGCGCCTGGAACACTACAAAACTTTGATCCTTCTTATGCACTGTACCATTTTGATGAAGGTAATGGTGATGCAACCGCAGATAGTAGTGGCAATGGATATAATGGTGACCTTGGGGCGACAGAATCTGTTTGTCCTGCAGGGGTAGACATAACTCGTTGTCCTGAGTGGTCTAGTGGTATCTCTGGTGGTGGATTATACTTTGATGGTGATACTGATGCTAGTACTTCCGATTTTACTGACAGGGGTGATTTTGTTGATATCGGTGCTAGCACTGCAGACTTTTCTAGTAATGATAAATTTACTCTTTCATCATGGATAAAACTTTCTGATAATCCTTATGGTTCTGGGCATACGGTCTTTGGCCGAAGAAAATATGAAATGCATTATCAATTATACCTTGATGATGGTTTACCTCCACGAGCACGCTTCATCGACACCGATGGTGTTTCTTTATTTTCTTACTGGGCAGATCCCTTCAACTTTTATGATGGTAACTGGCATCACATTGGTGTTGTCATTAACGGTAGTGGCGTTACTGGCTCACAAATATATATTGATGGTCAACCTAGTGGTGCATCATTTAGTCCTGCAATGTTTAATGGTGGGCATGGATGGATCTCACAAATCGGTGCATGGAATGGAGGGAATGGTTGGCAAGGTACCTACGGAAACATGGACGAATTTGTCATCTATGACACACCTCTTTCAACAGCCCAAATGGAGTACCTCTTTGAACAGCAACAAGCACTCGATGAACCATATTGGATTAATGGTGCGTATAGTGGTGGATTACACTTTGATGGTGTTGATGATACTGTTACCATTGCAGATAACTTTGTTGTTGGCGACTATGTAACAACAGAAGCATGGGTCTATCCTTTAACAACTTACAACCAATTTTTCCTAAAAAAAGGTGGTAATGAAATGCGTATTTTTGGTGGTAATTTCCATGTTGCTTATAATATTGCAAATGCAACAGCTACTAAAACAGTTGACTGTAACTTTGGTGGTGGTGGTGCAGTAACGCCAGATCAATGGCAGCAGGTTGTTGGACAATTTAATGGATCTGGAATTAGTGGGTATCTGAATGGACAACTTGTCAAAACATGTCCTTACAATGGTACATTAAATTTCCAACCTGGTACCAATATGTACCTTGGATCGACAGGTAGTGGTCAATTCTTTAAAGGAATTATAGATGAGGTGCGTATTTCAGATGGCCCCATCTATACATAATAAAGGGCAAGCTGCCATGGAATTTTTGATGACCTATGGGTGGGCGTTACTCGTTGTTATTTTAGCTATTGCGTCTTTAAGTTTCTATTTTGGCTTTGGTGATAATCTTTTTGTAACTGAAACGTGTTTGATGGGACCTGGATTTGCCTGTGTAGATTTTGTTGCTGATGAAGGATCCATAACCATTGCTGTCTTAAACGGACTTGGTGATGATCTCATATCCTTTTACTTTTCCCACCCTGCATGTAGTGTGCAATCAGCATCACTCAGTTTAAAAAATGGACAAAAAAAATTATTTACAGTAACCGGATGTGAAGGGGTCTTTACCGAAGGAGACTTTGTTGAAGACGCACCAACCTTTGCCTACAAAACAATAGATAGCAGTATTGAACACACCAAAGCATTCAGTTTAAGCGCCATCGTTGCTGGAGGTACCAGCCAAAGCTTTGGTGGCGGCAGTGATGACGGTAATGGCTTTGCACCAGGTGATGGTGATGGTTACATACCAACCGGAACAACCGTCGCCTTATACAAATTTGATGATGCTAGTGGAACAACACTCAGTGATAGTCTTGGATCTGCGCCTGGAACACTACAAAACTTTGATTCTGCTCAAGTAGTATATCATTTTGATGAAGGAAGTGGTGACACAGCAACAGACAGTAGTGGCAATGGGTATAATGGAGATCTTGGTTTTCTCGGATCCATTTGTCCGGGAGGTCCTGATCTAGTGCGTTGTCCTGATTGGTCCAGTGGTATCTCTGGAGGGGGACTGTATTTTGATGGGGATACAGATGGAAGTAATAATCTTGATTTTACTGATAGAAGTGATACAGTAAATATAGGGCAGACTGCAGGAAATTTTGTTGATGATTTTACTCTTACTGCATGGACAAAAGTTCTTGCAAATCCTAGTTGGGGTGGTGGATATATCTTTGCACGTAAAACTAATAATAACCATTATGGACTTCTTATTACTCAGACTGCAAAACTTCGTTTTGTTGATAGTCTTGGTGTTAGTTTCTATGATACTGATCCTACTAATTATTTTGATGGTGGATGGCATCATGCTGGTGTTACTATTAAAAATGGTGTTGGTCAATTTTATGTGGATGGAAAACCCACAGATATATTTACACCAGATATGAGTGCTCCTTGGTCCGGACTTAATACACAAATCGGAGCATTTAACGATGTGGGGGCCTGGACTGGTACCTTTGGCAACCTGGATGAAGTAGCTATTTATGATAGTCCCCTTAGTGCTAAACAAATGGAATATCTTTATGATCAACAACAAGCAATTAAAGAACCATACTGGATTGATGGTGCATATGGTGGTGGATTATACTTTGATGGTGTCGATGATACTGTTGTAGCTGGAACATATCCAACTATAACCGATTCAGTAACTGTTGAAGCATGGTTATATCTTACCAGCGAACCTGTTGGTTCTTTTTGGGCAAGTAAAGGTTCACTTAACCAATTTAGAACAGTATACAACTCTGGTACGGGAACACATACGTTGCTTGCTGCCCTTAATATTGATAATGCTGCATTAAATGTTGGATGTTCTGTTGTTCCTTATGATACCTGGACTCATGTTGCTGTACAATATGATGGTACAACAAAAACCCTTAACTGTTTTGTTAACATGGTTCCTAGTAGTGCTCCTGTGATTATAACAACAGGAGATGGTACTCTTGACTTTGCTTCAAGTAACTTCCAAATAGGATCAAATGGTGGTGCTAGTGGCTATTTCCATGGGATTATTGATGAAGTAATGATCTCAGACTACGCAAAATATTAAATTGTTTTAGTAACAACCGTCTGATGTTCCTTTTTTTCTAAACGAACAACACGATCAACAAAACTTTCAACCTTAGGATCATGAGAAACAATAATCGTTTGTTTCGTATTTAACTCTTCTAAAATATTACGCATACGTTCTAACTGTTCTTGTGAAAAACCGTCTGTTGGTTCATCTAACATTAAAATATTACGGGTGTTAATACCAGACATTAATGTGTTAATCACTTGATTCAATGCAAGCCGATATGACAATGCAGCCGCTGTTTTTTCGCCACCAGAAAGATGAGCATATTCAATCTCATGTTCATTCTGTTCAATGATTGGTGTGAACTCATCATCTAATCTAATCTTCATTGTTTCTTCATCAACCAACATACCAAACCACTTCTTAATTAATTCCTCTAACTCGCCATGAACGCGTAACAATAAATTCTTTTCCATTAAGGCCATCATACTCATGAATTGTTTTTCTAACCACTCACGTAACTGTAATAATTTTGCAATGTTTTCTTTCCCAACCTTTTTTCTTGTGATTTCTTCTTCTAAACTGAGAATCATAGAAGCAAACCCTTTACATTCAGCTTCTTTACCTGCACGTTGTAATTCAACTTCCTTTAATTCTTGTGTTATAACATCGCGTTCTTGCTTGTATCCTTGTAGTTCAGTTGTACTTTCAGGAAAACGTTGTAATTCCTGTTCTACTTGGCTAATCCTTTGATTATCGCCTAATAGGCTCTGTTCAGCTTCTCCTTTCTGTTTAATGATACTTTGAACCTGTAGTTCCTTTTGCTTTTTTTCTTGATCCTTTATCTGAACTACTTGTTGTGCGTTTAATTGTTCTTGTTTCTTTTTTCGTTCCTCTTTCTTCCCAAGAAGTGTTTGTCGTTGATACTCTTGATCACGCTGTAATGCCTGTAATTCACGATCAACCTTTTCAATCTCTTTAGACTCATTACTTGTAATATGTTTCTTATGATCTGCATCGACCGTTTGTTTACACGTTGGACAAACATCTAATGCATTAATATCATTACATACGGTTTCTTTACTTTTCTTTACTGTTGTAAACTCAATAACTTTTCTTTCAATAGCTGTTACTTGACTTTCGCCTTGTTGTATTTCAGTATCTAAAATAGTAATTCTTTCTTGTAATGATGGATCAGCAAGTGGTAATTTTTCTAAAGATAGTGTTATATCAACAATTTCTTTCTTTATTCTTGTTTCTTCTTCTTGCAATCGTACAATCTCACTTTTTTTATGGGTAATACCTAAGAGTAATTTTTCTCTTTCATGTTTCTTCTGTTGGTGTACTTGTTGTTGTTTTTCCTGTTCGTCAATAAACTTCTTCTTTTCTGCAATCTTGTTTTGTAACGTGAGTATTTTAGGTTCAAGCGATGTAAGAAATGTTTTTGTTTCTTGTTCCTTTTCTTTATTTTCAGCTAATGCTTCTTTCTTTTGTTCCAAATCAGCAATACTCGCAGCAATTTCCTTAGACTTTTGCTTTAATGCTGTAAGAAAAATATCAGTATTATTCTGTACACGTTTGTACTTGTCAATCCCAAACACACGCCGTAAGATCTCTAAACGCTCTTCACGCTTGCTTAGGAGAATATCCTTCATGCGCTCTTGTGGTGAGTAGACAGTATAATGGTATACCATAGATTTAGACTTCGTTAATAATTCTTGAGGATAATTCAATAACGTTAACACTTCTTGCTTTAATTCCATAGCGGTAAGTTCTTTCTTTTCATCATTCTTAATAATAAAACCAGTCTCTTGACCGACAGATGTAGGTGTACGTTTTAATCCCCGTTTAATAATAATCTCATTATCATTGATAACACAATGCAATTCAACACTTCCTTCTGTTTCTCCTTTACGTAACAATGCACTTCCAGGTAAATCTCTACTAATACCAAACAAAACAAAATCTAAAGCTAAGAGGATAGTTGATTTACCTGAACCAATATTACCAGATAATAATGTAGAACCTTCTTCAAAAGAAACTTCTTCTGTTTTATATGAGCGAATATTATGTAATTTAATGTTCTTAATACGCATTGTACACCTCTTGCACATTAAATAATTTAATCATATCTTGAATAATTCTTGTTTCAAAATCAATGTTCTTTTCACCTTCAATCTTTTCTTTATTTAATGTTGTCATTAATTGATTTGTTAACAACTCTTGATTTTCATTCAATTGTAAATCTGGAATCTCTAATTGACCAACATGCTCTTTAATAATTGTTTCTTCAACTTCATCAATACTACCTGAAGCCTTGTTAATTTCTGAAAACTCTTTTGCCTTGAGCTTTGCTGTATTCTTGAGAATATGATATGCTTCTGTGTGTTCTTCTAACAGTGCTTTAAGACCTATTTCGGCTGGTTTACCACTACTTAACGTTCCTGCTATTCTTAGTGTTACAATCTTATCAGTTATATCAACACGTGTAAGCAATTCACGAACTTCTTCTTCGACGGTACCAGCAGTTTTATCATTCGCATCAATCGTTAACGGAAGTATCTCTTTTAATTGAACAGGAATATGATCTAAGGTAATCTGGTTATCTTTCTTTACAGTAGCAATGTAAAAACCACCCTGACGTAACTCTTCTAATTCCTTAAAATTATTAGGAAATAACGGACCAGGATATGCAACTAATGGATGGTTGACTGTTGTTTTTTGTGAAACAAAATGAGGATGGCCACCGGGATAATAATTAAATCCAACTGGTAACAACATCATAGACTCTGACGGAACATGTTCCCAATCCTTTGACGGTTTTAATTCTGTTAATAATGTATGGAATACAAAGATTTTGAAATCAGTAATAGCTTCAATCTCTCTTCTATTTGTAATTGTTTCATACTGTATTTTTTCTAAACCACCAGCAAGACCACACATACCTGTTAATGCAATACGTTCGCCGTTAGGTAACGTGTGATAGGTGATGTGTAATTCTTTCTTTTCTTCATCAAACTTATGAACATTTTTACATAACCCTGCATTTTCTAACACATCTAACATTGTTTTACCAGAAGGAGAAAAATCATGACTCCCTGGAACAATATACACAGGAATATTTGCTTCTTTAATTTCACGTAGTGACGTAGTAACTTGTTTTAATGCATCAACAGAAGGGATGGACGTATTGAATAAATCACCAGCAATAATAACAAAATCAACCTTTTCTGCAATGATCTTCTTAGCCGTTTCTTCAAAAGCTTTAATGGAAAGAACCTTTAATTTCTCTTCCCGCCATCCGCCTATATGGCAATCAGCTAAATGAGCAAACCGACACTTTTGATCTTCTATCATGAATAAACCCTACAAGATATTTCACTTGGTGAAGAGGTTTGGCAGGCTTATTTTATATACATTTATCTGATTGAAGAAGTATCTTTAAGAAGGAACTACTCGATAATAATCTTTTCACCATTACTCATCAAGTGAATATCACGATCTTTTTTATAGCCCATATCCTCAGCAAGATCATACCCTGGCTTCATTAATTTCTCATTACCATGGCAAGGAATGATATTTTCAGGGTTGGTTAAATTAATCATTTCTCTAATATCCTCGCGAGAACAGTGGCCAGAAACATGAATGTCCGTGAAAATACGTGCACCCATCTCTTTCAATTTTTTCTCCATATATTCCCTATTACGGATATTTGGTTGGACAGGAATTAACTTATTAGAAAAAATAATTTCATCTTCAGGATAAAACTTAAACTTATACTCACTATTCATAATACGAGAAAGAACAGAATTTGGTTCACCTTGGCCACCAGTACAAACAACAACATACTTATGTGGACCTTTCTTTTCAATCTCAGTAATTTTTCTTTTAATTTCATTACGATATGTATAAAATTCAGCTTGATTTGTTAACTTGGTAATCTTTGTATTTTCTGCAGCACCAACATATCTACCAAAACTTCTTCCTAACACAACAACCTTTCTATTAATTTTCTTACTAAACTCAATAATACTCTTTAATCGTGCAATATGAGAACCAAAACACGTTGTAAAAATAGCAGCCTTACTGTTATCAACACCGGTCATAGCATCACGTAATAACTCACGTGCAATCATTTCAGAAGGTGTTTTACCCTCGCTTTGTGAATATAATGAATCAATAACTAATGCCTTAACACCTTTATTTGCTAACTCTTTAAGACGTTTATAATTAGGCTTTTTACCAATCACCGGTGTATTATCAAACTTCCAATCAGTAGCATACAAGTACACACCCTTCGGCGAATGAATAGCCATCAACGCACATTCAGGCGTAGAATGAGGAATACTAATGTACTCTAACTTCAACTTCTTAGATAATTGGATCGTTCCATCAGGATTAACCGTCTTCATCTTATTAGGAATACTAATATCATCAGAACGCATATCACCACGAATCACTTCCATCGTATAGGGAGAAGCAATAACAGGAGCCTTAATTTCAGGAGCAAGATACTTGATACCACCAATATGATCCAAATGACAATGAGAAATAGCAATACCCTTAACTGTTGGTAACCATGACTGTAACTTGTTTAAATTAGGTATAGCCTCAATCTTATCCATGATTGCTCGTGTATATACAGGCTGATTTGTTGATTTCTGTTGGTACTCAACTAATTTTTGAACATTTATACCAATATCACAAATAACTGTTTCACCACCAATATTAATTGAGGTCATATTACGGCCAACCTCATTATAGCCGCCTGTTGTACAAATCTGTGTATGTTTCACGTTAATCTTTCTTTCCCATGGCCTTTTTAACTATACCTGTTATGATTACTACACCAATAAAGTACCCGGAAAGCAAGAATATTTCTTTCATTACGTTTTTTAATGGAGCTTGAAATAAAATAATTTTATTTAATATCGTTTCACCAATGTAAAACGGATTAAACATAGCAATGTTTTTTATGATTGCAGGTAATGTTTCGATAGGAAGAATAGCTGAAGAGAAAAAGACCATAATAAACCCTAACGATAATGCAGTAATAGTATTTGTCTCTTCATTCTTGAAAATACTTCCCAAACAAATACCCATGAACAAGAAAATAGAGGTAATCAATAATAACACAGGCAGTAAAATATGTAATGTTGAAGCAATATTAGCATAAAATAAATATGCAGCCGCTCCTAGTAACACAACAGCTTGCAAACCAACAATTAATAGATTGGTTATATAATTACTTATAGTAAATAAGAAACCAGAGGTTGGCGTAATAAAATTCTTAAAATACACCTTTGACGTGCGCTCACGAATTTCTAACGTTGACGTTAATAATAAAGAAACAAACATCATAATCATAATCAATAACGTTGGAAAAATAAAGTTTAAATGCGTCTTTTTAGCCGTAATAGGATTAATAGAAGAACTAATAGGATTAACAATCTTACCCGTACCCGTTTCTTTAACAGAAGAAATATCTTTCTTAATATTGGTAAACGTCTTCTCTACTTGGATGGTTGCAAACTCACTCGTTTCAGCGTTTTGATTTAACGTTGCCACTTGTTTGAGAATACTCGCTTGCTTTGATGCTGCTTTATCAACATCAGCCATAATAAGATCAATCTTATTTTCAACAGCCTTGAACGTATTTGCTGCATCTCCACTTACTTGTGCTTGTAATGTGCCTAAAGGAATGTCACTCTTTTGATAATCTAAATTCATCTCATTAACATTTGTACTGAGACTACTCAGAATAACTTGGTTTTCTTGACCTTTTGTCTTTATTTCATTTAACAAACTCTCACGATCTTCAATCTCTTCCTTAATATCACCTAATGTATCAACCACACCTTTCGTTAATTGTAAGGACAAATCTTCAGATTTTTTCCCAATTTCCGCAGCAATCGTTTCTGTAATTAAATAAATAATATTCGTCTTTGTATTATCAACATAGAATTGTATCTCACCACCCTGGGCTACTTTCAAGTTATCTGGGAATACAGCACATACATGGAAGATACTATTACGTACACCATCAATACACGATTTTTCACTGTCTACTTTTTGTGTAGCAAAACTTTCTTGATTCAACTCATAAATAACCGCTTCAGATAAGGGACTGTAGTTTTCAGAGTATGTTCCTACACGAATACCATAAATGCTTGCTGTGTTAAATGCTGCACCTAACAAAATAATAAGTAATAGCGGTCCAATAATAACCATGGCAGCAGAACTCTTCGATCGTAAAATGAGTCTGAAATTCTTCTTAATTAATGTTGCTAATCGTTTCATTGTCTACGCAAAAACCCCTTCTGTGCACCCACATCTCTCGTTAATGATTGGAAAACCTCTTCTAACGTCGGACGTTGCACGTCAACGTATACAAGTTTTTCTCCTGTGTTTTCAATAATATGCAAAATTTCATGTAAAATACGCTCTGCCTTCGTTGTTTTAATCACTAACCTATTATTATCCGTGTAATAGTCATCATACGAACTAATATTCTTAATAATTGTTTTATAATCTCCAGGATTTGTTTGCAAATGGATTTCCTCATCAGGACTATACCGTGTTTTTAATTCATCAATCGTACAACTTCGTATAATTTTTTTATTATGGATAATAGCAACATGATCACACACTTGTTCGATATCTTCTAAACGATGTGATGTGATGATAACTGTCGTTCCAATATCACGAATCTTCGTAATCAAATGTAATATTTCTTTTCTCAAAAGTGGATCTAAATCTTCTGTTGGTTCGTCCAAGAAAACAACACGAGGAACGTGTACTAAGGAACACGCCATATCTAAACGGCGTTGCATACCACCAGAGAGATTTTCAGCTAAGATGTTTCTTACGTGATCCAATTCAACCAGTTTGAGAATACGCTCAGCATTGTTTTTTATTGTTTTTTTATCTAATCCATATAATGACCCAAAATAATGGATGTTTTCTTCAACTGTTAATTTCTGATAAAAAGAACTATCTTGTGTTGTAAAGCCCACTTCTTCCTTTAATTTTTTCATCACTTTACGTAATGGTTTTTCTTCGAATAAGACTTTGCCACTATTAGCCTTGTAAAAACCCACTAGTAAACGAAGTAACGTTGTCTTACCAGAACCATTAATACCTAAAATACCAAAAACAGAACCTTCAGGGATATCTAAATTAATATCATCAAGAACAAGATTGTTTTTGAAACGCTTCGTAACACCCTTTAATTCGAACACACCCATGTTCTTTTGGTACCGTAGAACGTTTATAAATCATTTGTTGAGTAATGTGTCGCCTACACGTAATGACGTTGTAGCATGTGCTTTTGTCTCAAGAATTGCTTTTGCTTTGACCGGTGGATCAACGATAAGTGTGAATGGTTTGACGTTTCTTGCAATATGCTTAATGATTCCATCTTTGTCTATCCAAACAACATCAATAGGAAAGAAGACAAACAACATAGATATGGGTTCTCTCACTTCACGACGTAATGCAAACAGAAGACTTTCATTGTTCTTGAGAGGTTTTTGAAACATTAAGCCACGTGCTTGTTTCCAGATTGATGTGTATACCTCAGCTTTTGAGGAGAACTTTCTCTTTTTATTCACTATTGAAACTTTACGCATGCATAATGAGTCTTTTCTTTACTTTTTATTCTTGACGGTTGCTCATTAATGATAGTTGCATGCTTCTTTTGAAGTTTAGCAATTTCCATGACGAGTAATAATGGAGCAATCTCCTTGAGATCTGTTTGTTTTCGTTGTTTGTAATTATGTAACGCACCTGTATCTCCTGATTTAATATATTGCAATGTTGCTGTATCATCAATGTTTTGAGAAACAATTAAGGGGATTTTATGTTCTGCTAAAAAAGGACTTAATACTTCTGCAGCTTTTTGTATTTCTTTAAGACTTGTTGTATTGATAACTAAGGGTATAAATGTTAAACTATCTAACTTATCACGTGACGCAAATTGTAACCACGGTAACTGAACTTCAACACTATGCTCCTTTGCATGAGCCGTATGTTCATTAAGTATTTGAGGAAAGACTTCCATCAATTCTTTACCCTTTTCTTGATTTACTTTGACTGGACCGAACGGTGTTTCCCAATCAGCAAATAAATACGTAGAAAACTTTGTATCGCTTTGGTTATTTGTTCCAAGAATCATATAGGTTTCTGGAAAAGGCGCTTCAGCAATATCCATATATCCCCACGCTGTGCATGGACCAGTCTTTTCAATAGTGTCACAAGGAGCGATGAATAAATCTACTGTGCTGTTACGTCGTTTCGCTTGTAACGTGCCAGGACCGGTTTTAGACTTGAACGCATCTTGAATAGCTCTATCTAATTTTTCAAACGTATTCGGGTAAAATGCAGGACAAGCAATAGGTTTACGATTCATCCTCGTACGTGTGCATTGACGTTATAAAAACATTATTGAGATAGGTTACCCTATATTGTAATTAAAAAAAAGAAAGAAAAAGGGGATGTCCCCTTATTCAATTTGTGTAACTAATACGCCTGTTTTAACGTGTGAAATACCACCGCTTCCAGTGTAACCAACAATAACATCAGCTTTTGCTTTGCCACCACTTGGGCCAACTGTACAACCAGTCATTGCTACAGATAATTCTGCACCATCTGCCCAGGCTGCGTTTGTATATTGCGGACAATCATTGGCTCCATCTTGGCCAATGTCAATATCTACTGTGACTGTAGTTAAACTGTCACCAAAACCATTCTGTAAACGTAAATCTACAGTGCCTGTTATTGGTGTTCCCCCTTCCGCTACCTTAAAGTCATTACACGCAATTCCTGGTGTAATTGTACAGGTCGAAGGTAAGAATTGTCCGGGGTTTAATACTCCGAAAAAAGCTAACGCTCCTATAGCGACAAGCACAACTAGCAGAGCCCAACCATAGGTCATCAAGAACTCCATAGCAGCTTGTCCTCTTTTATTTATCATAATGAAAACCTCCCTTTTGTCTTTCTTATGAATAAAATTTCGATAAACGAAACGGGACGTGAGACTATATAAACCTACCTCTGAAGTTGTTATCACTTTGTGGTGTTAACCTTTCTCTTACTTTGTACGAACCTTTAAAAAGAAGTTTGTGAAATGTAGAAACAGTATGGTTCTTATTGCGAGTATTGCAAATGCCAAAGGTGGTTCAGGAAAAAGTACCACGGCACTTAACTTAGGTGTGTCACTTGCACGCATGGGAAAAAAAGTAACCGTTATTGATGCAGACGTTCACGCACCATCATTAGGATTATATCTTGGTGCACACACAACAGAAACAACCTTATCAGATGTTTTAGATGGGACGGCAACGTTAGCTGATGCAACCTATGAACATCATAGTGGTGTCAACATTGTTCCTGCATCATTATCATCAACAGCAGCAAAAGACTTACCTGTCTTACGCGAACACTTACATCAAGTAAACGCAGATATTATCTTATTAGATACACCTTCAGGAACAACACCAGAAACAACAGCAGCATTAGCATTAGCCGATGATGTCTTACCCGTTACTACGCCAGACTTACCAAGTATGACCCATGCATTACAAACAATACGCACTGCAGAACGATTAGGAAAACGCGTTCCTGGAACAGTTGTTACACGAGCAGGACATGAAGCAGATGTATCTCTACCTGATGTTGCTTCGTTTTTAGAACAACCAATTTTAGGACACATACCAGAAGACCATAATGTTAAACACGCATTAAGCAAACGAGAACCTGTCGCATCACTCTTCCCTAACGCTCCTGCTGCGGTGGCCTATCAAAACTTAGCAGCATCATTACTTGGACGACCACAAACTTCCACTTCAACCATCCGACGAGACTCCTTTGCGATACGTATGTTACGATCTATTTTTGGTCAATAACTCCAATAAACAAAGACTATTTGTTCTATGGGATCCTTTAAATAGAATGTTTTCATCTGTAAAGTATGGAGAAAAGAGGATTTGTATTAACAATAGTGTTGGTTCTTGCTGCTGCCATGTTTGCTAGTAATATTAATGAGTTAACAGGACAACCCATAATTCCTCTTCAAGCACCCACCGTTACAACATCAGATGTTTGCGGTAATAACATAATAAATCAAGGTGAAAGTTGTGATGTGGGAAAAACAGGTAATTCGTTTATTAATTGCCCTTACGATGGCGTTACTTTCGGTACAGCTTGCATTGGTCCTGAAGACTATGATGCAACTGAAAAAAATAAATGCCAATGTGTTTGCTCTGTAGGTGGTGAACCTTGCCCACAAGGATTTTTTTGTGATCCTACTGTAAAATGGGGCTCTGGATGGTCTGGTGTGTGCCAACCAAATCCCACTACACCAACAAGAGGAAATCTACAACAACCAAGCGGTCAAGCACCCGGTGGTCTAAAACCTTTCGATGAAGGAGATCCTGAATTTTTACGATCTGTATATTACGTTCAACCACATGCATTACATCATTATTTTTGGAGAAATTTAGATCTTGACAGACTTGAAATGGACTTCAAAAAAATAAAGGCAACAGGGTTTGATGCGATAACTATAAAAAATGACCCTGGTGACTTTGTTGTTAATGTTAATTATACGCTTGGAACATTTTCTAAAAATCAAGCAACCCTTAATGATTTGGCAACACTAGTAACAATAGCAGATAGTGTTGGGTTGAAAGTAATCCTTTCTGATGGGCCAAGGATACCGGATGAAGCAGAGGGTTATGGAGCTTCTTGTAACTCCCAGGGCGGTTTTGATGGTGCCGGAAAAGTACTGCCTGGTGGTTGTGGATATTTATTCCCTGGTTGGATGGTAGTCGATGCCTTCAGAAATGTTCATATTGGTGCAATTAAAATTGTAGTTGAAGAAATGAAAGGTTATGATAATGTTGTGAATTTCTGGCATGATTCTGAATATATGAATTTAAATTATTGGGAATATGGCAGCCAAATTTATTTGAATTCATGGCAAGAATTTCTCCAAAGTGATACCCTTATTGGGAACCCTGATTTAAATTACTGGAATGCTAGATGGGGTCAAAGTTATGTTAATTGGAGCGATGTATTGTTTCCAGTTTATACTGGTGGGATAAGCAAACAGAGGATTGTCTATAATTTTATGCTCAATTATCCAAGTGCATTTCAAAATTATATCGATGAAGCAGACCCAATAAATTCTCCAATGAATTGGAATAATTCTAAGTTTGAAGATTTTAGGGGATGGTGGGATAGAATTGTATTATTTCCGACCTTAACAAACTACACTGCAGCAATAAAACAAGGAAATTCACAACAAAAAGTATATTATGAGGTGCGCTTGGGTCAGTATCCTCTCTTTGGAGGTCCTGGTTGGTTGCCATACCAACAAGATGAAAAAACATTGAGAATAGGTGAATGGAAATTAACACAAAATCTTTCTTATATTGAGTACTTTGCTTACTCTGGATATGCTGGTGGTCAGGCTCTTTTAGATAATTCTGAATTAATTAAAGATAAACTCAAGGAAGATGATCCTGGCGTTACAGTTAAGCCTTTCTTTATGTCTGAAGGAGGATATGGGCTTCCAACCCTTACATTACCTGAACAACAATTACAAAGTGATTATGTTATTGACCTAATGGCAACATTATCTCAAGATAATAATGCTAACTCTTTCGAAGGGATGAGTTTTTGGATCTTTGCCGATACCTATTTTTCGGGAGAGGTAGGCGAGGGAAGTATGGGGTTGGTAAGGGCTGATAATGATCCAAAAATAGCGCACCAAGACGTGATGGATTTATTTGCATCGCAAGGACAAAATGTGTTAGGGTGTGCAGCTTCTAATCAGCTTAAAGATGGAAGTTTTGAATTTTCAAATAATGCGTGGCAAATAAGTGGCAATCCTGTAGTCATTGAAGATGCAACTGCACCGTTAAATGTTGTTGGAAATAAAAGCATGCAATTACTTGCAGGAGATTCAATAAGCCAAACAATAAGTGTTGATAATACTATTAAGAATTATGAGTTAAATGTTATGTTAAAAGCGGACAATCCAGCTACCAATATTAACATTTTAATGACTTGGAAAGACAAAAATTCAGCAATTATTAGTACCTGTCCTTTCAATTCAATAGTTACAACAACTTATACACGTTATACCAAGAAATGTTTAACACCTACAAATGCAAATACATTGGATATCTCAATTACAACAGACAACACACTCTATGTGGATGATGTGGATGTAGTGTGTGAAAGTTAAAATATTGGACAATAACAACGTTTTTATACTCATTTCTTTCTTGAAGCAATACAATGACACGAGTTGAGTATCTTCATCATCGGTATACCCAATAATGATAGTGCTAACTCTTGTTTTCTCCAACAGTTTTTTAAACCTTGTTTGAACGCTGTTGAAACACTTTATGACGGCCGTAGTTTAATGGTAGAATATGGGATTGTGGGTCCTGTGACGCGAGTTCGATTCTCGCCGGCCGTCCTTTCTACTTATAGGAGTTACCAATGAAGTTAAATCGAGCAAAAGGAACGAGAGACTTTCTACCTGAAGAAAAGATTGTTCGTAATACCGTTGTTGACACGATGAGGAAAACGTTTGAACAATATGGATTCAATCCGTTAGAGACACCTGTGTTAGAACGCATTGATGTTCTTAGCTCTAAATATGCAGGTGGAGCGGAAATACTCAAAGAAACCTTTCAATTACAAGACCAAGGAAAACGCGACTTAGGATTACGGTATGATCTAACAGTTCCCTTTGCACGCATCATTGCCATGAACAAAGGATTACGCATGCCGTATAAACGCTATGCTATTGGTCGTGTTTTCAGAGATGGACCACTAAAACTAGGACGATACAGAGAATTTTGGCAATGCGATGTTGACATTGTTGGTTGTACAACAGTTGCAGCAGAAACAGAGTTATTAACGTTAGCACAAGATGTATTCAAGGCACTTGCGATGGATGTTGTTTTAACCGTTAACGATCGAAGAGTTATTGATGCAATTATAACACAAAGTGGTGTTCCCAACAACAAACAAACAGAAGCAATACTTATCGTTGATAAACTTGACAAGGTTGGAGAAGCAGCTGTACAAAAAGAACTCTGTGATACAACAGGTATCTCGTCTAGACAATGCAAAGAACTCTTAATGTTATTACAAACAAAAGGAACCAATGATGTTCTTTTTTCTACTATCAAAGAAGCTATCGGCGACAATGAAGGACTTACTGCCTTACAACAATTGTGTACAGACGTCGAAGGCTTAGTCTTTTCACCTGCACTCGCACGAGGATTAACATATTATACTGGCTCAGTCTATGAAGCATTTCTCACTGACGGCAAAAAAATAGGTATTACCTCAAGTCTTGCTGGTGGTGGTCGATACGATCAAATGATTGGCGACTTTATTGGAGGTAAAGATACCTACCCTGCTCTTGGTCTTTCCTTTGGATTAGATGTTATTACTGATGCTTTGAAACTTATACAAGCAACACCTGTGAGACCGACGGTTGTTGACGTCTATGTTATTGGTATTAACTGCTTTGATCAAACACGACAGTTAGTAACCAAACTTCGGGCAGGAGGATTAAAGGTAGACACAGACTTACTCGATCGAGGCCTTGGAAAAAACATGAACTACGCATCCAAAGCTGGTATTCCTTATGTTGTCTTACTTGGAGAACAAGAAATCAACCAAAAGAAAGTACGATTAAAAAACATGGAAACGGGTGATGAACAATTACTTACAGAAAATGAATGTTTTACGTTATTAGAAAAAGCATTAATTCGTTAACGTAATCTTAATCTCAGAAAATGGTTTCTCTTGTTCCAAATCTACCTTTTGTTGATTCGATAAATGCAATAATGGAATGAATGTTAGGATCTTATCTTCTTTTGTATCTGTTTCTAATAAATCAGAAAAATTTAATTGTTGCTTTGCAGAAAACATATACACAATCTTTTCATAAATAGACTTAATCAAATCAGAAATATTATACGAATTTTTTGGCATGACTGCTTCTTGAATAACTGGCTCTTCATATAATCGTCTAATTCTTCTTCGCTCATCAACTTCTAACGCTTTTTCTAAGGCCTTCATTAATTCGTTCATGGTTACTTGGCGTTTTCTTGATTGTGGTGTTTTTACCATTAATTTTGGTACGTTTTTTCCTTCAATCGCATAGCGATAATCTTCATCATTTTCTTCAAGTAACAGATCCTCTTCAGGAGGGTACAAAATACTATCAAATTCTGCGATATGTTCATTGAGTAACCGATCTGATTTCATACGTAAGAGAATTGCTGAGGCAAGCACCATCTTTCCTGAGATGAAAAAATTGTGTTCTTGGAGGTTTTTTATTGCTTGAATGTACTTTTGTGATAGCTTGCTAAGATCGATATCCCAAGGGTCAATTTCTCCCGTTTTGATTAATTCATAGAGAATTGTCTGCCAGGTCACCTCATTTTTCTTTGTAATAAGATCGTAGATCTTCTCTTCCATAGTCTTTAAAAATGGGTGTTGGTATTTAAGTGTTCTCGGCTTCTCCTTTGAGGAAATGTGTAACTATTCCAAAATAGTAACAAATCGAAAGGTTTATAAGTCAGAGGTGATCACAATATTATATCACCTCTTTTTCCCCAGGAAGAAACTTTCGGGTTTCTTCCCAGGGTTCTTTTCAGTAACGCGAGAGCGCTATACTTTTACTTAGAAATCTTCTTCTTTTTCAACTTGTCATATGCATCATCAGAACTGAAAAAAATACGTTCAGTCAACCGAGAAATAGACTCCATACTATCAGTAGAACTCAAATGTGGATGACTCTTGTTTTCAGTAGCAGATGGTGTTTTCTCTTGTTCATCCGTCGTTTGCGGATGTACCTCAGCAGTAGGATGTGTCATACTTAACTTTTGTAACATATCACCATGCTCTTGCTCTTCAGACTCAGAAAAATGATCCGTAGATTCTTCTCTTGCCGGTTCTTGTTGTGGTTGCGCCATTGTTTCTTGAGCCAAACGTGCATTATCTAACAACTGCTGCGTATCTTGTTCAGCATGTGTTAACGGTTGTTGCACCATTGTTTGTTCTTCTTGAACAGGTTCTTCTTTGATAATAGGATGTTCTTGTACTAATGTTTCTCGTTGTACCTCAACAGATTCTTCACGAACGGGTTCAACATGTGGAGGTTCTTGTTCTTGAACAGGTTCTTCCGGAATAAATGTTGGTTGTGGACGTTGTAATTCCTTCATAGAAATACCAGAAATATCAGCAACATCCTGTAAAATTTCAGCAGCAGTATTTTCCTTTTCTTCAACTGGTATTTGCTCACGCACTTCCTGCATAACCGTTTCCACTTCTTCATGTGGTGCAGGTTGTTCAATAGGTTCTTGTACTAATGTTTCTCTTTGGAGATCAACTGGTTCTTCATGTGTTGGTTCAACAGGAACTTCAGGCATACTTGGTGGGGTGTATTCAGGTTGGTACACAGGTTCAGGAATTACTTCTTGTGGTTCTTCTTCAATAACAGGTTCGGGAGTAACAGCAATTGTTTCTGATGCCAAAGGTTGATGTATTGGTTCTTGAATACTTGGTATTACCTGTTCTGGTTCATCTCTAGAAGTATCATCAACTTCTTCGTATTCTTCTACTTCGTCTTCTGGAATGGGATTACCATCTTCATCAACATACTCAACAACTTCATCAGTAGGATTACTCTGTTCATCTACTTCTTCATATTCTTCTACTTCGTCTTCTGGAATGGGATTACCATCTTCGTCAACATATTCAACTTCTTCAACAATTTCTTCATCATGAGAATCTACGGGAGCATGCTCATGGTTCACCACTTCTTCATTCGGTTTGGAATACTCATCCATGTCGAAAAATATTCACACTATCGTTTAAATACATTGTTGTACCAAAACATCGCTGTAGAATTTACTCTTCTTTCTTTTCTTTTTTCTTAAACTCAGTATACGAACTCTTGCCACAGGTTACTCTATCCTTGTGAACAGCCATAAACATACCAGGCCCTTCCTTAGGGGAAAAAGGATTCTTACGAACAAGCTTTCCATCTTGTATTGAATACATCTTCCACCGTTGTGATGGTACCTTATTCTTTACTTGCTTCTTTGCCATTTGACTCCTCCTTTGCTTCAGCAGGTTTCTCTTCTTCTTTAGGAACGTCAGCTTCTTTTGGTTGTTCTTCAGCAGCTTTTTTCTTTGCTTCATGAGCAGCTTTAATTGCTTCTTGACGAGCTTTCTTTTTATCAATAAACTCAGCAGCTTTTTTAGCATCTTCAGAATCATACACAAACGCACGAACTTCTGCATTGGTACTACCAAAACCATTGGTAATCTTTCTTACAGAAATAACTTCTTCTTTTGCTTTGGTTACTTCAGCAACAGCCTTGACAACTTCTTCGTTCTTTGGTGTCGGTGCCTTTGCATGTTCAATATCACACACTACTTCTTTCCTCTTCAATAATGGTTGTTTTATTTCTTGAATAAGTTTAGATTTCATTTTACTTTAATTGCGTATTCTCCCTTTGCTTTAAACTCTGCCTTTTGAGCAATCTCTGATTTTTCAACATTACAAATGAATACTCTTCCTTTCCAACTTTCAGAAAATTGGTTTCCCTTACAAATAGGACATGTTGGACCATCAACAAATAACTTACATGACTTACAGACTTTCTTCATTCTTTCTTAGCCGCCTTTCCTGGTTTTTTATCTTTAGCAATATCTTCCTTCACCCATTTTAATGCACCCAAACGATGTTGACGCATGGTCAATCCAATCTTAGGATTACTCATATCTTTATATGAAGCAGCAATAATTTTAGCACGACACATTTCACCAATCTTTAACGAACGCTTATTTTCTTTACCCGTTAACACATTACTTTTTGAAAATGAAACATAATCATTCATGGTTTGAGAAATATGAATCATACCATCAATCGGACCAATACCCATAAACGCACCAAACTCACTAATCTCAGTAATTTTACCTAAGACCGTTTCATTAATTTCAGGTTTGAATGTTAACACTTTATACATGGTATCATAATAAGCAGCGCCATCACCAGGAATAATAATACCTTCACCAACACTTAACACTTCAGTAACACCAATAACAGCACCTAATTCTTTGGAAACATAATTTTCAAATTCCTGATTTAAACTCCGTAAAATAGCCTTTTCGGTATCATTTCCAAACTCTGTTGGCGGTACTCTGATGTGACTCCGTACTTCTAATTCATAGAACATTGTTCAATTGCCTAATTTACGCGTTTAAGGTACTTCCTCTGGCGTATGGTGATAATTCCCACCCGTCTCTTTTTAAGCTTTTCTTTCAGTGCTTTATCCTGGGTAGCTACGAAAACACCCTCATGAGCCGTCGCATAGTCGATGAGATGTTGATCAACATTCTTTGATCGATCTGTTGTAATCTTCTTAGCGTTCATTGTCTTAAGTAATGCAAGAACGATTTTTTCTTCAGGTTTCTTTTCTAACTCAATAAGCGTCTTATCAATATAATAAATTGTTACTTTTTCAGATAATTCTTCTCGTAAAGACTGTTCAATATCAATACCCCAACGTGCAGCTGTGAGTAATGTTGAAGTGTCTATAATAACATCTTTCATTTGATAACCGTGGTACGAATGTTTAAATACATGGTGGTTTGTTTGTACCCTATGAGGTGTGTTCGTAAAGGCCAAGCGGCTATGGAATTCTTAATGACCTATGGCTGGGCACTTGTTGTTGTCCTTGTTACCCTTAGTGCACTTGCATTTTTTGGTGTACTAACACCTTCAGGTGTTCTTCCTGAAACATGTTTTTTAGGACCTGGTTTTGCTTGTGATGATTTTAAAATTAATGAAACAGGAGTGTACATGTCTGTCATCAATGCACTAGGAAAAGACTTAGATGAATTTATTATTGTTGTTAACAAAGAAGCACCTTTGAGTTCTGAACTTTGCGGTGGACGTATTGGTTTTGCTCGTATGAGTATTGATAGTGGTGCGGGGATTGAATCATATCCTTTTGATGGTTTGGAACCTGGTGTGAATCCGGGGCCTTTCAAAGATGGTCAAACACGGCCGATTTATACACTGAGAAATGTTGCGAATCCAAATCCCAACCATGTTCAATTCATGGGTTGTAAAGGAGATTTCTTTACCGTTCAACCAGCGGTTTGCTCAAACTTTATTGATACGGGAAATGCAGGTGGCAGTTTTAATCCATATGGTTATGTTCTTTCACCACCAGGTATTGCACCACCAACCGTTGTTAATGGAAATGTTTGTACTGAAGATAATGAAGATGGGCTTGAAGGTCAACAAGGTAACTCACTTGATTTAGACTTTGCTATTATCTACCGTGCTGTTGGATCTACTATCTATCATCGACGACAAGGATCACTCGCAGTAACCGTAGAATAATCCTTTAAAAATGACCAAACGTTTTTATAGTTCACATTCTTATCAATAGAAAGTGAATACAGTTACCGACGACAAACTTGACAAATACTTTGACATCACACAACGAGCACTTACTAAAGCAACCGAAGCAACTGAAAAAATACATACTGACGGTGCACGTGCAGACTTTCTCGATATGATACAACGATATGTTTCTGATGCCAAACACTTCCGCGAACAACAAGATTATGTTAACGCTTTTGCAGCCATAAGCTACGCCCATGGCTGGCTTGATGCAGGTGCACGCATAGGATTATGGGACGTCCATGATTCAACATTGTTTACGGTGGATGATTAGTGGTTGCTGTAGTATCTCTTGGTGGAGAGGGTGATGACCTTTCTTCACACGTTGTTGACCAAACTATTCGCCGTGGATGTCTTGCTGTACTTCGCCCTCAAGAACGTTTTCTTCTTGAATACATTCTTGATTCTGATGACATTAACTTATCTGAAATTGTTCGTGAAAATCCGCTTGAAGATGTTTGTGCTGGTGTGGCACTTATCTATTCTACCCTTGTTGCCGATGTTGCCCAAACATTGATTTTGGAGCAAACATGTGCAGTGGAGGACTATCAATTGGCATTTGCTTTTGAAATGCGACGAGATGCCTATGGTTTACCTCATCCTGAAATTTATTGTCAAATATTTATGGGACTTGATGAGCCAATAAATCTTCTTCTCGAACCAGACTCTTATTTTGGTGTAGTGTTAGGAGATTGTTCTTCTGATCTTAGATCACTTGATCGTAAAGACCTCTCAGACTTTTCTTATGATTTAAGTCCTAGTGAATGGGGACTCTATGAAGCTATGAAAGAAGATGCTCAAGAGTGTGTGTCCGCTCATGGAGCATGGAGAATACCTGGAACTTTTGATGCCATGTATGTTGCTGCTATGCGTAGTCTTGCTGAAGTTTTGGTACAGGATCCTGATCATCAAACATCCTTCTTAGATTTTGATATCTCTGCACACTATACTCCACAAAAAAGCCCCCTTGATGAACAAACAAGTATTAGCGTTACTGTTTCTTCACCCCACCCTGTTCGGTCAGGAATTCCAACACAATTTGGATCTGATACAACCCTTGTTCGTTGCCTCTATGAATTGCAACAACATCCTTCAGACTAGCAAACACATATAAATTCTTACGTACATCATAAATTAATGGATGTAGAGGTGATCAGTCTTGGTGGAAGTCTGTTATTTAATGGACTGGATGTTAATTATACTTATTTGAATAAACTCAAACGATTACTTACATCATACCCTGGCAAACGATTTGTTATCGTTGTTGGTGGAGGTAGTATAGCACGAACATACATGACTGCGTTAGAACATTTTAACAGTAACAAAGAATTTGTTTCACACTTTGGCATTGCAATCACACGAACAAATGCACGGTTAGTTGCTAACGCCTTTGGACGTCTATCAAATACACGTACATTACCAAAGTCTTTGAAAGAAGTAAAACACTTATTAACAAAACATAAAATTGTTTGTTGTGGAGGATTACGATATGCAGATAATCAAACAAGTGATGGGACTGCAGCACAACTTGCACGATACTTACGAACACGCTTTATTAATTTAACAAACGTTAAAGGATTATGCACAAAAGACCCTCACAAATATAAAGGGGCTAAACTTATTCCACGTATTAGTTATCGGGAATTTGACAAAGAAGTACGAAAATTATCTTTCCATCCAGGACAACACTTTGTTTTAGACCATCATTCTTCAACAATAATACACAAAGGAAAAGTGCCAACAACAATACTTGGTAGCAATCTTACCAATGTAAAACGATTCTTAGATGGGAAATCATTCATCGGAACTACTATTAACTAAATCTGTAAGTTGTTTGCGATATGGCTTACTCATTAATAATAATGGTTTCAGTACATACGAAGTAAATGCTGTAATAAACTTTTTTCGTGCATCTCCCACCCTATCTGTTAATTCACCAATTTCAAAACGAATATTCCAATCACCCTCATGACCACTTGTTTCCATACGTGGAAATACTTTTTCAAAACCGGGAAGTCTTTTTTCTAAACGTTTGTATGGGCTTCCTTCCATTTCAAACAATCTTCTTCCTAAACACTCTCGTACATACCTTCTTTCTTCTGCAAACTCTTCATTTCCTATTTTTTCTGTATGTCGTACACCAACATCTAAATGTAATGAATCTCCACCATTGTGGATGTCAAAAGTTAATACTAAATCTGCAAGACGACAACTTGTTTGTGAACCATCACTGTTATGTGGAACAACTTGTTGACCCGTTGTCACTGTTTCAACTGCACGACTAAGAAAATCTTGATACTCTGGTAATTCAATCATACTGTGTGTAAACCCCGTTTTTGGGAAGTACCCGAACCTTAAATACTCTTTTATACTTTAGTTTTTTTACAACACTATGAAAATCATTGCAGTAACAGGAAGTGCAGGAACAGGAAAAACCATGTACGCAAAGAAACTTGCACGTACACGTGGTTTTTTATATTTTGATAGTACGCAGTTTATTAAGGATTATAAAGTATATACAGCATATGATCGTTCGTTACAAACGTACGTTGTTGATACAAAAATATTTGTTGCAGTGTTAACAGATGTTCTACAAGGATTTGTAAAAGAAGGATGGAAAGGTGTTGTTGTTGATGGACACTTAACACATTACTTACCTAAGAAATTAGTTGATCATGTTGTTGTCGTACGGTGTGATGTAAAAACATTACGTAAACGGTTAACGAAACGAAAGTACAGTGCTAAAAAAATAGAAACTAATGTTGAAGCAGAGATAATGGAAACATGTTTGATAGAAGCAGAAGAACAAGGACATACAATTAACATTGTTGAAGGCAAAGGATTAAATAAACGCATCCAAAGGAAGAACATATGATAGACATCGTTCAATGTGTGGTTACAGAGAAAATAAAAGGCCATGGTAAAGCACTTGGTTTTTCAAAGGTGATCAGTAAACCTGATGTGCTCATTAAAGAAGGTGGTACTGATGCACAAAATCGTGCTTTTGTTAGTGATCCAAGTATTGATATTCTTATGAATCCAGAATTGAAACAAACAAAAGATACGGTGCATCAACGACGATCAGGATTAAATCATGTTCTTGCAAAACTTGCTAAGAGACACCATCTCGCTATTGGTTTTGGCTTTGCATCGTTATTGCATACAAAAGATGTAGCACGTGCACAAATACTTGGACGCATGCGACAGAACGTACGAATATGTCGACAATTTAAGGTTCCTATGGTTGTGTGTTCGTACGCATCTAACATAAAAGAACTCCGTGGCGCTAAAGACTTACTATCATTTGCACGCCTTATTGGCATGAATGGCAGCGAAGCCAAACAAGCATTACACTGGAAACGACCTCTGAAGAAGATCAGAATAGCTTGATCACAACCCTTATAAAGCATATAACTACTGCTGATTCTGTATACAAAAAGGAAGAACGTTTATTCTTCGTTCATTAAAACGATGCAAAAAAGACCTGGTTTGAAGGTAATTCAACCGACATTAAAAGAAAAGAAACGGTATCTTGTCTACTCAACGAGCTCTTTTGGCTCTTCAGCACCTAGTGCAGGAGCACTCCAAAAAGGCATAGAGCAAGGAATGCTGGAATTTTTAGGCGATAATGGCTATAGTAAGGCAGGCATAATGTTTATTAAGGGAACAGGCAAAAAAGGCATCATGCGGATCGATCGATCTGCCGTTGACGACGTTCGTACTGGTCTCATGACTATTACATCAATACAACGTCAACCAGTAACAATCACATGTGTCGGTCTTTCAGGCACCATTGCCAACGCAACGAAGACATACACATCACATGGAGGAGAATAACAATGCAAGCAGATGAAATGAGCCACCAAGCAATGGGCTACGACCGAGCCAGCACTATTTTTAGTCCGGACGGAAGACTCTTACAAGTCGAATACGCACGAAAAACCATCAAAGCAGGAAGTACTGCCGTTGGTGTTACGTGTAAAGATGGGGTATTAATACTCGCAGACAAACGCGTTGTAGAAAAACTCATCGTCGGTAAAAGTGTTGAAAAAATATTTCAAATAGACGATCACATGGGTGTATCCGCTTCGGGTATCTTAAGTGATGGACGTATTCTTGTTGAACGTGCACAAGTATTAGCACAACAACATCGAGTAACCTATAATACGCCTATTAATACAGAAACATTAGTCAAAGATATTTGTAATACCAAACAATCGTACACACAAGTCGGTGGTGCACGTCCTTTTGGTGTTAGTTTAATGTTCATGGGTGCAGGAGAACACAATCATATTTTTGTCACCGATCCAACAGGAACATTCTTTGAATACAAAGCAACAGCTATCGGCGAAAAAGACGACGCTGTAAAAGATATTCTCAACAAAGAATACAAAGACAACATGACATTAGATCAAGCATTAAAACTTGCCATGAGCGCATTAAAACGTGCACTTGGACCAGAATTTAACATTGATCGCATTGATGGAGCTGTTGTTGATGGAAAAACACAACAATTTCGACGCTATAGTAAGGAGGAACTAACAAAAGCTTCCAAGTAAGTTTTTGTTTATTCTATTATTATGGTTGCAGTCGATCGCGCAGTCATCGCACGCCTCAAGAAAGCAGGCAGACATTTTGAAATACTTGTCGACTGTGATAACGCGCTCGCATTCAAACAAGGCAAAGCAATTCCTTTAGAAGACATTCTTGCCACCGAAGACGTTTACTTTAACGTCAAGAAAGGTGAGAAAGTTAGTGAAGGAGATTTACGCGCCGCTTTTGATACGGATGATGTCCGTAAAGCTATAACTCAAATACTTTTGAAAGGTGAAATACAGCATACAGCTAAACACCGTGACGAAGAACGAGAAACAAAAAAGAAACAACTTGTGAACATTATCCACACAAATGCTGTGGATAGTAAAACAGGATACCCGCATCCACTTGAACGGATTGCAACAGCGTTAGAACAATCCAAATTTCGATTTGACGATGACAAACGCGCAGAAGATCAAGTAGACGATGCACTTAGTGCATTACGGGAACTGTTACCCATAAAATTTGAAAAAAAAGACATTGCTATAACCGTTGCTGCATCTTATGCAGGACAAGCAAAGGGTGTTGTTCACAAACATCACGTGATCAAAGAAGACTGGCTTGACAATGGCGCATATACTGCCACTGTTCGTTTACCAGCAGGTCTTGTTGATGACTTTTTTGCCACATTAAACGCCATAACACATGGCGATGTAGAAAGTACAATACTTCAAACAATAGATTAGGAAGTGAAAAATATAAAATGGGAAAATTATTTGTAGAAGAAAGACAAATTGTCATTCCGGGCGATCAACTCGCAACAGGAATGGACTACCTGCCCGCAGGTGGTGCCTATCGTAACGGAGAAGATATACGTTCATCCGTCCTTGGTGTTCTTACAATGAATGGAAGAGTCCTTCGGGTCATTCCACTTAAGTCACAATACCGACCACGATCAGGCGACATGGTCATCTGTAAAATTGCAGAAATGACAAACAACGTATGGTTTGCACAATTAACGGAAAGCCGTGATGGTGTATTAACACAACGTGAAGTGCCAGAATATATCAACGATGGCGACGACTTATCACATTATTATAATTACGGTGATTACGTCCTTGCAAAAATTGTTACTGCAACGCGCACAAGCATTGCATTGACATTGAAAGGTCCAGGCTTACGAAAACTTCGTGGCGGACGTTTAGTTGAAGTTAATCCTGCACGTGTACCAAGAATTATTGGTAAACAAGGCAGTATGATTGGCACTATTAAAGATAAAACTGGTTGTCGAATGATTGTCGGCCAAAACGGTGTAGTCTGGTTACAAGGTTCGCCACAACAAGAAGGCGTTGCTATGGCAGCGATCGATCTTATTTGTGAAAAAGGACACTTGCAAGGACTTACAGACATTGTTGGTGCATTCATTGATGAACGTATGAAAGATGTTACTGATGTTGAAGAAGTATCACACAATGATGCTGGAAAAATGCATGCTGATGAAGAACAACCAACACGCACTGCGCGACCACAACGATCGGAAGGACGATCACAGCGAGGTAGAAGAGAATGAGCAAAATAAAACGAGCCGAAGGACGAGCCGTTGACGGATTACGTCCAATGGAAGCCAAAGTTGGTGTTGTTCCAAGTGCAGACGGTAGTGCCATGTTTAAGATTGGTAAAACTATTGCTATTGCTTCTGTTCGCGGACCACGTAAGTTACATCCAAAATTCTTACAAAACCCAGAACAAGGAAGACTTCGTTGTTTTTACAACATGGTTTCTTTTTCTGGTAGCGGCGATCGTGTCCGACCAGGACCTAATCGACGTACGAAAGAAATAAATTTGGTTATGGAAAGCGCATTAGCGCCAGCACTTAACTTGAAACAATTTCCAAACTGTGCTATTGATGTTTTCATCAACTTAGTACAAACAGATGCAGGAACACGATGTGCAGCAATCACTGCTGCTGCGATGGCACTTGCAGATGCAGGTTTTGAAATGAAAGATATGGTAGCAGCTGTTGCTGTTGGTATGAGTGGTGGCAACGTCATTGCAGATTTAGATTATATCGAAGATTCTGCAGAAGACGGTGTTGACATTCCGATTGCAATGATGCCCAACGAAGGGAAAATAACATTGTTACAATTAGATGGAAAGATTGCACCAAAGTCACTTGACGAAGCGTTAAAACTTGCAAAAGTTGTTTGTAAAAAAATCTATGATGTACAACGGAAAGCACTTGCTGACCATTATACCATCGCAGATGAACCAACAAAAAAAGTAACGAAAAAAGCTACTAAAAAAGCCAAGAAGGAGGCTAAAAAATGAGTCAAAATAGAATCATGAGAGATCACATTCGTGCACTTCTTAAGAAAGACGCACGTCCAGATGGTCGAGGCTTCCTTGACTATCGTACGTGTTTAAGTGTTGAATATGGTGTCTCACCAAAAACAGCAGAAGGATCTGCCCGTGTACGCATTGGTAAAACAGATGTTATAGCGGGTATTAAACTTGGTCTAGCAACACCCTACCCTGATCAGCAAGATCAAGGAACCATTATGGTTGGCGCTGAATTAACACCTTTTTCAAACAAAAACTTTGAAATGGGACCACCAAGTATTGCGTCAATTGAATTAGCACGTGTTGTCGATCGAGGGATCCGTGAAAGCGGCGCTATCGATTTGAAAAAACTCTGTGTTAAAGCAGGCGAACAAGTATGGCAAGTCTTCATTGATATTTATCCTATCAACGATGATGGAAACTTACGTGACGCAGCATCACTTGCAGCACTTGCAGCATTGAAAGATACACTCTTCCCAACATTGGATAAGAAAACAGGAATGGTTGACTATTACACAAAAACGAAAACCAAATTACCATTGAATGATGAACCGTTAGAAATAACTGTCATTAAGATTGGTGATACGTTCCTTGTTGATCCTACATTGGAAGAAGAAGAATATCTTGACGCACGTATAACTGTTGCCTTGTTAAAAGACGGCACCATTTGTGGAATGCAAAAAGGTGGCACTGAAGCACTAAGTACTGAAGACATTAGTCAGATGGTTAAGATTGCTGGTGACACTGTTAAAACATTACGGAAGGTACTCTAAATGAAAGTAACGAAGTATGAAAAAGCCCGCATCATTGGTGCGCGTGCTTTACAAATTGCAATGGGTGCACCCGTGTTAATTAAGTTGACGCCGGCAACCCTTGAAGATGTGCGGTATAGTTCCGTCGAAATTGCTAAGCGCGAATTCGAAGGTGGCTTATTACCCATTTCTATTAAACGGCCTTTACCAACAAAGGCTTAGTTTTCTTTTTTTTTTCTTAGGTGCATAGCGTGTACGCTTTTTTTTCTTTATTTTTCGTTTTTGTATACACTTTGTAATGGTTATAAATCATTTTAAAGGAAACGCGTGCTTATCCTTAGATAATGTTCCTAATTATTCTAGGGAAAACGGAGGTGAATAATAGTGGCTGGTTTTTTGGGTGAGACAACGACATCGATCATCAACCCGCTCAGTGCAGTCTGGTACTCTCTTGTAGGACAACTGCCTGGGATTGTAGCTGCGATAATTGTGCTCATCGTGGGTGGATTTGTCGCTGTTATCTTAGGACACGCATTACGTGTGGTTCTTGAGAAGCTCAAAGTTGACGATTACGTTCGTAAAGCTCGACTCACTAAGACAATCGGACATACACATGTGCCAGCAGTGGCAGGTGAAATATTTAGGTGGTATGTAATCATACTGTTCCTACAACAAGCAGTTTCTTTGGTAAATCTTGGAACACTGAGTGTATTGTTAGGACAATTTGTAGCATGGTTACCTCATGTAATTACAGCAGTCATCGTATTGCTTTTCGGAATAGCCGTAGCAAACTATGTCTATTACAAAACATGGGAACACTCTAAACAAAAAGGCGTTAAAGCAAGTGCAGGCATCTTGAAAGCTGTGATAATCTTTATGGTATTATTAATATCATTAAAGCAAATCGGCGTTGATGTTGGTATCCTTGAGCATACATTCTTGCTCATCATTGGAGCCCTAGCAATCGGAGTTGCATTAGCACTCGGAATTGGTCTTGGCCTTGGTCTACGAAAAGAGTCCGAAAACATAATTAAAGGTATTAGGAAAAACTTCTAGTTTTTCCTTCTTTTCTTTTTTTTTCTTTTTTTTAATTTTACATTAGCTTTTTATAGCTCATTGTTTCTTTTGTGAGTATGAAGAAGGGGCAAGGTGCAATAGAATTTTTAATGACCTATGGGTGGGTTATGGCTTTAGGATTAGTTGCTATAGCTGCATTATCATTCTTCTTTGGATTATTTTCCATAGACAACTTTGTTGCAGATACCTGTAGTACGGAACCAGGCATGAGTTGTTTAGATGCGACCTTCTATACGTTTGATGATCAAGTAGCTGGATATGATGGATGGGGTTTGATTGGTTTTTCTTTTACGAATAGTCTTGGAAAAACAATAACGCATGCGTACGTTGTTATCGATCCTGATGATCCTTACTGTGGTGGACATTTTGGATTTTTGGCATCGCCACCATTTTTAGATGTTATGAAAAATGGTGACACACGTCTTGCACAATTTGTGTTACTTAATTATATATGTCAAGTAAGTGATGATTGCACAAAGCCCCCCAATCAGCTTAGTCCGTATAAATATTGTTATCAAAAACTAAATCTTTGTTTGGATAATGAAGATGTTGGAGGTTGTGCTCTTAATCCTGCTGGTGTTAGTTACTGTGTGGATCATAATGTGCCTCATCCGGATACAGGGTACCCTATCAGTGCACCTAACTTTGCTTGTATTGATCCAGAAACTCCTGGAACTGACCAGTGTTATGCTATTCCTTCATTGTCACGTATGGATTATTTAGTGTGTGGTTGTTATGGTGGTGCCTGTCCTCAGGCTTCTGCTCAACCATCTAATGCTGAATTACAAGGAAGCTACAATTGTTGTGATGCCAGCTTTACTCATGGGGCAGCAACATTGCCACCGTGGATTCAACAAGGTCTTGTGGGATCTGGTGGTTTTTGTCCGGGATATAATCTGACTACACTTGATCCCTACCCTAATTCTATTTGTCCAAATAGTGTTATGACAGATATAGACGTCTATGATGTGGACTTTACCATCGTCTATAGGCTACTTGATTCAAGTATTTTCCATCATAAAAAAGGTAGTCTACGGTTACAAAATGCTGGAACAACAACAAAACTATCCTCTGGCATCACCTAGGAGATAACCTTATAAATGCCTTCTGGAGCACTCTTCCCATGGTAGAAGAAACATCTGTTATTGCTAACGTCAAAGAGATAGTACCAGCAAAAACACCGGCTGTAGCAAAAAAAACAGTCAAAAAAGTAGTAAAAAAGGTCGTAGAAGCGCCTTCTGAAGTATCTCCTGAAACAGCTGCACCTGCAGTGGCACAAGAAAGTTCCGCTCCAGATGACGCAAGTTTACTCGTTCCTTTAGACAGCTATTTGAAAGCTGGGTTACATATTGGTACCAAATTTCGAACAAAATATATGAAAAAATTCATTTACAAAGTACGAACAGATGGTTTAACTGTCTTAAACGTTCAAGCACTTGATGAACGTATTCGTGTTGTTGCGGAGTTTATTAGCCGATATAAACCAGAAGATATTGTTGTTGTCGGTAAACGAGAAAATGGATGGCGAGCAATCAAACTCTTTGCAAAAATAACCGGTGTTCGAGCCTATGCAGGTCGATATCACCCAGGTATTCTTACTAATCCTTCATTAGAAGATTTTGAAGAAGCAAAACTCATTATTGTTGCAGATCCATGGCCAGACAAAGATGCCTTACGTGACGCAGCAAAAGTAGGAACCGTTACGGTTGCTTTGTGTGATACAAACAATGATAGTACGTATGTTGATTTAGTTTTACCCTGTAATAATAAAGGACGTAAAAGTTTAGGTCTTATCTTTTGGATACTCGCACGAGAATTTATGAAGAAACACCATCCTGAAGCTGGAGACTTACCCTATAGTCTTGATGATTTCATGGGTGAAACAGAAGAAGCACGTGCACAAATGATGAAAAAGAAACGTCGCTTTACCCCTTCTAAAACATCTTCACGACCTCCACGACGTCGCTAAGCAGGTATTTCGATAACGTCGCTTGCGTGTGTGAATAAGAATTTTGACACTTCTTTTGGTAACCGTTGATGTTCTGCTAATACAACCGTCTTTGTAAAACTATTATGTAAGGTACTTGTAAGATTATCTAAGAATCGTCTTGTTTTTAGCTCGCCATGGTGGGGTATTAAAATATGTGCATCATCGATGATGACTGTTTTTGGTGAGGATCCTAATGCTTTTACTTTTTCTTGAATAGCTTCGCTTAAATCAGATAAATTAATGTGTTGAATGTACGTTGTATTTTTTTGTTCTAACGGTGATTTGATATGTTTTGCTAAAATATCAATGTAATGCACGTTGTTTAAGTCGTATCCGTGTTGTTTGAGTAATGTGTGCATTCCTGTCGCTGTTCGTCGTAATGGGACAATAATTGTTGGTGTTGGAGAATAATTTAACAATTCATAGGGATAGAATTGGTTTCTTGCATCTGTTTTGAATGCAAAAACTCCTTTTGGTGCGTGTGCGATGCGCATCATCGTTTCTTTTGGTACCACTTTTGTCATTTGTTCACCACTCTTCCATACGTTCCTTTGTTTCTTTTAAAGATAGTTGTAATAGTTCGGCAGCTTTTCCTAACCCTATTTTCTTTTGTTGATAGAGTTGGTGGGTAATGGCTACGCGTATGTGTTGTTTTTCTTCTAAGGTGAATCGAATGCTGTCGCGTAAAAACTCTGAAAGACTGTCATAATATCCTATTTGTTGTGCTGCTTCTAGGATTTGTTTTAAATCTGGTGGTACAGTGAAGGTGATAACGCTACTTTTTTTCGGTGAACCCATGTAATATTATTGGGATAATATTATATATAAAGGTATGGATTTTGACTCTGTCACTGATATGCTCTCAACTGCAGATACAAGCGTTTAGAGTGCAAAATATGGGGGTTTTTTGTCGGAAGGTTTTTATATCATTGTGACGTATTATCACTATTATTTTGCCTGAAATGTCGTTATTCTAGGCACATATATCCCGCAAGACAGATGGAATCACCAACACCACCCTCGGACACAGTACATCCTTCAGAAGCCTCAGAATCGCCTCAAAAAAGCGATTATGGAGCCCAAAATATCACCGTTCTCAAAGGCCTTGACGCTGTCAGAAAACGACCAGCCATGTACATTGGTGATATCAGTTCTCGAGGATTACATCACTTAGTCTATGAAGTTGTTGACAACAGCATCGATGAAGCACTGACAGGCAACTGTACCTACATTGCTGTGAGCATTAATACAGACGGTAGCGTTACCGTGAGTGATGACGGACGTGGCATTCCCGTAGCTGTCCATCCCGAAGAAGGAAAAAGCGCTCTTGAATTGGTTATGACCGTTCTTCACGCCGGTGGAAAATTCGATAAAAAAACCTACAAAGTCAGTGGTGGATTACACGGTGTCGGTGTCAGCGTTGTGAATGCTCTTTCTAAAACATTAGTAGCAAACGTCAAACGCGACGGAAAAATCTACAAACAAACCTACACACGAGGCGTCATACAATCACCCGTAGAAACGGTGGGGGACACAGAAGAAACAGGAACAACTATTACATTTTTACCCGATGCAGACATCTTTTCATCAACAGAATTCTCCTTTGACATACTCGCAGCACGTTTACGAGAACTTGCATTCTTAAATCGATCACTAAAAATTGTTGTTAAAGATCAACGATCAGGAAAAGAACAAACCTTCCAATACGAAGGAGGTATAGTACACTTTGTAAAACATTTGAATAAAAATAAAAATCCCATCCATGAAGATCCTATCTATGTATCAAAAAAACATGACGACACAGAAATAGAAGTCGCCATACAATACAACGAAGGCTACCAAGAAAATGTACACTCCTTTGTTAATAACATTAATACTGTTGAAGGTGGAACACACTACAGTGGATTTGCAACAGCGTTAACACGAGGCATAAACGATTATATTAAAAAAAATAAACTCTCAACCGATCGACTAAGTGGTAGTGATGTTCGTGAAGGATTAACGGCAATTATTTCTGTAAAAATACCAGAACCACAATTTGAAGGACAAACCAAAACAAAACTGGGAAACTCAGAAGTCAAAGGATACGTTGATGCATCATTCTATGAAGGCTTTGCTACATTCTTAGAAGAACACCCACCTCTAGCTAAAAAGATCATAGGGAAATGTTTGAGCGCAGCAAAAGCACGAGAAGCAGCACGCAAAGCACGAGACTTAACGAGAAGAAAAGGGGCCTTAGACAGTGCGAGCCTACCAGGTAAACTAGCAGACTGTCAATCAAAAGATCCTGCTAACTCAGAAATTTACATCGTAGAAGGAGACTCAGCAGGTGGTTGTTTTTCTGGAGATACGCAAGTTGCTCTCACTGATGGAAGAAATCTTACCTTTAAAGAACTAATAAAAGAAGATATTGAAGGAAAAGAAAACTTTTGTTACACCATGAAAAAAGATGGATCTGTTGGTATTGAAAAAATTCTTCATCCACGATGTACTCAGAAAAATGCAAAAATTATTGAAGTTACTTTGGATAATGGACAAACAATAAGATGTACTCCAGATCACAAATTTATGATACGGTTAGGGACCTATGAACAAGCAAAGAATCTTATTCCACAAACTAGTTTAATGCCCCTCTACAGAAAGTTTTCTGAACGTGCGGGAAAAATAACCATTGCAGGATATGAAATGGTGGCCAACCCAAAAAACTCTCAATGGATATTTACACATATTCTTGCAGATAAATGGAACCTTGACAATAAAATTTACACAGTGCAGAAAGGCACTCATAAACACCACATTGATTACAACAAGTTGAATAACAATCCTACAAATATTCTACAAATGTTGCCTGAAGAACACCTTGGCCATCATAGAAAACATATTGCAAAAACATTGCATTCTCCTGAAGCTAAACAAAAAGCTAGAATTGCCCATAAAACTCCAGAATATAGAAAAAAAGCTAGTATCCTTTCTATGAAACATGGAAAGATGCTCTCACAAAAGGCGAAAAGGCAATGGTCCAACACAAGTTATAAAGGTTATATGAAGAAAAAATACTTGAAATTTTACCATTCTAATAAACTTTATAGGGAAAAAGTTCTTCAAAGAATCAATACAGAACAAAAAAAATATTGGAATGTTAAAGGTAATAGGGAACAACAGTCGAAAAGAACTAAAACATATTTTTTAAACAACCCTTCTATTAAAAAAACTTTTTCTGAAAGATCAAAAAAACAGTGGGAAGACCCCCTTTTAAAAAAATGGAGAGCAAAAAAAACAGCAGAACAATGGACCGAGGATTTTAGAAAAAAGAGAGGAAAAGCATTAGAAAAAACATATTACGTTAAGGGTATGTCTTTGTTGAAAGAACTCTATGATGCTGATAATATTGGACGTTATGATGCAATTAGAACTGCAAAAAATGATAAAAGCTATTTAAAATATTCAACTATTCTTCGGAGATATTTTAACAACAATGAAGATGCTCTGATGGATGGCTTAGATTCTTTTAACCACAAAGTTGTTTCCGTTAAACAACTGTCCGTGCGTGAAGATGTTTATGACATCGAAATACCAAAAACACATAATTTTGCATTGGCCAGTGGTGTTTTTGTTCATAATAGTGCAAAACAAGGACGAAGTAGAGAAACACAAGCAATTTTACCGCTACGAGGAAAAATCATCAACGTAGAAAAAGCACGTTTAGATAAAATATTTGACAACAAAGAAGTAACTGCCATGATCACCGCATTAGGCACATCCATCGGTGAAGAATTTACACTAGACAAACTACGATATCATAAGATTATTTTAATGACCGACGCAGATGTTGATGGCGCACACATTAGTTGTTTGTTATTAACCTTCTTCTATCGCTACATGCGACCACTCATTGATGCAGGACATTTATACATAGCCATGCCACCATTATACAAAATAAGCAAACAACGCCACATAGAATATGCATACAATGAAAATGATCTTCTCAAAGCACAAGAACTCCTGGGCAAAGAAAACTTGTCTGTACAACGATACAAAGGTCTTGGTGAAATGAACCCCGAACAACTCTGGGAAACAACCATGAACCCAGAAACACGAGCGTTACAACAAGTAACCATCAACGACGCAGCACAAGCAGACGAAATGTTCAGTGTTTTAATGGGAGAAGAAGTACTACCGAGAAGAAACTTTATTCTAGAAAACGCAAAACTCGTCAGGAACTTGGATATTTAACATGCCAGAAACCATTCACGCACGACTCATAGAAGAAGAAATGAAAGAAAGTTATGTAGACTACGCTATGTCTGTCATAACAAGTCGAGCAATCCCTGATGTTAGAGACGGATTAAAACCCGTTCATCGGAGAATTCTTTTCGCTATGGATAAAATGGGTATTGTTCATAACAAACCCTCAAAAAAATCAGCAAGAATCGTTGGAGATGTTTTAGGTAAATACCATCCACACGGTGATACAGCAGTGTATGATTCCATGGTGCGACTTGCACAAGACTTTAGCTTACGCTATCCTTTAATCATAGGACAAGGAAACTTCGGAAGTGTTGATGGTGATCGGCCAGCAGCAATGCGATATACAGAAGCAAAATTACACAAACGTGCAACCGCATTACTCAATGACATCGATAAAGAAACCGTAGACTTTCGACCAAACTTTGATGGATCCATGGAAGAACCTGTAGTCTTACCTGCCGTGTTACCAAACTTATTATTGAATGGAAGTACGGGAATTGCTGTGGGAATGGCAACAAACATACCACCTCACAATCTTAATGAAGTTACTAGTGCCATTATAGCCTACATCAACGATCCAACTATCGGCTTTGATGTTTTATTAGACCACGTTCAAGCACCAGACTTTCCAACAGGTGGCATACTCTGTGGAACATCAACAGTAAAGATGGCCTATCGAACGGGACGTGGTAAAGCAATTGTTAAAGCAAAAACACACGTTGAAAACAATGCTATTATTGTCACAGAAATACCCTACATGGTTAATAAATCAAACCTTGTAGAAACCATTGCTTCTTTAGTAAAAAATGGTGTCATTGGAGATATCTCTGACTTACGTGATGAAAGCGATAGAAAAGGCATGCGCATTGTCATAGAATTGAAAAAGAATGCAGATCCCGAATTAGTCTTAAACCAATTATTAAAACACAGCCAACTCAAAACAAACATTAGTATTATTTTACTTGCATTACATGATGGCAAACCCCAAGTTATGAACTTGAAAGACATCATCAAATATTACGTAGCGCATCGGCGTGAAGTTGTTACAAGAAGAACACAATTTGATTTACGACAAGCACAAGACAGAGAACATTTACTAACAGGACTAAAAATAGCTCTAGAAAATATTGACCCTGTCGTCCAATTAATCAAACAAGCAGAGAACGCAGGTATTGCAAAACAAGGACTCATAGAAAACTATTCATTAAGTGAAAAACAAGCAACAGCCATCTTAGACATGAAGTTACAACGGTTAACCTCGTTAGAAACACAAAAAATACTTGAAGAACGCGAAGAGTTACTGAAAAAAATAATAGACTTCAAAGCAATCTTAGAATCACCAGAACGCATCGATTCCATTATTATTAGCGAACTAGAAACACTCAAAGAACAATATGGAGACGAACGACGAACTGAAATAGCAGAAGAAGATACTGTTATTGATTATGAAGACTTAGTCAAAGAACAAGCCGTTGTCGTTAACGTAACTAATGCTGGGTATATTAAACAACTTCCTTTAGAAAGCTACAAAGTACAAAAACGAGGTGGTAAAGGTGTTCAAGGAACCAAACTCAAAGATGAAGACTTCGTACGAGACATCTTTGTAACATCCAATAGAAACACCCTCTTATTCTTTAGTACAACAGGAAATGTCTACTGGCTAAAAGCATACCAACTTCCCGTTGGTAGTCGATATGCGCGAGGAAAAGCTATTGTTAATTTGCTTAATTTGAAACCAGAAGAACACATTACTGCAGTGCTCCCTGTTGGAGACTTTAACAATGAAGGAGCAGTCATGATGGCAACCAAAAAAGGTGTTATTAAAAAAACATCATTGAAAGACTTCTCACGACCACGAAAAGGTGGAATTAGGGCTATTGGATTACATGAACATGATGCATTAGTAGGCGTACGATTAGTACAACCTAAGGATACTCTTATCTTGGCAACATCCAAAGGAAATGCTGTTAAATTTAATGAAACAGACGCACGTGCCATGGGTAGAACAGCAGCTGGTGTACGTGGTGTGACCTTAGCATCAGGTGATCACGTTGTTAGTCTTGCTCATTGTAATGAAGGACCATCTCTCTTTACTATCACAGAACATGGTTATGGAAAACGAACAGCATTAGACATGTATAGACTCATCCGACGTGGTGGAAAAGGTGTACGTAATATTATTACAAGTCCACGTAATGGAAACGTTGTTGATACATCCGTTGTCCAAGACGATGATGAATTAATACTCATGAGCGAACAAGGTGTTGTTATTCGAACACGCGCTGGCGATATAAGTTCCATCGGTAGAAATACACAAGGTGTACGTATTATGAAATTACAATCAGGCGACAAAGTCGTTAGCGTAGCAAAAATACGACACGAAGAATAACTACTGGTGACACGTAGGTAATGTACGTTGTTCAAAATCTTTTACTTCTTTCTTAGAATTTAATGGAGCCCAAAACCCTTCATGCTTGTATATGCGAAGTTTCATCTTAGGAAACACTTCATACTCAATACTGCCATTATCTGGAAGCAAAGGAAGAATTTCTTCACGATTAAACACATACCACCCACAACTCACCCAATTATCTAAGATTGGTTTCTCTTCAAATACAGCGTAGCCATCCTTTTCAGAAACTAACCCAAACGGTAATCGAGGATGGGTAACACAAATAGTGCTTTCACCATTCTGTTGTACTTGTTCAGGATCAATATCTGTTACATCATCAGCATTCAACACTAAGACTTTTTCTGACGTTGTTTGTTGCAATGCTTGCTTTAACGCACCACCCGTACCTAACGGTTCATTTTCAATAGAAAAAACAATATTCTTCCCAGGATACTTTTCAGTAACAAATGCTTTAATCTCATCAGCACGATGACCAATAGCTAACACAATCTTTTCAACTTTTGGTAATAAATAATCAAGAGGATACGATAAAATAGGTTTACCCTTTGTAACAACTAATACCTTTGGTAACGCATCATCCATTCTGGTACCCTTACCACCAGCGAAAATAACTGCATCCATTATGCTATCGTCCCATACCCAATAAGACGCCACCGATTACCAATCATACGAGAAATTGTAATACGGTCATCTTTTGTGCAACAGACCGGTAATTTCAATTTAACATGAACAGCACCCTTCTTTACTTGCGACACCATACCCATTGTTGCAGAAGAATGAACATTTAACAATAATGGTTCGGATAACTTAATAGCAGCAACGTCCTTTTCATCCTTTTCACCAACAACACGTTTTAACAACGTTGTATTTAACGTAAATTCATGCCATACTTCAGGTAATTTACCATCATGACCAACAATATTCCCACGTAACGCATCACTCTTCACATAAAAAGGATCTAACCCTGTTAAAATAGCAACAGAACCACCCGGTTGTGCACGTGTAATAGCATCTTTACCCGTCTTTAAACCAACAATCGTTGTTTTTAGTGGTTGCCATGTACGTTTACCTTCTTTGTCAATGGGAACACCCGGTTGAATCGTAATCGCATCACCAGTCTTAAACACACCATGATTAACAGCGCCACCTAAGACACCACCAACTAACGTAGTAATTTTCGTACCAGGTTTATTAACATCAAAACTACGAGCAACATACATAATAGGATCCTTCTTCAAATCACGCTTTGGTGTAGGAATAGTTTCTTCAATAGCCTGAATCAAATGATTAATATTAGCATCTTGCTGAGCAGAAATAGGAATGATCGGAGCCTTTTCAGCAATAGTGCCTTTCGTAAATGCCTTAATTTGTTTATAATTTTCTTCAGCTTCTTTTGCTGTAACTAAATCAATCTTATTTTGAGCAATAACAATATTCTTACATCCAATAATCTCTAACGCCATTAAGTGTTCTTCCGTTTGTGGTTGCGGACACGGTTCATTTGCTGCCACTAATAATACAGCACCATCCATAATAGCAGCACCAGAAATCATCGTAGCCATTAACGATTCATGACCAGGAGCATCAATAAACGAAACATGACGCGTCTCTTTTGTTGCTTCACCGTTCGGACCTTTTGGCAATGCACAAAAATCATCCTTCTTTGTTTTACTATTCTTAAACGTGTAAAATGATGCGTTCGCATACCCTAACTTAATCGTAATACCCCGCTTAACTTCTTCAAAATGCGTATCCGTCCACTTACCAGAAAAACGCTCTGTTAAGGTAGTCTTACCATGATCAACGTGACCAACAAGACCAATACTCACTTCAGGTTGTTGAACTTCTTTCTTCGCAGCCATAATACAAGATTATCTAGATGTCTTTTATAAGGATTGTCCTTCAGAATTATTCTTTCTTCTCTTCAGCAGGCTTCTCTTCCGCAGCAGGAGCCAATAACTCTTGTACAGGCTTCGTACCATACTTTGTTACCATGATATTTACTTGTGCTGTATTATTACTAATGATATTACCACGAACACTCTTTCGTTTGAACATACCTTTTCTCTTGACGTTTACGCCAATGCTTTTTTGAACAAATAACTTCTTTCTATGAGCAGTATCAATTTCAGGACGCATAGGAAAACCAGCATCATCAGAACCGCCAGTAACCTTCAATTCATACCCTGTCAAACCCATAAGATTTCCTGGAACACCATCGCCAATTTTACGTCCCTCTAAAACAGTTCCTTCAACAGCTTTTGTAAAGCTCTTGCCGTTCTTAGGATCGTTTATGACACATTTAATCTCTTCAGCCATTGTAGACAAGATGGTGAAAAAAGGGTATTTAAAGCTTACTCTGTTGGTAAGCCGCTCTCTTCCCACTCTAAGAAACCTTGATGTAAATGGTAGATATTTGTGAAACCTTGGGAGTCCATCATCTCAATTGCAGCACAACTGCGCATCCCACTTCGACAATGAACAAGATATATTTTCTCTTTATCTAACGTGTTTACCTTTTGTTTAAACAAATGATCTTGCACGTCCATATTTACTGCATTGGGAATATGGCCTTCATTAAACTCTTCTTCTGTTCGAACATCAAGAATAGTTATTTCTTTATTTTCTTCCAATAATTTCTTTGCATTTTTTGCTTCTATATTGGTAATCATTTACACACCCCACATAGGATTTTGCTCACGTTTAATTTCTGCAATCTCCTTTAAGACAACAATTTCGTCCTTCTTTAATAATTTTTGCATTTCTTTTAACGCACGGAATTCAGATTCAATCAAATCAGCATATAACACATCGCCCTCTTTGATTTGTCTTCCGGCTGTAATATCAGGAATAGAAATAGCAACTTCCTTGCCTGTCTCACATTCATTAATATTTTCACCATCTTCCTGAATACTTTTTACATACGAAACACGCGTACCATCAGCTTTCATAATCTTGGTTTTTGTCTTAAGAATACCAGCTTCAATATGAACACCAACAACACAGGGCGTACATTGTCTAAAAACACATCCTGCAAGAATCTTCATCTTTACCGGTCTTGTTAAACTATCCAATGCTTGTTTTTCTTCACTTTTACTTAACTCTTCTTTCCATGTTTGATACTCTTCAATTAATTTGTAAATAACACCATTCGTAATCGCTTTTACTTTAGCATCTTCTTCAGTAACTGTAACATTAAACCCTAAAATAGCACGATTTGCAGAAATATTATCAGATGATGCTTCAGCCAAATCTTTCTTTGTAATATTACCAATAGACGCCTTCTTAATATGAATATCTTCACGTTGCAATAAAGCCGTTAACGCTTCTAAACTACCCAACGTATCAGCCTTAACAACAATACCTTCATGTTCTGTATCAATCATAACCGAAGCAATCTCCTCTTTAACACTCTGTTTCTTTTCTTCAACATCAGTATTAGCAACAACTAACGGCATACCACCAATAGCACCCTTCGCATGCGGAGCAGCAACACGCACACCATACGCAGCATGCACTTCGTTCACCGGCTTTAATTTTTTTCCTTCAGGTTCAAACAACCCCTTAACTTTAGTCACAATAGGATCATCCAACGTACCAATAACAATTTGATCACCCTTCTTTAATTGACCATCATACACAATAACATCCAATGTTGTGCCAACACCAGGATCTTCTTGCACTTCTAAAATAGTAGCTTTCCCTTCACTTGCATCTTTAATCGTTAACGTATCAGCCAAATACTTTTGCGCTAATCCCGTTAATGTCATAAACAATTCAGGAATACCCTCTTCAGTCTTTGCACTGACAGGAATCATTGCAACTTGTTTTGTATAATCAGATACACGATCAAACCGTTCAGCATTTAATCCCTGTTCGGCTAGGGCACCAACAATCTCATATAATTTTGTATCCAAATCACGTTGAACATTATCAATTTGTGCAGAAATATTCTGTAAAATATTAATATTTTTATTTTGACGCCAACTACTTACCAAATCAACCTTATTTAATGCAATAATAAATGGTGTCTTATATTCCTTAAGAATTTCAATACACTCTTTTGTTTGGTCTTTGACCCCTTCATTAATATCAACAACTAAAATAGCCAAATCAGCCAAGTTACCACCACGTTTTCGCATATTATTAAACGCAGCATGACCAGGACTATCCAAAAATAATAACCCAGGAATCGTAATTTCCTGTTTAATTTGCTTCAATAACTTACCGCAACACTTTTCGATCGCCTGCATCGGCACATTATACGACTTAATCGACTGTGTAATACCACCAGACTCGGCCTTCGTAATAGAAACCCCTTTAATGCGCTCAAGAATACTCGATTTGCCATGGTCGATGTGACCTGCCAGTATAACAATCGGTTGCCGAATCATGTTCATTACTCCCTCTCTCCATCAACCAAGCAACCTAGAAGGCGTTTTATAAAGGTTTTTATAACAGTTTTTGATCGTCAGGCTCATGCGTAATCTTACTAATTGTACTATCAACATTCATGAAACCAACTTCACTCAGTGATGCCATTTTATTAGACATTTCACGTAATAAATGCATAATTTTCTCTGTACTCTTTGTTTTTAGTTTTCCTTTCAATGCATCACACGCAATTTGGGTCTTCTTATTCTGAGAAAAAGACTTACAGGCTAATGCATAATTCTTTGTTCTATACGCCTTAATAGCATCTTGATAATTTTCTAACAACATATCATGAATCCTATTCAATGATTCAATTTCTTGCTTACTCAATGTTGATCGTGCGTCCTCACGTGAAATACGCTTTGCCATATCAGCAATATTCTCCATTGTCAATACGGTTTGTTGCTCATGTACTAACTCTAGTAATGCAGAACCCATCGAACGACGAATACTTGGTTTTTCCATACCTCTTCGTATAACGCGTAAAATAACATACGAAAACTTATTCGCATCTTTATCACGATTATTAACATTCTCGTAATTCTCTTTACCCATGCCCAAACGGGAATCAACAATCATACTTTTTACAACAATATCTAGCCGTTTACGTAAATCATCCAACTGAACTTTATCCATGCTCAAAAAATCTTTTGCAATAATACGATCACGCGTTTGTTCAATAACTTCAACAGCAACTAAACTCTGTAATAAATCGCGAATCTCCTGATATCTATTAGCAACTTCGTCACCAGTAAAAATAATACGACTAAAATCTTTCACATATGTTGCAATAATTTCTAACTCAATTTCCTTAGAAGACATACCATCAATATTCAAATGAACAATCTTTTGCTTCTCTTTTTCTTCAGTATCCTTTACGGATAAATGCAAATCACTCTTTTCAGTTTCCTGAAAATATAATGTATTTCCTTTTGTGATATTATGCTTGTTTATCCACTCTTTCGGCAATGATATAACAAATGAGCTATTTCCGAATTTAATGACTTTCCTATAGTCTTGCATATGATAACCCCCATTAAAATATACTGTATATTTTCTATATCGCATAAGTATATATTATTATTTAAGTCTTGTTATTAGGTCAGTAATCGCTACTGAAGGAGGGGGTTCCAATGCGAGCAAGACACTACGAAGAGTATCCGTACTTTTTCGAAGATGCGCCATATACAGAAGACTTCTACGACAAAGGTGAAATAGAAGCACTATTAGAAGACGATGAAATCTCATCAGAAGAAGAGGGCTTTATGTTGGGATACATGGAATCATAAAAGGAGATTAGGGTTTGGTACGGGGTTGGTCAATACGACCACCTTTTATCTTTTCATACGGCACTTTAATCTTTAATGTTTCACGTTTAAATGCTGCTTTTGTATCACGAGCACGACTACACAAAGGAATATTAATAATACGATGATACTGCGTTACTGTTCGTTGCTTTCTATCCTTTGCAGCAGCCTTTAACTCAATCATTGTTTCCGTAATATTAATGATAACATCTTTCTTCTTTACTTCAGGCAGCTTAATAGAAATATTCATACCTTTGTGATTTTGACGAATCTCACAAAACGGTTGTTCATATTTGAGAAACGCACTTCTAAGAGCATTGTAATTATTACGTACACCCTTCGTTTTTTTATTTATCTCACGAAGTAATGAACCAAACTCATTAGGACCTAACGTAATAGAATAATCCCTCTTTCTTCTTGGCATAATCCAAGGAACTGCTATTCCTTTATATGCTTATCGTGCAATGCCGTATAACTATGTAATTCATCATCGTTAAACCATAATGGTACTTCGTGTTTAGCATCATCAGCATCAGAGGACGCATGAATCAAATTCTTTACTGCAAGCTCTTTACTATCTGCATACGCATAACTAATATGGGCAAAATCACCACGAATCGTACCAGGAACAGCAGCCTTAGGTTCAGTTGCACCTACAATCTTACGTACATTTTCAATAGCATTAATACCTTCTAATACAAATGCAACAACAGGACCAGACGTAATAAACTCTAATAATTTTGTACGAACCTTTTCACCACGACGCTTCGTAATATCATCAGTATAATGTTTCATCGCATGATCTTTGTCAGTCCATACCATACGCATGCCAACAATCTTCAAACCAGCACGCTCAAAACGAGAAACACACTCACCAACCAAACTTCGCTCAACACCATCAGGCTTAATTAAGACTAAGGTGCGTTCAATCATTTCTTGAACCTCTTCGTCCACTTTGTGTGAACAGGATTACGCTTTAATTGTAATAAGTTTTTCCTACACTTCAAACTACAAAACTGAAAAATTTTACCATCATCCTTGAAATACGTTGTTCCTGTACCTTCAGCAATATCTTCACCACAAAATGTGCATTTAACCATCTTACCGTTTCTTTCCTCGCTTTGATACACTTAATGAACGCGCTTCAATTTCTGTTTCACGTAACATAATAACGTCTTTGATACCTACCGTACCTTTAACATTACGACGAAGAATCTTATTCTTATCAGGACCATCCATTACTTTTGCACGAACTTGCGTAATACCACCACGTGTTCCTGTACGACCAACAATCTCTTGCACTTCAGCAGGATAAGCCGGGGTAAAGGTTACGCCAGTTGGCTTCTTCTTTTGATCGTCCTTCTTTTCTTGTTTCTTTTGTTCTTCAGGTGCCATTGAATTATTCTTCCTTTTTCTCTTCTACTGTTTCTTTAGCTTCTTCCTTAGGTTTCTCTTCTGCTTTCTTCTCTTCTTTAGCAGGAGCTTCCTTTGTTTCAGCAGGTGTTTCTTCCTTAGGCTTTTCTGCTACTTTTTGTTTTTCCTCAGGCTTCTTCTCTTCAGCTTTTGGAGCAGCAGCTTGTTGTTGTAATGTAGCTAACTCTTTCAATACGGGAGCAGCATCACCAGCTTCAACAATAGCAACACTTGATGTTGATACGCTCAAACTTGCAGCAGCGCCTAATTCTTCACGACTAGGAACTTTAACAAATAATGTTTCCTTTTCTTTACATAACGGCTCTAAATGCATAATTACTTCAGCTGGATTAGTATCAGCAGCAGCAAGAACAAGCTTCGCAGCACCACGTTCGATAGCCTTTGTAACTTCGTTGGTACCTTTCTTAATTTTACCCGTTTTTGAAGCAATTTCAATAGCTTCATAGGCTTTGTTTATTTGGTTTTCTTCAGTCATTGGATAGTCCTCCTGATTTGACAATGATGTATAGTATTCGTGAAAAAATGGTTTTTAAAGCTTGTGTTTGCTGTTCAGACTGGTTCTAGACTAGCTGTATTCTTTATCTCTTCAATAGTTTGGATTAACACTTTTTTTACGTTATCAGCATTTAATTGAAAGACTTTCAAGACTTCTTCCCATGTTACTGGTGCTACATCATCAAATAAACAATCATAATCAGTCGCCATCGCAACACTACTATAGGGAATTCCAATTTCATTCGCTAATATTGCTTCAGGTGCAATCGACATATTAATCACATCAGCACCCCATGAACGAAACATCTTCGATTCAGCTTTTGTTGAAAAACGTGGACCTTCAATGGTAATCACTGTACCTGTTTCATGAACGGGAACATTAACTTTTTTTATTGCAGCAATTAATGCCGTTCGAATTATTGTATCAAACGGTTCTGCCATCGGTGTATGGACAGGTTCATTTTCAAACACATCATGAAACGTTAGTTTCCGTAATCGTGTAAAATCAATAAATTGATCTAACACAACAAGATTTCCACGTTTAATATCTTTACGTAATGAACCACAAGCCGTTGTTGTAATAATATGCGTACATCCTTCATCTTTTAATGCAGTAATATTTGCTTGATTATTCACTTGTGTAGGGGGTATTGTATGTTTTTTCCCATGACGTGCAAGAATAACTACAGGGACATCATTAATTGTACCACAGGTCAACGAAGAAGAAGGCTTACCATACAATGTTGTAACATCTTTTTCTTCAGCATTTTGTAATAACTGTGGATCATCCAATCCAGAACCACCAATAATACCAATTTTAACCATCTTATCTATGTGTATGATAAAAAACAAACACATCTCCATCTTGATGATCGAACCGAACAAAAAACTTTCGTTCAAACTGCACAATAGCACCCTTATCTATATGTGCCAACCCAGGTTCTCCAAGACCTTCAAGAGGTTTTTGATCAGGCATTAACACTTTCACTTTAACGAGATGTTCTTCAGTTGTAGGTAACCAATGAATAGCACGTGCTTTATGTTCTTTCTTTACCTCTTCAGAAACAAACGAACCATCTTCGCCTTTAATCGTACACAAGTGCATTAAACGTAATAACCCAGAACGATCTTCAAGATCACTTTTTTCTACAAACATCGTCGTTGCTTTCTTCATTGAACGGACACCTCGTTCAGGAATATTTGGATGTAAAGGAATGTCTGCTTTCACATGATCAGGCATATTTGTTATAGATAATTCCACAGGATCTGCAACAAAGAAATATCTATTAGCATCTTTTTCAATCACACCACGATTCCATGCATAAATAGCTTTCATAAAATCATTATACTCAACAGTCTTATCAACTTTTGACGGACCTAACTCATGAATATATTGCACAAACGCTTCTGGTTGTAAGCCACGACGACGGAATGCTGCAAGTGTTGGTAATCGAGGATCGTCAGCACCAGTAAACTTTCCTTTCTTGAGATTTTCTTGTAACTCTGTAGAAGACAAACTAATACCCTGGAAATTAACACGACCCGTATGAATAAACTCAGGAATAGACCACTCTAAATATTTATACAAATACTTTTGACGCTCAGCGTTTGCTTCATGATCCTTCCCACGAATAACATGAGTTGAACCAAACTCATGATCATCAACAGCAACAGAAAAATTCATCAACGGCCATACACGGAACTTATTTCCTTGTAATGGATGGGTTTCTTCACAAATACGGAACGCAGGCCAATCACGAATAGCTGGATTCTTATGGGCCATATCAGTTTTGATACGCACTACTGCTTTGCCTTCCTTCCAATCATGTAACATGGATTGCCAACGACGTTCCTGTTCTTCAACACCTTTTTCACGACAGGGACACGCACGTTTTTTAGCAACACAATCACGCCAGTCTTCTTGCTTACACGTGCAGACATAGGCATTGCCCTGTTTGATAACTGTTTCAGCATGTTTATAATAATCATCCAGACGTTCCGATTGGATAACCACTTCAGCAATGCCATTCTTTGTAATCCATTGTGCATCATCTTGAATCTGCTTATACGCATCAGAATTAATATTTGTAGGATTTGTATCTTCAATACGCAAGATTAATGTTCCTTTGTATTTTTTTGCGTACTCACTGTTTAATAATAATTGAATACTATGTCCTAAATGTAATGGACCGGACGGTGAAGGAGCAAAACGAAAGACATATGGTGTTATTTTACTTTCTTTTAATTCGGGTAAACCAACACGTTGTTTCTTTAATCCTTTCTTAAGATGAGCTGTGTATTTCTTATGTTCTTTTTTGAACTCTTCTTTTGAAAGTTTACTATACATTGTAATAATAGATTCAATTTCTTTAATGACTAAGGGAATTTTACCTTTTAATCCTGGCTCTGCACCAACAATTTTTCCAAGAATTGCTTGTGGCTTAGGATGTGGGAACTTCTCCATTGTTTCTAACACAAACCCCTTAAGAAGATTTTTTGTCTCTTCACTGAACGTACTCATGACGAATAGAATAGATACTGAGCATATAAATGTTTACTTCCCAAATCGACGGTCGCGGGACATATACTCTTTGATACATTGCGTAAAATCTTCTTTTTCAAATTCAGGCCACGTTTTTTCTAAATAAAACCACTCGGAATACGCAGATTGATAACATAAAAAATTAGAAGATCTTTTATCGCCACCCGTACGAATAACCATATCAGGTTGATCTTTAATATACAAATGTTCTTCAAAATATTCCTTATTAATTTTTGAAGTATCTACATTTCCCTTTTGTACTTCTTCAGCAATCTTCTTTGTCGCATCAAGAATTTCTTCCTGGCCACCGTAGGCCATAGCCATGTTTAATAAATATGTTTTGTGAGTCTTTGTTGCTTCCTCGGCATCACGCATTGCCTGTTGTACTTCTTCAGGGAAAAGATGTTTTCTACCAATAAACTGAACACGAATATCATTCTCTTTTACACGTGGATCATCTTTCATACGCGTAAACGTATCAACAAACAACTTCATCAAATAATTAAATTCTTCTTTTGGGCGATCAAAATTTTGAATAGAAAAAGAATACAACGTTAACTCTTGTACATTCAGTTCTTTACACCAACTCAGTACGGCTTCAACTTTCTTTGCACCCCATTCATGGCCCTTCCACGGTTTTAACATTAATTTCTTTGCAAACCGTCTATTGCCATCAAGAATAATTCCCACATGCTTAGGTACTGGATTGTTCGTTGGTTCCATAGTTTCTCACCCTGATTCCTCTTTTTTAAGCTTGTTGCTAGATGATAGAGGTGAACATCACAAAGAATATGAAGAGAGCATAGAAGAAGAGCATGGTAAACCCTTCAAGAATATGTGATAATCCCTTTGTTCGAATATAATTTCTAAACATAATAGACATAAGAATCATGAACGGAATCGTTGACCAAAGGCTATAATTGGTAATTGTTAAAGGACTTATGAGTGCACTAATGCCACCTACTAAGAGAATATTAGCCATATTTGAACCTACTAAATTACCCACTAAAATATTTGGGAGATTTTTCTTTGCAGATGTAAACGTTACAGCAAGTTCAGGAATAGAGGTACCAAATGCAATAATTGTCATACCAATAATTTCTTCATTAATATTCAAAAAGGTAGCAATATCCACTGCTGATGAAATTAAATATTTAACACTTAAAATAATACCTGTAATAGCAAATAATGCAATACAAATAAGCTTTGCACCATGGCCAACATGTTTGAGTTGAATAATTTTACTTAAATCAATACCATTCTTTTTAAGACTTCTAAATGTTGCATAATCAATATCTTTCAAAATCTCTTTTTCTTCCGTTGTTAAATCTTTTAACTTCTTTTTTTTACCAAATAATGCAGTAACTAATTGTTGTGCTTTTTCTTCTAATGGGGGGGGGATAGTTTTTTTCTCTTTTCGTATGAACCAAATAAATAATATTAGAAATAATAATCCTTCTGTCCATCCAATACTATTGTCTAAGGCTAAGATAAAAAATAATACTGTTGTGCCAACAAGAAGATTTATTTTTTTCTCAAAGTATTCCTGTTTAATATTCATAATTAATAAAACAGAAGCTAAGCCTAAGATTAATGTAATGTTGGTAATGTTACTGCCGATGATATTTCCTACAATAATGCCTTTATGATTCGTGAAACTCGCCATAAAGCTGGTGGCTAATTCAGGTAATGAAGTGCCTAAGGCAACTAATGTTGTTCCAATAAAAAATTCACTCATGCCATAAAAACGAGCAATTGTTGCAGCTCCATTTACAAGAATATCTGAAGCTTTGACTAATACGAATAATGACGCTACAAGAATTAGTAAGGACCACATCATCTTTTTAAATGAAACACCGTTTTCCCATTTAAAGATTCCTTTTTTGCAGAAATGCTTAAATACTCGTTTTTTGGTAGCACTTAATAGTGGTTATAAAAAATGATCCTTGAAATTTTAGCACCAATCCAAACATATCTTACTGTATTGTTATTATTTATAGCAGGACTCTTATGGTTACTCTTTCGCAATAAACGTGGTGAAAGTAACCTTAAACCACTTCACAGCAATAGGGCATACATTATCCTCTCATTCTTGATGCTGCCATTTTTAGCAGGAACCTTCTCTTTTCTTTCTGAAGACATCGCATTACTTGCACAAACCTTTTTGTTACTCTTAGTATTCTTGAGCTTGTTTATTGTTTTGTTTAAAATTCACCAAAAACTTGAAGCAGAGCGATACAAAGATTTATCTGATTTAATGAAACCAGCAAAAAAACACCCTATTCGTTACGAATTTGCTCGAACAATGATCTTACCCGAATTACAAAAACTCCATACGAGAGAAACAGACGTGCGAAAGAAAGAACGACAATCAAGCAGAAAAAATGTGGCAGCCTTACGTAAAATAAAAAATAAAGAAAAAATACTAGAAAAAAATACAGCAGACTATGAAGCCAGTAAAAAACTTCTAACAAAACAGAGAGCAACATTTACTGAAAAACAAGAAGCGCTTACAAAAAAAGAAACACTCATTAGCAGGCGTGAAGCAACAACAAAACGACAAGAACAAACACAAGAGAAAAAACAAACAAGTCTTGAACAATTAGGGAAAAAACATAATCAAACACAACAAGACCTCAACGCAAGAGAGAAATCCATTAGTTATCAAGAACGATCATTCTTACAGAGAACAAAAGACGTCAGTAGAAAAGAAGATAGTATAGAATCACGCCTTTCAAAAATACGATCCCAAGAATCAAAAACACGAGAAACACTTGATGAAGCAGAACTATTAAGAAAAAAATACTTGAAAGATAAACGAGAAATGAGTTACAAAAAGGGAACCATTACCACATTAGAATCAAGCGTAACAACAAAAGAACAAAAACTTGAAAAAGCATTAGGAAGTACAGCAAAGAAAATGCATCAACTCAAAGAACGAGAAGCCTTACTCGATAAGCGAGAACAACGCCTAAACAATCACGAACGTCATATTGCACAAAAAAATAGAAAAGTAAGCCGTATCGAAGTACAGTTACAAAAGAAATTTGGCATTAATGCCTTAGAAGACGACGATATTGGTGAAATACTTTCAGAATCAAAAACAAAGAAAATAGTACGGAGAAAACATGGCCGCAACTGAGACTCTCTTTTGGATGAACGTGGGAGCGTTTGTTTGTATACTCTTATCTTTTGTCTACTTCGTCAAAGTGAGAGACTATGAAAAAAGCACGTTTGAAAATAGCATTAACGTCTTCTTGTATGGGTTATTGTTTGTTGCTCTCGCAGAACTCTGTACTATCTTAGTAATGAGTGAAACAGTCTATCCATCACTTCTTGGTGCGTTGGGACTTGCTTCCTATACAACTCATTTAACCATGGTCGCAACCATTGGACTCTTACCTCTCTTTGCCGTGTGTATGCTCCTTTCAGTCGTCTTTGCACGGGATGCGTTTGAACTTATAGAATGACAGAAAACTTTATAAACGACTTTCATTGTAGAACCTTGTTCAGAGAACATGTTTCTGGTGACAATCAATGAGTGATTCAAATAATTTAAGTGATCATGTAAGAAAAGGAACTACGACTGTTGGTATTCGTTGTACAGACGGTATTGTTTTGGCTGCTGATAAGCGTGCTACTCTTGGTGGACGTATTGTTGCAGATAAAGATGTAGACAAAGTTTACGCAATTTCCGATACGATGGCAGTTACCATGGCAGGTGTTGTCAGTGACGCACAACTTATTACTAAACTTATCAAAGCAGAAATCAGATTAAAAAAAGTACGCACAGGAAAAGAACCAGGCGTAGAAGAAACAGCAAATTTATTGAGTAGCATTGTCTATCAAAACGTTCGTAGAATGAGTCCAATTATGGGTATCACAGGATTTTTACTTGCTGGTGCTGATACTAAAGGCTTCCACTTATACGACATTGGTGTCGATGGAAGCTTAATGAAACGTAAAGACTACGTTGCAGATGGGAGTGGTTTCATGATGGCATACGGTGTCTTAGATACCTTAGCTAAAAAAGACATGAAAGTTGCTGAAGGCATAAAACTTGCTATTAAAGCGGTCAATGCAGCAATGCAACGTGACGCAGCAACCGGAGAAGGAATTGATGTTTACACAATAACAAACCAAGGAGTAAAGAAAGTATTCGCTGAAAAGCTGAACACCACTATCACTGCATAACTACCTTTTCTTTTTCTCTTATTTTTAACTTATATTTACACAATGGCAAACATTATTGAAGAAATACTTAATGAACTACCTAAAGATGCTAAGATTAGTGACACCTATTTCGAAGGTGCAAATATTATCTTGTATACATCTAGTAAGGACTTTTTCTTAAACAGCGGTGACCTTATACGAAAAGTCGTTAGCAAAGTAAAGAAACGTATAGAACTACGACCAGATCCAAGTCTCTGTATGCCTATAGAAAAAGCAGAAAAAGAAATTAAAAAACTTGCACCAAAAGATTCAGGTGTAACAAATATTATTTTTGACCAACAACGAAGTGTTGTTTTAATTGAAGCAGAAAAACCTGGAACTGCAATCGGACATCAAGGTGAAGTCTTACGTCAAATAAAAGAAAAAATATGTTGGGTGCCCTTTGTACAACGAACACCGTTAATCCGCAGTCAAATCATAGAAAATATTCGTAGTGTATTATACCAAAATAACGATTACAGAAAAAAATTCTTAAACAAACTAGGACATAGAATATACGACGACTGGACCAAAGATAAAAAAGAAGAATGGGTTCGTGTTACTATGTTAGGAGCTGGACGGCAAGTAGGTCGGAGCGCTATCTTATTACAAACACCAGAAAGCAATGTTCTAATGGACTGTGGTATTAACCCAGGAATTGCTAGTGGACCTGGAGCATATCCTATGCTTGATGGACCAGAATTTAAGTTGTCTGACTTAGATGCTATTGTTTTATCACATGCACATACAGATCATAGTGGCTTTATTCCGTTCTTGTTTAAAATGGGCTATAGGGGACCTGTTTACTGTACAGCTCCAACGCGAGATATTACCGCATTATTAGCATTAGATTCCATTGGTGTCTCATTCAAACAAGCAAAGAAAGCACTCTTTGATATCCAAGACGTTAAAGAAATGGTAAAACATACCGTTACGTTGAATTGGGAAGAAGTTACTGACATTACACCAGACATTAGACTGACGATGTATAATTCAGGACATATCCTTGGCAGTTCCATGACACACTTAAACATTGGTAATGGATCTCATAACTTCTTGTACACAGCAGATATGAAATACTTGAAAACACGTGTATTAGACAAAGCACACACACGATTTCCGAGATTAGAAACACTCATGATAGAAAGTACGTACGGTCACCGAGATAAAATCTTAGGATCGCGACAAAAAGCAGAAGAAGATGTTATAGGAATCGTTGAAGAAACAACAAAACGTGGTGGAAAAACACTTATTCCTGTGTTGGGTGTTGGCCGAGCACAAGAAGTATTGCTTGTCTTAGAATCAGCAATACGTGAAGGACGGATGAAATCAATTCCAATTTATGTGCAAGGAATGGTCTGGGATATTACAGCAATTCATACAGCCTATCCAGATTTCTTAAACAAAGACTTACGTAAAGACATTTTCTTTAACAATCAAAATCCTTTCTTAAGTGACATCTTCAAAAAAGTAGGCAGTCGCAAAGAACAAGATCAAATCATGGAAAGTAGTGAACCATGTATTATTGTTGCAACAGCAGGAATGTTGAATGCAGGTGCAAGCCTCGAATACTTTAAACGATTAGCAGAAAATGCAAAAAATAGTATTATCTTTTGTACGTACCAAGGACAAGGAACGCTTGGACGAAGAATACAAGATGGAGAACGAAAAATAATTTTTACAGATGCTGGAAAAGCACGTGAAATTGATGTTAAATTAGGCGTTCATTTCATTACAGACTTTACTGGTCATGCTGGGAGAAACGAATTAATGCGCTTTGTAAAAGATCTAGAACCGAGACCAAAGAAAATCATTATACAACACGGTGAAGCATCAGGATGCTTGGAACTTGCATCAGGATTGCACAAAGCTAATCACATTGAAACCGTAGCGCCAAAGAACTTAGAAAGTGTACGATTACGGTAGACATAACACTTATAAACTATATTCTAGAGTATATAGATACCGATGACTTCATACCAACGACTTATTATTAGTTTTCTCTTTGTTTTTATCATAGGATTTCTTCTGGGTAGTTTAGATTTTACGACAGCACAATCAACAAACCATTTGTCAGGCAACCATGTCTATGATAACAATGTCGTTGTTATTGCAGATCAAGCACATATTACGTTGCCTAATAAACAAGTACGATGGACAACCTTTGATGATACGCATTCAATGGAACCCCTCTTTGGATCAGACCATAATGGATTATTGTTTACACCAACAACAGAAGACGATATTAGTGTCGGTGATATTATTACTTTTACCTATAACAACAACTATTACATTCACCGTGTTATTACAATCAATGAAGACACTAACGGTTGGTATGCACTAACAAAAGGTGATAATAATATCAATAATGATAATATAAAAATACGATTCAATGATATAACAGGTGTCTTATTTGGATTATTATTTTAGAACTATTCTTCTTCGTTATTAATTTCAAACTCAGTCAAACAATGTTGTGAACAAAACTTATACATTTTTCTTTTTACTTCTTTTGTAATGACTTCATGACCTTCCAATAATGTTTTGCATGAAGAACATTTACCACTTTCTGTAGCAGCATCATACCCTTTCATAAACCCTTCATCAACGTCGGTGATTTCATCATCATCAACCAATTCTGCACGACCATCTTCAGAATAAATACCAGTATTATCGTCGTCGCGTTCTCGACTAAACTCTTCTTTATCGCCTTCCATTCCCATGGGGAAATGATGTGCATTTATAGTTTTTAAAGATTCTTGTCTTGGAGGAGGCAGAGGGAAAAGAGGTGCTAGGGAAAGATAGGAAACCCCCTGCCTGCATCCATGACCATGAAAAACCGATATGTCAAAACAATATCGGAAGAGGAATTTCTACTGATCACACTCTTCTTTTTCGTCTTTTGTGGACGTACATGAAGGGTAGTTGAACTGGTATTTATACTTATCTTTTATGACTGATTTTTTATTCAAAAGTAGTAGCGTTCTTCAAACAAACGCTTAAATAATCTTGTCTACGCTCACGATATGAGGTGTACCATGGACTTGTCTGAACGCGAATATTCTTTACCCGACGCCGTCATTGGTAAGCTCTTACGCATAGCCGTTGAAGACAAAAACATCATCTCATTAGGACCAGGCGAACCCGATTTTGACCTCCCAAAACCCCTTATTTCTTACGCTCAAGAATGTCTACCACAAAGCAACCATTACAGTCCACCAGGAGGGCGAGAAGAACTTCGTGAAGCCCTTGCAAAAAAACTAAAAAAAGACAATAAAATGCACGTTGCACCAGACAACATTATTGTTACCACAGGAAGTCAAGAAGCACTCCTTCTTGCTACTGCTTGTACCTTAGATGTTAGTGATCAAGTTATTATTCCTAATCCAAGTTTCTTAGGATATCTACCAACGTTCGAATTATTCAATGCATTCCCTGTTGGGCTTCAGTTAAAACCAGAAGACAACTGGCATGTTAATCCAGACGCATTAAAAAAACTTGTTAACAAAAAGAAAACAAAAGCAATACTCTTGAATTCTCCAGGCAATCCCACAGGTAATGTTTTACCAAAAAAAATACTTGAAGAAGTAGCAGACATTGCCATAGATAATGACTTACACATTTACAGTGATGAAGCGTATGAAAAACTCATCTACGGAAAAAAACATTATAGTATTGGTGCTTTCAATGGCATGAATAAACACGTTGTTACGTTACAAACCTTCAGTAAAAGTTATGCCATGTGTGGCTTTCGTGTAGGCTATGCAGCAGGACCAGCACCCTTGATCGAAGCCATGAAAAAAACACACATCTATACTACATTAGCAGCACCAACCATCTCACAAATGATTGCAACCAAAGCGTTATCATTACCACCATCCCACATTACAAAAATGGTTACCGAATATGATCGCCGAAGAAAAATGATCGTCAAAGGATTAAACAGTATTGGACTTGAAACAATAACGCCACATGGTGCATTCTACACGTTATCAGATATTTCTCATCTTGCCGATAGCAGTCATGCATTTGCGTTTTCATTATTACAAAAAGGAAAAGTAGCAACCGTACCCGGTGTTGAATTTGGAACACACGGTGAAGGATACATACGATGTAGTTATGCAACAGATTATAAGCTCATAGAACAAGCATTAGGACGCATAGAACGATTTGTCAAGAAGGTGGAATCATGAAATACTTTAATCTCGCACGAGAAACAACACACTTCAAAGACAGCTTAAAAAATCATGAACAATTACATAGTCCCGCAGGTAAATTTTTACGCCATGCAATCTTTGGCATGAATGATGGTTTAGTCAGTACATTGGCACTCCTTGCAGGATTTGTTGGAGCATTCATGACACAAAATGTTATCATTATTGCAGGTGTTGTTGAAATGATGGCCGGTGCAATCTCCATGGCATTGGGGACGTACATCAGCACAAAAAGTCAAATAGAATTCTACATGCGAGAAGTAAAAAAAGAACGAGATGACTTAGAAAAAAAACCTACAATAGAAAAAGAACACGTCAAAGAAATATATTACAACAAAGGATTTCGTGGAAAAGAATTAAATCTTATTGTTACAAGACTAACATCCAATAAAAAAATATGGCTTGATGTGTTAGTACAAGAAGAATTAGGATTAAGTCAAACAAAAATGGAAAACCCCTTCACTGCAGGTGTTGTCATGTTCTTTGCCTTTGTCTTTGGAGCGTTCATACCTTTATCATCCTTTATCTTTGTGCCTATGACGCACGCACTACCTACTGCAATCATATCATCATTGTTTGTACTCTTCCTTGCAGGTGCAATAAAAACACACTTTACCGGAAGACATTGGTTGAAGAGTGGCTTTGAAATGTTTCTTGTAGGCGCACTTGCAACAGGTGTAGCATATTATGCAGGGAGTGCTATTGCAACATTTGCAAATTACTTATTGTAAGCAAACCTTTAAATACTTCATTCACAAGCGATTTTCTAGAGGTGCATATCATTGGCAAGTAGAAAAACACTCACTATATTATTATCCGTTGTTGTCTTTTCTATGATGTACTCTGTTTTTCTCTACGAAGATGATTCCTTTACAGGATTTTCATCTCTTCAAGTAAATCAATTAGACCAATTTGATCCTGTTGCATACAAAAATTCTGTTGACCCTTTTACACAATTAGTTGGAAGAGACCTTCTTGTCTTTAACTCTGGCATGAATATTGGTGAAATAGAAGGATATAATTATTTACTCTGGTGGCGAAATGCTAACAAAGCCTGTGAAGAAACATCCCATGGACATCGTGGAAACTTTAAACCATTATGGTCTGCAGAAAATGGTGCAGCACCTGTGCGTGTTAGTGATTTGTATATGTTAGATGCTCTGACAAACGGTGTTTTCTACATGCACGACGGTGAAGAAAAAACCATCATTGCACATAATCTACGAATATTCAAAGCAGAGTACTTAGAACTTCTTGATGGCATTCTTGAAGGTGAATTGTATTGTGTTCAAGTAGCATAACTTTCTTACTTCTTATCATCACACAATTCTTTTTTAGGAATACTTTTAGAACATAATCTTTTGTTACTCCACAACACTTATAAAACATAATTAGTGATTTTATCGCCATGGCTGATAAGAAAATGTATAAAGTTGTTTATGAGCGAGCAGGGTGTATTGGCGCCGCTGCTTGTGCTGCTGTCTATCCAAAACGTTGGGTCATGGCAGATTCAGATGGTAAAGCAGACCTTGTGGATAGTACGCCCCAAGAGGACCAAGACGGCTTTTTTGAATTTTCTTTTACTGAAGATGAACTTGAAGACTTCATCACATCAGCTCAAGTGTGTCCTGTTACGGTTATTCATGTCTTTGACCCAGACGGTACTAAACTCGTCTAATATAGTGGGTCGCAACCTTTTAATAGAAGCTTTTCTTTACTCATTTATGACGAAATCAGCCGCTAAACCCGTGTTAACGTTAGAAGCTATAGAGAAAAAAAACAAAGAACGGGAAGCAAAAAAAAAGAAAATGACAAAAAAATCAGAAGCAGACGAAGCGTACGATGAAGCCTACAAGATGTTATTAGCCTACCGTGAAGGCTATACTGTGGACAAAGATGAAAGTGCTTTCTGTGGAGAAGATTAAGATGGATTTTACTAAACATACGATTATTCGCACATTAGAAGATGGCCTTTGTAGTAAAGGTGCAGTTTCACACCATAAAGTATTAGCATTAGCAGTACAACAAACAACCGCATGGAAAAAACATGCAACCACCTGTGAAGATGCAACCGTTGCAACGGTTACCTTATCGGGTGAAACCGTTACGTTCATTGATAAACCAAAACATAATGATTCTTGGCGTGGACAAATTGAAACACCTCATCACCAATTAGATCATCCGTTACTCAAACAGCCTGTTGTAGAACAAGAATCACTTAAAGATCATACACCCGTGTCGCAACACTTTCGTACATCAGAACCAACCGTTGTTGAAGGTGTGTATCAAGATCCTTTAGAACATGTTGGATGTATGTGTGGTGTTACCGTTGATGTATCTGCACGTGAACTTGCACAACAACCTGTGGGGTATGGGACTTCTGCAACAACAAAGAAAACAAAAACAGCATATGCAACAGATAAAGAACAACAAACCTACACATCATGACATCTGCCACTATTACTCGTTGGTCTGCTGAAGAAAAACCAACGTTAGAATCTATTAAAGAACAACTTGAAACAGAAGGTGTTGACTATTATACATTTGTGTGTGCACCAGGAGATTCTTTTGATGAACATACTCATGATGCACAAGAAACACGTATCATTGTTGAAGGAAGTATGGAATACGGTGTTGACAACGAAACCCATGTGCTCAACGCAGGTGATCGTATAACCATTAATGCTAATGTTACACACACAGCAAAAGTTGTTAGTACAATAAACGTCTTATGTTTAGGAGCATCACTATGACTGAAAATAAACCTTGTCCGCGATGTCAAAGTAAACACACAGAAATAGAAGGTGATGATCTCTTTACCTATCTTATCTGTTTAGATTGTGGTTTTGATGAAAGCTTAGAATACGAAGAAGCAGACGATAAACGCACAGGAAAAGGTACTGGTGGTGGTTCGCCGTACAGGCGAGGTGGAGCCATTCGTAGTCAAAAACGTTAAAATCACTCGTTCTTTCCAAACAAAAGGATTAAAAACCTCCTTTTCTGCACGCCATTCCAATGGCAGATATACTTATGGTCATTGCACCAGAAAATTTTCGTGATGAAGAATACTTCCATGTCCGCGAAGAACTTGAAAATGCAGGACATACTATTACTGTTGCAAGCACACAAGACGTTGCTGTAAGTTCTGTAGACCGTAAAGAAGTCGTTGTTGACGTTCTTATTAATGAAGCAGACGTTGCCGATTATGATGCACTTGTTTTTTCTGGAGGACAAGGAGCTTCTGTATATTTTGAACATGAAAAAATATTAGAAATGTGTTATCAAATTGTTGAACAAGGAAAACTTCTTGCAGCTATCTGTATGGCACCGGGAATTCTTGCACGTGCAGGAGTGTTATCAGGAAAAAATGCAACAGCCTTTGAATCAGAAAAACCAAGTTTAGATGAAGCAGGAGCGTTAACATCTGATAGTCACGTTGTTGTTGATGGACAAATCATTACTGCTGATGGACCTCAAGCGTCGAGAGATTTTGGTAAAAAAATAGCAGAAGCACTCGCCGTAGAACGGAAAGAAGAACCTGCACCATCCAATCAACCAACCATTTCAGACACACCTGTTAATGTCAATGATGAAGGCTTTTCTGAGAATAAACCCTACTACGGTGAAGACGGCAAAGACTACGAAAAACGCTCAGATGAGAATGTTTAAACACAATCTTTAAATAGAAACCTCCTACTATTCTCTTCATGCATGACGTGGTGATCATCGGAGGAGGAATTTCTGCACATACAGCTGCTTTATACACAGCACGTGCAAACTTAAAACCCTTAGTACTTACAGGACCAGATTTAGATCAATTAAGTCTCACAACCACCGTAGAAAACTATCCAGGATTTCCAGACGGTGTCCAAGGACCAGATCTTGTTGACAATGCAAAAAAACAAGCACAAAAGTTTGGAGCAGAATACAAAACAGGACTCGTCGAATCTGTAACAAAAAAAGATAACCACTATGTTCTTACAGTAAAAGATACAACCTATGAAGCACGCACGGTCATAATTTGTACAGGGGCATCAGCACGTTTACTTAAGATACCTGGAGAACAAGAATACTTTGGCAAAGGTGTCAGTACGTGTGCCGTTTGTGATGCGGCATTATATCATGATAAAATAGCAGTTGTTGTGGGGGGTGGTGATTCTGCAATGGAAGAATCACTTGCATTATATAAATTTGCAAAAAAAGTTATTATCATCCACAGAAAAGACACCTTTAGGGCAAGTAAAATTATGCAAGAACGCATAAAAAAATTAACTGATAAAATAGAAATCATATGGGATACTACTGTTACTGAAGTAACGGGTGATGGGAAATTTGTAACAGGTGTCAAAACAAAAAACTTGAAAACAAATAAAGAAGAAACCATTGCATGTGATGGTATGTTCTTAGCAATAGGCCACATTCCTAATACAGGATTTCTCAACAATATTACCTTGGACGAACACAAATATATTATTACTGATAAAAAATCACACACCAACCTTGAAGGTGTGTATGCAGCAGGAGACTGTCAAGACTCTGTCTTCAAACAAGCAGTAACGTCAGCAGGAACAGGATGTCAAGCAGCCATAGAAGCAGAGCGATACATTGAACACTTGCAAGCATCAGGGGAATACAAATGATAACTCACGATAGCTTCGGACCAGAAAAAATACTTGAAGTCTACCATCCAAAAAGTGGTATGAAAGGATTTGTTGTATTAGATTCTACAGCATTAGGACCTGCGAAAGGTGGCATACGTATGACACCAACCGTAACACCACAAGAAGTTTCTCGACTTGCACGTGCCATGACCTGGAAATGTGCCCTTGCAGAATTGCCTTTCGGTGGAGGAAAAGCAGGTATCATCGCAAACGATAGAGAAATGACACCCAAAGAGAAGGAAGAATTTGTGAGAGCCTTTGCAGAAGGACTCAAAGTCGTTGCACCAAAATTATACGTAGCCGCACCAGACATGAACATTGCAGAAAAAGAAATGAAAATATTCGCAGACACTATTGGTAATAAAAAAGCATGTACGGGAAAACCCAAAAGTATGGGTGGTATACCTCATGAACTTGGAAGTACAGGATTTGGTGTTTTCCACGCAACAAAAGTTGCTTGTAATCATAAAAGTATCGACTTGAAAAAAGCAACCTTTGCTGTAGAAGGATTTGGTAACGTTGGATGGTTTGCCGTTAAATTTTTAACAGAAGCAGGAGCAACACTTGTGGCAGTATCAGACTCGAGAGGTGTCATACACAACCCAAAGGGATTATCATTCAAGAAACTCGTTGATGTTAAAAAAAATAAACGAACCGTAACCGCATACAAAGACGGTAAAGTCTTACCAGGTAGGGCAATTAAAACCGTTAAAGCAGACATATTAATTACTGCAGCTATTCCTGATTTTATTAACGCAGGTGATGTTGATGAAATGAAATTTAAGATCATCGTAGAAGGGAGTAACATTCCTATGATTCATGAAGTTGAAGAACTCTTTCACAAAAAAGGAGTCCTTGTTGTTCCCGATTTTGTTGCAAATGCTGGTGGCGTTATTAGTAGTTACGTTGAATACAAAGGTGGAACTATCAAAGAAATGTGGGCCTTAGTTGAAAAGAAAATAACAAAAAATACACAAATTGTTCTTGATCGTGCAGCGAGAGAATCAATATCACCGCGCGATTGTGCATTGGGTATTGCAAAAGAACGTGTTCTTGCAAAGTGTGATGTTTGTCATATTTAACAACCTTTTTAAAGACCTTTTTTGTGTATTATTCTATGAAAAAGGGTGTACGATCTAGTATAATATTTCTATTACTCTTATTGTTTATTTCTTTTGCTCTTGCACAAGATGATCGTTCGCGTGATGAACGAGAAGAAGACATTGAAGACCTTATTATTGAAACAGAAGAAACAGTAAACTATGAGCATATAGAAGAATCCTTAGGGCAGGAAAGGGATGCTCGATTTTCTAATGATAACATGGGGGACAGAGTATCGCGTATTACCCAACGTATCGTTCGCACATTCGAAGGAAAACGTAAAGCTGAAGAACTAACACTTTCTGAAGAAAAAAAACACCGGAAAGAAGCACGAGAGAAACTTGTAGACTCAATTGTTACCTTGCAAAAAAGTATTGCTATCGATCATGCAAAACGTACCATTGAAGATCATCAAGAACGAGAATTTGAACGTGAGAATCTTGATTTTCGTTCAAGTACAGAAAACCGTTTAGGAGTATTAAAACAACGAGCTGACTTTTTAGATGTAATTGGTAATATTTTATCAAACATGGGTCTATCAGAAGGTATTGTTCCACAACTTGAACGTATAACACCTAACCCCTTAGACTTTACTACATGTTTACCTGATGAAAGTGATGGACCAAGCATTACTGCAACAGCAAACTTTGGCATAAAAGGAGATGACTCGTCTATACAAAACAACAGAAAACCCAATGCAGAACCAACGTGTGATGTTATTCTTGCCGTTTCAGATGTGTATGATGTATATGAAGGAGCTGGAGATGAAGAATTTACGTTTATTGTTGTAAATGCTGTGCAACCCGATGGTAGCCTTGGTGGAGATCTTCACATTTATGTTTTTGACTATACCTCACAAAGTCCTACTTCAGGTATTATTACCATTCCCTTAATATCTATACCCTCACAAACACTCCAAATTCGTGTTGCTAATTACTACAAAACAGATGTTACTTATTCGCAACCAACACTGTTTAATGTGTATGGTGCTATGAGTAGTTCACAACCAACAATTACTGCAATGACACCTAATCCTGCAGACCTCTCTTTTATGTTGCCTGATGTTCAAGGATTATACACTATTAATGTAACAGGAGATCTTTTCTTCCCGCCATATGTTGATACAACTCTTGCTTCAACAACATTTGTCTTTACGTTACTTGATGATGGTAATGAAACAAATACAACGTTTACTTATCCTTTCAGTTATATTAGTCCCGAAGAAGTTCAACTATTATTTCCTCCGATTAATGTAAGCGGTAATTATAGCTTTTCAGTTGTTGCTTATAATTATCTTGACGAAGCTCTTGCAGCATCCGAACCGTATTTCTTTACTGTTATTTCTCCAGGTTTCGATGAACCTGTTGTTCAAGGACCTCTTAACGAACCTTTTACTCTTACCCGTGCACTTCCTACGGGCATTTCAGACTTTGGTACGAATAATGAACTCGTTACCTTTTCAATACCTCTCGGTGAAGATCACGCTATTACTGATGCACAACTTGCCCTCCTTGGCTCTTCAGTCTTAGGATATCAAGCAACAGAACTTGTTCCATGGCAATCAGGAGAAACAAAATGGGCACTCATACATGCACTTGTGAATTATGACGGTGCACAAACACCGTCTGCGTTTAATGCGGTTGGTGGTCCTGGTGTTTCTTCAGGTCCAACAGTATGTTCTGTTATTGATGAGGGTATTACTGCAAATACAGGGTTAATCGATGTTGTTGTTCGTGGACAAAACTTCAAAGGACTTGAAACCGTTACATTGCAAGATGGTACTGTGGTTGTTGATGCGACAACGAACAACGGTGCGTTAGGTGTTGTTGTTAAAGATGCATTAAATGATAAAGTGTATGCTTCAGCATATGATAGTAATGCAGAAGCAACTATTGTGTATAATGGCCCTGTTCTTTGTGAAATTGAAATAAAAGGAGCATTGTATACTGCTGAAGGAGAAGAATATGATTTAGACTTTGCAACATACCTTACCTTTGTTAAAGGAAAAGATTATGTTAAAGAATGGACCTCCTTTGAGAATGATAAACGCGTTTTAGCTGATGGTACTATCACTAAACAACATGTTTCCTTAGACTATGCTCGCTTTAGTTTTGCAAGTGCACAAGACACGCAACCCGATACTGTAGGGCTTTCTCACCCATCAAATCCTGCAGCTATACAATTTGTTTCTTTGCAAAACACTGATGGTGCTTATGCTATCATGGGAGAAACAACAGGAACAGAACATCAACAAGGAAGTTGGGGATACGTTCCTGAAGTTATAAACTTTGAAGGATATACTGTGGGAACGCTTAATGGTGGTTCTAGCACGGTTGTTCAAGCAACAGGATCTGGAACACAATACCCTGATGATGTTATAATGGTTGCTCGCAATAGTGCGAGTAATGTTTACATACTTGCAGCATTAACCTATGCACCCTATGATTGGGCAGGTGGTGTGTCCATAGAAAATGGTATTATCTCTGCAGCAACATTACCTGAATATGTTCCTGATGCTAACAAACAATATAGTATTGCATGGCGGCAAAAACGAACAGGCAGTCCGCACCTCTACCAATTTGGAACCACTGGTGACGGTGAGCCATTAAGTGATTATAGTACAGCATTCCAGGAAACTGTTCACCAACATGAATATCCCTTGCATGTATTCCCTACTGATTATAACTACTTTAACGACCAGACAGCAGGAACTATCAATGGTAACGAACAAAAGAATGTCTATTATCCTGCAACATTATTAAGTTATGAGGATCATCAAGAACTTAATGAAAAAATGGGTATTCCCACAGCAAACCTTCTTCCTGGAAATGAAGCGTTACGGTGGACACAGTTTATTCAATCAGCTCAAGGTGGTGGTGGTGAAACTAATCGTGATGTCTTTAATTGGGTTCTTCTTTCTGATAGGGCTGGTGCAGCAGGTAGTTTCCCTGGTGGGAAATATCTTAATAAATATACTGTAGCACGTCATCGTCTTGATGAATCTGTCCGTTATTTAGATGGTGAATCTTGTGCAGATTATTCTAATGGTAATACATGGAATAGTGGATCAGGTGTTCTTGGTGCAACTAATGATGGACAATTTCCTGTCACACAACAAACATTCTGGGAACAAGCACATCTTTGGGCGGATGTCTTTTCATGGTACTGGTTAACAACAGGTGAACCCTTATTCAAAGAAGCCTATGATTATTCGGCAGAACATGCAAAATGTGCATGGTATCTCAATACTGCTAATTGGGAAAACCACCGTGCAGCAGCACAACCCCTCTATATGTTAGGACAACATTACCAATTTACATATGATCAAGAAGATCTTGACAAAATTGAAGAATCATTATCTGATGCACTTAATCAACCAGCAGGAACCTTTACTGCAGATACATCCGGATCTACATCAAAACCAGAATTAAAACTAAGTCTTGGATGGATCAATCCACCGGGACAAGACCTTGTATTATCTACGTTAGATGACAGTAGTGCTGTTTCTGCATGGGTTGATAGTTCAAAAGCTGTTCGTCGTGGACACTGGACAGGAAAAAACAGTGGTAATGATTGTAAGAATGGTGGAGAAGAAGTACGTCCATGGATGCTCACTCACAGAATGATGAATGGTCTTGCCTATGCATGGTCTATCATGGATGAGGGTAGTTTGAAAGATCTCTTAGAACAACGTATTGTGGATATTGCTTACATGGCCAATAATGATCAAGGTAATGGTATGATCTACTTAGATTACAATAATGCTGCTAATAGTGGTTATTGGTATTCTTACTGTTTCTCACAAGCAGACTTTTACAGTGAAACATTAAACCAACAAGGCATGGAATACCAACAAGAAATACCTTTCATCATGGCATACCGTATTACTGGTGAAGAAAAATGGTTACAAAAAGCAGAAGCATTGTATAGGAATGTTGCATGGAAATATAATAATGCAGACGGCCAATGGGTTACCAAACCAGGATACATACAAGGACTTATCTACCACCAAACATTCTTGAATGAAGCCGACGAAGTAGGTTACTTTTCGTAATAATCACACAATGCCTTAATAGATTTTGTAGCATTTGTGGGATATGTATAACATGGAACGCCAGCAGCTTCTAATCGTTGTTTTTGAATTTCAGTAAAACTACCACCCGTTAACACAGCAACAATAGGTTTCTTTTGTTGTTTATTATATTTAGCAACAATATCAATAACCTTAATATCTAATAACGGTGTTTGCATTAATAACACTAATAAAATAATATCACTACCTGTATCTTCTAAACATGCCTTAATAGCAATGTTATAATCCTCAGTTTTTGCACCACCTGTTAAATCAATAGGATTGTGAATAACATATTCCTTAGGTAATTTCTTTGTAAGGAAGGATTCTGTTTTTCGTTGTAGTTTCCCTGTCGTTAACTTGTTTTGATCAATACCATCAGCACATAAAATACCAAATCCACCACCATTCGTAATGACTTGGACACGGCGACCCTTAGGTTTTGGTGCCTTTTCTAAAATTTTTGCAAAATCGTATAAATCATATAATGTATCTGCTTTGATAATATTTGCTTGTTTGAATGCTCCTTTGTATACAGCAGCTGCTCCTGCTAAGGAAGCCGTATGAGACATAGTAGCATGGGCACCCGATACAGTCCATCCACCTTTTAACACAATCACTGGCTTCTTCTTTGTAACCTTCTTTGCCACGTCAATAAACCGTTTTCCTTCACGAACACCCTCAATATACATGCACACAACATCAGTATTTTTGTCCTTTCCTAAGTATTCTAATAAATGTGTTTCATTCATTGTTGTCGCATTACCATACGTAATAAACTTAGAAAAACCCAACCCCTGAGCTGATAACAAATCTAATGTTGCAGAACCAATGGCTCCTGACTGGCAAATGAATGAAACTTTTCCTTTATCAGGACGTTTCAAACGAACCTTTGGTAAGAAAATCATATCCAACCCAGAATACGCATCAATAATACCCAAACAATTAGGACCCATAAAATTAAGTTTATGTTTCTGAATAACTTTCTTTAATCGCTCTTCTGCATCAGTATTACCCACTTCAGAAAAACCAGCAGTAATTGATAAAATATTCTTAATCTTTAATGTTCCACAATTATCTGTAACAACAATACTTGGTTCAGTAGGAATAGAAATAACAGCTAAATCAATAGGTTTCTTATTAGCCTTTACCGCTTCAGCAATAGAAGGATAACACCGTAACCCTTTAATGGACGTTGTCTTAGGATTAACAGGATACACTTTTCCTTTATACCCTGTTTCTAAGAGATTATTCAAAAATACATGGCCAATCTTCTCAGGATTACGTGACGCACCAATGATGGCTACAGATTTTGGATTAAAGAATGTATCAAGTATATGCATCACCTCTTTTTGTTAATCATTACCAACGATATAAATACTTTTGCATGTTGACTACTTTGTTCTTCTTGATGATAATGCCTTCTTTCTTTAGCATTTGGATCTTTTTGTTTGTACCACTGGCAAATCCACCGATCTTTCCATCACTATTAATCACCCGATGACACGGTACTTTTGGAGCATAAGGGTTTTTGTTCATTGCTGTGCCTACTGCACGGTATGCGTTAGATCCTACTGCTTGAGCAAGGTCCTTGTACGTTGTAAGCTTCCCCTTGGGTACTTTTTTGAGTTGGGTATAACATTGCTCATAAAAACTCTCTTTAGCCATATGTGAAGGTGATAGACTATTCTTATAAATTAAACCCTCCCCTCTGAATTGTGAAGCTTAAACATAATATTCCATTATTTTATATTATTTCAAGTCTTATGTGGTTTCGATTCCACGTACCTATCCTTGCACTGTTTTACATAGCCAGTCAAGTTAGCCTTGATGAATTTGCTATTATTATGAGTGTTTTTTCATTAGTCATCCTTCTCTTTGAAATACCCTCTGGCGTTTTTGCAGATCTTGTGGGGAAGAAAAAAACATTACTCCTTGCACGTTTTTGTTATGTTCTAGAAATAGCAGGTCTTGCGTTCTTTGATGGATTTTATCCTTTTCTTATAGCTAAAATCATTAGTGGATTAGGTGTTAGTTTAGATTCTGGAACATCAAGTGCTTTGCGGTTTGAAACACTTAAGAAAATGAAAAGAGAAAAAGATCATAAGAAAATTTCAGGAAATATCTTTGCCATTACAAATATTTCCATGGCATTTGTCTTTATTATTGGGGCATACTTATTTACTTTGCATTACAAATACCCTGTGTATCTCTCACTTCCCTTTATTGTTCTTGGTTTTTTTCTTACCTTTTTTCTTACAGAACCCTACCCTGTCAAACATCGCTTAACGTTTAAAAAAGCAACAGCACACTTTGTTGAAGGTATTGCTTACTTCTTTAGAAATACTTCATTACGCATTCTTGCATTGTATTCTGTTCCTCTTGCAACTGTCATAGCAATTACTTTATCACTTTCTTCAGTCTACTTTGAAATGATTGCCATACCACTCGTTTTCATGGGTGTTATTGCCTTCTTAGGATCGATATGTACAGCCTATACTGCCAAGAAAGCAGATGTTCTTGAGAAATTCTTTGGAGAAAAGAAATCAATGTTTGTGAGTTCCTTTGCTATCCTTCTTTGTATGTTTGGTATTATCTTTCTTTTTCCCTACTATGGTTTACTCTTTTATTTTCTTCTTTCATTAGTGAGCGGGTTCTTTTCTATTATTATTGATAATTATACTAATACACGTGTCACAAAAAAACATCGAGCAACTATGCTTTCTGTTCGTAATATGATGGACAATGTTGGTGTAGCTGGAATCTTCTTTATTACAGGAGCTGTTATCAAAGCAGTCTCCTTTTCGGCAGCATACATGTTACTTACAGGCTTTATTGCTGTATCTTTTATTGCACTTCACATTGTCCTTGCAAAAAGAACAAGAATGTTTACTTAATTTGTTTCAAGCCACTCAAGAATTCTTGTAGATACTTCTGGAAGTTCTTTTATCATATCTGTTCCGTGTAAGGCAGTATCATATGGTTGTAAGACTATTTTACTTGGTGAACGATCGAATAAGGTATTTGATGATTTCCACGCTGTTCCATCATTACCACCAACAATAATCAGTAATGGTCGACTATACTTACGAATAGTATCGCCAGTAGTAATGCCTTTGTAATCAAGGCCGGGTGATATGAGGACAATATCTTTGATGCGCAAATCCTTTGTAGCAATAGCTAAAGCAACATTCGCCCCTAACGATGCACCTATAACGGTTATTTCTTCAATTTGTCTTTTCATTAAAAAATCAAGTGCAGCCTTTACATCATAGGTCATTGCGTTGAAATCTTCTTTAGACATGGATGTATATGACAAATCACTCCCTCCATGGCCACGCAAATCAATGGTCAATACGTTAAAGTCTTTTTGACGGAACGTTTCAATGTAAGGTTTCCATACAGAACGATCTTGTGTATACATGTGTAAAAGAATAATGCCATCAGTACTATCAGCAGGATAAAATGTACCTTCAATATTAATACCATCAGTTGTTGCTAACGTTACCTTTTCTTCGAGAACTCTTCCTGTTATTTGTTCTTCAGCACTACACCCTACAAGGAGAAGAAGAAGACATATGAGGTACACTCTCATGGTACATCCGCCAACGTTGCATACGTTAAAATAGCATTATATGTTTCATGATAGATAACAACACTGTTGTACCCACTTGTATCAATAATACCCAAAGGATATGTTTGTGCTCCACCAACAGCTTGTAATTCACCAATAAAATAATTACCTGCATCTAAGGTTTCTTTTGATGTTACTACTTGTTGTACAGCTAAGTATACTTTTACTGCTGGCTCAATATTCGTATTTGCTATGGAAAATGAAGCATCAAAGACAATATGTGTTGAACCATCTTCAATAGCATACTTTTCAACAGATCCTAATGTTGTTCGTTGTACTGTTGTAAAACTCCCTGTAGCTAGTAATGTGCTGGAAGGTTCGCAATCATTATCCGTTGCATAAACACACCCTGTAGGACAACAACCATCACTTGATGTACAACTAACTATTTCTGTGAACACACACTCTGCCGTACACAAACTAGCCGAACCTAACAATGTCTTTACTGAACACGTGCTATTATCTTGACAATCATTCACTGTTACAGGACAGGCACCGTCACACTCTTCATCATTTTCAATAACACCATTACCACAAATTGGTTCACAATCATTATCATCAAGTACCGTACAGTTCGTTCCACAAATATTATCATTAGGTATACAACTTGGGATAGCATGATTACAGATTGTTGATTGATTTTCACCGAGAAGAATACAGGTATCAATCGTGTCGAGATTACCGTCAGCACAATCTAAATCAGTTACACACTCATCATTGGTTGTATTTGTTTGTTGACATGCAGCATTTATTGGATGAATACATGCGCCTTCACTACAGAGATCATCAGTGCATATGTCGTCGTCATCACAAATAATTGGTTGACACATGTGATCAATAAGATCTTCACAATCAGTACAGGTTAATGGGAGGCAGACACCGTCGCTACACCATTCATTAAATAAACACTCATCATTAATAATGCACTGTAGTGTTGTCGTATCCGGAACAGGATAGGTTGGGTTAGTATTTCCACTAACATCGTTGGTAACAGTAGTGCTCACATCTTGACTTGTTGTTTGTTTTGCAAGATACATCACAGGAATGAGGAATAATAATAACACAACAGCAATACCAATCATCATTGGCAAACCCATTGTTTTCTTCTTGCTACTACGCCCATTTAATGCATCAGTAACTTCCTTGCTGGTTAAACCACGAGATAACAATACTTGCCGAGCAGCATCCTCTGTAAACCCACGACGTAATAACTCTTGGGCATAATTAATAGCACTCTTACTAACGATAGATCTTCACCTCTTTAATTCGGCAGAGAATCTGATTTAAATAGCTGTCTACCAGCCTTTACCAATCGCATAGTTCATATGCTTCTTGTAGCCATAATATCCATTGTATGATTGATATCCATACGGGTTATAGCTGTGGTAGTAGTTTGGTTTGTAGTACGCTTGCGGGTAGTAATACCTGTTTGAACCATACTTAGAATAGTGGTTGTTATGTTTATTGTACTTATTCTTGTTGTAGTATTTATGACTAGAATAATACCCGTTAGTAGCGTATTTCCCACTATAATGGGTTTCTTTAATATCAATCTTATAATTATTCGTAACCGTCGCAGGATTCTTCTTTTGTTGTTCCTTTAATGACTGGCCTAAATTTTGTGTTAATTTGCCTGTACTTTGTGCAGCGGGTACGTTGAGAACATTAATTTGGTTTGCAACAACAGAACTCTTTGGTTCACTTGCCATTACGCCAAAACTAAACACACTAAGTAGAATGGTTAGTACTAAGACAACTCCCAATGCTGTATATAACTTTTTTTCTGTTTGGTTCATGGTATGATCCCTCCGACCAATGCATCAACCTCTTTTTAAAATGAACACACTTCTTGCAACTCTTGCAACGTGTTTTGTGCATCTATTAATGCACCTTGTTCGTTTTCATACTCTTGTTTTGCGTTTTCAATAGGAATTTCATATTGGTCACGCAAATCATCAAGCTTTTGATTATATTCTTCCTTTAATGTTTTATAGGTATCTTTTCTGTCGTCAATGTATAATGAAATAGATTCAACATCCTTTTCTGAAGTCTTAATATTCTTTGAGCATTCTCCCCCATACTCGTAATACTCATAAACTTCATAGTCTTCTTCATCTTCTATGTCTTCTTGTGTGCTGTCTTCGATTGTTTCTTCTTCTGTCGTATCTGCTGTAAGTGATTTTGCTATTGGTACTTCTTGTGGTATATCAGTAATAACTTGGCCAGTAAGAGATGGTTCGCCACTAGGAATCAAAAATTTTCCAACACCAACAAACACTACGAGAACAATAAACCAGGTGAATATTCTTGATAGAGGTGTTTTTCGATTGTTCATACCGAACATTTGAAGATTTCGAATTTTGTTCCGTAAAACCATTGTAGTGGACTCAAACCTCTAGGTTAGAAAAGCATTTTTTTGGTTTATAACTCTTTTGTTACGCTTTTTTAATGGCTATACGAACCTTTAAAAAGAGCCTTTTTATCGTTGTTCTATGGCAAAAAGAGTGGCCAAAAAAGAAATTGAACGTGTGGAAGCGCTTATGCGTATTGTTGTCGTTGTCGTTTCAGGCATTATCTTAGGATTGTGGAAAGCAGTTATCCAACTCTTTATGGTTATTAACTTTATTATTACACTCTTTACTGGTAAACGCCATAAAGACCTTGCATTACTCTGTGAAATGTGGAACACACAAGTCTATGTATTCTTACGATATATTACGTTTATGAGTAATCAACGACCCTTTCCGTTTGTGAAATTGTCAAAAAATATGTCTACGTTTAAATAATTAGGACGAGAGAAGAATACTCCTCTCCTCATATTGGTCTGGTTTTCCTAATCGATCGCCAATATCAATAATATGTCCATACATGGCATCAGCTTCTCTCGCGGTTAAACCTAAATCAGTCATTACTGAACGGTAATCTGCAACACCTAATGTTGCATTTATATTAATACCATAGGTTAATTCATTACATCGTTCTGCACGTGTTTCAGCAATTAAACTTTCAAGAATCTTGCCTGAACGAGGGTGTTGGTCTTTAAAGACCTTAATACCTTCTGTTAATGTTCTTGCTTTTTCTTGTTCTGTTTCTTCAATACGTGCAAATGCTCTTGTTAACTTACTGGCTTGACCTATATATCCTTGTGCTCGATGAGCGAGTTTATCTCGTCGCCTCTTTGCTTTTTGTCCTAAACTTGATAGTGGTTTAGCTAATATGTCGCATGCAACCATGTTGCGTATTGTTGTTTCTAATGGTGAACGTTTCATTGTCGTTCCTCCTATTCTTTGATAGGGTGTTTGTAGGTAGGGTAATTAAAGAAAAAATGTGGTGCAGTTCATTACCACAATAGTTATATATCTTAAAGGGTGTAAAGAACTATGCGTGCCGTCCTAGAAAACCTTGGCCTAACAACCACAGAAGCAGAAATCTACTTAACGCTATTACGGTTAGGTCCTTCGACAGCAGGAATCATCGCACGAAAAGCAGGTATTCATCGGCGATCTGTGTACGATGCTACGGCGAGGTTAAGTGAAAAAGGACTCGTAGGATATATTTCTAAAAACAACAGAAAACACTTCGAAGCCGTCGATCCAAGTTTCTTAAAAAAATTACTTGATGAAAAAGAAGCATCTTTAGATACCATCATGCCACAACTACAAACAAAGTATAAGGCAGTCGTTGCAAAACAAGAAACATTATTCTTCAAAGGAAAAAACGGATTAAAAACTATTTTCGAAGATCAATTGATAACAGATAAAGAAATCTTAGTCTTAGGTGCATCACCCGTTGCAGAAACCATGATGAAATATTATATCCATCACTTTAACAAACGACGAGAAAAACAATGTTTACCCATGAAATTATTATACACAGAAGATAATCGAAAACGGAGAAATCTTCATAACGTTACAATAAAATACTTGCCAAAAGCATTTCAAAATCCTGCAGCCATGAACATCTACGGTGATAAAGTTGCTATTATTCACTGGAGTAAAGAACGACCCTTTGCCATTGTTATCCATGAAAAAGACATAGCAGAAGGATACAGAAATTATTTTCAATTATTATGGGGGATGGCTAAACGATAGCTTTTAAAGAATGGCCACTATAGTAAAACTAATGGAAAAAAGAGGTTTTGTTGTAACGCTAGTGCTTGTTTTTGCTGTAGCAATGTTTTTTGGTAATGGTGAATTAACAGGACAACCTATTGTTAAACAATTACCTGTTGTTAATCCAACGTTTGCAGGAACAAGTAGCTGTGGTGATGGTACTGTTGATAAAGGAGAAAGCTGTGATACAGGATCTTTGTTTACTGTTCCAGATCTCAACTGTCCATTTACAACTGGTGGACAATATCCTTTTAACTTTTGTATAAGTTATACTGAAAATAATGGTTGTCAATGTCTTTGCGGAGATGCTGTAGGTGCGTATTGTCCGACTGGTTTTTACTGTGATAAATCATTATCCTATCCGCCATACAATATTTGCCAACCCATTGTTTGTGGTGATGACCACTGTGCCGATGAAGAAATAGGACGTTGTGCTCTTGACTGTTTCGTAACAACACAACAGCAACAAGGTAATCCCCTTCCTACTATGTGTGGTAATGGTATTTGTGAAATTGGAGAAAATGATATAAATTGTGTTATTGACTGTCCTGTCTCTGAAGGAGAGACCTTTTATTTTACAAAATTTGATGCAACATTACCTTCACCTGGCTTTTCTGTTTCAGGAGTTTTTGGATCCTTCAATCAACGATTTGCAAAATCAGGACAACAATTATTTGTAGGAATATATGATGATGATGACGGTGATGGCTTAAAACCATTTAGGGCAAAAATTATGGAAAGCGATGATGCAGGTGAAACATGGTCTATTGCCTTTGATGATTGGGAAACGAGTCAACCACCAGTTCTTGCAACAGATTATCTTGGAAGAATTCATGCTATGGGGAGAGATACTGCCAATGGGAATTGTGTGAGACATTTACGATTTGATCCCTTTCAAGGAAATTTGTTTATACTCATTTTAGATACCTGCATGAGCAATATGGGTTCTAAATGGTCTATGAAATATAATCCGGTGTATGATGTCCTCCACTTTTCAAGAAGATATAATGATCCTGCTTTGAATAGTCCCGCTTTAAATGTTTTAACCGTGGACACTAATGGCAACTTTATTGACTCTTCAGACATTGCACTTTCTGCTAGCTTGGGTGGAGGTGTTAACATAAATGCACATAGACACGGTCTTGCAGTTGATGAATCTGGTAACATCCATCTTATCTACAATACACAAACAGATCCTGGACAAAGTAATGATGCTGTGTTATATCTCCGTTCTAATAATGTTGGTGATATGGTGACAAATGGTGCGTCACTAATTTGGAGAAAAAGTGATAACAGTATTATTACAACACCCTATCCTGTAAATAACTATCAAGGATTTGTTTGTACTGACACGGGATATCCTGGTGCAGAAATAATGTCCTGTAATGTTGGTGGTGCAATTAGTTCATTGCTTGTTACTGACTCAAAAATTCATATGACATTCTCTAGCGGTGGAAATATCCACTATGTTAGAAAAGATTTAACAACAGGTGATGAAGAAATTCGTGTACCTTTAACTGCTGGTGCTGGTCTTGATATTGCTGTTCATAATTTTTTAATAGAAGATACACTTACGGGCGATCTTTATATTGTTGGCGCATCAAGTACTATCCCTGAATGTGCGGGTAATTGTCTTCGTATTTTGAAATGGGATAATACAGACGTTCTTGTTCAAAACCATAAATGGATTGTTTTAACAGACCTTATCGAAACAGAAGTTGTTGCAGGAGATCCAGAATGGGATAGAACATCTGGCTTTCCAAGAATTGTTACCCTTGATGGAAAAAGATATATTATTATTGCTTCTTCAGATGTTCAAGGAAATTTGCCTAGTGGTCAGCCTGGCGGGGTTATTGATGCTTACTTCTTTAAATATAGGATTGTCTAAGGTAACTAATCCATGGAAGTCACTAAATATAGACAATGCTTCAACTCAACCTTTAAATAGTCCCTCTAACCCCTTTCTCTTACTAAAAGGAGATGATTTACTATGGCTAACGAAACACACTTACTCATGTTCTATGGTACAGAATGTACGCATTGTCACGAGATGATGCCCCTCATAGAACGATTAGAAAAAGAAGAAACTGTTCACATCGAACAAGTGGAAGTCTGGCATAATGACCAAAATATGGCCAAACTAAAAAAATTAGATGATGGAAAATGTGGTGGTGTACCCTTCTTTTACAACGAAAAAAACAATCAATGGGTCTGTGGCAACATGGACTACGACAAACTCAAAGCATGGGCAACAGCCTAATTATAATCAAGAGGTGATTCAGTGAGCGTCATAACAAGTAATGATCCAAGAAAAGGAAAAATCTTTCGTATACTCGATAAGACCGGCAAGGTTGTTAACAAAAAAGATCTTCCCAAACTAAAGAAAGCAGATCTTCTTAAGATTTATGAATACATGGTGCTTGCACGACTTGTTGACGAAAAAGCAGTCAAGTTACAACGTAGTGGACGCATGGGAACCTTTGCACAACTAACCGGACAAGAAGCACAAGTTGGCGTTGCTGCAGCCATGGAACAAAAAGATTGGTTATTTCCATCCTTTAGAGAACACGCAGCTATGATGTATCGTGGCATGCCACCACACTTATTTTACTTAGTCTTCATGGGAAACGAAGAAGGCAACCGCATGCCAAAAGACGTTAATAATTTTACTATATCTGTACCGGTTGGCAGTCAAGCATTACATGCCGTTGGAGCAGGATGGGCATTCAAAATAAAAAAAGAAAAAACATGTAGCGTAGGATTCTTTGGAGATGGTGCAACATCAGAAGGAGACTTTCACGAAGCCATGAACTTTGCAGGCGTGTTTAAAACAAATAGTGTTCTTGTCTGTCAAAACAATCAATATGCCATATCAACACAATTTAGTCACCAAACCGCATCAGCTACGATAGCAGAAAAAGCCTATGCATACGGATTTGAGGGAATACGTGTAGACGGTAATGATCCCTTAGCATTATACGTTGTGATAAAAGAAGCACTTGCCAAAGCACGCAGTGGTAAGGGTCCGACGTTAGTAGAAGCATTAACATATCGGCTAGGACCCCACACATCCGCAGATGATCCAACATTATATCGCAGTGATAAAGAAGTAAAAACATGGCAACAACAAGAACCCATACGACGCTTCCAAAAATACTTACTGAGTTTAGGCTACTGGAATAAAGCCTACGAAGAAAAAATACAAGCATGGGCAACACAAAAAGTAGAAGATGCAGTAAAAAAAGCAGAAGGCATGCACTTGAAAATAGATGACATGTTTACTTACATGTACAAAGACATGCCACAAGACTTACGAGAACAACAGGACTACTTGAAACAATTCGAATCCAAGGAGGAAGGTGCGTGAGCTTGGAATCAATTATTGAACGCTTAGGTGACGTGCGTGTTGTACCTCATCGTACAGGGGACAGTGCAGCATTATCTTTAGCTATAGACAGAGTATTACTTCGGCGTGTAGAACGAGAAATAAAACAAGGGATAGAAGTACATCCCATTGTACGAACACATCAATTTTCTAAACCAGCTGTCATCTTAGGATGGAATCAACAAAGAAAAGGATATGTTAATGATGCACTTGCAGAACAATATGGTGTGGACATAACACAACGAGATACTGGTGGGGGACACATGTTCTATGGCTCAGATGACATGCAATTTTCATTAGTCTGTCCCATGAATCTTTTCCATGGGAGAGACCCTATTCAAGGCTATCACCATTTTAACACCTTGGTCGTTGAAGCATTACAGCAGTCAGGCTATGATGGCGTGTGTCTTGGCAATACATCAGTTCGTATAGATGATGGTGAAACAAAACGAATACTTGCAGGAACAGCAAAACGTATGGGAACTAAAGCATATTTGCACCAAGGAGGTATCCTTGTACAACCTTACACTGATGAAACGTTTGATCTTCTTGAAGCAAGTGGTGAAGAACGAACACTATGGGATAAACATGTTACCACACTTCATAATTGGCCACAGGGTAATCCAACTGCTTTTCCATTAGCACTACAAGAACTCTTTCCAAATAAACATGTAAAAGATGTAACAGGGTTTGAATTACGAGAAGCACAAACATTAGTAGAATCAACCTATGCAAATGCAGAACATCTTTCTTCAGGAAAAAAAAGAGCATATATCTGTTATGTTGCAGGACTTATGAAAGATCCATTTTCAACTCATGACACAGAACAGGTGGTGCCATTATGACTGTTGTAAATATGGTTGATGCCATAAACCAAACATTACACCAAGCAATGGCAAAAGATAAACGTATTATTGTCTTGGGAGAAGACGTTGGAAAAGAAGGTGGCGTCTTTAGAGTAACAGCAGGTTTACAAAAAAAATATGGTACTGACAGAGTTGTTGATACACCCTTAAGTGAAAATGGCATTGTTGGAACATCTATTGGTATGGCAGCAGCGGGTTTACGACCTATAGCAGAAATGCAATTTAGTGGTTTTATGTATCCAGCATTCCAACAACTTATTTCCCACGCATCACGCATACGTAATAGATCACGAGGACGATATACCTGTCCATTAATCGTGCGCATGCCATACAGTGGTGGTATTCGTGCATTAGAACATCACAGTGAAAGTATGGAAAGTTTATTTGCACATATACCAGGACTCCAAGTTATTATTCCTAGTACACCCTATGATGCTAAAGGCTTACTAGCAACAGCCATCAAATCAGACGATCCTGTTATTTTTATGGAACCCAAGCGTATTTACAGAGCAATAAAACAAGACGTTCCAACAAAAGAATACACTATACCTTTTGGTAAAGCAAACATCGTGCAAGAAGGAACGAACGTTACGATCATAGCATATGGTGCGATGGTACGTGAAGCACAACGTGCAGCAGAAGCAGTCAAAGCAGAGAACATCAGTTGTGAAATTATAGACTTACGCAGTATCAAACCATTAGACACAGAAACTATTATTACATCAGTTAAAAAAACAGGACGCTGTGTTATCGTTCATGAAGGACCACGAACATGTGGTGTTGGTGCAGAAATTATAGCACGCATTAATGAGCGAGCATTATTATATTTAGAAGCACCTGTTGTTCGTGTTACAGGTTTCGATACTGTTTTCCCATACTTCCAAAATGAAAACCATTACTTACCAGAACAACACCGTATTGTTAATGCAATAAAAACAGTGGTGGAATACTAAATGGCATACAACTTTAAATTTCCAGACGTTGGCGAAGGAATTACTGAAGGAGAACTTGTCGAATGGAAAGTAAAGGTTGGTGATGTTGTTAAAGAAGATCAAGTACTAGCAGATGTTGAAACTGATAAAGCCGTTGTACAAATACCTTCGCCCGTTGGAGGAACAATCTTAGAATTACGTGCACAACAAGGAACAACTATTCATGTTGGTGATGTCTTTGTGGTCATAGGAGAAAAAGGGGAAAAACCACAAGAAAACCTTGAAGAAAAAGTAACACCCACAAAAGAAACTACGAAGAAAAAAGGCTCTGTAGGCGTTGTAGGGGAATTAGAAGATGCTGATACTGTTATTGAAACACCTGTTCAAGAAGCACGCAAGACATTAATACCAATAAAACCTAAAGTAGAAACAGCTGTGAAACAAGCAGATGCAGCTGTCGGTAAAGCATTAGCCATGCCTGGTGTAAAAAAATTAGCAAAAGAATTAGGCATAGATTTAGCAACAACAAAAGCAACCGGTGCACACGGTCAAGTAACTGATAGTGATGTTAGAAGTGTGCAAGGAAAAGGAACATCACCTATTGCAAAAGAAGTCAAACATGTGCGAAAATATGACATGTATGGATATGTTAGTCGCGTACCATTGAAAGGAGTACGTAAAGCCATTGCAAAAAATATGGTCATCAGTGCAACAACCATACCACATGTTTCACATATAGATAAAGTTGACATGACTAAACTTGTTGCCATACGGCAAGCAGAAAAACTACATGCAGAAAAAAAAGGAATAAAATTAACCTACTTACCATTTATTATCAAAGCATTAATCGCAGCATTACAAGATCACCCATCACTTAATGCTTCACTAGAAACTTCAGAGTTAGGAGATGAAATAGTCTTAAAAAAATATTACAACATTGGTGTTGCTGTTGACACACCAGATGGACTCATGGTACCTGTCATTAAAGGAGCAGATCACAAAAGCATTTTAGATCTTGCAAAAGAAATAGTAGACCTTGCAACAAACGCACAAAAACGTTCTATTAACTTAGGAGATTTGAAAGGTGGGACCTTTACCGTTACAAACTATGGAAGTATTGGTGGCATGTATGGAACACCCATCATTAACTATCCAGAAGCCGCTATCTTAGGTATTGGGCGCATGAAAGATGAAGCTATCGTTGATGACAAAGGCAAAGCCAGCATGAGAAAAGTCATGTACTTGACGTTATCCTTTGACCATAGAATCCTTGATGGAGCAGAAGCCGCAAGATTTATGAACAAAGTTATTAGCTATCTCGAAGATCCCGACTTATTGCTCGTCGATATGTAACATGAAAACACAACAACGTCCCTGGTGGGCTTACATAACAACCCTTGCAATATTCTTAGCATTTATTGGCACTGCATATCTCGTTGACGTTCATGATTATATTTCAGATAGTATTATGTTAATTGTTATCATGAGCTTGCTTTTTTGGTGGTATAACTCGTTACGATTAACACCCCGTATTTACATGGCATTAACATTTGCTTTTGCATTACATAATGCGGGCGTCTTTGGATTCTATAATATCTCACCTGTTGGATTACAATGGGATCATGTAACACATTTCGTTGGGGAATTCGTCGCAGCAATCTTTGTGTACAATTATTTTAAACTTGGTAACTATTTCAAACAAAAAACAACAGCAGAACGATGGACATTATATTGTTTAATTTTATTATCCATCTTAGGGTTTGGCGTCTTTGTTGAATTCATGGAATTCTATGGATACTTTGTTGTTGGTGATGGCCTTGGTGTCTTTGGCCATGGATTAGGAGATATCAATACAGAATTTATCAACAGTGAATGGTTCAATACCATGTTTGATTTCATCTACAACTTCTTTGGTGGATTGTGTGGAATATTGTATGCACACTTTGTTATGAAAAAAACGTCCAGCTAACTCCCTTGTTCTTCGACGCCCGAAGGCTTCTCGCAAGGGTCACACAACTGGACAGAGAATATCTTTCTATAGGCGTTTAAAAGACTTTAGACGTATGGCTTTTATCAACGAAATGTTAATATACTCCTCATTCAACATGGAAGATACACTTTTGGGGTGAATATGCCTCATCTCTTCTTGGAGGAACATACTATGACAGATGACCAACAACACTTGGAAATTGGTGCACTCGCACCTAGTTTTACTGCTGAAGCACTCATTCAAAATGATGTTAAGAAAATCAACCTAAGCGACTACAAAGGCAAATGGGTTGTTCTCTTCTTTTACCCAGCAGACTTCACCTTTGTCTGCCCAACAGAACTTGGTGACTTAGCTGATAACTATCAAGCATTTAAAGATCTTAATTGCGAAGTTATTAGTGTCAGTACAGATACACCGTTCGTGCACAAAGCATGGCATGACAATTCAGAAACAATAAAGAAAATACAATTCCCAATGTTAGCTGATCCAACAGGAAAAGTATGTCACGCATACGGAACATACATTCATGACGAAGGATTATCATTACGTGGAACTTTTATTATTGATCCAGAAGGAATCTTAAAAGCATACGAAATGCATGACAATTCTATTGGACGTAATACAAAAGAATTATTACGTAAAATAAAAGCAGCACAGTTTGTTGAAGAACATGGCGATCAAGTCTGTCCTGTTAATTGGGAACCTGGTAATGAAACATTAAAACCTGGTATGGGCTTAGTAGGTAAAATATAATGGCATATACATTACCTGAATTACCCTATGCTGTTGATGCGTTAGAACCGTACTACGATAAAGAAACGGTTGCATTACACCATGACAAACATCATGCAGGATATGTTAAAGGATTAAACAACGCTATTGAAAAACTTTCAGAAGCACGTAAAGCTGGAGATTTTTCTTTAGTAAAACACTGGGAACGAGAATTAGCTTTCCATGGTGCAGGCCATATCTTACATACAATCTTTTGGGAAAACATGCGTGCTGGACAAGACGATAACAAACCAACAGGTGCATTACTTGCAGGCATAGAAAAAAACTTCGGAAGCTTTGACGCCTTTGTTAAACAATTCAAAGCTGCGACTACGGCTATTGAAGGATCAGGATGGGGATCATTAGTACAAGTAGCAGATGGAAGTTTACACATAGTAACTGTAGAAAACCACCAAAAACTTGCATTACCCGAATCAACCATCTTAGTCTTGTGTGACGTCTGGGAACACGCATACTACTTGAAATACCAAAATAAACGTGCAGAATGGGTAGACAACTTCATGCACCTTATCAATTGGGACGAAATAAGCAACAGATTCTCCGCATAAGGAGAATTACTTTTCTTTGTACCCCTTTGTTTTATATAGACTTATTTTGTTCTAAATACCATGTCTAACGTACCTGAATCCATTAAAAAAATAGATGATTTTACATGGGAAATCCCTACAACATACAAGAAAGGAATGCAAGTTCCTGCACGTATGATTGCTAATGAAACATTACTACAAAACTTTGACGCAGGTGTCTTCGACCAAATAACCAATGTTGCGTGCTTACCTGGTATTCAAAAACACGCATTGTGCATGCCCGACGGTCATTGGGGATATGGATTTCCCATTGGCGGTGTTGCTGCCTTTGATGTAAATGAAGGTGTTATTAGTCCTGGTGGCATTGGCTTTGATATTAACTGTGTTTCAGGTGACACAAAAATACTTCTTCATCATGGCTGTTATAAAAAAATAAAAGATTTTGATAGAAATTTTTCTCAAGATTTTATTTCTTTAATGAATCTTAAAGATAATAAGAAACATTCTTCACAGGCACTCCTTTTTATGAAAAAAATTCCTACAACAAAAGTGTTTCAAATAACTACTGCGTGTGGAGAAACATTGACACTAACAGAAGATCATCCTTTGTATACTGGTGAAGATATGGTTTGTGCAGGAAAATTAAAAGAAGGCGATGCTGTTGTTATTCATCCTTTTTCGGGGGTGGAATATGAAAAACCTTCTTCACGTATTATTGTTGATGAAGAAACAATCAAAACAATTGTTGGTGATCGTCCAAAACTCATACAAACACTTCGAGATAAAAATCTCTTACCACTACGTGAAAACTCACCGCACTTTCCTATTCTTACTAAACTTCTTGGTTTCCTTACAGGTGATGGTTGGCTTGGAAAATATCATAATAAACGAAGAAAACAAGATGTTTGGTCTATGCGGGCTATTGGGGCTGTAGATGACCTCAAAGAAATACAAAAAGACCTTGCTCTCATGGGTTACCACCAAAAATATATTTCTACGAAACCGTATACAAGTGTTGTACAAACTACTGAGGGATCTATAAGGAAAATAAGTGGTACATCTTCTCAATTGTATATTAACTCTCAATCTCTTGTTGTTTTGCTTAAAGCTTTAGGTATGCCTGAAGGCAATAAATCAAGAACAACAACAACCCTCCCTTCATGGATCAAAACATCACCACGTTGGATACAACGACTTTATTTGGCAGGGTTGTTTGGTGCTGAAATGTCTAAACCTGCTCAAAGAAAAGGAGAAACTTTTGCATTTATAGAACCATCCTTTAGTCAAAATAAAATTATTTCTTTGGAAAAAGAAAATAAAAAATTTCTTCTGGATATTGCTCAACTTCTTAAACATTTTAATATTAAAGTGAATAATATTTACAAACAAGAAGGTGTTATTAATGTTAAGGGAGAAACAACAATAAAACATTCTTTACGATTGTCATCTACATTAGAGAATCTTATTACATTGTGGGGCACTATTGGTTTTGAATATTGTCGTGAACGTAAAGAACTTTCAATGGTTGCTCTTGCTTATCTTAAACATAAAAAACAATTTCTTAATCATGCCGCTCTCTTTGTTGCCGCTGGAAAATCTATGCGCGAAGAAGGAACAACCTTCTCGGAGATAGGTAATTTTGCTATGCAAGAAGGTCTTAGTCAAGCAATGGTCAAAGGAGCACTTTATCAAGAAACAACATCCCGAAGGGTTTCCTCATCATTCCCTTCTTTTCAGGAATTTTTTTCACAAGCACAAATACCTCACTCTGAATTTGTCCGTGATACCATTATTTCTATTGAAGAAGTTCTTCATCCTGATTTTGTTTACGATTTTACTATGAATGATGATAATCATAATTTTATTGCGAATTCTATTGTTTCCCATAATTGTGGTATGCGACTTATTACAACGAACTTATCATACAAAGAAGTACAACCAAAATTAAAAAAACTTGTTGATTACTTATTTGGAACGGTACCTGCAGGTGTAGGATGTAAAGGATTTTTACAATTAAACAACCAACAATTTACAGATATCGTAGAAAATGGAACACAATGGTGTGTGGACAATGGATATGGTTGGCAACAAGATGTGTGGCGCACAGAAAGTAGTGGTAAGATTGAACAAGCAGATGCATCATGCATTTCAGACAAGGCTAGAAAACGTGGTATGAATCAATTAGGAACATTAGGATCTGGTAATCATTACTTAGAAATACAACGTGCAGCAGATATTTGTGATGAAGACACAGCTAAACGATTTGGTATTACCGATAAAGATCAAATAGTTATCATGGTCCATTGTGGATCACGAGGCTTTGGTCATCAAGTTGCAACAGATTACTTGAAAACATTCGTCGATGCCATGCCAAAATACAATATTACAGTACCTGATAGGGAACTTGCCTGTGCACCCTTTAGTAGCGATGAAGGGCAAGCCTACTTCAAAGCAATGGCCTGTGCAGCAAATATGGCCTTTGCCAATAGACAAATGATTACCCATCGTATTAGAGAAGCGTTCAAACACATCTTCAAACAAACACCTGATCAATTACAGATGAACTTAGTCTATGATGTTGCTCATAATATAGCAAAAGTAGAATCACACAAAATAGATGGAAAACAAAAAGATCTTATTGTTCATAGGAAAGGAGCAACACGTGCCTTTGGACCAAAACAAAAAGATCTTGCACCAGAATATAGACCAGTAGGACAACCCGTTATCTTAGGTGGCAGCATGGAAACAGGATCATACTTACTTGTTGGCACACAAAAAGCAATGGATACAACCTTTGGTAGTACTGCACATGGATCTGGACGAACAATGAGTAGAACACAAGCAAAAAAAGAATTTACAGGAAAAGAACTTCAAGAACGCATGGCCAAAAAAGGTATTTATGTACGTTCTATTAGTATGCAAGGACTTGCAGAAGAAGCAGGAAAAGCGTACAAAGATATTGACAACGTTGTTGATGTCTTAGATCATGCTGGTATTACAAGAAAAGTCGTTCAATTAAAACCTATAGGGAACGTGAAAGGATGACAGGGAAGTACACATTTCTTGAAGATGTAGCTATTGCAGATGTTGCCTTTGAAGCAACAGGTGATACAGTAAACGATGTGTTCATTGCAGCAGCTATGGCAACAATGGAAACCATGGTGGATTTCAAGACTCTTACTACAGAAAAAACAGTAACGATAACGGTAACGCATACAGATAGAGAACGATTGTTGTATGAATTTCTTGAGGATATTATCTATCGTAAAGACGTGGATCAATTCTTGTTTGCCAATGTAGCAGTGACTATCACAGAAAAGGATGGTGCTTTCACGTTGGAAGCAACCTGCAAAGGAACCACTATTGATCCAAAAAAACAAGACCTTCGATCAGACGTTAAAGCAGTAACGTTACATCATTTTTCATTAACAGAAAAAGAACAAACGTTTACAGCACGTGTTATTTTAGATATTTAGCCACGTGCAGTATCTATCACAGCAATGCTTAAAAGCATCCTCGTGAGCGTTACTATGCTTAAGAAGGGCAAAAGAGTGAGTATTTATGGCAACAAAAAAAACAACACGACGTTCTACAACTAAAAAAAAGAGAGCTCCTGCAAAGAAGAGAGCTACACGAAAGAGAGCACAAGCAGCACCTCCAAAAGCAACTAAAGCAAAGTCGAAAGCTAAGCCGTTAATGGTTAAATTTTTGAGAAATTTCTTACGACGCATGATCAATAGTATGTTTGCCAAGAAAAAAGATATTAAATTAGGTATTTATGGTCCTCCCAACGCTGGAAAAACAACGTTAGCGAATAGAATCTGTCAAGACTGGATTGGTGAACGTATGGGAAGTGTTTCGAAGATTCCTCATGAAACACGAGCTATCCAAGTGAAAGAACAAGTTACGATTAAATATGACAATAAAGAAATGACGTTTAACATTGTTGATACACCGGGTATTGCCACAAAGATTGATTATGAAGACTTCATGAGTTATAAAATGAAGAATAAACAAGCAAAAGATAGAGCTAAAGAAGCAACAAAAGGTGTTATTGAAGCCATTAAATGGTTAGATGATGTTGATGTCTGTTTAGTTGTCTTAGACTCTACAGAAAATCCCTACTCGCAAGTCAATGTAACGATCATTGGCAACTTAGCAGCACGAAACATTCCTGTGTTAGTTGTTGCTAACAAAACCGACTTGCGTAAATCGAACATTCGCAGAGTCGAAAACGCTTTTCCCCAATACGATGTTGTGGGCATGAGCGCGCATAAAGGAAAAAATATGGAGGAGTTTTATGAGTCTTTATTTAGACTTATATAATAAAACAAGAGGTGGTGTGAAATGTTAACTCTAGAATTTGTCCCCTACAGTGAGATTGAAAATCTTGCTTCGAACGAACGCATTGATAAGTTACTCGGTATTGTTAAACAAGAAAAGATTGTATTAATGCAAGGACGGTTATTACCCGAAGAAGAAACCCTATTAATTGCTGAGACGATGGCTCAGATTCAAAAAAGTTTTACTGGTGTGGAAATTTGTACTATCTATCCAGAAGAAAAGAACTTGCAATTTTTTAATAAATTCAAGAAAGAAATGGTAAAAGCATTAATTGGGCATAGGGATGGCATAACGATTATTGGACCATCAAGTGTTGTGAAAGAAATACGACGTAATCCAAATAAAGTAGAATTGTTTACGTTACCACAATTTGGTTCAACGAAACGTGCTGCACCAAAGAAACGAGTCAAGCGTGCTGCAACAAAACGAACACCGAAACGTCGCACGGTGCGGAGACGTCGATAGATGCCACACCAATGTGTTCGTTGTTCAAAGTTGTATGCTGATGGTTCACGTGAAATATTGGCAGGATGTGATTGTGGTGGACGATTTTTCTTCTTTATGAAAGAACAATCCGTACAAGAATCTCAATCCTTTACGGCGAACTTAACAACAGAAGATAAACAACAAATAGAACGTGATGCTTTAGAACTTATTGGTGATAAGACCAAAAAGGAAGTAGCGAAAGATCATCCAGTTGTCTTAGATCTTGAATCAATACGGGTGAATCAACCAGGGAAATTTGAGATTGATTTAGTTGACTTGTTTAAAGGTGAGCCCTTGGTGTATAAGTTAGATGATGGGAAATACGTCATTGATATTGCTTCTACGTTTAGTGCCAAAGAAGAATAGTTGTTACTTATTAGTTAGTACAATCGTAAGGCTTTTAAATGGTGCTTTTAGTTTTTGGTGATGACGCTCTCCCAATTATACCCCCTCATTAATGATAGATTAAATCAACGACGTGAAGATTTTTTTGAACGCCTTAGTCCTTATAGGAAAGGTTTGACTGGAGATATACTGTCCATTTTTCAACATTTGGGATCTGATGTTATCACGTTTATTCCTCCACAGGGGAATGCTTTGCCTAATAAACTGGGATTGGTTGTGAGAGGTAATCCTCACCCAACAGAGGAATATGGTGCTGCTGGCTTTCGATTTTATAGGGCAATACAAACACTTCAAGAAACATTAGGTGGCTCTGGCGAACTTACCTTTGAAACTGTTAGTGAAGGTCTTGTTGAGGTGGCTGATTCTACTGTGTATGCTCCACAATTGGTTACTGTAAATTCTACACAATCACCTGCCCTTTTTGGTCTTGTTTATGATTCTCTTAATGTCTTTGGTGGAGGTGATTGTGGTGAAGGTTTTGAACGTTTAGACCTTCTTGTTAATGCTCATGATCGGGAGTTTATTTTGGAAGATCGTCTTAAGAGTTCTTATGTGGCATTTCGCTATAAGCTTTCTTCTTTTATGCAACGTTCAGGCCATGGTCAACCTCAGCAGGGAAGTGTTCTTGATGAAGGACATTTAGAATAACTACTTCTTACCAATAAGAATAATACCATAACTCAACGTATCATCCAAACAACTTGGAATCTCTCTTTTAATATGTTTAATATTCTTCTTGATACCTAATGCGTATTTAATGTATTTTAGTGGATTAATATAATCAAAACTACTGATGAATGAACCGCCAATAACTCTTGTATTATGTAACTCACATGCTTTTGCACGTTCTAATAACTCTTTACGTGAATATGGTATTTCCAAACCAAACTGCCATTTACCAATAGCTTCAAAGACAGCCTTGTAAATTCTATACGGTGGATTCCATTTATTGGGCACAGAAATAAAAGTCATACCATTCTTTTTTAATACATCTTTATGTGCTTGCATCATTTTTGTTCTTGTCTTATTTTCAAAATGTTCAATTAATCCAAAACTTAATGATACATCAAATTTATTGTGTAAGTTCTTTGGTAAGTGTAATGCATCGGCATGAATGGTTTTAACGGTAATGCCTTGACGTTTGTAGAATTCTTTTGCACGTATTAATGCTTTTTTAGAATAGTCTAAGACAGTAACATTACTGCCACGTAAGGCAAAGAGTAATCCACGTGTGCCACCACCACTCCCAATTTCTAAGACGTTTAATCCTTTGAAACTGCCAAACTCTTTGAGTACGGTCTGTTCCATCTTTTTCCAACAGATACTCACTTCATTTCTCTTGATATTATAGAGGTCGCTTTCTTTGCTGGTAGGTTTCCAAATCTTGTCCCATAATTCTGGTGTATTGGGGTTGGTGTATCGTTTGAACATTTTTTGAGAGTATATCTGGGGACACCAGGATTTGAACCTGGACACGCCGCTCTGGAGGCGGCAACACTAACCAGATTATGCTATGTCCCCTTCGTTCTGAATTGTAGGCGGATTCTTTAAAAAGGTTCGGAATATCCCTAGGTGTGGGGTCTCTATGTTTGGTAGGCACTGTCGCTAACGTGTATTACCATTCTTAAATGACGGAATATGTATTTACCATCGAAAGGTTTATATAGCGATTCTAACCGGACAATAGTAACAATTTCTTTCGAGGAATTGACATACAAACCTTTTAGGGGGGTTACAAACAAATGAATAACACAAGACAAATACACGCAGTATTATTCGTCTTAGTGGCACTTTTCGGCGCTTTAAGCATGGCTGTACCAGTACAGGCTGCTGCAAGTGACCTAGAATTTGCCAGCATTGAGATCGATGATCTTATTGTAGATGATGGTATTACTGTACTCGATGTACAACGTGGTGAAACAATCACCATTGAAGCACGTATTGTAGCAGATACTACAGGTGCAGATGATGTTGTACTTTCCGCACGTATCAACGGATACGAATACGGAAGTATATTCGACACAACTTCACAATTCGATATTGTTGCTGGTAAAACATACAAGAAAACATTATCGTTAACTATTCCAGAAGATATTGACGCATCAGAAGATTATACACTTCGTATTGAGCTTTCAGACAAAAATACTGAACTCACCGAAGAAATAACCCTTCATATTGATGAACAACGTCACGGTCTAAGCATCTTTGATGTCCTTCTTAACCCAAGTAGCACTATAGCAGCAGGTAACTCTTTATTTGCAACTGTACGTCTAGAAAACCTTGGTGACAAAGAAGAAAACGACGTCAAAGTAACCGTATCTATTCCCGACTTAGGTATCAGCACCGTCAATTTCATTGATGAGCTAAATACTGAAGTACAGGAAGATGCTGAAGATCATATTAAAAATGACAACAGTCAACAAATAGACTTACTCTTACGGATCCCAAGCGACGCAGCTACAGGAACCTACGAAGTACGTGTTGACGTTGAATACAATCGTGGATACAGCTTCCTGAGTCAATCCCTTAACGTAAATGTTCAAGGAACTGAAACATCAAATGCAGTGCAAACGATTGTAAACAGTGACTCAAACTCCAAATCTGTCGCACCAGGCGCAACAGCTAACTACAACGTTATGCTCGCAAACCTTGGCGAAGATATCGGCGTTTACTCTGTTCAAGTTGATGGCGTTTCCGCATGGGGCGAAGCAAGTGTACAACCAAGTTTCTTGAGTATTACACCTGACGCAACAGGCGAAGTAACTATTTCCGTTACACCATTTGACGGAGAATCAACAGGAACACACACATGGGTCGCACGTGTCATGGTAGGAACAGACGTTCTTCAAGAACTAACATTTACCACACGCGTTACTGGTGAAGCAGAAGAAGCATCAACAAGTGAAGGTCTAAAAACTGTCCTTGCTGTAATCTTCGGCATCTTAGTAATTGTCTTAGTAGTTTTGGCATTAATCATTGCGTTTAGAAAAATAAACAGCACTGACGATGAAGAAACATCAACCTTAGAAGGTCAAACCTACTACCAATACTACCCAAAATAAAAGAGAGGTAACCCCTCTTTTTCTCTTTTTTTTATTCTTTATTAGATAAATCTTTATAAACTACTTTACAACACTTCTGGACTGTGAGTGAGTATACCATGAAAAAAAGCGAACGATTTATTTTAACAGCATTATTTTTATTCTTAGTAACCACTGTCCTTGTAATGAGTGGGCCTCCAACTGTTCGTAACGATGTTATGATTAGAGGTCTTGCACCAGATCCTGTTGGTGAATGTGATGTTACCTTTTACAATGAAGAAATCTTATCTTTTCCAACACCAACAAGTGTAGAACTAACACTTCTTCCCGCTGAAGCAAGTGATTTTTATGTAACCTATAAATCTCCAAACGATCTTCGACAACAAAAAACAACTGTACAATCTTCAACAGGTAATGCACTCCTACACTTCACACTTACAGGTCTTAAATCTGCTCAGGAATATGAATATCAAGTTCATTGTAAAACTCCTGATGACAATGCCTTTGGTGCTCGTAAAATCCACACGTTTAGAACATTATCTCACGTAGAAGACACAACGTTTACTTTTGGTTTTGTGCCTGATACACATGCATACACCCTTTGGGCGACAGCAACGTGTGGAACTGATACAACAAAACTTTCCAAACTACAAGCAAATATAGCAAATATGATTAGTGATGATCTTTCGTTTGTTGTTCTTGGTGGTGACTGGGCAATGATAACCTGTACACCAAATGGCTGCCCTGCATGTACTGTTCATGGAGAAAATGTATCTTCTGCTGGTGCAAGTTCGCAGAAAGATGCAGATTTACATTATGACCAAATCTTTTCACCTGCAGTTCTTGGTAATTTATTTAAAGAAACACCTATGGTTTATGTTCTTGGTGATCATGAAGGTGAAGCTGGTTATGGTGGCAATAAACTTCTCTGGGGAAAAAACGCACGATTAAATCATCTTGTTAATGCTGTTGACGTCTATAATGGTGGGGAAGATGAAGGACGATATTATTCCTTTGAAGTAGGAGACTTACAGGTTGTTGTTATTGATGTCATGAGAAATACACTTACTAGTCCAACTGTTGCAGATGATTGGACACTTGGTCCTGCACAATTAGCATGGCTTAATCAAACACTTGCTCGTTCAAATAAACAATGGAAATTCATCTTTGCAGAACACTTAGTTGGCGGTGAACAGGGATCAACAAGTTCCAACTTCTACAAAGGTAGGGGATCTATCAAAGCAACAGACGATAATACACCACGTGGTATTTACAAGGGAGAACAAGCCATCATAGAACAAATGATGATAGATTATGGTGCACAAATATTCTTCAGTGGTAACGACCATGTTGCAAGTATTGGAGAAAAACTCAATGCTCAAGGTGATATGACGACGTTACATGTTATTGGTGGTACTTCTGGTATTGGTGCTGGATGGATTGGTATTCCTCCCTACCCTGCTGAAATGACCTGGCCACCATACAACATACCAAGCTTTAGTACACAAATAATTGGAACAAAAACTCCAGGATATTTCCGTATAACCCTTAATGGTAAAGACAGTGCCCTGTTAGAATATGTCCGTGCAGTTCCTAATAGTGGGTCTGGTAATGGTGATGTTCATCTTACTTACCTTCTTGAAGCGTAAATCACCCTTTTTTAGAGTACCATAACTTTTATAAGACCGTAGTGCAACCACACACTATTGGGGAATTACCATTTCTAACATCGGGGTGACCGTTTGTACACAAAGTACATTACAAAGAACGGAAAAAAAGTAGGACCATATTACTACGATAGTATTCGACTACCTGGTGGTAAAGTTCGCACTGTGTATCTTGGACGCACACCAACAGCAGCAAAAAAGAAACGTGCTCTTCTACGAAAACACCAAACAACACCTGTTCCACAACGGAGTAGTGCAACCGTTAAACACGCACTTGTCCGACGACGTCATCATTTTTCGCGTACAGTTACGAGAAACGATCGAATCATTATGACATTGTTTTTCTTCTTTGTTTTTATTAGTATCTTCTCAGCAACCTATGATAGCTTTCCAAATTCAAGAAACCTTGTAACAGGAAATGTTATTCTCCAAGAAGAAGAAGAAGTCGTTGTCATTCATGAACATCCACTTCAAACAATCATTACAAAAAGTACAGAATACTATCTTGAAGTAAGTGGTATAACCTCGTTAGAAAGTCTCAGTATTAGTGGACGTGTCGCATCACAACAGGGAGGTAACGTAAAATTATTCTTAACAGATGATGCATCTAAAGATACATTCTTATTATTTGATAGCGATGCACTTGATGTAGATATTTCAACCTTCTTCAAAGCAGTGAGTGGATTAGCCGTTGGTGAAATAGTGAATATAACAGATGAAGAAACAATTATTGAAGAAGAAATAGAATACTATTCCACATTACTTTCTCAAGGACTTCTCAAAGGGAGACGCATTGTTGATATTCTTGGACGTTCCCATCTGTTCAAAGTCTTTGAATATAATGAAACGACAGACATACACTTTAACCAATCATTTATCGAAACAATCCACGTTCCTACCACAGACAAACGTTGGATAGTCTATCAAGAATACTCCTCTGCAGGCCTCATAGAACCAGATAATGTAAGTTTTACTAACGTCTTTGGATTTGATATTAGTGCATACAATAGTACAAATACCTCATTAACCTTTACAGCACCTACACAAAGTGACTATCTCTACCGCTGTACATTCTGGGATATTGAAGTGGGTATTTGTCTTGGCCAATGGGCCTATACAGCAGCACTCAATGGTACGGTTAATTACACACAAAATATTACGAGTTCTGTCATGGCATTTGCAGAAGGTATCTTTGATCCAGAAGAACCACTTGAAGAAATAATTGAAGTCATAAAAGAAGAAGCTGTTGTAGAAGACGTGCCGTATGATCCACTCATTGATTTTATGACAACACAAAATATTACCAATATGAGCATTGCATCATTTACATCACTCTGTGGAGATGCATGTAACCTTCGTGATACGCTTGGAACAGACTTTACCCTCAAAGTCTACGTTAAAGATGCCATCCTTTCATTAGAACAAGTAACTGTTGAAACAACAAGTCATCCCGAACTAAACTATGGTTTATCACTTATTGACCTCCATGATCAATCACTGTTACTTACCGTTGATGATACGTTTATTGAAGGTGTTGTTGAACGTAACATAACAAAGGGTACTGCGAACAGTAGTGTAACATATGACATCGTTGAAACAAACAAACCTGTACGATGGACAAACCATGTTACCTTTGATATACCAACAACAGATGCTGTTGTTATATTACCGCCAGAAGCAACAAACATTAATGTCACCAGTATATTATATGAAGAAAAACAATCAACACAAGCAAAACAACTTCTTGCAGATAATCGCTATCGTCGTCTTGATACCCTTGTTGTTGAAGAACAATCTTTTATTGAACAAGCAGTAGCTGCCCTTACAGATAGTTCCATTACAGGACTTGCTGTTGATACACTTACTGGAGAACCTCTTGGTGTTGATTTGCTTAATGAAACCAATACAACTCTTAATGGAACAGAAGAACCCGTTGAAGATATACCATTACCTGAAGGAACAGAACAAACAATCATCATTGAAAATGAAGTTACAGAAGCTTTTGTATCTTATGACTTACCTGGGCCAACAACACAAGAAATACCCGATTCTTATGGGAAAGAAATCATGGTTACAACACCAGAGTCCTTTGATGCAGTCCTTGTAAGCACAGGCGTACCAGAACTCTTACCAGAAGATATTAGTCTCACCTATGGTGTTGATGAAAATGGTACAGCACAATCATACCCCTACACGCCATTAGATACCAATGGTAATGGCCGTATTGACACCATAACATGGACAACATCACTTTCACCAGAAGTTAACAAAACATTCCACGTAGGCTTAACGATCATTACTGTACAATCATATCCTAAAGTCAGTGGGAACTGGGTTGTTAAATTCCAAACAACAGGACAAGCAGATCTCCATATAACAGCTGTAGATGGAACAACATGGTTACCCTATGGGACGACAGAACAACTCAAATTCTTACAAATTATTTGTGGTGATAATGTTAAAGAATACGAATGGATAGATGGCAGTGTTGTGATTGAAAATTACCAATGTGGTGCAGAATCACAAGAAGTAAGTCAAGTACTCCAACCAGGAAAACACACACTCAAATTTGACTTTGGCAGTAATACTGCTTATGCATACAACTCAGCAACAGACTTCAAAATACAACGAGGAGATTTTTCTATTACAGGGGTTACTAACCACACCCTTCATGCAGGCACAGACTATGATGCACCTGCAAATAATTCCTACGCCTTTATTAGAATAACCAATACCAACCATGTAAGTTCAGGAGATAATATTACTGGAGGTCTGGCAAATGCTGATGATGTGGCTGTTTATATTTTTCATGATGGCGCAAACAACCTCACAGAAAACGTAACTTTCTCGCGATTTGGAGCAGCTACAAGTGCCTATGTTAACTGGGAAATTATAGAATATATAGGACCTATTGGTGGAGATAATGAAATAATAGTGAGAGCAAGAAACACCCTGGACTTTGGATCAACAACCATGTTCGTGGATACTGCTGATATTAGTAACTATGTAAATCACTCACAAATCGTACCGTTCATTACAGGACAAGGAAATAGGGACACAGGTAGAACAGACTATAACACTCATGCATTTATAACAAACGAATTTACATCCCAATTAAATGTCACAAGATTTACTCGGGGTGAACATGGCAGTGATGCGAATAGACTTAGTTTCGCAGTGGTTGAATTTACAGGTGATAACTGGGATGTAGAACGTGTACAACACGGGTATACTACTGCAGGTGTGCATGAAAATGAAACTACAGGTTTAGGTAATGATTTGGCTAAAACATTTATTCATGTACAAAAAAGTATGGGTAATATCCAAGATAATATTAATCAGCAAGGACATGTAGTTTATTTTTCTGCTGATAATACCTTAACCTTTTTGGTGGATGGTGGTTCAGCTATTGCCGCCACAACAACAGCTGTCGCCTATATCATTGAAAATACACAAACAGATGGGACGCCTGCAATTGTTACCCGGTCATCAGGAACACAAAGTGGCGGAACAGAACCAATATATCTTAATGCTTCCATTGGAAAAACACTCGATGATCTTACTGTTTCTTCTATTTTTGGGTCAAGTTATTCAACAGGAACAGGTACCTCTTTCCTAAGATACACCATAGGCCTTATGTTGGTAACAACATCAGAATATCAAATTATGGTTAGCGATACTGGACAAACACGAACATACAGAGTTGAAGTTGTAGAATGGCCAACCTCAGCAGCAACATTAAATTCAGTACCAAATATCGATCTCCAAACACCTGTTAATCTCACTGTCTTTGCCGTAGGTACAACAAATGTTACCTTAGAAGTAAACGTTACTGATGATACAAATCCGCGTGATAATGTAACTGTAACTATATTTGGTAACCGTACAGGCGTTCCGGGAGAAGATGACCTTCTCTACAAAGGTAATGTAACTAATGGCAGTACCATCTACTACAATTGGACATACTATCCGTTTGATGTGGATAGTGATATGATCTTTGGATACCACTTTGATATGCGAGAAGATCATGGAGAAAATCTTAGTCGTATTAAAGACTGGGCGGAAAATTATAATGGAACAATCAATGAATCGTTAGTAACTATTAATTTCAGTAATGCAATCCTTGGGGGGAATGTTGAATTAAATGGTAATAATGAATTTATTTTAGTTGATGATTGCGACTTTGAATGTTACAAAACACGAAATGCAACATACATGGCATGGGTTCGCACTAATTCTGTAGCTGCTGGTCAAGGGGTTGTTATGGGAGGTTGGTCAAATAGTTTTACTGTCGGTCTTGTTATCTATCGAAATGCTGCAGCACTTGCTGTAGGAACAGATGGGAATGTTGCAACCCTCAATACAGCAGATTTCTTTACCGTAGGAGAATGGGTTCATCTGGCTCTTGTTCAATATGATAATAAAACCCTTCGTTTGTACAGAAATGGTGTCTTTCAAGAAGTGAACACCTATTCGGATATTACTGATGCTAGTTCACAAGAAGACTTTGTCATTGGAAAACTTGAACGTGAAGGAGGAAACTGGTGGGGAGGGGGCATGGATGAAGTATATGTTATTAATCGATCACTAACAGAAGCAGAAATAGTTAATTATCTCGACTTAGATAATGGACAACACTACTGGTTTGCAGAAGCAAATGATTCAGCTGCTGCAGGAAGTGATAATTTTAACAATACACCTACCTGGGAATTCCTTATTGGTGGTAATGGACCGCAAGTAACAGAACTTATAGAACCAGTAAATAATTCTAACTTTACAGAAGTTGGACCAATACTGCTTAATGCATCTGTTGTGGATCCTGAAGGTGATGGCCTTGAAGTACGCATATATGCTACCAATGGAACAGTAAGTACAGCAATTGCAACCGATGACTTAGTCTTTTACAACACAAGTGTGCCAAACAATTCACAATCAGCCTATAACATCACTGCACCGTTACTCGATCTTGAAGATGATGTAACAAGACTGTTAGCACACTTTGATGAAAATAGTGACTTCAGTAACGCAACGAATGCTTACAACTTTGCCAATGGATCTAAAAATGGTACTGTTCTTGGTTCTGCAAAAGTTGTTAAAAATGAAGGAAAACTTGCAGGTGCTTACAAGGGCGAGGGGACTGATGATGAATATGTTGATTTTGGAACAGGAAATGCTGCCTTAATAGGTAAAGATAACTTTACCTATCTTATGTGGGTGAATCCTGATGATACAAGTGGTTCTGAAGGTCTGCTTGCAACACATAATGGTGCAACTAATGTTGGGTTTGCTCTTAAGAAAAATAGTGCTGCGCTTGAAATTTATGGCAATGCAGAAATCATAACTGTTTCAAGCTTTTTTACGGCGGGAGAATGGGTTCATATTGGTGTTGTTGTTAATACTACAGGGGGTGTTGCAATATACAAAAATGGAAACTTAGAACAAGAAGGCACTCTTTCAACCATTGGTACAGGTAATGCTTTGATTGTGGGGAACTCACGTGACCCTACTAACAATTTTGTTCAAGGATGGCAAGGATACATTGATGAAGTTGCTATCTACAATAGGAGCTTTACTGCAGATGACATCAATGATAGTTATCGACTACGATCAGGAACGTATTACTGGAATGTTAATGTAACTGACAGTGCTAACAATAGTGATGTCAATGGAACATTCCTCTTTAGAGTAGATCGACAACCTGTTGTTACAAATATTACTATTTCACCAACAGCAGCAAATTTAACAAATACTACAGCAGACCTTAACTGTAGCTTTGTTGTCATTGACGATCTTGACGCTGAAGTAACCGCTCATGTAACCTTCCGTAAAGAAGATGAAGTACAAACAACAACAACGGTCACAGCAGCAACAGGAGCATCACTTGTTGGAAGTGATATACTACCATCGTTTAATACAGCACACTTTGATAATTGGAGTTGTAATGTTACTGTCTTAGACAATGCAAGTACAGCATCACTAGCAAACGAATCTGTCAATACAACTATTGAAAATTATATACCCCACTATCCTACATTAACCTATCCTATCAATGATACAGATACTGTTAACTTCACGTTTATTTGGAAACCAGATAATACATATGGACAATTACCACCAGAAGATGCAGGGTGTGGTGTCTTCTTCTGTGATGGCAACCACTCGGATGTTGATGGAGATAATGTGACCTATTACTTGAATATGACTTGTGTCAATGATTCTGGTGGGTCGTGTGACAAACACTTTGCCTTCCAAGTACGAGAAAACATAACCAACTGTGACACAAATAGTAATGGCATTTTTGATCTTGAAGACAACTGTACATACACCTTTGAAAATGAATCTGTCTACTTTAGTGATGACAACTACCACTATGAATGGTTTGTTCAAGCAGGTGATCCCTATGAAAATGCTTCCGTCCACTATGGTCAAAGCACCGTCAATAGAACCATTGTAAACTTCCTTGTTGAAGCAGGAATAACATTGTTAAATAACACCGTTGCTTTTGGACGTGTACTCGAAAGTCAATTTAACACAACAGAAGCATGTACTATAGGTGGTTCCGGACCAGGAGCATGTCCTTTATACTTAGAAAATACAGGGAATGCACGTGTCACCCTTAACTTTACTGGTGGTGCAACGGGATTATGGGATTCAGTCAGTGCAACAGATCTTGCTTACTTTAGCTTTAAAGTTGCTAATGGTACAGAAAGCAATGATGCGTATGATGAAGACAATTCGTTATTAGTATATACAGCATTGCCTGCAGAAGATGCACAACTCATTGTCATTGAACGCTTTGAATACATGGAAGGTAATGATGAAGCAACCATTCATGTTAACGTTACTGTGCCTACAGGAGAACCTGAAGGTGATAAAAATATAACATTAAATATAACCATTTGGTATCCGGGGGTCACCTAAGTGAATAATAATAAACGAATATTTTTATTTTGTTGTTTACTCTTACTTCTTGTAACAAGTGTTCACGCATTTACTGTTATTCCTGCACGAGAATTAGTAGACTACACTGTGCCTTTTACACACCAATCATCATTTACTGTGCGTATTCCTGATGGATCCCAATCCTTTTCTGTAACAGCAACAGGACCGCTTGCATCATATGTTTCTTTACCCGTTACGGATTTTACAACATCAGAAGGATTTTCTGAAACACCTGTAAAATATGCTGTAAGCATCCCTCATGGTGTTTTAGAACCAGGTGATCATGATATTACTTTTTCTGTGCAACAAGAACTCTCACCATTAGCACAGGGGAAAAGTGTTCTTACCACTATAAACATCATAACATCTTTACGTATTACTGTACCCTATCCGGGAGAACATGCAACAATAACTATTTCAGTCCATGAAGGAGACACACGAGAAAATGTATTATTTGTTGTTCCTATATACAACAGCGGTAGTGAATCATTACATAATCCTGTTGTGCATCTTACACTTGTTGATGATGCAAACACTATCCTTACTGATTTTACAGAAACACTTCATACTATTCCTCCTAAAACAATGGGTAAAGCACGGTTTACTTGGCCAGAAGCAGCAGCACCAGGTGTGTATACGGCACAAGCAACAGTCACAACAGATGAAACTACTGCATCAACAGAAACATCCTTTACTGTAGGTAAACCAAAAATAACAATTAAAGATCTTGTTGTTAAGGATTTTACACTAGGCGAAACTGTTGCGTTAACCATTCCTGTACAAAGTTTATGGAACGAACAATTTTCTTCAGTTCAAGCGCACATAACCTTTTCAGATAGTCAAGGAACTGTTGTTTCCGTTATACAAACACCATCTATTACACTTGGGGCACGTAAAAAAGGAACATTACTCTCTTATTGGGATACCACATCATTGAAAGAAGGAACATATACAGCTAATATTTTATTACAATATGATAGTAAATCCTTTGAACGAACAGCAGCAATGACCGTTAATAACAAACAATTTCGTGCAACCGTTAACCAACCCCCACAAACAGCAAAAGAAACAACACGTATTCTTACTATCCTAGGTATACTTATCATTGTTAATATTTTATGGTTCCTTCATTTCCATAAACGGCGAATCTAAATCTTTATATAGGGTAATGGATACAATATTTCATGCCTAAGGGAAGAAAGAGTGAGGTGCGCCGTGAAATCCTTCTTGTGCTCATGGTCGTGATGCTTTTTGTTAGTTTATTAGTAACATGGACAGTGCTTAGTACAGTAGAAACTGTAGGTCAATCATATCGTACATCAAATACTTTTTCTGGAGCAGTTCCTGAAGAAGGTGCCCGAGTTGCTCTTACGATACAATCTGAAATATCTCATGAAGGTGGTAGTGTATGAACGTCTCAGATAGATCTCTCTTAATTACAGGATTATTTACGTTTCTTATTACCCTTGGTTGTCTTTCTGTTATTCTCTTAAAAATTGGTGGCGTTGGTGGCATAACCGGTTTAGCATCAAGCAACCAAACCTATGGGTATGTTAATATTACTGTTGAACCAAGTGTTGCAGTAACGCTCGTCGTTGATACCATTGACTTTGGTGATGGCACTATCCAAGATGCAGGTGATCCTATTAATACCAGTGACGGTGACAATGGTGGTGCAAATCCAGGTGGTTTTGATAATCCCGGACCATTCCGCTTACGTAATGATGGTAACAGTTTTGTTAATGTGACCCTTAATGGAAGTACACCAAATGAACTCTTGGGTGTTGATAACTCTGCTGTCAACTATAGCTTTGCTGTAAAGAATGCAAGTGGAACAACAACTGGTGAATTATTTAATACGTCCTGTAGTGATGAAGATGATGGCACTGCTGGTGGATTCTCCCACCAAGCAAACTCTACCGTTCAAGAACCTCTTGGTACAACAATGTCTAATAATCATCAGATGGTTTGTCCAAACCTTTCTTATGTTAATGCACACGATGAAATCAACGTTTCTATATTCTTCAATATTAGTTCTGCCGTTGGAACAAATACAACCTACTCTGATGTTCTTGAATTCCTTGTGACTTCACTTGGTCATACGTAGTTAGGCTTATAAACATCCTTTCATGAGATCTTTTATGGAAAAGTGGTGTTTCATTCTCTGTGCTTTGTTGTTTGTTTTACCTTTCGTTTCTGGAATAGGGCTCTCACCAGACTATCTCTATTTGCCCTATGCCCCTCTTGCTGAAGGTACGACATCTATGCGCGTTATTAACACCGTTGAATCTCCTTTACTTGCATCATTATATCTTGAAGGTGAACTTGCAGAATATTTTACCATTGTGGACACTTCTGTTCCTATTGGTCCGTTGAGTTCAGAACCTTTTACTATTACGTATAAGTTGCCGTATGAACATCCAACACCTGGGCCCAATCAAATCATTGTTCATGTTAAAAATGAACCACCAGGTGGTGGTGTGGCTGCAGTGCTCAATGTGATTGCTAAAATTATTGTTGAAGTTCCCTATCCGGAAAAATACTTAGCATACACTGTTACTACACAGAATGTTAATGTTGGTGAAAATATTCTTTTTAATTTTGCAGCGCATAATAAAGGGAGTGAAAATATTTTTACTGTAAAACCATCTGTTACGTTTTATCATACTCCTGCTATGGAAGAATCACTTGGAACTTATGAAGGACAACCAGTTTCTCTTGTCGTAAATAATCAAAAAACTATATCTCTTGCCATTAATAGTACAGAACTTGGTACAGGAGAATACTTTGTTGTTACCTCAATAAACTATGATGGCATTCCGACACCTAGGAAAGATATTTCTGTAACTGTTGGTTACAAAGACATAAGTGTTATTAACTATACAGAAATGCTTCTTGCAGGAAGTATACAAGAGTTTTCTTTAACTCTAAAAAATCATTGGAATCGTGTCGTTGAGGATGTTTACGTAGAGGCCTACCTTGCACGTGATAGTGTACCCCTAACAAATAGATTTTTTTCACAAACAAAAAATATCAACCCTTTAGAAACATTTACCCTACCATTATTCTTAGATGTTACAGACATTGCTGCTGGGTCTTATGATGTTATTGTTAATGTTTACTATGACGATCTTACTAAACAAGAAACATTATCGCTTAAACTACGAGACAATTTATATTTTTCAACAGAAATATTCATAGCATTCCTTATTGTTTTACTTATCATTGCTGATATTTTTTGGATGTCCTTTGCAAGAAAAAAATCTACTAAAAGAAATAGTGAAGAAAAAATGAAAAAACTCTTTGGGAAGTAACAGATGAAACGGCACCATACTTTTCTTCTTGTTATTCTCCTTGCTTTTTTTATAGTCTTTCTTGGATTATTCATTTATTTTTCAACAACTGTTTTTGGATACACTGTTTATCCCGTAGACTACGCTATTGGGAGAGAACCTGGTTTTAATCTTGATGATGATGCTATCCATTTTGGAACCGTTACACCAAACATACATATGAAAAGGATACTCACATTACATACAGACAAGGATGCTATCGTTGAAATTTTTCTCAAAAACATACCCCACATTTTCATAGAAAACCACACATTCTTTCTTCCTGCAGGAACAATACAAAAACTTCCACTACGCCTCCAAATACCCTTGGCAGCTGAAGAGGGATTCTATGAAGGTAAACTCATTGTCCTCTATCGACGTGTATCGTAAACTATTTAATAAGTATTTTTACTTACATACAGTATGAGGGATCAAAAAAAGAGGATTTCACCACGAAATTTCTACCAACGAACCAACATTATTACATTATTACTGTTAGTCTACATACTTCTTTTACTCGTTAACACAGCAAAATTATCTAACAAACTTGGTCAAGAAGAAATGGACCAATCCATAGCAGAAATGACAGGAAGTGGTGTTGCAGAAGTCTCCCTTAAAATACTTAATGGGACAGCAACAGGTGATGCTGGAACTACAACTACCGAAGCTGCTGCAGAAAGTACAAAAGTTCTTACAACTGGCGGCAGTTCATTAAAACTATCTACAGATCTCTTTGCACTTGACCTTTATCATGGAGAAGAACAAACATATACAGTAACTGTGCAAAATGTTTTAGATACAACTATCTCTTTACAGATAGTTACAACAATGGGAGATTATGTTAAAGTTAAACCAGGAGTTATTGTCCTTAAACCTGATGACGGTGAAGATGGTGGTGATGACGAAGATGATATTGTTGTTACCTTTACAGGTAGTTCTCCCGGACTTGTTACTGGTACTATTCTTCTCAAAGATGTGGGTATTAAAGGTTTCATTCCTTTTTCATTAGATATTAGTACAAAGCAACTTACAGGATCAGTACAACTTACATTACCCGAGATGTTCTCTATTGTTGCACCAGGGTCACCGTTTATTGTCCACACATACCTTTCTAATTTTAACCCTGGAATCATAGAACTTGTCTACTTCATCAAAGACTATGAAAATAATGAACTTCTTAGAACAATACAAACAATGAATATAGCATCAGGAGCCTCTTTTGATAAAACATTAGAATTACCTGAAACCATCAAAGACGGTGCCTATGTTTTAGGCCTTGAAGTTCGTCGAGGTGGACTAACACTCACAGACTCTCTTATCTTAACCGTAGGAACCCAACAACAAGCACTTTCTGCAGTGCCAGGACAAGTAGGTCCACTGTTAAATAAAACACTCTTCCGCCTTGTTGTCCTGGCAGTCATGTTACTCATAATATTATCATTTGTGTTATATTCACATGAAATACAAGGCATACCAGAACGACCACAACGAAAAAAATAATGTTACAATTTTAAACTAACAACTTTAGACATACCCGTTTGATGCATACTTACACCATACACATAATCAGCTTCACTAATAACATTATCATTGTGAGAAATCATAATATATTGGGCAGTACCAGAATACTTTGAAACTAATTCTGAAAGAAGTTCAGAGTTCTTCTTATCTAATGCAGCATCAACTTCATCAAGTAAATAAAATGCCATCGGTTGATACTCTTGAATAGCGAAAATAAATGCTAACGCTGCCATTGTTTTTTCTCCACCAGATAATGACTTAATATCTAAAAAACGATTACCACCAATACGTACACGAATATCAATGCCACCATCTAATGGATTCTCTTTATCTTCCAACTCTAAGGTTGCATCACCTTTTTTGGATAATGATAAGAAAATACGACTAAAGTTTTTATTTAATTCCTTATACGTCTTCATAAATATTGACTTCTTATTCTTTTCAATTTCAACAATCATATCAAGAACATCATTACGTTCATCTTCAAGTTTTACTTTCTTTTTAACTAACACTTCATACTCTTTATGTAACTCTTCATACACTTCTAATGCGCGCATATTAACATTACCAATCTTAGCAAGCATCTGCTCAAAATTCTTAATTTCCACTTTTAAATCTTCAACAGTTAATCCTCTGCGAAGGGTAGTACCTTTGTACTCTTCGAATTCAGTGTTTAACCCTTCAACTTCAGCAACAACCTTTGCTCTGTTAATAGATAACTCATTCACACGATCTTGAATCGTTTTTTCTCTTGTTGCGTCTAATAGAATAGTATTCTCTAACTTTTGAATACTTTCACTCACCTTATTTCTTGTTGTAAAAAGACCTTTGTATGCCTTTTGGAATCGCGACTTTTCACCATCCTTCTTTCCTAAAATACTCCGTTGATCTTTAATAAGACTGTTTAAGGTAGTAAACTCTGCACTAAAATCCTCACGTTCCTTATCACAACTCTTTACTAATAACTGAATCTTTTCAACTTCAGGACGATACATATTTGTTGTTTGAATATCAATATTCTTTACTTCAGTATTCTTTTCTACAATCTCTTCACGAACCTTTAACCGTCTACTTTCTAATGTTTCTAGTTCAGAATTATTTCCTTGCATGCCTGTCTTTTTTCTTATTTGATCACGTTCTGAACGTAATCGTTGTACTTGCTTATTTACCCGTTCCATCTCTTTACCAACATTAGTAAAGGTTGAGTAAATGGGATCGTTCTTCATTGCTTTATGTTGTTGTTGTAACTCATGTAAACTCACACCCGAAGACGTGCGTTCATACTTAACAATAGACGCTTCCACTTCAGATTTTTCATTACGTAAAGAAGCAATAGTATCTTCATTCTCTGTTTTTCTCTGTTCTAATACATCTTTTACTTTTGTTAACTCATCAATCTTATCAGATAACTTCTCAATATTGGTATTAACATTCTTTTCTTGGAAACCCATGCCCACACGTTTCGTGCGATATCCACCAACCATTGCACCTGACATCTCTACAATGTCCCCTTCTAATGTTACCATGCGTGCTTTACTAATACCTACACGACGTGCAATCTCGATGTTTTCTACAACAAGGGTATTTGCAAAAACGTATGAAAAAATATCTTTATAGCGTGGATCAAATGAAATAAGATCCATAGCAGAACCATATACGCCCTTACCTTTAATTCTCGTTGTTTGTCTTGGACGAATCTTATTCATCGGTAAAAACGTTGCAATACCGACCTTTGCTGTTTTTAACGTACGAATACATTCAGCAGCAACCTTATCATCTTTAACAACCAATGATCGAATACGAGGACCAGCAGCAACTTCTAACGCTACAGAAAACTTCTTTTCTACTTCTCCAAGTTCACTGACCGTACCAAATACTTGAGGATTACGTAAACTTTTAATTTTCTTAATAGCAAAATCAGCAGACGCAGAAGCTTTCATACTACTTTGTTGTGTTTGTGCTCTGAATAATTGTTCATTATGTTTAGCATACTCTTCTTTCGCTCGCTTTAGTTGAGCAAATAATGTTTCATCTTCATTAATACGTTTCTTAAGATCCTTATCAATGCGTTCAAAGTCTTTTTGTATTCTACCAATATTCGTGTCTTTTTCTAACTGTTCAACAGCAGTAATCTTTTCTTGAATTGTACTAATATCAGCATCCAGTTTAAACTTTTTCTGTAAAATATCTTGATTCTTTTCTTGTAACTCTTGATATGTCTTTACTTCATTATCTAACGCTGTTTCAATGGTGTCAAGTTCAGTATTATCTGTTAATCCTAACTTGCCTTTGACACTTGTAATAGCTGTAGACGCTTTAATTTCCTTTTCTTTTAATTGCTTAATTTCTGCAGTAAGTGTTTGCTTACTTTCTTCTAACTCTCTAATAGTCTTCTTTGTATCATCTAACGATGTTTGAAGTTGTTTCTTCCGTTCTTGAACTTTTTCCACTTCATTTTTGCATGTGGTTAATCGTTCTTCATTTCTTGCGACATCAGTCTTTAATTGCTCAATATCATCCTGTAAACTCACTGCTTCCTTTTCACCCTTTTCTTCAATATCCTTGTTAATAGCGATTAATTCTTGCTTCTTTTCAGCAATCTTCTTTCTTGTTTCAGTTGTTTGTTCCTCAATACGTGTTATACTTTCTTGTTGCTTTTTTATGCGCTTTTCAATTTCTTCAACTTTCTCTTTTTTATCCTTAATTTGAATATGTAAATACGTCGCCTTATTTGCATTAATGTTTTTTTCTAAATTCTTATACTTTTCAGCTTGATCCTTATCTTTCTTCAATTCCTTTAGATACGTTTCACGTTCTTTTAAAATAATTGTAGCATCATTCAATTGGCCTTCAGCACGATTTAAGGAATTCATTGCCTTATTTTTCTTATCTTCAAAAATAGAAATACCTGCAATGTCTTCAATAAGTTCACGACGATTATCAGCTTTCATCTCCATAAACCGAACAATATCTCCCTGTAAAATAATGTTATGACCATCAGGATCAATCTTTGCATGTGCAAGTAATTCAAGAATTTGTTGTCTCGTTAATACTTCATCATTAATTTTATACACAGAATTTCCCGTTGTTTTAATAACACGTGTTAACTTAACTTCTTCACTTTCAATAGGAAACTCATTATTATCATTTGAAAAAATAATAGAAACTTCTGCTTCTTTTAATGGCGTTCCTGTTTTACCACCATTATAAATAAGATTAGAAGACTTTTCAGCACGCATAGATTTAGCAGATAATTTACCTAACACAAAACATAATGCATCCATAACATTGGACTTACCAGACCCATTAGGACCAATAATGCAATTAAAACCCGTTCCAAATTCCAATTCTAATGGCTTCGCAAAACTCTTGAAGCCCTTCAACTTCATTGATTTGATAATAGCCATACAGTGTCACATCTTTTTCTGCATAAAAAGCTTTGTTTGTGCTTTATAAAGATTGTTGCTAGAGAGGGGTTAGAAGCGCTCTTTTGTGAGAATTCATCTATGACGGGAATCTTAAATAGAAGTACACCCTTAGTATATACCACCTTTTTGTACGTTTTACCATGCCTTGTACCTATACTACTGCCGATCTTCGTAAACAAATAACTCGTTTTATGGCCGATATGTTTGAGGATACTTTGGAGTCACCTGATAGATTTACTCCCCAAACTATTGATGCAGCACACTATGCTGTCCTTCCACCAGGGCATTTATGGAGACCTCTTATTACTTTGGAAACTGCACGTGTTTATACTAATACAGACTTCCAAGTTGAACGCGCACTCGCTACTGCTGTTGCAACCGAGCTTTTGCATGCATCCTCGTTAATCATTGATGATCGTCCTGACAATGATAATGCTCTTCAACGACATGGCAGAGATAGCTGCTGGAAACGATATAATACTGTCATTGCAACTTTTGCTTCACATTATCTTACGGCACAGGCCCAGATTATTGTTGCTCACTGTGATAAAATCTCTGCGATGAGAAGGACACGAATTGGGGCTGAAGTTGCTGAAGCCATACCCATTCTTATCAATGGTCAAGAACGTGACTTAAGTAAACAATGTCAACCAACAAACCTTGAAGAAGTTCTTACACTTTATGATGGGAAAACAGGAGTTCTCTTATCTCTTGCTGCAACTGTGGGTGCCCTTGCTGCAGCACCAATGGAATGTTTGGAGGATGATTTATTGTTACTTACCTCTTTTGGGAAATATCTTGGGCGTGCGTATCAAACAATGGATGATTGTTATGACCGTGGTTGTTCATCAACAACATTAGGTAAACCAAGGGGTCAGGATGTTGGGAAAAAAGGTATTGTGGATATGGTTGGTCTAGATAGCTCACAAAGATACTTGCAACTATTTATGGAACGCGCACGTTCGGATGTATCTTTACTTCATGGAGATTCTCAACATTTAACAACATTGGTTGATGAAATGCAGACAGCAATGGATGAAATTCTTCAATAGTCAGCTAAACTCTTCTGTTTTTTTTCATTAGCAAACCGTTTGTACGTCGCCCATGTTGTTCTAAAAATTTCTTTATGATTATTCCATTCCTTTTCAACAAATTCTTTTGTTTTAGGATCACTTGGATATCCTGAACCACAATCACCTACTTTGTCTTTAATCCTTTCAATTTCTCTATCTCTTGTGACCTTTGCTAAAATAGAAGCAGCAGAACAGACTTCATACTTTTCATCAGCCTTATGTTCTAATGTTAATTGAATATCTTTGTTTGTTATTTGTTTCTTTAAAAATTCAGTAAACGCAGGAATATTATTACTTGGCGCATCAATAATAGCCTTTTCTGGCTCTAACTCATTAATGATTTCAGCCATCTTTAATCCCTCTAACCAATTTAAATTCAGTTCAGGATGGTTTAATGCAGCATCAATTTCCTCAGGTTCAACAATAAGAATATGATAATGGCTAATAGCTTTAATTTGTTCAAACATAGACTCACGTTGGATCTTTGTGAGCATCTTAGAATCTTTAACACCTATTTCTTTTAATTGGGGTATCATTGATTCGTCCACAGCTACGCCTGCAACCACTAACGGCCCGATAATAGGTCCGCGACCTGCTTCATCTAAACCACAGAGTTTCATAGAAATGTGATCAATATATTGATATATAAACTATTAGGCTTCTTGCAACTGTTCTTTAAGCTGTTCAATCGTTCGTGCACGTCCTAAATTATCACGTAAGACACCAGAACCTTGGATACCTTTCGTAAAGTCCATAGCACGCATACGTAAGAGTTTCATATTGGTTTCACCACAAGCAAGATATTCATCAAATAATTGTATTTTATCTTCTTTTGTTTGTTCCAATATTTCATTCGTTTTAAAGTAATGTAATATTTGTTTGAAGATCCAAGGATTATTACGGGCAGCACGTGCAATCATAACATAATCACACGTGGTCTCTTTCAACATTTTTTCTGCTGACAATGGATCAACAATGTCACCATTACCAATAACAGGAATACTCACTGCTTCTTTTACTGCTTTAATACGTGACCAATCAGCTTGACCACGATATCCTTGTTCTTGTGTACGTGCGTGAATGGCAAGAGCACTCGCTCCAGCTTTTTCTATAACTTTTGCTAATACAACAGCTTCTTCATGTTTAAAACCAGAACGCATCTTCACCGTAATAGGACGTGGTATATTATCAACTAACGCTTCAATAATTTCAGTAATCTTTTTTTTCTCTTTTAACAATGCAGAACCGTACCCTTCTTGCACAATCTTACGTGAAGGACACCCCATGTTTAAATCAATAATATCAAAGTTCTTATAGTGTTTTTTAGCTGCTTCAATTAAGACGTCAGGATTACGACCAAACAATTGCAAACCAACAGGTGTATCGTTACTACTCGTTTCAGCCATCTCAATCGTTCGAACAGAATCACGCGTTAACGCTAATGCAGACAATTGTTCTGTATATGCCATCGCAGCACCATACTTTCTACACAACATCCGAAAGGGTAATGACGATACTTCAGCCATTGGTGCTACAATCAATGGATTTTTGAGTTTTGGAAAGTTTTTCATAGTGAGAAGGCTAGCGAGGGGAGGATTTGAACCTCCGACCTTTGGGTTATGAGCCCAACGAACACTCCTAACTGTTCTACCTCGCTATGGCAGAGGCATTAAGAGAGCTTTTTAAAGCTTTGGAGTTCGTTAGAAAAAGGATGACACGGGTGACGTTTCAGCAGTTATTTTCTTCCACTGTTCAATATGTTCAGGCGTAATTTTTTCAAATAAGACCTTTGGCGTACCGATCGTATGCTTTTTTGGTAGTGGATTTTGAAGTTCTTCCCACGTACACGCTGTTGTAATATTCAATTGTTTGTTAATTTTTTCTGCCGTTTCAGGAAGGAAAGGGGCTATAACAATAGCTAAGGTTTTACACACATTACTACATTGATACACAATTTCCTGAGCACGTTGTTTATCTTCTTTAATAACAACCCACGGTTGTTGATCATTAAAATATTTATTACCAATATCGGAAAGTTTTAGGACTTCACGTAATGCTTGACGTAATTCAACAGCTTCAAATGCTTGCTCAATAACATCAACTTGTTTCTTTACTGCTGCAACAAAGGTTGTATCAGCTTCGTTTAGTTTTGTTGGTTGAAGAATAGTGCTCTCACACTTGTTTGCTGCATAGGTTAATGTTCGATTAATAAAATTACCAACATTCCCAATAATATCAGCATTGACACGCGTACCTAATTCATCCCACTTAAACTCTGTATCATCAGATTCAGGAATTAAAAACGTTAAATACGCACGTAAAATATCTACAGGAATCTTAGCCTTTTCTAAGTGTTCGCAAAAGACACCACGTTTATGGGTTTTAGAAAACTTACCACCTTCAAAGGTAAGGTATTGTAAGCCAACCACATTATACGGTAAATTATATTCTCCTTGAGCTATTAATGAAGCAGGCCAAAAAATACTATGGAACGGAATGTTATCCTTGCCAACAAAATGATAGATTTGAGAGTCTTTATTTTGCCAGTAGTCTTTCCACTTTGGTGTATGTTCTTTCGTTGAAGAAATATACCCAATAGGCGCATCAAACCACACATAAAATACTTTATCCTCAAATCCTTCTAACGGCACGGGAATACCACTCTTGAGATCACGCGTAATACTTCGTTCTTTCAATCCTTCCTTTAACCATCCTAATGCGAGATTACGTACTTGATGACGCCAATGTGTTTGTGATTCAATCCATGTTTGTAGTTTTGGTGAAAGTTTAGGATAATCTAAAAATAAATGATTAGATTCTTTGATAATAGGCGTCTTCTTTGAGATTGTTGATACAGGATTCTTTAATGTAGTCGTATCTAATACGTTGCCACATTCTTCACATTGGTCACCGCGAGCATGTTCATAGTTACAATAGCCACAGGTTCCAGTAACATACCGATCAGCTAAAAATAATTCTTTTTCTTCATCATAAAACTGTTTGACACTACCTTGCGTAACAAAGCCGTTTTTTTCTACCGTTTTGAAAAATGCTTGTGTTGTTTCGGCATGAATTTTTTTAGATGTACGAGAAAAATTATCATACGAAATATTAAACCATTCATAAATTTTCTTATGGACTTCATAAATCGTATCAAGAAATTTAGGTAACGGGATATTATGTTCTTCAGCCGCTAATAATGCAGGTGTACCATTTTCATCAGTACCACCAATAAATAATGTATCGTATCCTTTACTTCTACAATATCTGGCAAAAATATCAGCAGGTAAATGTGAGCCTACGATGTGTCCCAAATGGGGGATGTTGTTCACATAGGGTAATGCTGCTGTAATTAATCGTTTTTCTGTTAGTTTAACCACCAACCTACATTGTTTTTTGGTTGATTATAAATGTTTAGGCTTTCACTCTTTACGCTGATATTCTTCAGTACGTCCATCAGGGAACGTTATGTGGAATAATCCTTCTTCAAGCGTTCGTGCGGATCCTACTCTTTTTTCTCCATCTGGTCCTTTTGGGAAAAATAACTGAAATCTTCCACCAGGGTGTGCTAATGCGAAACCAGATAAGATGCCACGTGCATCAGTGCGATCCCTTCTCTTATTAGGATCTTCATTGTATAACCCATATTTCATTGCATACATGCCGTCTTCAGATAATGCTCTTACTGCTTCGGGATCCATTCCTGGGGCATATGCTGCACCGCTTAGTGCAATTGCATTGAGGGGTTTATTTGGATTGTTAAATCGGTTTTGTGTTCTTTCTAAAATTGTCCCACCTATTGCAAGATGTAAAACGTCTGGGAGAATTGCTGCAAATTCATCACCACCTACTCTGTAGGCTTGACCATCATCTGCAATCCATTGTAAATAATCTGTTTGTTTACTTGTTCGTTTATCAGGTCCTTCATAAGAATTTGAAGCAAATCGCAGACTTCCTTGTAAACCTTCTGCTGTGCTACTAATTAACTGATCTCCTGCAGCTGTTCCGCCAGGGCTATCGTTTGCTGCTTTGAGACCTAAAACATCTCCTGAAATAACAATTGAATGACTATCTAATTCTCCAATTTTTTCATCAAATGCACGTCTATTACCAATACCTGTTTGTGCATCAATGTACAATCCTGCGTATAATTCTTGTACTGCTGTGGGATCACCATTTTGGATACCTCTTACTATCTCTCCTATTCTTTTTCTTCCGCCTGGTAGATTTCTTAAGGCGTCTTCTATTGTTCTGCCTGTGGGTTGTATAGCCATATTAGTTGTCACCATCATGTAGTGAATTTGTCTCCTTATGACTTGGTTATTCTTTATAAATGTTCCGATAGTTAGATTGATAAAGGTGGTTTAAAAAGGTCTTTCTATGCCGCGGTCGCGTAATCTGGTATCGCACCGGTCTCGAAAACCGGGCCTTCGGGCATGTAGGTTCAAATCCTGCCCGCGGCGCTTTACTATGAGCAATACAACCTTTCACCAAATAAAGAAACTTCTTGATACAAATAATATTAAATATCAAGTCTTTGATCATGAACCCGTGCGAACGTCTGAAGAAGCGGCAGCCGTACGAGAACGATTATTTGGTATCAAAGCAGAAGACATTTTGAAACGAGGAGCGAAAGCCATGATTGTTATGGTTCATCACAAACCCTATCAACTGATTATCTCAGCAGCAAAACGCATAGACTTTAAGAAAGCAAAAGCACTCCTTGGTGGGCCAGTAACCTTTGCAACAGAAGAAGATGTTGTACGATTAACCGATTGTTTACCTGGCAGTGTTCCTCCCTTTGGTAACCTCTTCGATATTCCAGTCTACGTAGATAACTCTTTATTAGCAAATGAAACCATAGATTTCAACGCAGGAGAAAAAACCGTGAGCATGATATTGAATACAAAAAACTGGCTATCTGTCGTCAATCCCACCATGGCTGATTTTAGTTAGATTTTTAAAGAACTTCTTAGGAATTCAACGTATGCCGCGATCGCATAATCTGGTATTGCACTGGATTGCTAATCCAGGCCTTCGGGCGTCCCGGTTCAAATCCGGGTCGCGGCGCTTATTTTGAATCTTTCTTCTTTTTCGTTTCTTCTTTCAATTCTTTAACTGTTTTCTTAAATGCTGCTAATTGCTTTTCTGTTAGCGAACCCCATTTGCCATAGGAATATCGAATACTTCGTAAGAAATCATTTTCTTCATACCAATCAAGAGGAAGAGCAAACATCTTTTTCATCGTCGGATCTTTCACTGCAGTCTTAACAGACTTCATCTCACACTCTTTACAAACAACAAACTTTTGTCGAGAATACCGAACAATCGCCCAGTTCTCTTTACACAAATAACACTTCTGTTTATACGCAGGCATTTCATTATGGTAGATAGTTGTTTTATAAACGTATTGAAAACGTAAAAGCAAATCTTAATAAAGCTCTTTTCTCCCAAAAATACATGGCAACACTCACAAAAGAAAATGCATCAGCAGATGTTATTGACGGTGACGCAATACAACCAGCAGCAGATCAATTGGGTGTACGCTTTGGCTGTCGACATGGTCGATGTGGGACGTGTAAAGTAGTTGTTGTTGACGGTATGGAAAACCTTTCACCAAAAAACGAAGCAGAAGAAGGCATGAACCTTGAAGATAATCAACGCCTTTGTTGCCAAGCAAAAATAATTTCTGGAACCGTTGTTATAGAACAATCTTAATTATAACAGTTTAAAGGACTTCTCACACCATACGCATTTCTTACGTTTACCTTTAAGATTAGGCTTATCAAACGCAGTCATCTGAGGATTTCTAATCTCCATATTTTGACTTTTACCACATTTAGTACACGTAACATTAATAATCATAACCATATATGTGGTAGTATGAAGAACTATTATTAATCTTTCTTTTTTGATTCCAAGGATTCAATGATTAATGTTGCCGCACCATCTGTATCTTCCTCAATAGAAGACTTCGTAATCGTTAACACATTATTGAATAACGGAGCATCTAATACAAACGTTTCAAACTCTCCACCCTCACCAGCAACATTGATACCTACTTTCTTTTCAACTTCTTGTAACTGTGTAATCGTTTCTTCAGTCATTACTTTGTTTAACCACGAACTGTCTAATCCATCTGCAGCAACTTTCGTCATAACAATCTTAAACCCTTCTTTCAGTAAGTTCTTTAACTCAGTATGTTGATCCATGTGCCACAACGGAGAATAGCATTTAAGATTTAATTGATCACACAACTCTTCAATACGTGTTCGTTGATAATTAGAAAAGATTGCTCCTGTAACAATACCTTGGATCTTATACTCATCCTTCGCCCGTTGCATTGCCCGTTCTAAATCAGCAAGCTCCTTTTCTTCCTCACCCTGCGTTTTTTCAAGAATTAACGGAATACCTAATGATTCAGCCTGTATTTCCGCACGTTCAATCGCTGGCGTATGAAACATAAATGAATCCTTATTGTGGCTATCCATCGTAATCAAACATGCTGTTTCATATTGTAACCGCTGTTGGATGTGTAAGGCGTAGACACTGTCCTTTCCTGAAGAAAATAATACACCGAGTTTACTATTTGCTCTTCCTAAGATGGTACCATAATAGGTTCCTTTGTACTCCTTCTTTACCAATTTCTTTGCTAACCGACCGAGACCACTACTATACTGAGCGGCATTACGTTTTAACGTTGTTAATGATTCCGGCATTCCCATCTCTATTGCAATAGTGCGTAGTAATGACTTGGGAACTTCGCCTGTCTTGTATTCGTTTGGAATGTTCAAACACGCTTGAACTAATGTCTTATCCAAGTAAGGTAAACGTAATTCAATACTCTGTGCCATCGTCAAAACATCATCACGATACAAATCCTTCTCATAGAGTTTTCTTAAACTCGATAAGGAATCTAAACTACCATTTTGATGATTATGCATACGACCATAGCCCATAAACAAATCATCCGCACCAACACCAGAAAAAATAACCTTAATGTTGTCTTTCTTTGCTTCTTCTAATGCAAAATACATAACCGCACCCACTTCAACCTTAATAGGATCAGCAGATTCAATCGTTGTAATAATAGTAGGTAATGCTGCTTTTAATCTTTCTTCCGTAACAGGAATAATCGTTAACGGGAAATCTAACTCTTTAGCAATACGCTCAGCATTTTCTTGTTCATTCTCTTTGCCTTCAGCAAGCGTCATATATGCAGTAAACGGAATCTTTTGTTGTGTTAGCATCCATGCAAGCATTGTTGAATCGAATCCACCAGAAAATAAAATACCCAACTTCTTTTGAGGAATTCTTTTCGTTACTGCAGTAGTAAGTAATGTTTCGAGTTCTTTCTTTCCTTCTGTATTATTATATGATGGATTGTGTGTGATCGTAAAAAATGTTTGATGCCACAACATTACTTCTTTGGTACTATGATCATACTTGATAATTTTACGTGGATTCAACTCTTCAGGTTCAACCGTTTCAGAAGCAATAGCCTTTCGTTCCGATGCAAAGAGTAACCCATCTGTATTAGCAAACCATAAGGGTTTTATGCCTAAACTATCACGTGCAAGAATTGTGTAGTTTTCTTTAGTATTATGCAAGAAAAAAGCAAAGACACCATCTATTTCTTTAAACAACGCATTAAGAGCATCTTCAGTAAGGGTTTCTTGTAGTTGTAACAAACTAAAGAGTATTTCAGCATCATTATCACCTGCAAGATTGTATTGTTCTTTGAGTTCCTTCCAATTATAAATTTCACAATTAGCACCAAAGATCCATTCATTATGCACTAAGGGTTGCGGTGCATTACCAACAATAGCATGTAAACAATGAGCAAACGTACTTGTTGTTGTACTCTTCGTCTGTTGCGCATCTTTACCACGATACGCAATACGAGCTAATGCTATTGTAGCTTCTTTTTCATGATTGCTTCGTTCCAAACTACCAATAATACCACACATGGAATAGCTACTTGAACATAACCTTTATAAGCCTACTTTTTGATTGTTTTGGTCTTATGACTTGGCAAACATACATACGCATGGGCAATTGTAGGAATGAATCATTAGGGCATGTAGATCTTGCTCACTATACTGCTGTAAAGGATTCTCCAACAAAGGGTTCCTTTCTTCCCTATGGATTTCAAATATTTGATGATGTTGCAGAGGTTGATGCAATACTTGGTAGTATGAATGGTGATCCTGCAGATGCACGTCATAGGAGTGAATTAGGTTTTGCTCGTGCAATGCTTGATGCTACTGCTCGTAGAAGAAGTGATCTTCATTTACTTTTGGTACAAACACCTTCTCCTGCTGTTGCAAAAAAAATTGGTGAAAGTAAGGGTGGATTTATGCGAATTACCTCAAAACATACTAAAGGCTTTTAAATTTCTTTTTTAGTTAAAATCTATGCTTGAACAGATAATACTCTTACCATTGTATGTTATCTTTGGATTATTCATTGGATATTTCCTAACAAAAATAGCACCAGAAGAATTAACTAGTGGCATACCCTATTTTCTTAAAGTAAAAGCACTTGTTTTCTTATTACTTAGTTTAACATTACTCTTTATGGGATTAACAACAGTAACCGTACCCCTCTTTTTTGTAGCCTTTTTAGGTATTCTTTTAGCAATGTACACATCAACACCACCCTACTTACTCTTTGCAATAATCTTAGCCTTTACTGCAAATGCAACAGCCGTTGTTATAGCATCACTGATGTTTGTGTATGGAATGTTGCATGTTAGTCTCTTTCATAAAAAACCGCAATTACATAGTATCATTTTTGTCTTTGCTGTACCCTATGCATTAATCTTTTTGTTAACCATTCATACATTTATTAATGGAAACTATCCACTTGCACTTGGAGCGGGCTTTGCTCTCGCATATGCTTATAAACTAACCTGTGCATGCTCTGTGCATGATCTATCCTGATACCATCTTGGATTGTTACACGGATGAACCAGCAGGTCTTGGTGTTCCACCATATGTAGGTGTGCATCCACGCTATCTTGCAGGTTCTCTTAAAGGAAAGGTTAATTACATAACCATCGATGATCTTCGATTTTTTTTACAATATAAGAACAAAGAAAAGAAACAACAAAAAACAAATATTGCCATCGCTCATCGAACGCGTGAAAACATTAAAGAAATATTAGCTTCTACAAAAACATTATACTGTGTTGTTGGCATACAAACACCAGGAAAATATCTCAGTGCATTACCTGGAACAATACAAGAATTAAAGACATTTTTGCCCCATGTTAAAGCGAGAACAGTCTTGTACGGGCCTGTTGTCAGTACAGGAACACAATTAGAAGGTGGAAGAACTGCCGAACGTATAACGAGTACGTTATTTGATGAACAATTACCTGAAGTGTTTACCGAGTACGGTGATCTTGAACCCTTTGCCTTACAAGGAGTAGACATTGTCAAACAAATACCTTGGCCAGCCATGATCGAAATAGAAACAGGACGTGGATGTGCCATGGGCAAATGTAGTTTCTGTACAGAACCATTGAAAGCACGTGTTTCATGGAGAAAACACACTGATATTCATAAAGAAATCAAAGCGTTTGTTACATTAAACCAACGTCACATACGATTAGGCAAACAAGCATGCTTCTTCAGTTACAACGGTGGCGATCCCAAAGCCATAGAACAACTATTGAAGCCTATTGGGCGGCAGAGTAGTTTAGGCTTACACACATTACACATTGATAATGTCATACCCTCCATGGTCAATGAAGAACGAACAAAACTCGTTGTTAAACATTGTACAGAAGGAAACGTTGCAGCCTTTGGCGTAGAAAGCTTTGACATGGACGTTGTCAAACAAAATACATTAAACACATCACCAGCAATTGCATTAAAAGCCATACGTATGATCAATGAATTTGGCAATAAACGAGGACCTAATGGTATGCACTATTTATTACCAGGTATTAACATTGTCTTTGGATTAAAAGGAGAATCAAAAAAAACAGGAGAACTCAACCTAGAATACCTTAACAAAATTGTTGATGAGAATCTTTTACTACGACGTATAAACATACGACAAGTGACGCCGTTACCAGGAACAGCAATGGAAGCAACAGGAAGAAAATTCTTACGAAAAAATAAAGCACGCTATTGGCAATGGCGAAACACCATACGGAAAACCATAGATGTACCTTTATTGAAACGATTAGTACCTCTTGGAACCGTTATGAAAAATGTCTACATGGAAGTTCACGATGGGAATCACACGTTTGGACGACAAATGGGTAGTTATCCCTTAATTGTTGGTGTAAAAGAACGACTACCATTACACCAATGGTATGATCTTGAAGTAACAGGACATATGTTACGCAGTGTTGTTGGTACTGTCAAAAGTACACGAACAACGTATCGACACGTTTAAATAACACTTTTTGAAGCCTTTTGGAATGTTATACCTCATCGGCATAGGACTAGGGACACCCCAAGACATTACTCTACAAGGCTTAAATTGCCTTAAGAAATGTGATAAAGTGTACTTAGAAGCCTACACCAGTCAATTAGTAGACTATGATCATGCTGCTTTAGAACAAGCATATGGGGTTACTATTACTCCTGTTGATCGTGACTTTTTAGAAACACAAGCTGATGAAGAACTGATTACACCAGCACAAAACAAAAATATTGCTTTACTTATTGTTGGTAGTCCATTAGGTGCTACGACACACGTTGATTTGTTAACGCGGGCGAACAAACATGATGTGCAAACAACAGTCATAGACAATGCAAGTATCTTAACAACAGTGGGTAGTACAGGATTAAGCTTGTATAAATTTGGAAGAACAGTAACTGTTCCTGAAGAAAACACTGATGTTACGAGTACCTATGATTTTATGATTAAAAATAAAGAGATTGGTTTGCACACGTTAGTATTATTAGATCTAAAAAATATCAATGGAACTATTACCTTCATGACTGCACGAGATGGATTAGATTACTTCATTCGTTGTGGATTAAAACCTGATACAGAAGTTATTGTGTGTGGTGGTCTTGGTAGTGGAAAACAAGAAATACATGTTGGTGCTGCAAATGCTGTTACCTTACAAACAAATCCGCAATGTTTCATTATTCCCGGTGCATTACACTTTATGGAAGAAGAAGCGTTATCACGTTTTCAATGAGTAGCGTAAGTTTTATAAATTGAATATTTGACACTTCGGAAATTATGGCAAGCAACAGAATAGGTATTTGGAAAATGTATGTTCCTGGAGACCAGGTAACCTTTAGACATTTGACTACAAAACAACTTGTTATTGCTAATGTTGCTAGTATTTCTCCTACAAGTGATGAAGGGCCACCGTCTTGTTTATTGCGTGTTGGAGGGGATTATCCTTTAGAAAGAACACTCCATGAAAATGCGGGAATGCTTACACTTCATGAACGATGGGGTGGTCGTGTACCTCTTGCTGACGATCTTCATGTACAATTATTACGATATGTTCCACCTGAAGATGGTCTTTCAGAACGAGTGCAAGTGAACTATCGTGCTTCTAGGAGCAAATGGGAACTTATGCCGCCATCATTTCGTCCATGATCTTCTATTTTATACTACTATTCAGTTACGATAAATAGATGGTTTTATAAAGGGGTTTGGTGATTGTAGATGCAGATAATACTCAATACAATGCCAAGAATACGCCCATTTGCCATTGATTTTAACAAAGCTGATGGCTATGCTGTTACACGACAAGATATTCTTAGAGAGAAACTCACTCCACGTGGCTTGTTTGGTCCTCAATTCGGATATAGTGCTTTTAAGGCTGAACTAATACCTCTTGTTTTAACAACAGGTACCTTCCATCGTGAAGAGTTCTCAAGAAGAAATGATATGGACTGTTGTGCCGTTGATCATCCCCAAAATCCTGGCCTTGTTGGTATTTATCATAATGCTGACCATGGCTTAGATGATTATCTTGATAGGGGAGAAGATATGGCATTTGCTGTGTATGATCTGTCTCATTTGAAAGAAAGAGTAGTAAATGGACAAGCCCATACGTTTCCTTATTTTTCCTTTAAGGATCCCGATAATAAATTGGATGCACTTCGAGCAGTTGTTAACGTTCGTTGGGATTAGATATATTATTATATTTCCACTACTCCTTAGTTACAATTAATAGAAAGATTTAAATATAGTTATACAGTACCTGACGTATGCAGCCAACAATTAAACGACCTAAACCAACCATTGATCTTGTTATGGCCACTGGTGGCGGTGATACTAAGGTTCTTGAACCTCTTTATGATGGTCTTGTTGAAACACCTCTTGCTGGTCTTTATGGATTTTTAGATTTTAAAGAAACAGAAGCTATCGAAGTTGGATTACGCATTGCTCGCGCACAAGGGAGAGTACCTTTTGGCCAACTTACATCAGAAAATAGATACGAATTCTTTTCCCAAGTAGCCCGTGTAGGTTTTGCTGTCGTTAATAAATCTACAGCTTTTTGTCGAGAACGAGATAGTGACTTGTCTGACGCCGTAGTTCATCGCTATCACCAATTAAACCCTCATAAGGGAGAACATTTCCGTGAACGTCTTGAAGCAATTGATGATGATGTCATTACTGATTTGAGTGTTGCTATTGCCACACAACCACACAGATTTGTTTCAGGACGTGAATATGATTACCATCATAAAACTCATGATTGTGATCTTGATGCATTAGCGAGACTACCCTTCCAATCAAGAAAACATGATTCTCCAGAAAAAAAAGCTACAGCACTTGCTAAAGAAGTTGCTCGAATTTTTAGAGAACAATATTCTAGAGAAATACCTGATCTTTCTTTTGAGCGTTCCCAAGGGATACTTCCTTTTGGTATAGCTAGTAATAACTAGTAACACTTATCAACAAGACGAACAGTGTTCAATCTATGAAACCAGCGCCATTAAAGAAAACAATAGACTTGTTAGATAAACACTATCCTGCAAAGCAGCCTTCTTTACATTACAAAAATCCACTGCAAATGCTTGTTGCAACGATCTTATCGGCACAGTGTACAGACAAAAGAGTCAACACAGTAACACCAGCATTGTTCAAACGATACAAAACAGCAAAAGACTACGCAACAACAGACATCAAAGAACTTGAACGATATATTAAATCAACAGGGTTTTATCATAACAAAGCAAAAAACATCAAGAAAACAGGTGCATTGATTGTTGATGAATTCAATAACAATGTACCTGATACCATGAAAGAATTAATCAGTCTACATGGTGTCGCACGAAAAACAGCAAACATTGTCTTAAGTAAAGCCTACGGAAAAGTAGAAGGTATAGCCGTGGATACACACGTGAAACGTATTGCCTATAGACTTGGATGGACACATCACACCAATCCAGATAAAGTAGAACAAGACTTATTACAGAAACTAGAAAAAAAACATTGGTGGTTTGTTAACCATGTCCTTGTCGATCATGGACGAGCACTATGTAAAGCACCAACACCCATATGTTCAACATGTTTTCTTAACAAGATATGTCCACAACAAGGTGTGACAAAGAAAAAATAATTATAATTCAATACCAACAGGACAATGATCACTGCCTAACACTTTAGGAAGGATAAACGCTTTCTTTAGTTTCTTCTTTAATATAGTGGATGTTAAGAAATAATCAATACGCCATCCAACATTCCGTTCACGTGCACCAAACCGATACGTCCACCATGAATAATGTTCACCTTCTTTATGAAACTCACGAAATGTATCAATAAAACCAGCCTTAACATAATTATCCATACCCTTTCGTTCTTCAGGAGTAAAACCCGGACTTGTAGTATTTGCCGTAGGACGTGCCAAATCAATTGCCTTATGAGCAACATTCAAATCACCGCAAAGAACAACAGGCTTCTTCTTCTCTAAATCTTTTAAATATTTTAAGAATATTTTATCCCACTCTTGACGATATTTTAAACGAGATAAATCAGGCTTTGCATTCGGTGTGTATACATTGACTACAATAAATTCTTTAAATTCAACAGTAATAACACGACCTTCTGTATCATTCATCGGACCATCACCATACGTTACTTGAATGGGTTTTACTTTACTAAAGACAGCAGTACCAGAATATCCCTTCTTTTCAGCACTATTCCAAAAATGATGTTCATACTTGTCTAACACCATATCCACTTGATCAGGATGTGCCTTTGTTTCTTGAATACATAACACATCAGGATTTTCCTTTTTTATAAAATCCAGAAACCCCTTCTTTAAGACAGCACGAATACCATTAACATTCCACGAAATAAGTTTCATTTGCCACTCAACATCTCACGCTTTAAGGACATAGCAGACTTTAATGAAGATTCTAAGACTTCACCGGTAATAGCATTAATTTTTACGTTAAACATGTTTAAGGCCATCGTCATTAATGTTACATTCCAAATAGGAACCTTATGATCTTTACTGTGTTGTAAAATTAAAATAGACTTCGTTGGTTGCTCATGAGCATGTTGTAATTTTAAGTTTTCCTGAGCAATATCAACAACATCAGCATCTGTCTTTGTAATTTCACCTACAGAAAGTTGTTCAACCGTATCAGCTTCTTTCTTGAATACTTTTGATTCCTCTTGCTTAATAGAACACTTCTTTCTCTTATCAGCAGGAACTTCAAACGACGTCATCGTATCGTCTTCTGGATTGTAATAATCAACTTGCCACATATTATCATCAGATGACTCTTTATCTAAAATACAAAAAAAATCAGAAAGATACGCTTTAGTATGCTTTTCAGACCACTCTTGAAACATTAACGTTTCAATAAGACGCTCAACATCGTTCTTTGGATCCATCATTTTTTGTCAGCAATTTCCTTTTGTAAGTCTTTAATAAAAGATTCTAGCTTTACGTCATAGGTTACTTTGCCTTCTCTCGTACGAACAGCTAATGCTTTCTTAGACTCTTCTTTATCACCTAACGTCAACATATAGCCTACTTTTTCTAATTGTGCCTCACGCACCTTCTTACCAATAGCATGAGACTTAACATCTAACGTTACGCGTACTCCTGCATCTTTTAATTTCTTATAGATAGCTTCAGCATACTTGTTATTTCTATCTGTTAATGCCATAACACGCACTTGTTCAGGATTTAGCCATAGGGGGAAATTGCCACTATAATGCTCAATTAAGAATGCAATAAAACGCTCATGTGTTGATAATGGTGCACGGTGAATAACAAAGACTTCCTTATTTTCACCAGAATCTTTATCTGTAAACTTCAAATCAAAATTCTTCTTTGCAACAAAATCTAACTGAATCGTTGACATTGTTTCTTCTCTGTTAAGTACTGTTTTGAATTGAATATCAATCTTTGGACCGTAAAAGGCAGCTTCATCTTCCACTTCTTCAAATTCTACCTTTGCATCTTTCAAAACCTTACGTAAAATATCTTGTGTGTACTCCCAATTCTTTGGTTCGTTAAAGTATTTGTCTTTGTTCTTTGGACCCCATAAGGATAATCGATAATAATAGTTTGTTAGCCCAAATAATTTGAAGTAATTTTGTGTCATAGCAATGACAGCTTTCATTTCAGATTCAATCTGATCTTTTGTACAATAAATATGGGCATCATTCATCGATAACATGCGCACACGTAAGAGTCCAGCTAACGCACCCGATAATTCATTACGGTATACGGTACCATACTCTGCGATACGTAAAGGTAACTCTCTATAACTGCGTAAACGACTACCAAAAATAATGTGGTGGTGAGGACAATTCATTGCCTTAAGATAATACGTGCCATCATCCATTGTCATTTCAGGATACATGGAATCTTTGTAATAGGGCAAGTGACCTGACTTCTCATAGAGTTCTTTCTTTCCTAAATGGGGTGTTGCAACACGAACATATCCTGCCTTTTCTTCTTCTTCAATAGCAAAGGTTTCAAGTTCTCTTCTAAGAATTTCACCTTTCGGTAACCACAATGGTAACCCTTTACCAACTAAATCAGAAAACGTAAATAATTGCATTTGTTTTCCTAACAATTTGTGATCACGTTTCTTAGCTTCTACAATCATAACTAAATAATCTTTAAGTTCTTTTTCTGTTTTGAACGTAACACCATAAATACGTGTTAACATTTTATTCTTAGAATCGCCACGCCAGTATGCACCAGCTAACTTTGTTAATTTAAAATGTCTAATTTCTTTCGTTGATTTTACATGAGGTCCTTCACATAAATCATTAAAACTTCCATGTTTGTAAAAGGTAATTGGACCTTCAACATCTTTTAGGATTTTTATCTTGTATGGTTCATCTTTGAGTAATTTCTTTGCTTCTGCAGCTGTTGCTTCCGTTTTTTCAAAAGTCAATCCTTTTTCTGCAATTTGACGCATCTTCTTTTCAATAGCTTTGAAGTTATCATCAGTAATATCTAAATTATCAAAATCATAATAAAATCCCTCTTCTGTTGGTGGACCAATAGCACACTTTGCTTTGGGGTAGAGTTCTTTAATGGCTGAAGCTAGGATGTGAGCGGTGCTATGCTTTAGTGAATAGTCTTTAAACTCTTTTTTTGCCATCTCTCTGGCTAGGCGCTCTAGGACGTTTAAATAGCTTTGCAACCTCTTTCTTCACTATCTAATAGTAGTTACAATAGAAACATTTATAAATCATAACGGGGTATACTAGAACTAGTAGGTATGCACAATGAACAAACTCATAACATTTATTTTACTCATACTCGCTGCAACGCTTATCATACCAGCAACCGTTAGTGCATCCTATTCCAACATAGGCGGATTATATGGTAGCTATGGTGCTAACGTTTACAATAGTTACGGTGGTTATGGTAATAACTACAATGGCTATAACAACTTCAATGGCTTTGGCAGTTCTCGATACAACAACGCTAATACTGGTTACTATGGTTCATACAATAATAGAAATGCCTACACTAACGGATTATACAACAGTTATTCCAACAACGATGATTTTTTGAAATCTAACCAAAAAACACAAAAAAACACCTATAATTTTGTTGATGATACAAGTAATCCATACAAATATGGTTTTGCAAAAAACAACGTCAACTACGAACCAACATACCCGTACCGATTCCAACGATACAGTCCAACAACCTACGGTTCAGGATGGTATGGTAATCCTCTCAGAAGTTACGGACTCTGGAACTAACACAATTTAATATTGTGTACTTTTAATTGATCTAACGGACTTATTTGCATCTCTTCAACTAATGGATGTAATACAGTTTCATATGTTGTTATTACACTATCAATACTATCACGAGCATCAAAGAAATACTCATTCAACATCGCTGCACACACCTTTAACGGTTCACTTCTCTCTTTAGTTTCAATAACACTTCCTTTAATTGTTTCTAGTTGTTTCATAGAGTCTGTAATCTGTTGTAATACTGCTTCTTCAACCTCTTGAACACGTTTCTTTTGTTCCTCAGAAGGCAAACTATTCTTTAACAAACCAGACGTAAAATATTCTAACATCAAATGATCACGATAACACTGATTCAAACGAAACACCGCAGCATTCTGCGTCATCCCACTCATTTCTTACTTCTCCGTCGTGCAATAACATACACACCAACTGATACGGCAACAATAGCAATGACACCAAATGTTAGTGTAGTAAGGTGTTGATGGATAGCAGCTTGATTTGAACCATAAAAATAACCAACCCACACAACAATAGCAGACCAAAGACCAGAACCTAATGCAGTATACCCACAAAACCGTTTAAGATCCATACGTGCAAAACCAGCAGGTAAAGAAATTAATTGGCGAATAGCAGGTAATAACCGACTAACAAAAATAGTCATTTCACCATGATTCTTAAAATATTCTTCACTCTTGGTAATCATCTTTTCTTGAATTAATAACAACTTACCATACTTAATCAACAATTTCTTTGTTACCGAACGACCAAGATGTAACGCAAGATAATAATTAATTAACGCACCAACAATGCTTCCCATAATAGCCGCAAATAATACAACCAACCACGTCATAGAACCTTCAGCAATCAAAATACCCGCAGGAATAAGAGAAACCTCACTTGGGAACGGAATAAACGAACTCTCAATACTCATCAAAATAAAAATACCTTTGTATCCCCATGTACTAATCGTCGTAACTAACCATGTAATGATAGATTCAGCAAATTCTATGATAAACATGTTCACCCTCTCTCGTTGCCCATTAAAGAGCTTTTCGTTTGCCCTATAGAAATGTTTTAAAACAGACTTTTCATCGAAATATTATGACTCACAAGATCATAACCTTTTATCGGTACACACCTTTGGAACAAGTAGGCAACCTTGTTGATACGTTTCGAAGCTACTGCGAAGAACACCAGCTCTTAGGACGTATCCTTATTGCAGAAGAAGGTATCAATGCAGCTGTTAGTGGGACCATTAACAATATCACTGCATTCAAACAATGGATTGAACAATACTTCCCAGCATTAACCTTCCGTGAACAAGACGTTACAACACAAGTCTATCACAAACTCGTTGTACGAAAACGCGAAGAAATAGTCTCTTTTGGCTATGATGTTGATCTCAAGAATACAGCACCGCATATTACACCCAAAGAACTCAAAACAACCTTAGATAACAATGAAGATGTATTACTTCTTGATGCACGAAACAAATACGAATCACACGTTGGTAAATTCAAAGGTGCACTCACATTACCCATTAATACGTTCAGAGACTTTCCAAAACACCTTCACAAAATAAATAATAAAAAACAAACAAAAATAATCATGTACTGTACAGGAGGTGTTCGATGTGAAAAGTCTTCAGCGCTCTTGAAAGAGGAAGGCTTCGAAAATGTTCACCAACTTGAAGGTGGCATTATTAACTATGTTAACCAATATCCTAACACACACTACGAAGGTGGATGTTTTGTCTTTGATGATAGAATAGTAAGTCACATAAGTGGTGGAAAACCCGTCGTTAATTGTACTCATTGTGACGTGCCATCAGAAGACTATTACAACTGTCATAATTTAGACTGTGACAAACTCTTTATAGCCTGTACAACCTGTGCAAAAGAACATGAAATAACCTGTTCACAAGAATGTCATAAAGCAGCACGACAACGAACTACTCCAATAAACGAATCAATTCAGATACATTCAACTCAATAGCAGCAACAGGCGTGTCCATATTAAACCGTGTAATAACTTCGGGATGAATTTCTCCAACAAACGCAATGTCTTTGCCTTTGACACTTACGCGAGCACACCGGCCAGGAATAAACGAACCATGACTTACAGGACTATACACAGGTTTAGCATTAACACTGTGACACACAGCATCAAGTACCTTCTTTGCAACAGTAAAATCAGCCGTTGCATGAGACAAGGTAATACCCAAACGAATTGGTTCCTTAATTGATTTACCCTTCTTTACAAAGACTTTACCTATTTCAAACATATTCTGAGGATATTCATGATGTCTATTTTCACTTAAAATCTTCAACAACGATGGAATAATCCACGAACGTAACACAGCATATTCTTCACTCAACGCATTTTCAATCGTCACTAGTGGTTGGGCGTGTAACATCTTTTCAGCCTCATCGGACTCACTCGTAATATGATAACTCATCACTTCTTGCAATCCTAAACCAACACACACTTCAGCAAGAATCTTCTTCCACTTTTCTTCAACATGCTCATGACCAATAGTCGCACTTGCAGGTAATGTTGGTTTAATATTTTGATAGCCATACGCAATAGCAACATCCTCGCCAATATCTACTTCATGCAACATATCAGCACGATACATGGGATAGGTCACTACACCCTTAGCATAGTGTAAACCCATTTTAGCTGCTAACTGAGCCATCTTCTGTTCAGATAATGATATTCCTAAACGATCAGCAATACGCTGTCTATTAACCTTCATCTTTTGTGCCTTCATATCAGGTGTAATGTTTAATCGATAGACGGTACCACCACGATCAACTAACGCAGCTAACTGAATACACAATGCCTGTTCAACAGCATCCTTATTATTACCTGTTACTTCAATAAAAATATCCTTTGTTTTCGTTGTAACCTTTGTTGGTTCACTATTAATCACTGGAGGCATACTTAATACGTGATGATTAGCATCTTCCCATGCAGCAACACTTTTTCCTTTTACTAAATGACCATATAATTTTCCTTTAGGATGGTGAGTTATTATTTCATTAACTGTTCGTTCTTTTTTATCATCTAATGCTTGGAACGTTAATGAACGAGGACGCGTACGTAATTTTAAAGGGAATTTTATCGTTGATAAATCATACACACCCGTAGCTAAACGTTTACGATTTCTACCATGTGTTGTATGTAACTTTTCTTGCAAATTCATTAATTGCGTTAACGACGCTTCCGTAAAATGTAATCCTTTTACAATTGCAGCAACCGTATACGGAACAATCTTCTTCACTGCAGGTTCAATTATTACTCGTTGTTTACATGGGCGTGCATGGTATTCACGTAACCCTTTCTTAACACCTAAGAATGAGGACAATGCACGAGCAAAACCCTCTTCAGATAATAAATCAGGACGATTAGGAAAAATTTCAACATCAATTGCTTTTGTTGTAACTGCATCAAGATCCGTTCCTAACTGTGGAATAGCCTCACGTAACTGTGCATCAGAAACATGTTTGCCGACTAACTTCAAGACAACCTTTTTATCTAAACTTATTGTTGGCATCTTATTTTACCCACATAGGACTCTCCCTTAATTTTTTCAAATCATTCTTGTAAATATCACGTAAATTTGTAATCTTATAATAATCTTTAACAATACGTTCAATACCCAATCCCCATGCTAATACAGGACAATCAAAACCTAACAATGGTTTAACCACTTCAGGTCTAAAGACACCAGCACCACCTAACTCAACCCACTCTTTCTTTCGTGGATCAAACACTTCAACTTCACATGACGGTTCTGTATAGGGGAAGTGTGCAGGACGCAAACGAATATCAGTAAAACCCATCTTACCAAAAAATTGTTTTAAGTATCCAATCAAATGACTAAAGTTTGCATTCTTATCAACAACAATACCACCTACTTGATAAAACTCAAACAAATGTTTCCAATCAACTGCTTCATTACGGAACACCTTCATAATCTGGAATGTTTTTACTGGTAAATCCTTCTCAGAAATTTCAGACAACACATGAGCACTCAATCCCGTATCATGAGTAATTAATACTGGCTGTTTAGCTTCTTTTTCAGACCAAGGCACACGCCATCCCTTACTACCCGTTGTACCACCATTTTGGTGGACAGCTTTCACTTTCTTTGCAAACGAAGGAAGAGGCTGTTGTAATTGATTATCAATAAAGAACGTATCTTGCATCTCACGAGCAGGATGATCTTGTGGTGTAAATAACACATCAAAATTCCAAAACGACGATTCAACATATGATCCTACTTGTTCAGTAAAACCCATATCTAACCAAATACGACGAATATACTCATTAGCCTGTGCAACCATGTGACGTTTTGCACCATACGCAGAACCCGTTGACGCCTTAATGTCATACCGTCTAAACTTCTTCAACTTCCACGTACCTTTCTTAATCAATGCAGGTGTCATCGCATCAAGTAACTCACTTGACAAATCAGACTGCATAACCTTTTTACCTAAACTGGTAACTTTAACACCAAAAATCTTTCGTTCTTCAACACCAACAACACCACGTCGATCTTGTAATTCTTTTAATGTTGACTTTTCTGAAGCTGTTAAAGAACTTTGATCCTTTGGTAACGACTGTAATAATTTTTCTTTTGATTGATCTTGAGAAAAATATGCTTCACCTTTCTTCGTAACAGAAATTTCTTTTCCTAAATTAATATACCCTTTTCTTTTGAGTAATCCTAACGCTACAGAAAATTCAGCATCATCCAACTTCATCAATTGCTTCGCTTCACGAACACCTAACTTATGCGTGTGTTCCAATAATACTTTCAAAAATTGTTTCTCAGGTAATAATGTTTTAACATACGTTCTACCATTTTTCTCTAAAATAATCGTTGCAATTTTTGTTTTATGTAAAGAAACAATACCCTTCGATTCTAACCACTGCAACGCACGCAATGCTTCTACATTTTGCATTTTTCCTGCAAAAGCAATTTCACGAGCAGTACGGCCATCTTTAAGATGAATAATAACACGACGCTCTAACGGATGAAGCGACTCAAGAACCCCTTTCAGTGATTTCATATTATATTCAACAAGCAATATGTTTATAAACCTTACACCAACTGCGTGATATATGCCTCGAGCTAAAAAAAGAGTAACAAGAAAAAGAACGGCAAAAAAAGCTTCTCAGAAAGCTCCAGCACGTTCATTTACAAAAAAATCGTGGATTACTCCAGGCATTGTTATTATCGTTCTTATTATCTTCCTTGGCACAGCAGGTCCTGGATCAACCATTGAAACAGGAAGTACGGTGACCTTACATTACATTGGAACCAATGTGGATGGTACTGTTTTTGATACATCACGAGATACAGAACCATTAACGTTTATTGTAGGAGAAGGTGTTATATTACCCAACTTTGAAGAAGCACTCCTTGGTCATAAAGAAGGAGATACCTTTACTGTGGCATTAACATCAGACGAAGGATATGGTGCGTACGATTCAGAAAAAATTGGTGAATATCCACGTGATAAAATGCCAGAAGATATGGTCGTTAGCGTTGGAGAAACAATTTTTTTAGAATCTCCTGAAGGCGCTGTTGGTATTGCAACGATTACTGAAGTGCACGATGATGTTGTTATGTTAGATCTTAACCATCCCCTTGCAGGAAAAGATCTCAGCTTTGATGTTGAAATCTTGACTGTTGAATAGAGAGCTAACCAAACACATATAAATCAGCATAGCTGTATATTTCTTCATGAGGATGGATAAAAAAAGAGTACTTCTGACTAGTATATTCTTTGTTTTTTTACTTACTGCATCACTTGTTAGTGGAGAAATTATTCTTAACGGTCCCGATCAGACGAGTGTGAATATTGGTGATGACATAACTCTAACGGGATATGTGCTCCAAACAGAAGATACTCTTGGATTATTATACTTTGATCTTCTCTGTGGCAGTGATAAAGAAACACTCATGGTCAAAAGCATGAGCTTGAAAGCAGGACAAAAAAAAGACTTCATTGACACGTTTGCTATTGTTACCAGTACAACAGGATCTTGTTCTATCACTGCTAGTTTACACCAACAAGGAACTGTGTTGGAAACAAAAACCTCATCCACCTTTACTATAACACCTGCACTAACAGGAACATTTACGTTAAGCAAAGAAGCCATGCAAGCAGGAGAAACAATAAATGTTAAAGGAAATACCTACAAACAAAATGGAGGTCTTGTTGAAGGATTTGCTATTATTACCTTAACCAAAGATGGAACAACATTTCTTGCAGAATCCAGGGAAATAACCAAAGGAAAACTTGACGCAGAAATAAATACTCTGGACATGCCTGGTGGAGAATACACTGTTTCTGTAGAAGTACGCAACAACTTTGGTAACTTTCTCATAACAGACGTGGGAACATTAATCCTTGTGAGTAATATAGATGTTAACGCACACACAGCAAAAGTACGGTACCTTCCAAAAGAAAAAGTAAAACTAACTGGAACAGCAAGTATCTTAGATGGTAAACTCAAAAATGGTGATGTGTACATAACCTTAGATGATAATAGCTATGAAGACACGGTAAAAAATGGAGAATTCAGTTTAGACTTTTACCTCTTAAATACTATCACCAGTGGCAAACACGATCTTAATATACGCGTTGAAGATGAACAAGGAAACGTAGGAACATATGCCTTTGCACTTATTGTTGATCCCATTGCAACAAGTATAACCATAGCAGCTAACACACAAGCCATCAACCCAGGAGAAACAATATCCTTGAAAGCATTCCTCAAAGATCAAGCAGACGATCCCATCGATGAGCCTGTCACCATTAAAGTCTACAATGATAAAAAAGATATTTATTACGACAGCGTCAAACAATCAGGAGAACAATTTGACGTTGCTTTAGCAGACAATGTAGAACCAGGAAATTACCGCGTAGAAGCAACCTTTGGTAGTGTTACTGAAGAAATATTCTTTGCCGTTGGAGAAGTAACATTATTGGACTATGCCCTTGAAGGCCAAGAACTTGTAATTACTAATGTAGGTAATGTACCCTATCAAAATGTCCTACAAATAGAACTTATAAATATTGATAAAACATCTAGCATTTCTGAAACAATCAATTTAGCTATTGGACAAGTAGAACACATTGACCTAGGAAAAGGCATGGTAACAGGAACATACAATATTGTTGTTAATGATGCATCTTTTGAAAATGTTGCTATCACTGGTGTTTCTGGTCTTAACTATCAATGGCTTGCCTACCCCGGCGCTCTCTTATTCCTTATCTTCTTCTGGTACGTCTTGAGAAATAGTAACAAACGTGTGCGCCGACGCATACAAAAACAAATACGCGGACATCCCAACAGGAAACACGGAGAATTTGGTGGAGCACCATTAACACGTGTAAATAATGAAAAAGAACATGTTGAAAAATTCCAAGCATACATGCATCGAGCAGCATCCTTTAACAAAAAAGAAAAACGCTCACTCTTTAGATCAAAAAAAGAACGAACAACAAGTTTTATGTTCGGAAAGAAAAGAAAACAAGCCGTTGACGAATCACCTGTTGATAATGTCTTTAGTGGTGTAAGATCACAATGGAAACGTGATGATGTTACCGTCTATGAATCAAAAAAGAAAAAAGACGATGACGATGATAAAAATCCACCAACAAACATGTTTGGACTCTTTGATTAACTATTAAAAAAAATCAGATCCTTGCCTTCATCAATAACTTCTACGTTATCACATGAAGAACGAAATACTGTTTCAAACTCTTTAATATTTTTTGCTTGCTTTAAGAAAGAAATAGCAATAAATGCATCATCCTTAGCAACACGTTTGATTTCTTTAAACGCAAGCGTAAGATCTGCATGATGTAATGCCGTTAAAGAAATAATAACATCAAACTTCTTATCACTAAACGGTAACTCTTCAGCAGATCCTAAAATCTTTACACACGTTGCAGGCTCTTCTTCTAATAATTCTTCACAGGGATCAAGAATAATACAATCAAACTCTTTAACAAATACTTCTGTACTAATACCTGTACCGCCACCAATATCTAGCAATAAACCAGACTGTTTCTTCTTCAACAGTACTTCTTTGATAATCTCTGCTTTCTTAACCTGCTCTTCGCCATGGAGTTCATTATATCCTTTAGCAATTTTATCATAGGTCATGTTATGTAAGAAGCTTGTATATGGCTGTACCAACGATGCTACCATACACAGCGATACGTCCGAGATCTATTGCAATTCTTTTTCCGAGATCCATAGATCGACCAGACATATCTTCTCCCAAAAGTGATCGTTCTCTATCCTGGGGGGGTGTTGTATCTGTACGTTTTTTTTCTCTTCGTATGTATCGTAGTGTTAAATCAGGGACAAGAGCATCTCTGAGTGCTCCACTTAATCCTCTTTTGTAGGAAATTGTTTGAGTGCAAGGCGTTTGTATGTGGGTTTCTAACGTCATAATTTTTCTTTTGTAGTAATCCTATAAAAACACTACGCTTTTGTTACTACATCTTCTACTGCGCGTACAGTAATGCTATCATGGTTAAGAACCTGTTCTCCATGACCCTTTTTAAGCACAATAACTTGTGGCGACTCATGTGTTACTGATAATGTTTCAGCAATCTCTTGAGATAACGAACGTTGTTCTTGAACAATCAATAAAAATATTTTTGTCTCATGTGATTCCATAAACTGATCAACTTCACCCTTTGCACGAGCAGAAACAGGACATGTATTACTGTGTTTTAACAAAATAATAACTTCTTCACTACTTGCTTCAATAAGTTCTTTAACTGTTTCAAAACTACGATATGTATTAACCATAAATAAGAATACCCGCTATTGCTGCACCTTCAATTAAAATCCACAAAATATTTGCAATAATAATAGGTTTATCCTTATGAATAATACCGTAACCTAACCAAATAATAGCAGAAACAAAAAATACAATCCACGTAATCAACGAAACACCTTCTGCCGTTTTTTGTGAAAAAATCTTTAACGGTTGCGAAATAGTTAATAACGGACCTAAAATAACAACAACATAAATAAGTTTATCAATCCATTTCTTCAATGGATCAGGATGAGGATATTTTTCGTGCTTTATATGAATACGTTTTCTTCGATGTAAATGGTGCACTGTTGCACTCTCATGTGTCATATCAGCAAGAATAATGCCCCTCTCTTTAAACCTTTTGTTTAATGATAATCATACCATCACCTAAGGAAGTCTCTTTCCACGTTATGTGAGATTGTTCATTCAATAATGTAAAAAAATCATCTAATTTATCCTTATGAGATATCGTATTATCCACAAAAATAATACCATGAGGTGAAATAAGCTGTAATGCTGCTTCTAAATAGGAAACATATTCACTCTTTTTGCCGTCAATGAGAATAGCATCAAAATGTTTTTGTTCTTCTTGCCATTGCTTAAGAAGAGTACAGGCATCACCATGAACTAAGGTTATATTTGAAACGTCAGCACAGTTCTTCTGTGACTCTCTAAAGCGTGCTTCTTCACACTCAATACTTGTAACATGCTTTGCTACTGTTGCAAACCACAACGCACTATAGCCGTTATACGTGCCAATCTCAAGGACAGTAGGATTATCTATCAACGAAACACTTTCAGTAATGCATGCAATCGTTTCACGTGCAATATTCCACGACACACGTTGTTGTTCCAATCGTTCAATTGTTTCTTGAATGTTCATTTTTTACATAGAGACTCATCATTTTGTAAACTAATCGTGCTAAGGAATATGCTTCTGACCTGAAATTTTCTTCAGGTGCAAACTCTACAATATCTGTTCCAATAACTTTTTTTTCTTTAAAAAGAATAGTAAGCATATCTATTAGTTTCGTCCACATTAGACCACCTGGTTCAGGTGTTCCTGTATTTTTAATGAATGAGGGATCAAAAACATCAACGTCAATAGAAATGAATATTTTATCTTTCATATTTGGCAATGCTTTCATCAAAGAATCTTTGTTTAAATCATACATACTTATTTGTTGTATATTTTTTGATTCTTTAATTTCATGATATTCATCTTTATCTTGGGCTCTTACACCCATTACAGTAACGTGATGGTTTTCATAAATTCTTTTTGTTACACAAGCATGATTATTTTTTGTACCATTCCATTCATCTCTAAAATCACTATGTGCATCAAAGATAACTACTGAAAAGTCCTTTTCGTTTTTTTCTAGACCTTTAATAGTGCCAAGTGTTGCTGTGTGATCTCCTCCAAGCCCTATAATGAATTTTCCTTTTTGTTGTGATACTTTTTCAGAAACATTTGTAATCATTTCTTCAGTATTAGTAAATGATTTTGGTGTAATAATTTGTATACCTTCAATAAATGGTTCGTTATTAAATTGATCTTCATAATACTCTAAATGTTTAGATGCGGTGATTATCTCTTCAGCTCCTTTTGAAGCACCAGTACCGTACGTTACCTTACCTTCATAAGCAATGGGGATAATTGCAAAAGTAGCATCTTCTGTACTATATTCGTCCGGCAGATTCATCCATTTCATTCTATTACTTCCGTTTGTATTTTTGGTAATTTGCAAAAGTCTGTTCTAAAATTATAGGCTCCTGCATTCAAAAAAGTAATCTGATCACCTACTTTTGGTTTTTTCTTGAAATACACCTTATACCTATATATATCTAAGGAATCAGGTGTTATACCTTTGATAGTGTATCCTTCACCTTCCGTAGTTTCATCTTCAACTAACAATCGTAAATTTGCAACAAAAGTGTCCATTGCAGAATTGTACACTGATGCATTCACAATGATATTCTTTTCATATATATTTTTTATTTCTGTAACTAATTTGATAGCAGGGGCTGCAATGAATCTCCCTGGTTCAAGTATCATTTTAATATCTTTTTTGTTTAGCCATTCTTTTACTTTTATTATTTCTGAAAAAATTGCTTCCTGGTTTTTTACTTGGTAATTTTTGTAAAAACTCGGTATACCCCCACCAATATTAATCACATCCATCTTATCTAATGTTGTAGCATCTAAACTATCTTCTAACTCTTCTTTTAAGGACCATTCAGTTACATTTTGTGTTTTTCTATGAAAATGAATTCCTAATTTGCCAATTCTTTTGTTTTTTTTTAATAGGGGAATTAACTCATTAATTTTTTTACTATAAAAACCAAAAACAAAATGTTTTCCTGTTTGAACCGTTTGTTCTTTCAATCTCATTCTTAATAATACATTAATGTCTTTTTCTGTTGTTTTTATGTGGTCTAATAAGATCTCTAGATCTTGTGAGTTATCAACAACAAAAGAAGTAACACCTTCCTCAAGTAACTCAATAATTTCTTTGTTATCCCATCCTTGTGCAAAAAACCAAATCTTTTCTTTATTTTTTATATCTTTTACAGACTCTAAAGAATGAACACTAAACCAACAATTTGTTGTTTCTTCAAGTATTTTGCCTACTTCATAATTTGTTTTAAAACTATAGGATACTTCGTTTGATAACGTATTGCACTGTTCTATTTGTTTTTTTACTCTTTGTTTACTCAGAATAAATTTTGCTTTCATTTTTTTACATGCCCTTCTTTTGCTAATTTATCTAATGCGCTGCACATTGCTAAAGGAAATGTAATAGTAACATCACCTATCACTGTTACAACATCAGAATCATCTTTTACTTTCCCCCAACTTTTTGCTTCATTAGTTGTTGCTCCACTCATACTACCTGAAGTGTGGCTTGCTGTTGTCATGTAAATAGCATAATCCATGCCACCATTTAATAATCCTGCAAGTATTGCATGATGCTTAGAAATGCTTCCACCCAAGGAAATTAAACCTTTCTTATCATCTTGACTAACACTAAAAAGAATGTTTGCAAAATCTTTAATCACATCTACTCTAAAATCTTTATTCTTTTCTTGGAATAAATATAATTGAAAACCCATTGCACCATCTGTTATAGCTGGACAAAAAATTGGTACATTATTTTTTGATGCTTGGTATACTATTGAATTTTCATCGTTTAATAATAATCCGCATTCTTTCAATAACTCAGAGACAGTCCAGTCATTCTTTTTTTTATACATCTTTTTTAACATTGAACCCATAATATCTTCAAACTTTGTATAGGACTCTGTTGGAATGTGGATATTTCCCACCCTGTTAATACCCTTTTCATATAACTCACTATCATCTGGAGAAAAATTTCCTACACTAAAATTTTCACCAGTTGCCTTCATGATGTCCTCTTCTAATCCACCAACGGTTGTTACAATGATATCAGGTATACCCAGTTTAATTAATTGAGCAAAAAAACCCCTTAAGCCGGAAGTAACCATGTTTGAAGTGAACGTAAGAAAGATTTTTGCACCATTTTTTTTCATGCGTATGATCAAATCTGTAGCTCGTTTAAGTTCTATACTTTGGAATCCTACACTACCTAAATCGGTAACGAAGGCATCAAGACTGCCGTTCTCTTTCCATTTGAAATCTTTTACTTTGTGCATAAATAACCTGCTAGAAAGTTAGAAAAATCTATTACTACGTGCCTGATAGGCGTACAGAGTCGCTTTTCCGTATACAGTAATTTTTCATGATTATATTTTTTAATAGTGATTAATAAAACTATTGGTTGGAAACTCTATAACCAGAGGGTTTATAACGCCTTTTTCGTTGCAGCATTCATGGCATTATCTGTCTCTATTGAACGTGATGAAACAACACAGACTGTTGATATAGGCAGTTCTATAACCGTTACAGCGCTACTTAAACAGTTGAAGATTAATCCTGTAGAAGTCCTTGTTATACGCAATGGAGAAGTCTGTATACCCACAGATACCCTCACTGAAGAAGATACAGTACAGATACTTTCTGTTGTTTCTGGAGGCTAATGTATGCCAAAGATAGTTTATATTGATCAAAGTGGTAAAGAATATACAGCAACACAATTTATTCGCTACATAGAAACAAAAGTCAAACGAACCATCAGAAAATATGACATGATTGGTAACAATGACACCTTTGTTGTTGCCATGTCTGGTGGAAAAGATTCTTTGACTGTTGCTCATATTCTTAATACAATACTTGCTCCACGTGGTGCAAAACTACATGCATTACTTATTGACGAAGGTATTCCTGGGTATCGTCCTACGACGGTTGTTGATGCAGAGAAATTTTGTAAACAAGAAGGCATACCTTTAACGATTGTCTATACAAAAAAAGAATTCACGTTTGATCTTACAGACGCATTAAAGAAACTTAAACTTAATTCATGTACTATCTGTGGTACCATGCGACGATATTTGTTAAATAAATATTCACGTAAGTTGAAAGCAACAAAATTAGTTACAGGGCATAATCTTGACGATGAAGCACAAACACTGCTTATGAATCACTACAAAGGACAAGGAGCATTGTCAGCAAAACTCGGACCCGTAACTGGGATTGTCGATCATAAGAAATTTGTCAGACGTATAAAACCATTATACTTCATAACAGAACAAGAAGTAACCTTGTATACGGTCTTAAAAAAATTTGCAGTAAAATATACAGAATGTCCTCATGCACGTGATACCTTTCGATCAACCGTACGAGAACAACTTAATATTCTAGAAAACAAATTTAGAGGAACAAAACAAGGTATTGTCAATTCATTCTTAGCAACATTGCCACAATTAAGAAAAATAGTACAACAATCGGCTATTATACCCTGTGAAGTCTGTGGCGAGCCTTCTTCGAAAAAAGAATGTAGTATGTGTTTACTTCTTGATAAGTATAAATTAAAAAGTTAGGAATACGTGTTTCATAAGAGTTCTTTTATTGCCTGATGTGTCCATACCAAAATAAGAAATCCTACAATTAATGAAATCCAGAGGCTTTTTGTGTAATCATCAGGATACAAATAAACATCCATTAAACCCCAAATACCTCTCCAAAATGAAATAACAGCAAAGGCGATGATAACTGCAAAGGAGAGTTTCTTTATTCTACTCTTTTTTTTCATATATTTCTGTGAAATACTCTTTTCTTAAATATTCCTATTTTTTTAAACCAAAAACCTTTAAAGACACAACAAATGAATTCTTTTCATGTCTGAAGAAGCCTTAACATTACACAAAAAATACAAAGGAAAACTTTCTGTTGATTCAAAAGTACCTTTTACAGAAGAAAATCTTAATTTAGTGTACACGCCAGGTGTTGGTAGTGTATCCAGCGCTATAGCAGAAGATACAAAAAAAGTATATGATTACACTATCAAAGGAAATACCGTTGCTATTGTCTCAGATGGGACTGCTGTTCTTGGCTTAGGTGATATTGGACCTGAAGCTGCATTACCTGTCATGGAAGGTAAAGCGTTATTACTCAAAGAACTTGCAGGCGTCGATGGCTTTCCTATCTGTTTAGATACTAAAGACGAACAAGAAATTATTACCGCTGTTAAAGCAATCGCACCCGTGTTTGGTGCTATCAACTTAGAAGACATAGCCGCACCAAAATGTTTTGCCATAGAAAAAGCATTACAAGATATTGGCATACCTGTTATGCATGATGATCAACATGGTACGGCAGTTGTAACCTTAGCTGGACTTATTAATGCCTGTACAGTAACTGGTAAAACCTTTGAAGAACTCAACGTTGTTATTAGTGGAGCGGGAGCAGCAGGAACTGCTATAGCAAACTTATTATTATGTGTCGGACATGATGCTAAACTCTGTAAAGGCGTTCATAATATTGTTCTCTGTGACAGTAAAGGTATTATATCAAAAGAACGAACAGACCTTAACGAAGAAAAACAAAAACTTGCAAGTATAACTAACAACGATAATAAAACAGGAACATTACAAGAAGCACTTGTTGACGCAGATGTCTTTATTGGTGTCTCTGCCCCAAATATTGTAACACAAGAAATGATCAAAGGAATGGCTGACAAACCACTTGTCTTTGCCATGGCAAATCCCATACCTGAAATAATGCCTGAAGATGCACTCGCTGCAGGAGCAGCTGTCGTTGCAACAGGACGCAGTGACTTTCCCAATCAAGTTAATAACGCATTAGCCTTTCCTGGTATCTACAAAGGACTGTTAGATGCACAAGCAACAACCATCAAACATGACGTCTTTTTAGCAGCAGCAAATGCACTCGCTGCAACCTGTACAAACCCCACAGCAACAATGATTTTACCATCATTATTTGACAAAAATCTTACTCCTGCTATAGCAAAAGCGGTACAAGCTGTAGCATAACAATAATGCGACAAAAAGAGGTACGAATAACACACGAAGATGCTGATGTACTTATCATCGGTACAGGTGGTGCTGGCTTACGCTGTGCTATTGAACTTTCTGACAATAATGTTGATGTTCTTCTTGTTGGTAAATGTGAACAACGTGATGCACATACTGTTTTAGCAACAGGAGGTATCAATGCTGCATTAGGTGTTATGGATAAACAAGATACATGGCAAATGCATGCAGCAGATACAATACGAGATGGTGGATTTTTGAATGATACAAAGAGTGTTATGACTTTATGTAAAGAAGCACCAACAGCCGTTAAAGAACTAGCACGATGGGGTACGAGGTTTCATCGGGAAAAAAATAAAAAAATAAGTCAACGATTCTTTGGAGCCGCGCGGTATAGACGTGCCTGTTTTGTGGGTGATACAACAGGAAAAGAAATACTTAACGTTCTCGTTAACCAAACCATTAAACGAAAGATACCAACAAAAAATATGGTTTACATTGTTTCTTTATTAACTACTAACAACCGTGTTATGGGAGCATTAGGATTAAACATCAAAACAGGAGCACTCATCATCTTTCATGCAAAAGTAGTCGTTCTTGCAACAGGTGGACATTCACGTATCTATCGACGAAGTTCCTCACGCTTCTGGGAAAACACTGGCGATGGTATCGCTCTTGCAACAGAGGTTGGAGCACAATGTATGGACATGGAACTCTTCCAATTTCATCCAACAGGTATGTTAGCACCCAAAGCAGCAGAAGGAACGTTAGTAACAGAAGCTGTACGTGGTGAAGGCGGTGTCTTACGTAATAGTAAAGGAGAACGGTTCATGAAACGATACGATCCTGAACGACAAGAATTATCTGCCCGTGATGTTGTTGCTCGAGCTATTTACACAGAAATTAAGAAAGGACGTGGAACAAAACGTGGCGGTGTCTTCTTAGACATTAGTCACAAGTCGTTAGCACATATACGACAACGACTACCACGCATGTACAAACAATTTAAGGATTTTCAACATCTAGACATTAGTAAACAAGCGATGGAAGTCGGGCCAACAGCACATTACTCAATGGGAGGACTTGTTGTCAATCACAGTACAGGAAAAACAACCGTGTCTGGATTGTATGCAATAGGTGAAGTTACTGCAGGAATACATGGTGGCAATAGATTAGGAGGTAATAGTCTAGCAGAAATAACCGTCTTTGGACGTTTAGTTGGAAAACATCTTGCAAAAACAATAAAAAAACAACAATTACCACGATTACATAAACAATCAGTCTTCAAAGCAATCCATAGATTTCTTACATTTGCACAGTCAACCACAGGAAAAAATCCACGAACGGTTAAAGAAGATATACAATCACTCATGTGGAATAACGTTGGTGTTGTTCGTACGGGAAAACAGATGGAACGAGCACAACAACAATTACACAAATATGATAATAACTCACTAAAGATTGGAGGATCATTGAAAATGAATGAACGTCTCATTAACGCATTAGATGTTGTTAACATAATTCCTACATGTCATATGGTTGTTGCAAGCGCTTTACGGCGAAAAGAAAGTAGGGCAGCACACTATCGAACAGACTATCCTAAAACGGTAACATCGTGGAAGAAAAATATTATCTGCACACCAACACCTAAAGGCTTTATATTGAAAACACGAGCTGTTCCTGCAATCCCTCAAAGTATAGCAAAGCTTATCAAGAATAAGGACCACAGCTTATCAACAGTATTATTGGAATGAGGTGAACTATGCGTTATCGTACTGAGCACGATGCTCTTGGAACTCGAAAAATACCCAGTACAGCACTCTATGGTATAGAAACCTTGAGAGCACAAGAAAACTTTCCTATCAGTGGCGTACGCTTTCCGCAAGAAATCTATCATGCCATCGCAGAAATAAAACTAGCAGCAGTCCAAGCAAATAACGATCTTGGCTTACTTGATAATGCACAAACAAAAGCCATTATTCGTGCAACAAAAGAAATACTTCGTGGTATGCATCAAGAACACTTTCTCGTTGACGCCTATCAAGCAGGTGCAGGTACGTCGACACATATGAATGTTAACGAAGTTATAACCAATAGAGCATTAGAACTTCTAGGAAAACCCAAAGGATCCTACCATATTATCAATCCTCATGATGATGTTAACAAAGGACAATCAACCAACGGTGTCTTTGTCAGTGCAACAACCATAGCATTACATCGCGCGTTAACACCGTTACTTGCCGCATTAAAACTCGTACGACGAACATTATTACAACAAAGTAAAACCTTTCGTACATATGTCAAACAAGGACGAACACACTTACAAGATGCTGTACCCATAACGTTAGGACAAGAATTTCATGCACATGCAACAGCAATAGCATTAAACACTCATTACATCCATGATGTACAACAAGAATTACTTCATCTTAACTTAGGATACAATGCTATTGGAACAGGCATCAATACACACCCTTCTTTTAGTAAAAAAATATTGAGTCATTTGCATAAACAAACATGGACGCACTGGCATGCTGTTGATGATCACATCTTTGCAACACAATACGTTACTCGACTAACACGAGTCAATGAAGGGTTAACTGTTCTTGCGACAGATCTTACCAAACTTGCTAATGATCTACGATTACTTTCGTCAGGACCGCAAGCAGGCTTTCAAGACATAACCTTACCACCTGTTCAACAAGGAAGTAGTATTATGCCAGGAAAAATCAATCCAAGCATCGTAGAAATGGTTAATATGGTCTGTTTCCAAGTCTTAGGCAATGCAGAAACCGTCCGTTTAGGGGCACAAGCAGGACAACTAGAATTAAATGTTATGACACCCATCATAGCAAAAAACTTGTTAGAAAGCATTACAATCCTTACCAATGCCCTTGTTACGTTTGAAAAGAAATGTCTACGTGGCATAACAGCCGATAAAGATACACTAAAAACAACCATTGAAAACAGTGCAGGACTTGGGACGTTGTTAAATCCCCTCATCGGCTATGAAAAAGCAACACACGTTGTTAAAGAAAGTCTACGAACGGGAAAACCCCTTAGAGAAATTATATTAAAAAAAGGTTATTTAACACGACCAGAAGTTGACAAACTCTTTCATCCACGAAATATGACACAACCAAACCTTACGAGAAAACGTTAACTACCAATATACTTTGCAACAATCTTTTTAGCTTCACTTTCTGAATCAGCATGCACTAAACACCGACTTGGGAATATCAACATGTTTTTTACTTTTAGACATCCACCCATATCTTCAACTGTTTCAATCTTATTTAGTCGTTCTTTAAGATCAGATAACTCTGTTTCATTAATAGGCACTTGGTAATTACCTGTTGAACAAAACTTTAGAATGCCACTGGGGTTATCAGCATGCAAAAACATATATTGACCTTGACAGGCCATACACGTAGGATTTTTTTGTACTGCTAATGTTTCAACAGTACTTTTTTCACTGTTTAACCATAAGAGGCCCTCAATTGGTGGTTTATTAAGGATAATCTTCATTGCTTCTGCAGCTTGATACGAACCTACTAGTGCGGTAGTAACATTGAACACGCCAGCTGTTTGACAGGTTTCACTTGCTAAATGATCAGCAAACACACAGGCAAAACATGGTTGTTTCTTTGGTAATACTGTCATAATAGAACCTTTTCCTTGAATACCCGCACCATACACCCAGGGTATTGATTGTTGTAATGCATAATCATTCACAAGAAATCTCGTTTCCATGTTATCTGTACCATCCACAATGACTGTTGTTGTATATGGAATATACTTTTCAATCGTTTCATTTGTAAGATCATCATCATATGCAGTGACAGTAATGGTACTATTTATTGCTTCAAGATGTTTCTTTGCCGTTGAAGCCTTTGGTTTACCAATATCATTTTCTGTAAACAACACTTGCCGTTGTAAATTATCTTCAGTAATACTATCACGATCAATCAATGTAATACTACCAACACCAGCACGAGCTAATAACGAAGCAGATTGTGTACCTAATGCACCAACACCAACAATAATGACATGAGCATTTGCTAGCTTTGTTTGACCTTCAGATCCAATAAATGGATAGACTTCTTGTCGTGCGTATCGTGACATAAAAAAAGACCATAAAAAATCGGTTTAAATAGCTTGCTTTGCTCGCCGTTTGATACAAAGCGCCTTATATCCTTCCATCACAAAGAACCCAATCACACCAAGAATAACAATATATCCCCATTCGCCTAAAGAAAGCGGTACTAGCTTGAATAATGTGTTTAATGGCGTATAAATAACCAATAATTGTAAGAGAATGGATAAGGCCACAGCACCATTCAGCCACTTATTATTGAACATATTCTCAAATGGTCGTTCACTCTTTACATTGTATACAACAGTAACTTCGAATAACATCAATGTCGTTAATGCAAGCGTTCTTGCTTTATCTAACGTAAAATCACTATTTAATGCCCATATGAAAATGCCTAATGAAATAACTGTACCAATAATACCAGCCACACCAATAAAACCTTTAATGTTCTTCATAACATTTTCATCCGTTGCACGCGGTTTACGATCCATCACACCACGCTCAGGGGGGTCAACACCCAATGCTAATGCAGGCCAAGAATCTGTCATCAAATTAATCCACAAAATTTGTATGGGTAATAACGGTAAAGGTAAGCCCATCAACATACCCATTAAAATAATACCAATCTCTGCAGTATTGGACGCAAGTAAATACGTAATAAACTTCTTAATATTATCATACACAATTCTTCCTTCTTCAATAGCATGAACAATAGACGAAAAATTATCATCTGTTAACACCATATCTGATGCATCACGCGTAATATCCGTGCCACGTAAAGACATAGCAATACCCACATCAGCATTCTTAATTGCAGGTGCATCATTAACACCATCACCGGTCATAGCAACAATATCACCTTGTTTTTGTAATGCTTTGAGAATATGTACCTTTTGTGCAGACGTTACACGAGCAAAAATAGTAAATTTGTTAATAACATCTTTAAGATCATCAATCTTTGCTAATTCCTGGCCGGTAATAGCCTTGCCAGACATGCCAACACGATGAGCAATAGCTGTAGCCGTAATAGGATGGTCACCTGTAATCATAACCGTGCGAATACCAGCATGATTACATTCTTCAATAGATTCTTTTACCCCTTCTTTTGCAGGATCAATCATACCCATTAACCCTAAGAAATACATTTCCTTACCATCTTTATACGCCATTGCCAACACACGCAAAGCATTTGTTGCCATTGTTTCATTAGCAGTAAGAATCTTTGTACGATCTTTTGGTAATAAACGACGTTTCTTATTGTTTACTACAATATGTGTGCACATCTCTAAAATAACTTCAGGTGCACCCTTGTAATAGAAAATAGTATCATGATGGGTTGCCATAAACTTCGTATCAGAATCAAAAGGAATTTCACCTGTACGTGTTAACTTTTTTGCATCACCTTTTAATGCAGCAAATAATAACGCACGTTCTGTTGGATCACCTGAATCTTCTGTAGCATTATTACAATTACGTGCAACTTCAAGCATACGGGGAAACACTTTTTGTGGATCACAATGTTCTTCTTTACTATCTAAAAACTCACCAAGATCATTATAGCCACGACCCGTAATATTGTATACTTTATCATTAGCATAACACGTCGTTATCGTCATTTCATTCTTCGTAATCGTACCCGTCTTATCAGAACAAATAACATTAATACACCCTAACGTTTCAATAGCATTTAAACGACGAATTAAGGCATTACGTTTTACCATACGTTGAACACCTAAGGCTAAACAAACCGTCACAATAGCAGGGAGGCCTTCAGGAACAGCAGCTACTGCTAATGCTATAGCTGTTAAGAACATAGTAATCAAAGGATTTCCTTGTAATAAACCAACACCAAAAACAATAATACACACACCTAACGTGATGAGTCCTAAGAACTTACCAAACTCTTTCAATTTTTTTTGTAGCGGTGTTTCTTGTACTTCTGCCTCTTGTACCATCCGTGCAATCTTACCAATTTCTGTACGCATACCTGTTTCAACAACAACAGCTTTTCCTGTACCACGAACAACACTCGTACTTGAAAAGACCATATTCTTTTGATCAGCCAAGGATACATTCCGTGCAATAGCTTTCGTATCTTTCCCAACAGGATTACTTTCACCCGTTAATGAAGATTCATCAATGTCTAAATTATTCTCTTCAATAAGACGCATATCTGCAGGAACTTTATCACCTGTTTCTAAAATAACAATATCACCCTTAACAAGTGTGCTTGATAATACTTCTTGTACTCGCCCATCACGTAATACACGTGTGTTTAATGTAGTTAACTTTCGTAACAATTCAATAGCACGTTCTGCTTTATGTTCTTGAATAAAACCAAAAATAGCATTAAATAATAAAATAGCAAAAATAACATAGGTATCAATAACTTCGCCAACCCATGCAGATACAATACCAGCAAAAATAAGAATATACACTAACGTATCATTAAATTGTCTGAAGAAAATTCGTAACGGACCGGCACGTTGTTCCTTGTGTAATTCATTCGGACCGTTTTCATGTAAACGACGACGTGCTTCTGATTCGGTTAAACCATCATCATGCGTTGCCGTAATATCAAGCACTTCTTTTACGGTTCGTTCATGATACACCATCTTGAATAGTAGGACTAAAGACGGTTTAAATAGATTGTGTCATGGTTAAACAATAGTTGTACCGACAGAAATAATTCCTTTTGCATACATAATAAGAAGAACACCTAATAACAACATAACAATGCCCATAATTAATCGCATCCATCGTCTCTTGTCTGTCTTCCACTCTTTAACAGCGTCGGTTTTTACACCATAATAGACCATTAATACAATTGTTAATAAGGGTAAAATGAAAATGAAATTATACAACATTAAGTAACCTACAACAGCCGGTGACATGCCAATAGACTCTAAGACCATAATAATTGCTAAATACGGTCCTCCTGTGCAGGGTAGTTCTACGGCAGCAACAAACATACCTAAAATAATAGCACCAGGAATAGATGCTTTCTTTGCATACTTCTTAATCGTTGCAATCTTAGACTTAGGAATTGTTAATGAAAATCCTTGGCCATACCACCAAAAATCTTTAATTTCTACTAATCCTAAGACGATTATCAGGGCACCTATCGTAATGCCTAATGGTTCTGCAATATTAAACTGTTGTAAAAATAACAATAACCCCACGCCAGCGAGTAAATAGGTAATGTACACAGCAAGAATATAAATAATACCTACAATTAACATTTTCTTACGATCTTTTGATAAGGATAATAATGTTGTTAATAATAAAATTAAGACACCAATGGCACAAGGATTTACAGAATCAATTAATGCTGTCGTAACAAGAATGGGCATTGCAGGTAAATCAGCAAAAACCATTTATTCACTTCCTGGAAGCACATGACATCCAGATCGTTCATCAAGTAATTCCAATGACGGTTCGCCAATAGCGCGTGTTCCATCACCTAAAATCCACGTATCATATCCTTCAATATCTCGTTCTAAACATAATTCTGGTTGACCTTCGTGTCCTTGGCATGCACCATGAATAACACCATTTTCGTCAGGTTTACACTTTGGATCACACTCAACATAATTAATGTACCCAAATGAGGAACCAAACTTCTTCTTTGTTTTTGCACAATGAGGACACCAGAATGCACCATACATGACTACATCATTTTCTGTTAAACATTGTGCAAGAGTATCAATATCTTCTTGTGCATACTTTTGTTTACTCGCAGAACTACATCCTTGTAAGACTAATAAAATACTGAGTAAACCAATGAGACCTATAAGCACCCTTTTTTGCATGGTATATTCTTACTTGAGCCCCTTTATAAGTATTGCTTCTATAACGATAACAAGATCAAGACTTAAACAATAAATACACCACATTAACAAGACGTATTTTTCAATGTAGACTAAGTATAATGCAAAAATAATACTAATAACCATCAACCACTTGAGAACAGTAATCTGTTTCTTTGGTGGAATCCCCAGTAATGGTTTCTTCTGTTGTATTTTGAATGATGAAAGAATAATCCATAAGAATGTTGCAATACCCATGATAGCAGCAGGCAATTCAAACGTCCATAGTGGAACCCAATCCCACCCAATATCCATATGTAAGAAATATAATACGCCATCTAAATTAGCATACGGACTTTTGTTCACAACATCACAATTGAATGAATCACCAAACGTACAAAATTTTGAAGGTGTACTCCGATAATGCTCATACACAAGATAGGATCCAATAAGAATAGCAATGATAGCAACAATACGAACCCACATCAACCTCTTCTGCTGTTTCATTACTGGATAGAAGCTCATGAGGTATATTTAAGTCTTCTTCTCACTTTCAAAGAGAACAGAAAGGTATTTATAGGCAACTTGGCATATTCAAGAAATTGATTAGCAACTAGTAGGGGGTTACTGATGGAATCTGATAAAAAAGAAGCACTGTACAAAGAAGCTAAAAAAGAAATTATAGAACGATTAAACAATGCAGAAGGTGGTATCGTGCCACGTATGGCAACAGTAACGTCTGTGTTAAAAAATGCTTTTGATTATTATTTTTGGTGTGGCTTTTACTTTACAGAAGAAGAAAAACTTATTGTAGGACCCTACCAAGGAACATCAGCATGTGCAAACATTGAATATTCAGGATGTTGTGGTACAGCTGCAACAAAAAAAGAAACAATAGTTATTCCTAATGTTCACGAGTTTCCTGGGCACATACCCTGTGATGAAAAATCCAACGCAGAAATAGTTGTTCCATTAATTGATGGTGACGGGCGTGTCGTTGCCGTCTTCGATGTTGACTCAACAGAAATTAATGCATTTGATGCAATTGACAAAAAAAACTTAGAAGAGATACTACCCATTCTTTTAGAGGAATAGATTAAAAACCAAAGCGTCTTGGTGCGTGAGGATTAACCTTATACGCTTTTTTTACAACTTTTTTATTCTTCCCTTTTCCTTTCTTTGCATCCTTCTTTGGATCTTTCTTTACCACTTTTTTAACAACACGAACTGGTAATGACATCGTGACTCTTTGAGCAGCAACAAATGTCTTTTCATTTGTCGCTTCATTAATAGCCTTTAAAAAACAGACAGTCATATCAAAAATAAAACGTAATTCAACAGTATCAACCTCGACTTTTTTACTGGCAACTTTAGCAATTAATGCGACGTTTTTACGATACTCTTCTTTCTTCGTAAATTCAGCACGATCAATGTTTTTCATACGAAAATAAAAATCAATACTTCTCTTCGTACCAGGATACATTTTAGCAACTAATTTTGCTCGTTGCATCGCAGATGTAGGAACAACAGGTAACTTTCTTTTTTCTTTCGCAAACTCTAACGCCTGAATAATGGTGATATCATACGCTGATAATAGTCGTTTAATCGTATTCTTAATGATATCAACCGTACGGGTATATTTCAATGAGACGTAAATCGAGTGGTCCGCGCGTTTTATTTCTTCAAGGGCAGATTCAGCCAATTCGTCTATCATACAGTCGTTTAACCTCAAGTAGTTTGGAAAATAAGGGTTTTGTTGAGTAGAGGTAGTTTTTTAACTTTTCGGAATTGACCGTTCTTAGTCTATAGTTCTTTGAAGCGATAACAAAGTTGTTTTTGCGTCGAAATTCCATCTCAGACGACTTGTGCTCCTTGTTTATTGTGTTTATGTCTTCAATAACTTGAATTATTTCTCTTGGAATGTTATATTTTTGACACGTAAATCTGCGAAAAATATCCATTCTCCCTTTTGTATCATCCGGAAATGAAGGAAGACGTTTGTAGTAATAATCAATGTATAACAATGCGGCAATTGCTTGGTTACATGCCTCCTGTAAATGGGTGATAGCTAAGAGCATAATCTTAGGATCCTTCACAACCGTATAGGTCATGTGAACCATATGGTCAGCAACTTCATACGATTTAAGAGCCTTCTTTGTAAAGAGTTGAAACCGTTCCATAGCCAAAATAAGGGGTAAAGATTCTATATAAGGATTCTTCTGGGCTACATGAGGTGATGAACGGCACTTGCAATAGCACCAAGATATCCACCAGTAACACCAGGAGCGTAAACAGGATTTTCATTAAACCAACGTTTTACTGGTAAAAATGTGCCGACAGTAATCACACCACCAACTGCTGCAACAAGACCAACCTGAGCAATATCTGTTGCATCTGGATGGATGAGTGCACCTAGTTTGGTTACCAGTATAGAACCGCCAAAACCATAACCTGCTGCACGAACACTTGCTGGAATTTTTTTCTGAATACCTTCAGGTAGTTTATCATCAACAGTGTGAAATAAAACATCACATACTCTTTTTGGTAAAGAATAACTTGCATGGGCTATTGGATCGATTGGCATACCTATATACTCCGGCATATACTTTAAAAATCTACTGGTCTACCACTTCTCTACGTGAATTTGTTCTTTAGGAACATCTAATGTTTCTAAATATTGTTCTGTTGCTTTAACAAATTCTAACATGCCACAAATATACCATTCTTTTGTTGCAGGTTCCATCTCTGCTAAGATATCTTGAGAAATACGTCCTATTTTTCCAGTCCATCCTTCAGGCGTTTCGCGCGTTAACAATGGAATGAAATTAATTTTACTTGTAGACTCTAACGTTTGTAAATCATCACGAAAAATCATATTATCTAATGACTTAACACTGTAGACAACACTAATATCTTTACCAGAATCTTTAAGGAATTCAACCATCGTCATTAAGGGAGTAATACCTGTACCAGCAGCAACAAAGACATGTGGTTTGGTTGATTCTTTAAGTTTAAACACACCATGAGGACCAGTAATTTCGAACGTGGTACCGACAGTAGCATTGTAAAGCATACCAGAACACTTACCTTGTGGTACTTCATTTAATGTTGTTGTGAATGATTTTGTAGGTTGTTTTTGCCAATGAGAAATAGAATAGGAACGACGCATTACTTTTTCTTTACCATCTTCTTCACATGTGAAAATAAAACTCATAAACTGGCCTGGTTCATAGACCATCTCTTCATCCATTTCAAACACTAACGTGCGCACTAATGGTGTTTCTTGAATATATTCTTTGAGTGTTGCTTTCATGTTATTGTAAAGAAATAATCGCTTCAGCAAGATCACCCTTGGTTGCTTCTAATGCTTCACGCGCTTTTTCTTCAGAAACCTTCGCTTGTGATGCTACCGTTGTAACGTCTTCATCACTAATGCCTTCTTCCGTTAAGGGTTGTTCAACAATTTCACCAGTAATTTGTAAACTATCTTGGCCCATTGCTTGAACGCGCATCACTTGTGGATTACGTACAATAATTTCTTTATCAGGACATTTAATGATAACTTCATTCGCAGGAACTTCATCCTGCTTAATGCCCATCTTCTTCATGGCTTTTGCTAAATCTTTAGGATTCATACCAGGTATCATACACAGAAATTTTTATATTTGGTTAATAAACCTTCTGTTTGATTTCTCTTCTTTTTAAGTAGTAACAAAAGGATATGTTTAAAAATCGTCTTTTTATGGGAAAAATATGCAACTCTTCGATAGACTTACGGGACATTATAGACACAAACCTGGCTTGAGAAAACTGCAACCGTGGAATCCAGAGCAACTTGCAGAACATCTCGTACGTACAGAACATGTTACTGGTGTGGGACTTCTCCTTGAAGAATTTGATTATAACACTGCAGATCGCAAATATGCTGTTCGCTCTGTCTCTGTGATGGGAGAAAGATATTTCCCAACAGCATGGCTTATTCGTGGAAATCTTCCACCTTCACATCGCCAACCTGCTGAATATAGACAAGCTATACAAGAAATTCGCAGGCAAGCTCTTGAACCGCTCTTAAAGAGTTTTGATGAATGTGGTATTGCTATTATCAATCCCTCTCAAAGTGATCCAGAAGATCATGCATGGACAACGCTTGATGATGGCGTTATCGTTCCTAGTCACATGAAAACAGGTCGTAGAACATATCTTGCACATCTCTTGAGAATAGGTGGTTGGAAGCAATTTGATACAGATCAAAGAGTTGGCAAAACTTCATAACATTCATTTTTAGCCTCTGAGTCTCCCAAAAAGAAAGACTTATATAAACCTATATACTATATGTTGTATATTATTTCGGGGGACCATCACACAATGTTTGAAGCAAAATGCAACGATTGTCAAGCTGTCTATTCTATAGAGCAAGATACCATTCCAACAGGATTTATCTGCTTATGCGGTAGCGAGGCATTTGCACTCAAGGAAAACACACTCGTTATTGCCTAAAGTAGCAGTACAAGTATGTAACTTACTAAACAACCTATAGTGAGTACTGGCATTGCCGGATAAAATCTATTCTTTTCACTTTTTATTAACAGTATTGCTAACGCACCCGTTGTAAGCAACGGTACAATCCACGCAATACCACCAAATGTTTTCAACATAATACCCGTAAACAATAATGGTAACCCCATATCACCACCACCTAACACCGCTTGCTTCTTACCGTACGTTAAAAACAATCCAGGAAATGCTTGTTGTAATAGTTTAGATTCAGCAATGTGTACCATATGTTTTGTTTTGTTTACTGCAACAATATCATACAATGAAATAACAATTAAAAAAATAATAATACTGTTTAACGAAATAACAGGAACAAACACTGCAGCAAGACCACCATACATAAACAATTCAGGAAGATTCTTTTGCCAGAAGTGTTTACCCCACACTTTACTATATCCTAACAATGCTCCGACAAATGCAGCAAGGTTTGCCGTCATAACCGTTGTTAAAGTAATAGCCGTACAGAGTAAGACAGATAAGAAGAACCATATATTCCACACCCACGACCAATGTAACATAATAATGAGTAATACAACTAAGGTTACACCAATAACCATACCAATTAACGGTATAAACGATGTTTCTTCATCCCACACCGGACGTTCTAACTCATACGGCAAGGTGTCCCAAGAAACTTCACCTGTTTCTGTAGGCGCACCAAATGATTGAATAACACCTAACCCAATCACTTGCGTTAACAAAAATAAACCTAATAAGACAAACGTAATATGCTTTGTATGTTTCATCGATAAAAGAAACACATATAAACCATATCTATATATCTTTCGTTCATGGCAAAAAAGAGATTAGGTGTACGATTATTTAATTGGTCAACAGAACACCTGCGTGAACTTATGCGTATTTCCTTTGGAATAATCTTTTTTTGGTTTGGTGCGTTAAAAGTCTTTGATGTGAGTCCTGTGTATGACTTTGTTGTAACTGCCTATCCCATCTTTGCATTACCCTATCTTTTTACCATACTTGGTGCCTTTGAAGTTGTTGTAGGATTATGTTTGTTAATGGGTGTCTTACTAAAACAAGCAGAAATATTGATCTTTGTTCACTTAATGGGAACCTTATTGTTATTTATTACTGATCCACATATGGCCTTTGCTCCCTTCCCAATCCTTACATTCGAAGGAGAGTTTCTCCTAAAAAACTTTGTTCTCGGTATTGGTGTCCTGTACTTAATATCCCATAAGAAATGAGTTCTCACGTTCCGTAGGAGTCTTTAAAAACCATCACGCTTTTTTTATCTATTATGTCTCCATCAGCGACAGCCATCACCCATATGCAGAAAGGACATAGTACGAAGGCTGTTCAAAGCATACTCAATCCTCTTGTAAATAAGTGGTTTTTTAACACATTCAAAGACTTTTCCTTACCGCAAACATATGGTGTCAAAGAAATTCACGATAGAAACAACATCCTCATATCAGCACCAACAGGCGGAACAAAAACCTTAACGGCGTTCTTGAGTATTATGAATGAACTTGTAAATTTGTCTATGGCTAACACTTTAGAAGATCGTGTGTATGCTATTTACATTAGTCCCTTGAAAGCATTAAACAATGATATTCATCGTAATTTAGAAGAACCCTTGAATCATATTATGGACCTTGCAAAGAAACAAGGAATAGATTTACCCTTACGTATTGCAACGAGAACAGGTGATACAACACCGTATGAACGACAAAAGATGTTGAAAAAACCACCACATATTCTTATTACCACACCAGAAAGTCTTGCATTATTATTAACCAGCATGAAATTTCGTGAGCTGTTAAATGGTGTGCAATGGTGTATCATTGATGAAATTCATGCATTAGCCGATAACAAACGTGGTGTGCACATGAATTTAAGTTTAGAACGATTGCACCATCAATCACCAGACATGACACGTATTGGACTAAGTGCAACCGTCGAACCCATCGATGAAGTAGCTAAATTTTTAGTAGGTGCGAATAGACCATGCAAAATCGCCCAAGTAGGATTTACGAAAGCATTTGACTTAGAAGTGATGAGTCCTGTTCCTAATTTAGTAACGACGTCATATGAAAAAACACAAGACAAACTGTATGAAATGTTACATAGTCATATACAAGCACATAAAACAACCTTAATCTTTACTAATACACGTGCAGGAACAGAACGTGTTGTTCACTATTTGAAAGAACGATTTCCCGACCATTATGGAGATAATATTGGCGCCCATCATGGAAGTTTAAGTAAAGTATCACGAACAACTATCGAACAACGATTGAAAGATGGAGAATTAAAAGCTGTTGTCTGTTCAACAAGTTTAGAACTCGGTGTTGATATTGGATCCATTGACTTAGTCTTATGTTTGGGTAGTCCAAAAGGTGTTGCACGATTCTTACAACGTGTTGGACGAAGTGGCCATCAATTACATAGTACGGTTAAAGGACGTATTATCGTTCGTGACAGAGATGATCTCATAGAAAGTAGTGTGTTATTACGTAATGCCTTACGGAAAAAAATAGATCGTATTCATATTTCAGAAAATTGTCTTGATGTTCTTGCACAACAGTTACATGGCATGGCTTGTACAGAAGTATGGGACAAATGGAAAATGTTTGATCTCGTCAAAGCAAGTTATTGTTACAAAAACTTATCCATTGAAGACTTTGAAAACGTCCTTAATTACTTAGCAGGAACGTACGCACATTTAGAAGATCGTCATGTGTATGCAAAAATATGGTACGATCCAGAAACAAATCAAATAGGAAAGAAAGGACGCATGGGGAGAGTTATCCATATGACTAATATTGGGACTATACCAGACTCAACAGGAGTCTTAGTCAAAATAAAAGATCACGTTGTTGGAACGATCGACGAAAACTTCCTTGAAAAACTAAAAAAAGGAGATATTTTCGTTCTTGGTGGGGACACCTACGAATTTAGATATAGTCGTGGAACTACAGCGCAAGTTGTTGCCTGTGTTGGTAAACAACCAACGGTACCATCATGGTTTTCAGAGATGTTGCCGCTAAGTTATGATCTTGCAAAAGACATTAGTCTCTTTCGACGCTACATGCTCGATTTGTTTGCGAATAACCGCAGTAAACGAGACATCTTATTGTACCTTCATGAATACTTATCCGTTGACGATAATGCCGCACGAGCAATCTATGATTACTTCAGAGAACAATATTTGTATGCCATGATACCCCATGATAAATGTGTCTTACTAGAATCATATCATTCAGGATTAGATAATGAAAAAAAATACTTTATTTTTCATACACTCTTTGGACGACGCGTTAACGATGCACTTTCTCGAGCTGTTGCCTATGCAGCATCAAAAATACACCATCGTGATATAGAAGTAGGTATCAGTGACAATGGATTTTACTTAGCATGTCCCGCCAACAAAAATATCAATGCACGACAAGCATTAGATTTAGTTAAACCAGAACAATTTGCAGACGTCATGACACAAGCTATTGAAGGTAGTGAAGTGTTAAAACGAAGATTTAGACACTGTGCAGGACGAAGCTTAATGATCTTACGTAATTATAAAAATCAACGAAAAAGTGTTGGACGACAACAAGTCAGCAGCATGATCTTAATGAAAGCCGTCAAACGCATCAGTAAAGACTTTTGTATCTTAAAAGAAGCACGACGAGAAGTCTTACATGACTTAATGGACCAAGATCACGCACAAGAAATCTTAGAAAATATACAAAATGGAACCATCAGTGTAGAAACAATTAATACAAGTGTACCCAGTCCCTTTGCGTTTACCTTAGTCACCCAAGGATATGCAGATATTTTACGCATGGAAGACAAAGTAGAATTTATACAACGCATGCATACTATGGTCTTAGCTAAAATAGGGAAAAAACATGCATTAGAAGAGTAGCACAAGACTTTTATAGGGTGTATTATCAAAAAGAATTGCAATGACAACTTTAGATGGACATTACAAAGGTCCTGCTCAACCCATAAGCCATCAACCATATGGTGGTAGAAGTGTTTCTCTTAGTGTTTTACCAGATCTTGTTTTAGGTGATATGCAAGGTCGTTCATTAGGTTTACTCATAGATGGTAATGATCCTCCGGAAAAAGTGGGAGCCGAACTACTTGATGCAGTGTATGGCACTGATTTTTGTAGAATACACAACAATGAAGCTCCTACTGCACGTGTTCAACGTGATCTTTTTAGATTAGAAAAACATTTTGAATGTGGATTAGAAACATCAACACATCCGAATGTTCGGCCTATTCTTCGTAATGTTGGCCTTACAGCACTTACACATTTTAAAGCACAGCGCGTATTAAAGACCAAATAATAAATCCGTAACGTATATAACCTTGTTCTTACTTCTTTTCTTTATATGACATCCTTTGCACGTGATGCAGAATATTATGAAGCAACCATTATTGAAGCAGCAAGATATTTTGAAAATTTTAATAAAACGTGCACAGATAAAGACATACATGAACAATGTGAAGTTCTTATAGATTTATTACAAACTGCAGGATCATTTGTTGCACGAGAAGCAATCATGTCAAAAAGATCACTTAATGATACAGATATGAGACGTATGCTTAAGACACTTACAACAACAAGAGATGCACTTAACAATATTATTAGAATCGATGAAACCTATGCAACTAATGATGATTTTCAAAGAGGTTTATCAACAATAAATGCGCTTATTAGAGATATGGAACAAGCAACTTAATCGACGTGTAATAATTCTTTAAGTTTCTCTTCATCAAACCCAACAATAATATTATCACCGATTTCAACAACAGGAACGCCACGTTGACCAGACTTTTCAACCATTTCAGCACCCGCTTTTGTATCTTCAGCAACATTAATATCAGAAAACTCAATATTATGTTCGCCCAACCATACTTTTACTTTCTTACACCATGGGCACGTTGGTGTTGAATATACTTTTACAGTTTCAGTCATAGAATAACCTGATTTTTTCTGTTATATAAATATTTGGTTTAACTACTACCACTGCGTATCTTCTACTTTTTTTATTCCTTTTTCTTCAGGTTTTGTTTTTAGGGTACTCGGTGTTTCAGGAGGCTTACGTTGGAGCCATAGCCACCCACTACTGAGAGCTAAGATAATTACAGCAACACCCGTTGTTACGATCACAGAACGGACAATAAAATCAATGAAAAACTGTTCAGTAAAGACAGCAACTAATGCATCTGTCTGGGGATTAAGCTTCCACAACTCATTAGAAAACATTACACCGTGAAATGACGTCCAAAATGACGAAAAATTAAACGTAATAAGTATTAACAATAATCCATTCATAAATAATGTAAGAATACCGCCACCAAGAAGTGCACGCGGTACTTGTCCACTATGATGGGTGCCAAAAAGAATACTTACTAAAATACAACTTATCAAACACAATCCCCAAAAAATGTACCATGATAGATCGTACAATGCCTTAACATCAACCATATGTTCTGCAGCAGTAACACCAATTAATGTAGCATCAAGAACAGTGTCATCTTTCAAAAATCCATGAATATTCTGTGCAACAGTAACCGCTTGTTCCTTAGAAACAGCACCATTATCAATAATCCCCTTTTCAATTTCACTCACGACAAAAGAATTATTTGTACCAATAACAAGAACAACACCTAACAAAATAATAACAGGAATACAAATACTTACAATCCACCGTATAGCTTTATCGTTCATCCTCACCTCACGCGTTAGCAAGGAGCAACTCAATTATTTCACGAAACTCTGCTTCCTCAGCAGCAAGATCACCTTGAGTTTCATACCCATTACCAATACGAACATATTGACATCCAAAGACAAACGTAGGAATTGTTTTCTTCGGATTATATTTTTCATAAATTGCTAATTCCTCAGCAGGAACATGCGCTTCAACATAGTCAGTTAATGCATTATCGCCCGTATTAATTTCCCATAAATACGCTTGTATTTTTCCTTGATCTACATACTCATTAACAACATCAGTATATGTTTTTTCAATCCATAAACAATGAGGACACCATGTTGTTGCAAACTTACGCACTATAGGCTTTCCTTCGTACGTACAGAGGGGATCACCTGTTTCTTCAAACGTTAATTCACCCGGTTCACGCTCAACTTCAAGAGATAATGTACCCGGTTCACGCTCACTTGTTGCACATCCAATAATGAAGAGCAAACTTACCATGATAAAGAGTACTACTACATTTTTCATGCGTTCAGTGACACATACACGTTATTTAAGTGCTTGGATTCAAAAGTAAGGTTTAAATAGGATACATTCTCCCTACAGACCTTGAAAAGGAGGGGTGCATTGCATGGAACGAGCTGAATTTTTGACCTACAGTATGGTTATTTTACTTATTCTTAGTATCATTTATCTTACCTTAACCTTTGACCAAAGTGATGATACACTATCACCAACACAAAAAATATTTGCAAACGATGAAGACGTCAAAGAAGATATTCTAGAAGACGTAGAAGACATCGAAGACGAACTTGATAATATAGGAGAACACTTCGGATGAAACGTTTTGTTTTCTTTCTTTTATTAGTGTTACTTGTAGGAAGTCTTGCAACAGAAGCAGTATCCTATCAGGATACAACAACACGACTAAAAAATAGTTTTTTATGGTTCTTTAATTTTAATACAGGCAATGCTATAACAGGTATGCAAATAGCACCACCTGGTGGATCTGGATGTGATAATGATCAAGATGGATATGATCGTCCAGGAGGTGGCTGTGGTGGTGATGATTGTGATGATACAAATGCAAACATCCATCCAGGTCATATAGAATGGTGTACGACAACATACGATAATGACTGTGATGGATATGGTGGATGTTTAGATGATGAATGTGATGGCATGGATGAAGGAAATTTCTTCTGTGAATACCAAGTAGAAATAACCTGTGGCGATACATACGATAATGATGGAGATGGACTTGTTGATTGTGCAGACAGTGACTGTACTAATGATGCTGCTTGTGTTACTGTTGTAACCTGTGGCGATAGTGTTGTAGACAGTCCAGAAACCTGTGATGATGGTAATACAGTTGATGGTGATGGATGTTCTGCTGTATGTGTTCTAGAAGTATGTAATGATGGCATCATTAATAACAACGAAGTTTGTGATGGTGGTACACAAACCTGTGTTATGGCTGATGGATCACCAGGAACCGCAGACTGTAACAGTGCATGTACAGGATTTGGAGCTTGTGTTGCTGATCCAAATGGGGGTGCTGTAGAAACTTCTTGCGATGATGGTATAGATGATGATAATGATGGAGCTGTAGATTGTGCAGACAGTGATTGCGCAGGTGTTGATGTTGACGGATATATTTGTTGCATAGATGATAGTGTGTGTACCTTTGGTACGGCGTGTGATAGTTTGTATGATGTCTGTGTAGAAAGTTTATGTGATGATAACATTGATAATGAACAAGATGGCTATACTGATTGTATTGACTGGGATTGTTCAATTGATGCAAACTGTGCTGCGTTTTATGGAACAACAGAACTTTCATGTGATGATGGTATTGACAATGATAAAAGTGGATATACTGATTGTTCAGATACAGCCTGTCAATCAGATTTAAACTGTCAAACAACAGATAGTTACAATGGTGGTTCAGGATATGGTAATGGTGCAGAAATTTGCGGCAATGGTATTGATGATGACAATGATGGACTTATAGATACTTTGGATATAGATTGTGCAACACCTGTTGCAAGTGGCAATAGTCAAGTACCTCAACCATACATAGCGCCACCAACACAAGACCAAATAGCATCTGATACTACTTTTTCACCATCAGAACGACAAGCCTTTGAAGAAGACCTTTTGACCATACAAGAAACCCTTAATATTATTCTCTTAAAATTAGATTTACTTCAAGAAAAACAAAAAGTAAGTGCACCCCTCGCAGCAAACCAAGCACGATTACTTGCTATAGAATTAGAAGAAAATATACTTGATCCATTACATGTCTTTATTGCAGATAGTGAAACCTACGATGATGTTAGTTATTATGATGAAGCAGAAAAAATTCATACAGCAATCAAAGGATTTATTGCACGATTAAAAGCAAATTTCTAACGTTTCTTTAATATATATATACTTGCACCAATAACAATAAGTGATAAGACTTGGCCCATGGTAAAAATACCTAGTACTATTTCTGGTTCACGCAAATATTCAACACTAAACCGTAAGATACCATATAAGAGTAAGAATGTTCCTAATAATGTTCCTTCTTTTTGTGGACGTTGGAGTTGCCATGCTAATATACCAGCAATACAAAGATTCTTTACTGCTTCATACAATTGAGAAGGATGTCTAATACCCTCATGGAAAGGAAATTGCACACCCCACGAAACAGAGGTAATACGACCAGGCAATTCACCATTAATAAAATTAGCAATTCTACCAAAAAATAACCCAACTGCAAGCGGTAAAACAACAACATCACCTAATTTCAATAAGGAATAATTTTGTTTTTTCTTTGTAAAATACCATAAACCTAAAAAACCACCTAATAGTCCACCATGAATGGACATACCACCCTTCCAAAATTGCAGTATTTCTAACGGGTTTTCTAGATACAATGAAACATTATAGAATAAACCATAGAATACTCGTGCACCAATCATCGAACCAAGTAAAACATAGAATAACATATCATCAGCATCATCTACTGAATGAAAGACTTCCTTTCCTAAACGACTACTTCGACACCACCACCATAAGAATAAAAAACCAAAAAAATAGACTAAACCATAGTATCGAAGTTCTACGGGTCCAATGCTGAGGAAAACAGGATTAAGATTGTGTACCCACATAGACTCATAAGATTTGAGTCATTCTATAAATCTTTTGTTCTTTATCGGCAATACCCCTAGCGTATCACACAAGCATTTTTAAAACAAAATTCTAAAAGACCTCTATGACCTGGTCGTTAACGAAAAAAGATGGTACGCTCTTAGAACCACTCCAATTTTCTAATGGGAAAACACAAGAAACCGTCACTCAAGAAGTCTTAGACGCTATAGAACAAGGTCATAAGATTATTTTTATCAAAGGTGTCTGTGGCAGTGGAAAAAGTGCTATCGCCCTCCATGTTGGTAAAGCATTAGGACGAGCAAGCATTGTCGTACCTGTCAAATATTTACAAGAACAATATACGCACGATTATACTAACAATTTAACCATACAAAAAGATGATGGGACGCCACTAAATATACAACACTTAACAGGACGAAACAACTTTGGTTGTACCTATACCAATAACACACAAGCAGACGATCGATACTTACCCTGTACTATTGAGTTACGCAAAGAAAACTGGGATCTCATTAAAGCATACTTAAAACATAACAAAGCTGTGAGTAGAGAAGACTTTGGAACCATCGATGATGTTCGACGCATTAGTGTAGCTGCTGCATGTAAATCATGGAGTCCTGTTATTGGCAAAGAATGGTTCGGTGATTATGGATTACGCGATGCAAAACAACATACATACAAAGGGTTAGGTAATAAAGACTTTATTTTCTTTCAACGAGAAAGGAATTGTGCGTACTATGAACAGTTTTTATCGTATATTAATGCTGATGTGTTAATCTTTAACAGTAGAAAATACGAAATAGAAACAGCACTCGATAGAAAACCTGCTACTGATGTTGAAATTATTGACGAATGTGACGAATTCTTAGACAGTTTAAGCAATGAAAAACGCATGAACTTACATTTCTTACGCAAAAAGTTAAGTGAATTATCAACAAAAGCACAAGAAACAGCAGAACAAGAAGCACTCTTTGCGTTAATGAACATATTAGATACCATCTTACAAGCAAAATGGATCAATGACATGATACAACAAGAAGAAATCATACCCTTACAAGAAACAGCCATTGCAAAATTCTTTACTACATTATTACGCAATGATTTCTTACTAGAACACGAAGAACTCGAAAGCTTCTTCGCAACAGCAAAAGACTTTGAAGGACACCATAGTGATACATACGTCAACTTTGACTACAGTCAGAGAGAAGATGTTATAGCACGTGTTGTTAATGTTAACTTAGAAAAGAAACTTGAAAGTATTGTCGATAAAAATAAGGTCTTTGTTATGATGTCAGGAACATTACACAGTCCTGAAGTATTAAAAAACGTCTTTGGATTGAAAGACTTCGTTATTATCGATGCAGAAGTTAATCATGGAGGAACGATACGGCGTAATATAACTGGACGTGAAAAAAGCTGTCGTTGGAGAGACTTTCAAGAAGGAAGTATAACACGAGAAGAATATTTACTTAACTTACAAGATAGCATCCATCTAGCAAAAAAACCAGTGTTAGTTCATGTGAATAGCTATGCAGACTTACCAACAGAAGAAGAAAAAACATTGTATAACATCAGTATTATGAGTAAAGAAAAACTTCAAACCTTACAACAAAAATACAAGAAAGGAGAATTACTCCAAATGTTTAAAGACAAACAATTAGATGTGTTGTATAGTACTAAATGTAATCGAGGTGTGGACTTACCAGGCGATCAATGTCATAGTATTGTCTTTACTAAATATCCCTTCCCCGGCATGAAAGATATCTTTTGGCAAGTGTTACAAAAGAAAGATGCAAATGCCTTTAGAACATTTTACTTTGACAAAGCACGACGAGAATTTATACAACGCATCTATAGAGGACTACGTAATAATGATGATATAATAAATTTATTAAGCCCTGATCTAAAAGTCTTACAAGCAGCAGTTTAACCCAATAAATGCAATAAACTGGTAATAATAATAACAGCAACAATCATCCACACTACCGTAAATGGACTAATTTCTAATTTTGCTTTATACCCATCAAAATAACGAACTAAACCGCCACCTGAAGAGGGCATCTGAATTTTTTGTTCTGCCATAGAATAGTAATGAAATACCTGGTTTAAAAGGGTTTCTTTGGCTTCCAGAATAAACCTCCATCATCTAGAAGGAAGCTATGTAATTATTATTTTTAAGTATACGTATATATTAGAAGGAGTTGTTCTCTTAGTAGAGTACCATGAGACAGTACCATAATTTGCTGAAGAGAGTTATTACAGATGGTGATGTCGTGTTTGAACCGAGAACGCAAACGTCGATAATACAAGTTCCTTCTGGATTAAGTAGCTATGACTTACAAACAGGTTTTCCGCTAGTTACGAGCAAATATGTAAAGCCTGAACTTCCAGCAGAAGAGTTATTATGGAAATTGAGAGGAGAAGACAATATTGCTTCTTTGGTTGAACGAGGCGTTCATTTTTGGACTGCCAATGCTTTTGATAAACATTTAAAAGATACTGGAAGGAATAAAGAAGTACCTAAACATTCTGAACATTGGAACCGTGAATTTGCAGCATATGATCAACACGTTAGAACTGATCATGTATTTGCCAGAGAACATGGAACGTTAGGACCTGTGTATGGTTTTCAGTGGAGACATAGAAATGATCAACACGGTGGTGAAATTGATCAACTTCGTAACGTTGTTGATGGTTTAAAGGTAAATCCACATTCCCGGTACCATGTATTGGATGCGTGGAATGGTGCTGATGTGCCTGATATGGCCCTTGGTCCTTGTCCCTTTTGGCACCAATTCACCGCCTCAAATGATAACTTGGACTTAACAGTGGGACAAAGAAGTTGTGACACCTACCTGGGCGTTTCCTTTAACATTGCTCAAGATGCTCTGCTTTTACAGATGATGGCACAAGAAGTTGGTCTTACACCAAGAAGATTGGAACATATGACTATTAACACCCATTTATATCTCGGTGTTAGTCCCCGAGCTGATTTTTGGACTGATCCTTCAAATGTTAAAGCATTCAAAGGAAGGTTTGGTGACATTACTGATCAACAAGAATACTTGGCATTGAGAGATTGGTATCTTGAACAAGCAGGACTTGAATCAGAAGGAAATGAAAAAAAGGATCATATGCCTTTTGTTCTTGAACAATTATCAAAAGAGCCAAAAGCTCTCCCCAACTTAACTCTTGAAGATATTCCGTTATTTGATGCCATTGAATTACGCGCCGGTGAAGTTTTTACATTAGATGGGTATGATCCCCACCGATGGAAAAGTAGAGCTGTAATGGCTGCTTAAATTAAAAGTGTTAGGAGCGCATAAGCCATTATGTATAGTTGTGTGATAAACTACCGCTCCTTTAAGGCTTAAACTAACTTCTCTATATACTGGTTAATATATATCTTTAAAAGTTTACACGTTTTGTATATTATGCTTAACTTGTTAAATGAGCGAGCGTAACAATCTTTGATTGTGGTAGAGGACCGGCAATAAGCGATTCCATGAGGAATGTGCTATGGGATCTACCAAACAAAACGAAAAAACAGGAAAACACGAAAAACCCGGAAAACAGCAAAATAGTCCGGTGCGTGTTATGGCTCCTCAAAGAAAAAATAAGAATAGAAATTTAATTTTAAGTGTTGTTAAGTCAAATCCTTCTTCTACTGTCCATAGAATCTCTTTACTTTCTAAGTTATCTTATTCAACAACAGAAAATTATGTTAAATCATTACTTTCAGAGGGATCACTCGTAATAATTGAGAACGGTGTTCAAAAGAACATCTTCCATAAAAATTTCTTTAAAGGAGTTTCAAATGAAAACTAGCGAAGCAATTGAAATATTCCACAGAATGGGCTTCTATAATCTTGCTGATTATCTAAGAGAAAAAAAGGAGGAGACTCAACATGAGCCCACACCAGATATTATGCAATAGTCTGAAAGTTTTTGTTTTATTTAATTATTGTGTAACGAAGAATCATGTTGATAATGAAAAATGCCTGAAGATCAAACTTCAATAAATAACATTAATGATAAATTAGATTATCTTACAAATAAAATTGACATGTTTGAAGGACTGTTTCGAGTGCTTATCCGAAGTAAACTTTCAAATAAGCTCGCCAAAGTAAAAGATGAGGTAGAGCGAAGAGGACATATGAGAACTACTGATATTATGGGATTTGTTGACGTGGCAAGGCCTACTGCGCTGACATACATGGAGAAGCTTGGCAAAGAACTTGAATTCACTTATAGGAAAGGAGAACCCTCTCGAAAAATCTCAGGTGTTATTGTCTATGATAAATCCAAAATATTACAAGATCGTCTTCAAAGGTTGGAAAAATTATTCTCTACTGAAAAAACTGTCTCTTTCAATCAGATTATGGAAGAATTTGGAATGGGACTTCCTGATGCAAAGGATTTCGCTTACTACATTTGTGATAGAACAAAGAAATACAAAATCAAAGATGGAAACAAACTTGAAAGACTGTAAAGTAAAAAGGAGTGTTAATAGTTCAGATAAGAGATCTACCAACTATTACATTTACTATAAAGTCTTAATTACAGTTCGTCATTTAAAAATAAAACTATTAAATTTACTGTTAACACTTAATACTTCTACTACTACACTACTAAAGAAACACTATTATCATTACTACATTACAGCTATAGTAAATTCAACTCTAAGAAGATGCTGCATAATAAAGGCTTTACAGAAATTTTAATCATTACTTCAAAAAAAATGACCTACAACAAAAGAAAATGTCTCTACTGCGAAGAAAGCTTTGAGATCGTAACAGAAAAAGCCATAAAACGCTACTGTTCTGACAGACATAGAGTTTATGCATACCGAGAACGATTGTTACGCTCAAAAGCTAACAAACTTCGTTAGAATGCACACAGAAAAAAGAATTAGAATACCAATTAACAACGACTCTTTCATTATACATCCTAACAATAGATTTAAGTAATTCAAATGATAGTCAGACCTTAGGCGGTCTGCCTCTTACTAATCTCTTTAACTTATTCTCAGAAGGTTTTTAATGAAAGTAATGGATTATATGGTTCATGTGTTTGGAACGTTTCTTACGTGAAGCATGTTGGTCACATATAGTGTTTAGTTCATGTGATTCATTTGTTGTTCTTTTTGTTTTAGTTGATTCACTTCAGAACTTCATGTGATCCAATATAGGTTTTATCATTATCAGCTGGTTCAGATAGTAATACACGTTATTCAAATCCCCCCATGTCATGCTCCTTCTACCGATATGCATTTTGTATATTTCACCATACGCTGTTTGAGCTAGCCATTTAATGAACTATTGTGCTAATATGCTGAAAATTTTCTTTTTTCATTATTATCACGAATATTCAATAAAAGGCACTCAAACTTCTTACAGAACCGCTATGAAATATCCAAAACATCAATGGAAAGGAGGTGAAACGAACATGGGATTTGAACCAACAACTCCAGACTATTCTGGAGACGGTATCGCTATCTGGAACGCTAAAGATAAGAACAATAAACCTTATCTTAAGATAAAAGTTCTTGGCGGCAAATGTATCAACTGCTTCAAAGTTGAAATTAAGAAGGACGAATAATGTCCTTCTTTTCTATTTCTTTAAAGAATTTGAATTGTTTATTTAGAGGGATGTTTCTTTGAAGCTAAGACCATTCTTGCTAAGATAATCTTCTATGAGATCCATAGATTGCATTCCAACGCCACGGAGAACATAAATTTCATGATCTGTGTGCTTAATAAGATCACCAACTGTGCGAATGTTTGCCCTTTCTAACTGGTTGCAGGGATATGTTGCTAACCCAATCTCTGTAAGTGGCAACTCTGTGACTGTTGCTGATCCATTTCTTCGTGAAGTATTTCCTGTTCTTGTAACAATAAGTTCGAGACCTTCGGGTCCTAGAACAATGTCAGCGAGATCTGTGACTCTAACAGGGTCTCCATCAAGTATGAGACCAATTCCGTCAGCATCTCCGAGCCATTTCCCTGGATTTGAAATTGCATAACCTATTGCTTCTTCAGGTGATCTGCCCAATGAAACTACTGCATACGATCCTGCTGAGGTAAAATGAGGGTTTACTGCTTCGCCAGGTTCTCTAAAGGAGAGAAGATAAGGAGCATATTCATCAGGTTTCGGTGTTTCTGTCATTTGTAATCACTAAGTATATACTGCAGTATATAGGTTATAAAGCTTTCTATTAACCTCTTAACATGATAGGCTCACTCCGTTCGCTATCCTCTCGCTCCCTTCGGTCGCTCGCATTCGCTCACGACGACGTAATAAATGATTAATAGATAATGCAGTTATTTGGTCTCAGAGTTCGCCCAAATGGAAGTGATCCATTAATCAGTATCGCATAAGGAGTTGGAATGTGTCTTTGTGAATGAGTCTGAAGGTAAATGAGTGGAGATAAGTTAGGACTTGACAGAAAAATTTTTAAAATTTAAAAAATATTATACGATTATGTCAGAAGTACACCAAAAGATTGTTGATGAAATAGTTAAAGGATATTCTAAGAAGCCTGAAGTTATAGCTATTAATGTGCTTGGTAGTTTGGCAACTGGTACTGAGAGACTTGATTCTGATGTTGATATTGAGATTGTTGTTGATACTGATGGTGAGTGGGGTTGGGAAAAAAGAAATAAGTATGGGATACATATAGATTTTGTTATTTGTCCTAAAAAACAAATGGAACATCAAGTTAGAGACTATCCTTTTTTATCTCATATAAATCTCCATAAAAAAATACTTTATGACCCTCAAAATTTTATGAAAGGAATGCAAAAAGAATTACAAGAATATATGGATAAACATCCAGAAGTTGTGAAATTTTGGGAAGAAAAACTAAAAATTATGAAAGAAAACAAAGCTAAAGGAAAAGATCCTCACGATGCTAAAAAGACATTTGATGAAGCAGAAATATTATTCTCAAAAGAACATAAGATAACCCGAGACTATTTTAGATCAGATGAATAAGGAAATTAGTGTTAGTAAAGTTAAGAAAATTATTTCTAAAGTTATTGATGGTGAGATCAAACTTGCTAGAAAGGAGTTTCCTTTACGACTGAATAAGATTAGGGATGAGATCTTCTTTAAAATCGACAACCCAAACTATGCAAGAAATCATTAAACTTTTATAGCAATATACTCTTTATTGAACATATGGGAGCTGTAGGAACATTTTTCAAATGGATTGGGCTTATTGTAATTATATTTTATTTGATAGTGTATGCTTCATTTTATTTTATTGACAAATCAATTGAAGAGTCTAATGAAAAATTTGAACAAAAATATGATGAATTGGAACAACAAACAAAAGAAATTCAAAATGAGAAAAAAGCATTAGAAGAAGAAAAGCAGGAAGAAGAAAAAACTAATAATAATTTACTTGATGAATTCCATAAACATACAGATTTGTCAAGCGAGGATGTTAATGAATTTGACAAATTATCTAATAAAAAAGAAGACCATCTTGAAACAAAAGTAGAGGATATAGAATGGTACAGCGAGTCTATATCACTAATGCAAGCAGAAATTAATTTGCTTGAAAAATATATAGGACACGAAAATTCTTTTTATGATTTTATTGTAGAAAATGATGAAGAACTAAAAGAATTAGAAATTGATACATTTTTTTGGAAAACAAGTACAAAAGATAGAATAGTAACATTTAATCAAATAATTGACTCCCTTGAATCAACAATAGAATCTAGCTATGGAATTATTAGTATCAAAATGGAATTACAAGGCCTATCCAACATAGAAGAATCAACTTACGAATGCAGTTACAACACCTACAATTGCGATGCTTTCAGCACATATGCTCAAGCAAAAGCAGTCTTTGATGAATGCGGTGGCCTATCCAACGACGTCCACCACTTAGACGGTGATCAAGACGGCATACCTTGCGAGGGATTATATTACCAATGAACAATAGCTACAAAACACTATTAGGGTGGGGAATATTAATTATCATTATTCTAATGGCTCAATGCTCTCCTAACGAACAAGCTGATGAAACTCTTTTAGAAGAGCCTGCAGAAACACAAGAATTAACAATAGAACAATATGAAGAAGACAAAGCAGAATTAAAACAATTGAAAAAAGAGATAATTGACGAGGAGGATATTATTATTCAAATAGCAAATAATTGTTTTGATGAAGGCAAATTCTTGAGTAAAAAGGATATTGAAGCTCTTACATATGAGTGTACAGACATGGAAACACAGGAAGTTTCTAAATATTCTATTGATATCTCAAAAGTTGAAAATTATGATTGAAACCTTAGAAGACAAACTTAAATAGCAAGCTATCTTTCGTTTTTCGTGAAATAAATTGGAAATGACTCTTTTTGGACTCCTTTTAGGAGGACTCTTAATTTATGGTGTATTCTCTCTTAATAGGTATTTTGATCGTTGCTATTTCAAACGTCATGGTAAGAAATATAGGGGCTTGTCGGACCAGTTTGGTGATTGGCTTGCAGACCTTCTCAACAAGAGGAAAAAAAAATGAGAACCAAACAATATGAATTTTTCTTAATTATGCTGGGGATGGCAGCATTCTTAGCATTTGCTTTCAAACAATGGGTTGCAGGAATAATCTGTGTTGGATTTATAATTATACTTGCTAGACCAGGCAAAAGGTACAAAGCAAGAATGCAAAAAGAAGACGATACTGAACAAAGAAGACAGGATATTATTGAAGAAGAAAGACTAAAAGAAACGGGTAGATTACAAGCCCATGAGGATTATGCCTTAGAAAAAGCAAGAAAAACCCGGAAGAGGGGTTTGTTCTAAAATGAAAGATAAACTATGGATGTTAGGACTTTTAGCAATATCATTAATTCTTACAGGATGTCAGCCAGAAGCAGTTGAAGAACAATCTATCGTAGAACAGAATGAAGACTTAGTTTCTAAAATGCAATCTGATGAAGAAATTGTGGTTGTGATTGATGTTAGTCCTGATGAAGTTGTTGTTTATGAAAAAGAAATTGAACTTAAAAAACGTTTTAACGTTGATTCTGTTGGCCTAACAACTGGTTATATAGAAGTTGGAGAAAGATTAGGAGATCTCCCTTTCTTAGAATACATCAGATTTTCAAACATTGGTATAACTGAAGAGTACCCTCAAGTTAAGTTTAAATTTGTCTCAGAAAACCCGTTTATTGTTTATTTCATGCAAAACGAATATTCTTCTCTTGAAAAAAAATACATTAAAAAATATGGTGTTAGTTATCTTGATTCTGGAGCTATTCCACGAACTATTCGAAACCCATGGTATATTGCTGATTGGCTAAGAGATTACACCATTTCCGATTGTCCCCAAGTTGATTTCAAATACCCCTATCCACAGAAAGTCGGTGATCTTTATGTTTTGGAAGGTTCTTGTTTAGTTTACAACCCTAATTGGCAAACACAGGGAATAATGATCTGGAATATGTGGGATTGGGATTTTAGTTCAGATAAATCAGATCACAATAAGGACATTGTAGTTGATGTCACTTTAACAAAGAAAAAAGGTGATCTCCCTGTTACTTTTGAAGAAGAATTTATTCATGAAGAAATCATACAACATTGTCCACCAAAAACAGAAAAATGTGAACAAAAATGGTTTTATCATCAAAAAGAAGTTCAAAAAATTTATGATGATAACTACAATATTCTTGGAGAACTTCACAGATACACATGTAATGGATACTTTGACCCAAAAGATGAACAAGTATACACCGTTGAAACATGGTGTTGGGAAAAACAAGAAATATGCAATGATTACAAAGACAACGATGACGACAAACTAATGGACTGCCAAGACCCAAACTGCTCAGAGGACGTTTACTGTAAATGAAAACATGTAATACTTGTAAAAAAAAATTGATACTTCCTAGAAAATATTGCTACTTTTCTTATCCAGGCACTAAAAAAAGTTCTTTGAGAATTACTGAAGAAAGAATTGAATGTGGTAAGTGTTTTTACAGTCATTTTTCAGAAGATTATGATGATGATAAAAATACTGAACTTGCTTTGACTTTTCATAAAAAAGATTTTAAAACAGCATTGAAAATACATAATAAGATTTTTCAAAAAAACAGACCCGGTGATTGGTATTCTAGAGGTAACATTTTGCAGGGGCTTAATAGAACTGCAGAAGCGTTAAAATGTTATGATGAGGCATTACTCCTAGATACACATTATGTTAAAGCATGGTATAGAAAAGGATGGCTACTATTAAAGAAAAATAAATTTGAAGACGCTATGAAATGTTTTGAAAATGTCATTGAATTAGAAGATGATGATTATGAATATCCCCCAGATAATTGGCATCTTGCTGGCATTATCAGTTTATTAGTATCCACAGTGCAACATAACAATGCTCTTGCTAAAAAGAAAAAATCCATTACTAAATCAACGAAAAAAATATCAAATCTTATTAGCATGCTCTATCAACCATTTACATTAGGTCTTATTATTGGAGAAGATGATGATGGAGAGAAGCTTGTTTTTACTCCCCAAGGTTTTGATGAACTCCCCCCTATTCAACAATTAACACTGAAAGATATTCACCGATTTATAGATTTATGCAATACAAACCTACAAAGAATACTTGATGTTATCGAACCAAACATTCTTGCTGAATTTCCTGATCCTGGCAAAGAACATTAAATCAAATATAAAAAGAGGAAAAGAAGAAAATGAGATATTACAAAAAGCGAAAATTGATTAAGCAGGTAGTATGGGTGATAGTTATACTTCTTGTATATTTTAACTGGAATTTTGTTACCACATATATTGTGGATAATGAAGGATATACTGCAGAAGATCTTAAAGAAAAATACACTGATAAAAAAGAATCACTTACTCAAGTTGTAGAAGAAACCTTCATTTATGATGAACCTGCAGTAAAGTATGAATATAATATTCAATTGATAGAACAAGAAATACTTCATTTAACAAACAAAGAAAGAAAAAAAGAAGGCCTTACTTTACTAAAACATCATGATCCTGTAAGTTATGCTGCTCGCAAACATAGTGAATGGTTAATGGCAACCTACAATGAACCCTTTTCTCCAAGTGATAATATATTAATCTTTCACGAAGGAAAAGATGGTACTGAACCTGTTGATAGATTAAATAACGATAATATCTATGATTTTGATATGTCTGCAGAAAATGTTGGATCTGCAACTAGTTTTGAATTTTATTCTCCTGGAGAGATTCCAGACTCAGAAAAAGATGAAAAAGAAATTGCCAAAAATATGGTGAATGGTTGGATGAACAGCCCTGGCCATAGAGAAAATATTTTAACTCCAGAGCTTGAAGAGATAGGTGTGGGAATAGCTATAGACTCCAAGAACTTATTGTTTATTGGAACTCAAAACTTCATAAGAATGGTTGAATGTGGTTACGAAACAGGACCCTGTTGTGAAGAAGAAGGTTATTATCCCTCCTGTTACATACCATTAGACTGTACAAACAATATTTGTGAATGATAATCATGGAAAATAATCTAAGTCAATGTTCAAGAGAAACCACATTATTTGATGAGATTTTCATCTGGCTTCTTTTAATTACTGTGATCCCCTATATGTTTACAGAAATATTTTCAAACATAGTTTCTAATTTTGTCATTTTAAAAAAAAGTACTATTGAATCTTTGCTTCAAATTGGCTTTGTTATTCTCACAATTTTAATTACATTTATGAGTTTTGAAGTTTCTAAGCTAAAGGGGAAAATAAAAAACATAGTTGATCGTATGTGGGTCCCCGATAAAAAAGTAAATCTGCTTAATGTTAAGACAATTGTTGAAGAGTATATTGAAGGATTGAAAAAAAAGTACAAGAAAAAAAATCTTAATGAGATCCCTAGTGGAGCAGTAATTCACCATCGTGGAACTGGAACGATATTTATAGGTCATGCGATAGGACTTGAAAAGGATCTTAAAGAACTAAAAAAATTTGAACCAACCATAACAATGCTAAGACAGACAGAACACTTCATTATAAGGATAGTAATTCTTTTGATGATTCTTCTTATCTTGGTATTTATCAATCCTTCAGCAACTAGTGAAAAATTCATAACATTCCAAATTATATTTTTAATTTCTGCCTTTTTTTCAATTTTATCAGGACTTGTTCAATTACTTAGAAGATATTTCAAAATAGACTTGGAAGAAAAACAGAAAAACACATAGCACTAGGAAAGAGTTTATACTGTAGGCTAGAAGGGAAATAGCTTAGTTATTTGTTCCAGATAAGAACTGAACCGATAAAAGAAAATAATGTTAGTGCAGACCATCCAATGAAACCTTTGGAGAGCCATTCGGCAGGGCTATATCCATATAATTTTGTTACTGAGAAAATAATAATAACAACTAAACCAAAAAGTGTCCAAAAACTCCAGGTTTTTAGAAAATCTAGATCGGTTTTGTTTAAGTTGTAATGTTTCATTTTTTATCCCTTACATGATTATCTAATAGCTTAAGTGCTTCAGTAACTTGTGTTAATTGCTTATCTTGAGCTTTAAACTGCTCTTCTAAGAGTTCTCTTTTGTGCTTTTCTTTTTCTAATTCCTTTTGAAGCTCTGTTTTATCAACTGTTGAAAGCAGATCATCCTCGCTAACATCATCAGTAACGCCTATAAAATTAGTATAATATTTGATCATTTGTGGATTTGTCCATCCAAAACGATACATCAATGTATTATGATTATCATAAATAGAAACATAATGGCAGGCACTACAATGCCTAAAATCATACATTGTTGGCTCTTTATTGATAGTTCTTCGTCCAATCCTTTTGATATACTGATTAACGACACTTGGTGAAATCTTAAACAAAAAATCATCACTCTTCAAATCTAAAGAAGCAATGTACTCTGCAATCAATTTACTTGACAAATGTAACTTTATTTTTCTGCCAAACGTCTTTGAGCTCTCTTCGCGAATATTTAACTGAAGAACATCGGATCCCCTTTGTTTGATGACATCTTTTACCCGTACATTAGACAATTCTTTTGGTGCACGAATACCACTATCAAACATAAGAAGCATAATTGCCTTATACTTAAATTTAGCTTCTCTAACCATCTTTTGTAATTCATTGATGTCAAAGTACACAAAATCTGATTTCTTTGTCTTACCAGCCATGACATCATCTGTGATGTCAGAAACAACACTACCTTTTTTACCGTTAGTCTCCTCATACAATCGATTTTGCACCTTCATATGCCAATGCCAAAAAGACTTGAAGTCAACAATAAAATTTCTCGTTGAATTATACTTCTCACCCTTCTTAGTTCTTATTTTCCCATCAACTAAACGATAAATAAACTCACTAAAATCATCACGAGTTAATTCACAGAGAGGTTTATTAAATTCCTTTTCTGTGAGAATGGATAATCGAGTCATTCGAGACTTTAATGCTTTAAGTCTTGCAAAACCTACTCTACCTGTTTTTCTTTGAGTATTCTTTCCTTTTTCCATATCAGATAAGAAAGCTAAATCTCTATTAGCGTCTGACACACCATTAAGTTTTCTACCATTATTAACCCAATTCCTATACAACACTTCGTTATTATGTGGATCAATAATTTCAACCATTAATTATAGAAAAAGCACAGTTCTATATATTTGTTGCGGTAAAAAATAACAAAAGTGTTAGGAGCGCATAAGCCACCTTCTGTCCGTCTTCTTTACGCAGGGTAAAGAGGAGACGATGTTACCATTTAACTTAGCGTCG